>NZ_CP159194.1:0-137500 GCF_040435955.1 Sulfitobacter sp. TCYB15
GTGCGGATTTCAGAACTGGCGGAGAGCGTGGGCCTGTCGCGCGCGACGCTGCTTTACTACGAGAAGCTCGGCCTGCTGAAGGGAAAGCGACAGGCGAACGGCTATCGTGTCTACACTGACGTCGACCGGCAGCGCCTTCGGCTAATGCAGAAGCTTCAGGCGGGCGGGCTGAGTTTGCAGGAATGCCATGCCTGCCTCGACGGCAAGCTCGACCGCGACATGCTGGGCCAGCGCTTGGCAGTGCTGGACGCCGAGCTCACCGAGAAAACGCGGTCGCGCGACCTTTTGGCGGCTCTGCTCGGACAATCGAGCCTGAAGGGCTGGCATGAGGAGGTCGAGCGCGTCGCGCCCGATCTGCACAGGGCCTGGCTCATATCACAGGGGTTTTCCAGCGCTGAGGCGGGGCTGGTTGCGCTCGTTTCCAAGGACATGAACGCCCATGACGCCTACATGGCCGGGTTCATGGACGTGTTCGCCGACCTCGACTGGTGGGGCCCGGGAATGACTGAAGCGACACGCAGGGCGCTGGCACTGGTGCCGTTCGCACCCGAGACGCTCCTTGAGATCGGCTGCGGCCCCGGCATGGCGACGATGACGCTGGCTGAGGCGACCACGTCGCGGATCACAGCCACCGACACCGCCGAGGTCGCGCTCAACAAGCTCAGGTCGCGGATCGCGGCGCGCAGCCTCAATGATCGGATCGAGGTGCAGAACGTCGACATGGCCGCAATTCCGGCCCCCGAGCGTCCCTGGGACGTGATCTGGTCCGAGGGCAGCGCCTATATCCTCGGCGTGGAAAAGGCGCTTGCGGACTGGCGGGCGCTTCTGCGCCCCGGCGGCGTTCTCGTGTTCTCCGACATGGTGTGGCGGACCGGCAAACCCGACGACGAGGTCCGCGCCTTCTGGGCCGCGGGTTACCCCGCGATGGCGACACCTGCGACGCGCGTTGCGCAGGCCAGGCGCGCGCGCTACCGCGTCCTCGGCCATTTCGACATGGGGCATGAGGCGATGGACACCTACTACCGCCCGCTCGCCGCGCGGCTCGACGCCCTCGAGCCGCGTCTCGAGGGAGCCCGTGTTCTTGAAGACCTGCGCCGCGAGATCGCGGTGCTGGAGGCCGGGCGCGGGCAGTTCGGCTATGAGATGTTCGTGCTGGAGCGGGTCTGACCCCGCCTGGCACCAAAGAGGATCGAGAAATGAACTATTCAACGGATTACACCACCCACGCCGAATCGATTGCAGAACTCTTCGCGTCGACCTTCAGGGCCTCAGAGGGCGCAGAGGAAGGCGCGCTGATCGGCGCCCTTGTGTGCCGCCTGATCGCAGAGACTGCGCGCGAGGGTCTGCGCGTGTTCACCGCCTGGGAGGACGGCGCGATCCTCGGCGGGATCTGCTTCACGCGCCTCACCTACTCGGGCGATCCGCGCACGGTCTTCATGATGGCCCCCGTGGCCGTGGCAACGGCGCATCAGGGCAAGGGGATAGGGCAGCGGTTGATCGCTCACGGTCTTGAGGCGCTCCGGCAGGAGGGCGTCGGTATCGCCGTGACCTATGGCGATCCAGACTTCTACGGCCGAGTGGGGTTCAAGCCCGTCTCGGAGGCCGATCTTCCCGCGCCGCAACCGCTCAACCAGCCGCAGGGCTGGATCGCTCAGTCCCTGACCGAGGCGCCGCTGACGCCGCTCAGCGGCCCCGCTCGCTGCGTCGCCGCCTTCGACGATCCGGCTCTCTGGTAGGCTGATGGTCCGCGACTACTCCGCCTTCCTGCCGGGAGCTGCGCCGGCGCGGCGCGAACCGACGGCGCTGGAACGCCTCGGCTGGGGCCCGGCCTTCGCGCAGCAGATCGACGTCGATGCGCTGACCGAGACGCCCCCGGTGCGCGTGGTCGCCGTGCATCGCAGCGGGTTGCAGGTGGCGGGCGACGGGATCGACGAGACCATCCCGCCGGGACCGGACGCCACTGTGGGCGACTGGCTGCTACTGGACCGCACGCGTCCCCGGTCGAGCCGGCCGCTGGAACGCAAGAGCCTGATTAGGCGCCGCGCGCCGGGCACGGGCCGAGAGGTGCAGCTGATCGCGGCGAACATCGACACCGTCTTCGTCGTCACCTCCTGCAACCAGGATTTCAACGTAGCGCGACTGGAGCGCTACGTCGCAATGGCCTTCGAGGCTGGCATCGAGCCGGTGATCTTGCTGACCAAGGCGGACCTCGCCGAAGACCCCGCGCCCTATGTCGAAGAGGCACAGAAGGTGTCGGAGCGGGTCCCAGTCGTGGCGCTCGACGCCCGTGGCGAAGAGCCGGCGAAGGCGCTGGCCAGCTGGTGCAAATCGGGACGGACGATCGTTTTCCTCGGCTCCTCCGGGGTCGGAAAGTCGACCCTCACCAACGCACTCCTTGGAACGCAAGACATCGCCACCCAGGGCATCCGCGAGGACGACGCCAAGGGTCGACACACCACGACCCGACGCGAACTGCACGCCACCACCGGCGGCTGCCTCGTCCTCGACACGCCCGGCATGCGCGAGCTTCAACTGACCGACGCCGCGACCGGCATCGCCGACGTGTTCGAGGATATCGAGGCGCTGGCCGCTCGCTGTCGCTTCGCCGACTGTCGGCATGAGACCGGGCCGGGCTGCGCCATCTTGGCCGCCATCGAAGACGACAGCCTCGACCCTGAACGGCTCGCCCGCTGGCGCAAGCTCCAAGCCGAGGAGGCTTTCAACTCTGCCAGCCTCGCGGAACGCCGCGAAAAGGACCGCGCCTTCGGCAAGCTCGTCCGCAGCGCAATGAAGGCAAAATCGGATCGAAAGCGATAACTCCGACCGCTGCCGATCCGGTCCGCTTTGGGCGGATTGTGTTGAAAAACCCTCAGACAGCGGGTGGGGGTCAGATTGGAAGAACAGAATTTCGAATTACTCTAATTTTGAAGGCGTCAAGGAGCGCAGTCCGCTCCTCGGAGAACGGTTTCCCACATTCCCAAAATTTGCAGTTGCGGCAAAGAGTTTTTCAACAGAATGGGCTCAAAGCCGACCTCGGATGCGGCGCAGCATCATATGGTATGATGTCTTGTCAACGTCGGGTTGTCGATGTGGGAGGGCGTGGTGGATCGGAGGATGCATCATGGAAACATCAAACTTGCCGGCCATCCGCGCCTTACGCCCAGCCTGGAACAAAGGCCGGATCGTCGGCCAGAAAAGGCCGCTCAAGTCCAAACACGTCTGGGCGATCAGGGTGCGGCTGGAATTGGCCGAGAACCACCGTGATCTGGCCCTCTTCAATCTTGCCATCGACAGCAAGCTCCGCGGCTGCGATCTGGTGAAAATGAGGGTGGTCGATGTTATGGCATCCGGCCAAATCAAGGAACGCGCGTCGGTTCTTCAGAGCAATACGCAGAAACCTGTGCGCTTCGAAATCTCCGAAGGCACCCGTGCATCGCCGGCAAGATGGATGCGGGAGCCGCTGATGGTCGGATCCGAATACCTCTGGCCTGGGCGTTTTCACGAACGGCTTCACATCTCTACCCGCCAGTACGCGCGCATTGTGCGTGACTGGGTGACATCCATTGGTCTGGAGGCAAGCGCCTATGGCACGCACTCGATGCGGCGAACGAAAGTCACGCAGATTTACAAGAAAACAGGCAACCTAAGGGCGGTCCAACTGCTGTTGGGTCACACCAAGATGGACAGCACTGTCAGGTACCTCGGCGTCGAGCTTGAAGATGCGCTGGTGATCGCCGAAGCTATCGAAATCTAAACCGCTGGGCCGTCGCCACAGACGGCCCTTCCCAGCCGTTCGCATAGCACTGCGCCGCTGCAGTCCAGCGCCTAATTAGCGGACATCTAAAACATGCCGATATAAGACTCACTGAGAATAACTCTTTGCGGCCAGGCATTGCTCGTCATCGTTATGCATACTGAAAGCACTTGGGAATAATTCAGCCCACACCAATGGTCGCCAACCAATCCAGAAAAACACCCAACCTTCGCAACCCCGAGACACGAGTAAGGTAGAGGGCTGAGATATCCAGCGGAGCGGCGTCAAGCTGGCCCGGAAACAGCTCAACCAATCGGCCAGCATCGATGTCATCTGCGATCATGAAATCGGAAAAACGCGCGATGCCCAGACCGCCTAATACCATCTGGCGCACGGCCTCTCCATTGCCTGCGGTCACCGAGGGTGGCACCGTCACAGGAGTGGATAGGCCGGCAAAGCGCAGCGTGTTGATATGATCTGGTGCCGCGAAGCGCACTTGCTCCAGCTTTGCAAGGTCGGTTGGTGTTTTCGGCCAGCCGTTCCGATCAAGGTATTCCGGCGCAGCCACTAATTTCCAAGCCGTGCGCCCCAAGGGGCGGTGCAACATGTCGCTATCAGGCAACTGGCCCAGTCGAATGGCAACGTCCGCGTGACTGCCGATAAGGTCCACCAGCGCATCTGTCATGTCGATCGAAAGCTGGATGCCGGGGTATTCCGCGTGAAACTCGGCCAACCGCGGGGCAAGAACATGCAGGACGTAAGGCACAGGCGCATTTACACGCAGTGGTCCGGCGGGGGCCTGTCCACTTGTTGCGATCTCTTGCAGGGTTTCGCTGCGATCTAAAATCTCACGCGCCTCGGCCAGAACGGCAGCGCCTTCGCGGGTGATCTCGATGGACCGCGTAGTCCGACGCAGGAGTGTGACCTTCAGCTGCTCTTCCAGCCGCGTCACTGACCGGCTGAGTGTTGAGGCCGATACCCCTCTGCGCCGCGCGGATTCAGCAAAGCCCCCATCATCGACGATCCCGACAAAGGCAGCCAAATCCCCCATGCGCAGCAATTCGTGCAATTTCTGCAATGATCCATTCCAAACTTGCCTGTTCTCGCAATAGATAACGACAGGCATATGTGGCGTCGACATCAAGTTTATTGGAGAAAACCGATGCCCCTTGCCCTTTGGGCGCTGACCATCAGCGCTTTCGCCGTCGGAACGACCGAGTTCGTTATCGTCGGCTTGCTTCCCACCATCGCCGCCGATCTTGGCGTTTCTATCCCCTCCGCTGGCCTGTTGGTTAGCCTCTATGCGCTTGGCGTGACCATCGGCGCGCCAGTGCTGACCGCCATGGCAGACCGAGTGCCGCGCAAGACTTTGTTGCTGCTCTTGCTGGCACTGTTCACTCTGGGCAATGCTTATGCCGCCTTTGCACCGGATTACGGCAGCCTTGTCGCTGCGCGCTTTATCACCGGTCTCGCCCACGGTGTTTTCTTTGCCATCGCCTCGACGATCGCCACCGATCTGGTGGAGCCTGAAAAGGAAAGCTCGGCCATTGCGCTGGTGTTCCTTGGTTTGACCGTCGCCCTTGTGACGGGTGTGCCTTTGGGGACGTTTATCGGCCAGAACTTCGGCTGGCAGTCGACTTTCCTTGGCGTCGTCGCGCTTGGCGTGATCGGGTTCATCGCTTCTGCCATCTTGGTGCCCGCCAATCTGACCAAAGCTGCCTCGGCAGGGATCAAGGCGCAGTTGCAGGTGCTGACTTCGCCGCGCCTTTTGCTGGTCTATCTGATCACGGCCGTCGGCTATGGCGGCAACTTCATCGCCTTTACCTTCCTCGCGCCGATGCTGAACGAAGTCACGGGTCTGTCTGCCGGCGCGGTTAGCCTTGTGCTGCTGCTCTATGGTGCATCTGTCGCCGTTGGGAACATCGCCGGCGGTAAACTGGCTGACCGTATTGGTGCAGTGCCGTCCCTGACGGTGATCTTTGCTGGCCTTGCGATATCACTGGTCGCGCTTGGTGTCTTCCTTACACACCCAATTGCAGCCATCGCGGTTGCGGCCTTCTGGGGCGGCTTTGCCTTTGCCAACGTGCCGCCTCTGCAATCCTATGTCGTGCAAATTGCGCGCGAAGTATCCCCCGGTGCGGTGGATGTGGCGTCCGGTTTGAACATCGGTGCGTTCAACCTTGGCATTGCCGGCGGCGCGTGGGCTGGTGGACTTGTGGTGGAAGGCATCGGCCTTGCCGCCGCGCCTTACATCGCCGCTGGTGTGGTGGTGGTCGGGATCGTTTTGGTGCGCCTGTCCGGCCGCCTAAACACAACATCGTCCCAAGCAGTTGCTGCTGAATAACCTAACTTGCCTCGCCGCATCCTTAGTACGGCGGGGCAAATCGTTGAACTGGAGGTTCATAGCATGTCTGTCCTCAATCTGATTTACAAAGACCGCATTACTTTTGGCATTGAATTGCCACTGGACCGCGATTGGTCTGAAGCCGGTCAACGCCGTGCCCGTATCGAGGGGCGCCCCTTTGGTGTGCCAGACATCTCAAACCCTGCCACGGGAGTAGAGCTGGCCGAAAGCCTTGGCTTTGATGCGGTCTGGCTGCGGGACGTGCCAGTTCACGATCCAAGCTTTGGGGATGCGGGACAGGTCTTCGATCCGTTCCCCTATCTCGGTTTTCTTGCAGGCCGCACGCGGCGTATTGCACTTGGCACTGCGGGTGTCGTCCTGCCGCTTCGGGATCCGATCCTCCTGGCCAAGATGACGGCCAGCCTGCACCATCTGTCGGGCGGGCGGTTTATCCTTGGCATCGCGTCCGGGGACCGTCCGGTGGAATGCCCTCTTATAGGTCTCGACTATGAGGCCCGCGGAGCCACCCTGCGCGATCGCGTCGACCAGATACGCACCCTCTGGTCAGGTGACGCGCTGCAAGGACCACAAGGCCCCGCCACTGTGCGCCCCTATGTGCCAGACGGTATCCCGATGGTCATGGCCGGGATGGGCCAGCAAAGCCTGCAATGGATCGCCCGCACATTGGACGGCTGGTTCACCTATCCGGGCCCTCCCGATCAGGCCGAGCGCCGCCTGTCGATGTGGCGTCAGGCGCGCACTGATACTGGCCTACACCCAGCGCCAGTCCTGACCGCGATGCACCTGGATCTTGCCCCTGATCCCGATGCGTCCTTCGGACCGATCCAGTTCGGGGGCCGTATCGGTCGCAATGCTCTAACCACTCACGTTCGTTCCCTGCACGCTGCAGGAGTCGCCCACATCGCCTTTAACCTGCGCCAGTCACAGCGCGAAATCGAAGACGTTTTGGCCGAGTTGGCCGAGCACGTCATCCCTGAGTTCACCGAGCAAAATAAAAAGGAAACAACACTATGAGTATCACCCTTATCGGCCCCGCCCAAATTCCGTCCTTGGGGTTAGGCACCTTTCAACTTGAGCAAGATACCGTGGCCGACATGGTGGCCGCGGCGCTTTCAGAAGGGTTCCGCCATATTGATACGGCGCAGGCCTATGAAAACGAAGAGCAAGTCGGCAAAGGTTTGCGCCGCGCCGATGTCCGCCGCGATGATGTATTCCTGACCACCAAAATCCTGCCTGAGCACTTCTCGCCAGAAGCCTTTATCGCTGCTGCGGACGCGTCATTGAAGCGGCTGGGGACCGACTATGTCGACCTGCTACTCCTGCACTGGCCCTCAAAGGAAGTCCCGATTGCCGAGACAATTGGCGCATTGAATGATCTGATCTCTGCGGGGAAGGTCCGCCATGGAGGCGTGTCGAATTTTACCATTGATATGGTCGATCAAGCACAGGCTGCGTTGAACACGCCATTGGCCGCCAACCAGATCGAACTGCATCCGCTTATTGACCAAACACGGATGATCGCTCACCTCGCCAGCAAGGGCATTCCGGTTGAGGCTTACTCGCCACTGGCGCAAGGGAAGGTCATGGAGAACGCCATGCTGCGCGAGATTGCCGCCGTGCATAATGCAAGCCCGGCCCAGATTGCATTGGCCTGGGTCCTGACGGGCCCGATGAGCATCGCGTTGCCCAGGACCGGTAACAAGAACCGGCTTGCTGACAATCTTGGTGCAGCGGAAATCGTGTTGAGCGCAGAAGAGATCGCCAGCATTGATGCTCTTGGTTCAGCCGAAGGTCGCTTGGTCAGCCCGGAAACGCTCGCTCCAGCTTGGAATTGATTAGTCACTGGTCCTGCAGAAACCCTGCAGGACCTATACCCGTCGACTTCAGCTTTCGGCCCGAATCAGACCTTGACTATACAATCAAGTTGCTGCGGAGCAGACCGTCAAAGCGGCCATTCGTGCATATCGCAGCATTTTTGTCGGCGTTATAATCAGTCTGTCCAACAGGCTGACATTCGATTCAGTTGCGGTTAGAGGCGAAATTCTGAAGTGACCTTCTATCCAAAGAAACTAACCCGAGAATGTGCAATATGCAGCTTGGTACTTATTCAAAAGTGAAAGTAAGCGGCGGGGCTGTTTCTCATCTACGATAGGCTCCATCAAAAACCGAATAAACACAGCTGGCTGCTCAAACTCTGCTTCAGATGTTTTTGACCAGATTATCGGTTCATAGGGGGGCAAAAAGTGCATCTCGAACATCGCCGAGCCGTTTGGCTCATCTCCGCTACCAGTCATGAAGGCATACTCATCACCAATCGGCACAGACGGATCAGGGATCCTCGTGCGATTGAGGTCGAATGTAATTTCGATAAACGGCCCTTCCGCAGAATTCTCGTCGCTGATTTTGAAAGTTAGCGCTGTGACATCGCAATCACTAATTTGCATTTCACGACGGTATATTAGAGGAGGATATAACTGCCATCCGAAACTTACACCTGTATCTAAGTATGGCTGGTTTGATGTGACTGACGCTTCCTCAATCTGGCGAGCAAGTTCGCTTCGGGCATCTTCAGCTTGAGCACTGACCGCCAGAAATCCAATAACCAATGAAGAAACAGCGGATCGGATCATCAAATCCTCCCAACAATGTTACGGTCTGTGTCAATCAAAGATGACGTCGGACAGGCAAATGGGGTACGGAGTTATTTTTCTCGCAAAATCATTTATTAAATAGTTTAAAGTTGCCTTATCAAAGCATATCGACCCTATTCGCAACTGCCCCGCGTTATTGGCGAATAGGGCTCATCGCCACCATTTGTTCGGATGCGATCTTCGTGGATTGGACCTCACATTGTGCCGCTACTTTAGCCAGATCGTACCAAACCCAGTACAATTACTTAAAAGATCCGTATCTCGCTCACTGTGTAGATGTCATTCTATGACCTTTAAAATATATTCCAGCGGCTTCACCGCTCGGGCGAGAGCATCTGCCACTGGTTAGCGCGAATTCCTTCCTACCTACTCCTGTATCGCTTCGAGGTAGTCGAGCAAATTTGCAAAATCGGTTTCCAGTACCTCTCCATCTGCGCCCCCATTCGGGTAAACATGGCGAAGCCCGACCGTCGAAAAATCGGGCATTGCAGAAAAGGGATCTTCTTTTTCGAGACGGCCCATGATGAAGCGACTAACAAATTCCCGAGGGAAGTACCCGCCATTGCGTTGCTTGATCCCTGTTAAGTCAGGCGCTACGACCCCCATGGCCAGTGATGGAGACCCTGCGCCTTTGCCACGCACACCATGGCAAGCAGAGCATTCTTTTGCAAAAATTAGTTGCCCTTCACGAATTTCTTCAGACCCCTTGATAGAGCCTTCTGAACAACCTGATAAAAGAACGCAGAAAAAAACCGGCGATTGTTGAGAGACGGATTCGCATTAAAAGAGCCCCCTAATTTGTGACTGACCATCGTTATGCCCTGTTGTTAAGTCAATCACTTCTCTGTCCGGTCTGAGGTCAGCGCTCCTCGGACAGATTTGAGATAATTGAGTATAGGAGGATTTCTGGTTCATCTCGACGATGTGGAGATCGAGATGACGAAGAAGCCGCGCGGACCGGCGAGCCCCTTCAAGAGCACACGGCCCATAGCGATGGCAACAGCTGCCACAGCCATAATCTGCTTGCGCGAAGCTTGCACGCTTTTGGGGCTTCAGGCAGGCCGCGGCTAAGTTTCGCACTATCTAATCAAAGGTTGACGCGGGGTGTTTCCACAACACTTGGTAGCATGTGTTCTTATGCTCCCATCAAAAGGGCAATAAATTGCAAATCGGCAAGTTTAAATTCCCCGTCGAAGCGTCGTTGATTTTAGTCGTGTTTGCTATCTTCAGCGGACTGGGCGTTTGGGTGGTGAAAAGCTTTCCAGACCGATCTCCAGTTTCAGCTTCGCCTAAGCTTCAGGAGCAGACTAAAGAAGTGTGCGAGGAGAAGATTTTGAACAGCCTTTCTGGCTCAAGAAGATCCACAGAAGAAACAAGTATTGGTGATTCAGATTTTGTCTGGAAGATCACGAGCTACGGAAATGAGATCACAGCTGACGCAAAAGTAAACAGCCATAACATCTTCGGAGCTCTTCTTGCCTCGAGCTGGAGCTGCAAGGTGCAGTTGGTTTCACAAAGGATACAATTCGTTAGCTTGGTCGAAAACTAACCGTTTGATTTGTTAGCGGATGATTGGATCCGAGAACTGACCTGAGGTAGCGGGCGACAAGTCGGGCTAACTTGGAGGTAGTTGATGTAGATACACAGCCGCGTGAATTCTTCGGTTGAGCCCAGATAAAAGGGGGGATTACCCTGCCGAATGGCTGCTATTGTCCAATAGTGGACCAACACTTCGCAATCGCAGCGAATGTCTGGTTTCCGCCCTTCCTTACTGAAGGGGAGCACCTACACGAACGGCCCATACGAGGCATTCGTTTGAATCGCCCCGAGTTTGTCGGAGACCATCAACTTAAGTAAGGATGATGGTTATGACAAAAAGCAAAATGGCAAATCGCTATTCACCTGAGGTTCGCGCGCGTGCGGTCCGGATGGTCTTCGAGCATCAAGGCTCATACGAAACGCAGGCGGGCGCGATTGCGGCCATTGCACCCAAGATCGGCTGTATTCCCCAGACCTTGAGCGGATGGGTCAAGCAGGCCGAGAAGGATAGCGGCATGCGTGATGGCGTGACAACCGAGGAACGCGACCGGATCAAGACTCTCGAACGAGAGAACAGGGAATTGCGTCAGGCCAACGAGATACTGCGTAAGGCGTCAGCTTATTTTGCGCAGGCGGAACTCGACCGCCCACTGAAGCGATGATCGCCTTCATTGAGGATCAGCGCGTTGTTTACGGTGTCGAGTCGATCTGCAGGGTGCTGCCGATCGCACCGTCAACATTCTATCACCAACTTGCGTGCCGAGCGGACCCTTCCAAAGCTTCTGCCCGGTATCAGCGGGATACAGAGCTGCGCTCGGAGATCAAACGCGTCTGGGATGAGAATTATCAGGTCTACGGGGTGCGCAAGGCCTGGCATCAGTTGAAACGTGAGGGCTTTGAGGTTGCAAGATGCACGGTGCAACGGTTGATGAAACAGATTGGCATCCGTGGGGCTGTGCGGGGCAAGGTCGTCAAAACAACCGTCCCTGACACGTCAGCGCCTTGTCCGCGTGATAAGGTGAACCGCGTGTTCCGAGCACCAGCCCCTAACCTTCTCTGGGTCAGCGACTTCACCTACGTGTCGACATGGCAGGGCTTTGTCTATGTGGCCTTCGTCATCGATACGTTTGCTGATCGCATCGTGGGGTGGCGGGTCTCGCGATCCGCCAAAACGGACTTTGTTCTCGATGCTTTGGAGCAGGCCCTGCATGATCGACGGCCGGTCCAGAAAAGTGGGTTGGTTCACCATTCGGATCGCGGCGGTCAATATTTGTCCATTCGTTACACCGAGCGTTTGGCTGAGGCTGGCATCGAACCGTCGGTCGGCAGCGTCGGGGATTCCTATGATAACGCCCTCGCTGAGACAATTAACGGTCTCTACAAAACAGAGCTGGTCCATCGCCAAGGACCGTGGCGCAACATGCAGGATCTGGAACTGGCCACCCTTGGCTGGGTCGATTGGTTCAACAACCGGCGTCTACTTGGTCCCATCGGAAACATCCCGCCAGCGGAGGCTGAACAGAACTTCTATGCACAGCACGATGTGCTCGATATGGTCGCGTAAAATGAAGCTACAGGTCTCCGGTAAAACCGGGGCGATTCACTCCGTGACCAATCGCAAACCAAGATGGGCTATGCTGCGGATCATTCTCTGGAAATCCTGTGACGGTAGCTATGATTAGGATTCGAGATGTCTCGATGGGTCTGCTTTTATGAAAGTCATGTTCAGTCAAGCGCCGAACCAATCGGTCTCTTCCGAGCAGTAAAGCAAGAGCCTCAATAATCGTTGTCTTGCCGTTGTTGTTCGGCCCCACAAGAACGGAATGTTTTCCAAAAGGAATGTCTGCGTTCTGCACCCCACGCAGGCCTGAAATCTTGAGACGCTGAATATACAATTAGAATTCCTGTTTCGGCCAAAATGACGAGATAAATACACGCTTAGGGCGAGGATACAGGGGGCAGTGCCAGTTGAAAATGCCATTTGCGCTGGTTGGAACGATTGAAGCTGTGAACGGCTGCTTTTGCTGCGCTACAGCTCGATCTTTGCACGTGCAGCGAACTTCCGGTTTCCGCCCATCTCGTATATCGAAGTTTAAGGCTAACTGTTTCTATCGGTTTTTAGACAAAAGCAATAAACTCCGTTCTGCATGCCCCGAACTGCTGGGGCGTACACAACTATGTTTCGCTACTAATAAACCCGTTTTATATTGCTCTCTATGCATTCGGCTTCCGCGAATATCATGGCGCTGCGGTTCGGTGTATGACACCTTTCGGTTATGATCGAATACCAAACCCTCGCTGACGACCATCCCGACCTTTTACAGTCACCGCTGCTACGGGCAGCTCTTCTGACCTTAAAATATACGCAGGAACACGGATCGATGGGGATCACCAAAAACAAGGCGTTCAAGCGTACCTTCGTTCATTGGGCTGTACAGAATTTTGACTGGCCAGGAGAAGATGCGGATGAGGTGTTCCGTTATCATAAGGTGTTCAACGAAGCCGACTTCGCGCCGCTCGAAGTGCTGCACTTCCTGATGATCGAATTACGTCTTGGTCGCCACTTCAAAGACGAGTTCCGGCTCACCAAGCGTGGTAAAGAGTTGGCCCAATCCCCTGGGCGCTTGTTCGCCGAATTGATTCCGTATTTCATACACCAGATAGATCACACCTCTTATGCGCGCTTTGATGACCAACCCTTCGGGAATTGGGATGTTTGGATGAATGTGATCAACGTAGAGGCCGATCACGGCATCAGCGATGTTGCCTTGTACCAAAAGTTCTATGGGGAACCGGAGAGTGACCGCTCTGCTGCAAGGCGAGACGCTTATGCCTTCAAGGCCTGCGTTTTGCGTCCGCTTGAATGGGCCGGGCTTCTGATGTCGACCCAAGACCAAGGCCCGGAAATGCGCGCTGTCCATGTGTTTAAAAGCCCGCTCTGGCGCAGTGTTTTGAAGTTGGACACTGACGATATGCTTCAATCGGTACCCTTGCAGTGAGTCACTCTTCACCTTCTGTAAGCACGGCAGGGGCTCAGGGCGCTATCCTCCATCGTCGAGTTTGCAAACTAGGTTCGTTCTGACGCCAGTGTCCTTTCCGCATTACCCCAAACCAAACTTGACATCGGGCAGGTGAATCGCAGATTGAGAACGAATAGTGAACAGTTAGGATTCCCATGCCAGTTTACCCAGTTGATGAACCCGTCTACATGCCTTCGCAATCTGTTCGAATTGTCAGCACACCAGTCAGCGCGGGTTTTCCTTCGCCAGCTGGAGACGATCTCGAAGATGAGATCGACCCTATGGCATGGGTCGTTAGACATCCTTCATCCACATTTTGGTGGCGCGTAGAAGGGGACTGCCTCTGGGACGCTGGGATACGTGATGGTGATATCATCGCTGTAGACCGTGCTGGCAAGCGCCGCATTGGGCGAGCCGTGCTGGCCGTGGTAGATGGTGCTGTCACAGCAAAGATCCTGCGTAAGCGTGGTGACAGATACTACCTCGCGCCCGCGAATAGCCAAGAACGGTTCCCCGACGTCGAACTTACAGAGGATAGTGAAATCTGGGGCGTTATCGCAGGTGTTGTCCGGCGTTACGACTTGGCATGAAGCGGCCTGTTGCCATCAGCGACAGTGCGAACTTCTATGTGAGCGCTGAGCGAATATTCGATCCGACTCTTAAGAACGTCCCGGTGATCGTACTATCCAACAACGATGGTTGCGCCATAGCGCGCAGCGACGAAGCCAAGGCCTTGGGGATCAAGATGGGCACTCCGCTGCATCACATCCGCGATAAGGTTGATGCCCATGGTATCCGCGTCTTCAGCTCGAACTACACACTCTATGGCGACATCTCTCGTCGGGTGGTTGAGGTCTACGAAGACTTTACGCCAAACGTCGAGATCTATTCCATCGATGAATGCTTCCTCGACTTTGTCGGGTTCAAGGATCGCACGGCACATGCCATGGCGCTGCGTGCAGCAGTCCTTAGGCGGGTAGGAGTGCCTGTCCGCATCGGCGTCGCCCCAACCAAGACTCTTGCGAAGTGTGCGAACGATATCGCCAAGAAGAACCCCATCTTTGCTGGGGTTTTGGATATGATGGACGAGAGCCTCGCAAACTGGCTGCTGCCACGCGTGCCAGTCGGGGACATCTGGGGCGTTGGTCGAAAGACCACCGACAAGTTGAAAGCCTTGGGTGTACACACGGCAGCTGATCTTCGTGATCTGCCAATCCGGCAGGCAAGGGCTGTCGGCACCGTGGTGCTGGAGAGGATCGTATTGGAGCTACAGGGTGAGGCCTGTCTCGCCTTTGAAGACGTAGAGCCACAGCGCAAAGGTATGGCCGTAACACGATCAGCAGGCACTCCGATGACAGACTTCGACACGCTGTTCCAGGCGATCACCGCGCACGCATCACGGGGCGCTGAAAAGCTACGCCAGCACGGCTTAGTCGCTGGTACGCTGACTGTGTTTTTCCACACCAATAAGCACCGGCCAGATCGTCCTCAGTATACAGCATCCAGAACAACTCGAATGACCCCGATGTCGTCGGATACCTTCGACCTTGTTGAAGCCGCACGACGCTGTGCGGAAGCCGGATGGCCAAAGTCGGACGCCAGAAACTTTGGCTTCACAAAGGCTGGTATCATTCTGAATGACCTGGTGCGGTTCGAAGATCGTCCTCAAACGCTCTTCGATCAAGCGCGACCGAAATCACGCGCATTGATGAAGGCTTTGGATGACGTGAACGATAGGTTCGGGAAGAAGACGGTGGTCCTTGCCAGCGAAGGTAAGAACCAGATGTGGCGATTGCGCGCAGATCATCGAAGCCCGCGCTATACCACGCGAATGGAAGACCTGCCGGTGGTGAGATAGGGGAGGCAATACAGTCCAAACTGTTCGGCTGTTCTTGCACCGTCGAAGGCTGGATCTGATGATGAGCGTCGTGTTTGAGGCCAAGATGTACACCAATGTTGATAAGACGTCGTGCCAGCATCTCGCCGGAAACTCAAACAAAACAGATGTGTAATGCGGCGCGCTGGAATACGATTTTCGTACTGTAGAGCGGCACCCAGAAACTTTGCTTAGTTCGCCGAGTAAAACCCGATGTTTGATACTGCAATACAGGCATCTCGTTCGCGTCCTATAGCCAGTATTCCAATCCGTCTAAGGCAAGTTGGGTCGAAGGCTGCGTCAACCCGATGCGATACCAGTGAAGAAAAAGGAGTTTTGATCTTTCGCCAGTGTGGTTCGCCCACAAAATCGGCCCGAAAAGATTGCCAAGGTCTGGTTAGTTGAGCCGTGCGAAGCCGGACATCGTAGGTGCCACCATCACCGTATACGTCCATCTCAATGCCGTCCCATGCGCTCACGTCCACATCTGCACCACCTTCGTGAAGGTCAAGCGCCATCTGGATAAAGCCACCGTTGTTCTCAAGCGAGAGTGTGCCGCGAAGAACTGTGGCGTGGTGGCCGCCAACGAATTCTTCTGCGACGGAACCGCTCGATACACCGCCCATGACGTTGTCTGACACGAATTCCCATTTAGGCGCAAGTTGGATCATGGCTATTATCTACCTGATTTCCATGGGGCCAGATAGACGCTCCCGCTCAATAGAGCGCCTCGCAGCAACCTGCCTATTTGCTAGCAATGTATTTGCGGGATGCAGCGAAGCTAAGTCACGTTTCACATTAGTTATTAGGTTCATTGCCGTATCAATGACTAACCAAGCAATGTGGGACATATCATGTAATCGAGCTTCAGTATCACACGCGCGACCTAACTCTGTCGTGTGCCAACAACGCCGCTGGACGAATTTATGTGACAGGCCGACAACCGTCTCTAAAACTGGCAATGGTATCCGAACCTCGGGAGTTCAGGGGGGCTGCAATGATTAAGGTGATCCACGTCGAGGATGACGACGACATACGTGAGTTGGTTGGGCTTTCTTTGGACGTAGCGGGCGATCTCGAGCTCATGAGCTTTGCCTCTGGGAGTGAAGCTATACAGGCGGTGGAGGTATTTGGTCCGGACCTTGTATTGCTCGATATGATGATGCCAAACATAAGCGGCATAGATACGTTAAAAGCAACTAAGCAGATTGAGGGATATGCAGAAATATCTGCTATTTTTGTCACTGCTAGAGTTGATGGGAATCAAAACGAAGCATTTCTAGATGCTGGGGCGCTCGAAGTGATTGTAAAGCCGTTCGACCCGATTGAGCTTGGATCTGAAATTAAGTGAATTTGCAAGAGCGTTAGCACACTCACTTAGTCCGGTTGGTATGCATCGTAGATCGTCAGGGTCATGTTGAACTTTGGGGAAGTCATGTCCTGAGAAAGTTTTGCTTCCATTAGTTCCACAAAAGCCGTTCACTGCTGCTGTAACTGCATTTTTATAGGCAGGAGGTATCGGGTTGGCCGCTTTCCTTGTGAGTTTTGACGTTAAGCATTTGAGAATTTCGAGAGACCTAGACGCGATGATGGAAAAATTAGACGCTGTCAGGATCGGCGAGCACCTATGGGGGTTAGAACTCGATATAGATCCAAATACTGTGCATGATTGGCTTAAGTCGAACTTAGCCTGCAGTGATACGGCCATTGTAATCCAGCTCCGTCCGCTCCTAGAGCAATCAAGCACAAACATCTCTGCGAATGCAAAGATTTGGCTGGAACGGGTCCTGCATCCTGCTACCAGCTGAACCTCCCCCGGCACACGTCGGGAATTGGCGCAAACCGTGATGTTTACTGGATATGAAGTTCAGGTGCATCAATCGGCCGCCACGGCTGTGACCGATATCCAGGCCAATTTCTTTCGACCCCTCAGTCATGCGAGGTCTGCCATAAAAGCAAAGGTTAAGCTGAGATTGATCGTTGATGTGTGCGAACGTGACCTTATAAGATCGCTGCCTACGGCTGTCAGGTCCGCTGCGGAACGCCCGCAACCCGCGTGGGCTAAAGTTCATCTCCTAGAAAAGACAAGCCGTATCGAACGCCCCCACGTGTTCTTCATTGAACATAAACCTCATGACTTTTGGCCCGCGAAAAAGTGCGTTGCTTCCTGAGAAACAGCCATGTCGGCCTCGGGTAATAATTTTTGCAAATCATAGCCGAAAGACCATCTTGCCGAGAAATTTTACTTTTGAACACCAGTAATTTTAGGGGCGATTACCCTATCGCAGTGATTTCCAGCGCGCAGAGAACGACAAAGCGGGCTTAGTTCTATGCGTCTGAACGTGCAGAACCAAGCTAGCTTTTCCCAGAAGAGCGCAAAATATGACATACATGCAAGGCGAAACTGGTTAAGCGCCGCAAATTTGCCCTATTTTTCGACAAAGATAATTCCGACTAACCGAGTAGAAGGAGATATTTATGCTTAACTACAAAGTTTTTGGCGCTACGATCGCTGCTTACCTATCAATGATGCCTAATTTAGCTCTTTCTCAAGTTATTCTGACAGTTACAAACCAGGAAGCGTCTACCAAATTTACACACGAGGAGCTGAGCTCGCTTCCTCAAGTAGTGTTGCTTACAGCAAACGATTACGTTGACCAACCGACGTCGTTCCAAGGCCCACTGCTGCGTTCAGTTTTAGAGGCATCCGGAATAGGTCGGGATGCTAAACTGAATATGATTGCTCTAAACGATTTCACATCAACGGTGCCTGCATCGGACGCCTTCGATTATGACGTTATATTGGCAATTCTACGAGAAGGCAAAACAATGCCGGTGCGTGAAAAGGGGCCAGTCTGGGTAATATATCCTATGGATGAAAATCCGGAGCTTCGCAACGACTTATATAATGATCGCTTGGTTTGGCAGCTCAAAGAGATTTCTGTCGAGTGAGAAGAGCAAAATTAATCCGATCCACTCTTCTTGCACTATTTGTGGGAGCGGTTGCTTTCGGAATTGGCGTAATTCTGAACCTTAGTGAAAGGGTTGAAAATATTCAAACTGCAGAACAAAGCGACCCCCTATGGGTAGGATCTCAACTCCAGTTTGAAATGCTTCGTCTTGAGAGAGAGCTTAGCCATGCCGCGTTGGGGATAAAGCCTACGAGCGATGTCGCTTTGCGGTTTAACATCGCGTGGAGCCGGATTTATGTCCTCCAACAAGGTAAACTAGCAAAAATAGTCGAACAATTTGATGTTGATAAAAGCGTGCTTCATGCACTTGATCGCAGGTTTCAAGAACTAGAAAGCCATATATTAGAATTTTCTACTCAAGACATGTCCGATGTAGTGAGAAGGAGAAAAGCCGAGATGATAGTGCATCAGCTCGAAGGTTATGATTTTTCTCTTAGGAACTTTTTATTAGACTTAGCACAAGCGAAAACCAGTTCCCTGTCAGACTTTCGAAGTGGCTTGCTCTCTCTTTCGCACACGATCGCTTACCTCGGCGTGACTATTCTAGCTATATTCGGTATCTTTATATCTTTGTTAATGGTCGAGTTGCGGCTATCTGGCAAGAGGGAGCGCGAAATGGAAATACTTGTAGAGGAAGCGAATTCTGTATCACGCATGAAGTCGAATTTCATGAGCGTAGTGAGTCACGAATTACGCACGCCACTCACGTCCATTATTGGTGGCCTAGCGCTACTCCAAGCTAAAGTCGACACGATAATTGACGACAAAACGGTTCACCAATTACTAGATGTTGCGCGGCGAAATGGTGATCGCCTTCTCACGCTTGTAAACGATATCTTGGATGCTCAAGCGTTGAGCGAAGGAAAAGTTTCTATTAACAAAGTGACTATTGACCTTAATCAAGTTGTTAGAGACACCGTGGAAAGTTGCCAACCCTACGCTGTCTCACGGGGGGTGAGTTACGATGTGTTTATTCCGCCTGGCGAAACTTTGGCAAATACGGACGCTTCGCGTGTATCTCAAGTTTTAAATAATTTTCTTTCTAACGCTGCAAAATTTACTCAGTCCGGAGATGTGGTTGAGGTCAGGCTAAGGCGACTGGGTGATAAAGCGCTCGTTGAAGTGTCAGACAATGGTATCGGAATTCCGGTGGAAGCACAGAACGATATTTTTAACGCCTTCCAGCAAGTCAATCCCGGCACTACGGGCCCCAAAAAAAGTAGCGGTCTCGGGTTGAGTATCGCAAAGCAACTGATGGAGCTACTCGATGGCAATGTCGGGTTTCGATCTATTGAAGGAAAGGGATCAACGTTCTGGATGGAAATTGATCTTGTTTCTTAGCAAAACGATTTTCCTGTTACGTAGAAATGGTTGGGCTTCTACGGTTAGATTCTAAGCTTTACTTAGTAATGTTCAATGCAACCAAGGTCGTTCGGCAGGCCGTTTAGCTGATGTGGAAATGTCTATAAGTTTGCAGGGGTGAGCTAATGGAACGAGTGGATATTGCGAGTATCCATTATGTTTCTAAACTATACTTTTGCATATTTGTTCGCTTCGATTTTCTGCCTTACAAAATTCACACCACTAGTTTCAGAAGGAATTTAGTATGCCAACTGCATCAAAGCTACCGATAAACACAAGCGCTACTGCCAATGATATGGCGGAAGCAATGTTTGGGAACGGTATTACTGTCGTTTCCGCGAGCTATACTGGTGCTGCTGGCGCATCGGGCATCTATTCAGATGGGGATTCGACCTCACCAGAGCTGACTCCTTCTGACACGGGAGTGATCTTATCTACTGGGAATGCCGCCGATGTCACTAACGCCACCGGTGATGTTAATGCCTTAGATTGGAAGTCTACCAACCACGGTACAAGTGGCGATAGCGATTTAAGTTCTGTCTCAGGACAGGCAACATATGACGCTGCAGTTTTTGAAGCGGAATTTCTTCCCCAAGGCAGTATTTTGACGATGCAAATTGTGTTTTCGTCAGAGGAATACTTAGAATATGTGAATTCAGGATTTAATGACGCAGTCGGTATATGGGTGAACGGTGTTCAGGCAGAATTGACGGTTGGCACTGGTGATATCTCAATTGACAATATTAACACTGGTTCGAACGAAAACCTCTATTTAGATAACGCTAGATCAGAGGATACCTACAACACTGAGATGGATGGATTCACAGTAACCCTTACCCTGAAGGCCCCGGTGAATGCCGGAGCCAATAACACAATAAAAATCGGCATTGCCGATGGCGGGGACGGTGTTTACGACAGTAATTTGTTAATTGCAGGTGACTCTGTTCAAACGGCGCTTGTCGCAGGTGATGACGACATTTCAGTTCGTATCGGCCAAGAAGTCGACGTTGACGTGCTTGCAAACGACCAAAGCGCAAGCGGTGGGCTGTTGACAATTACGCACATCAACGGACAGCCTGTTGTAGTAGGTGATACTATCACTCTCCCCTCCGGAGAAATGATTGAATTATCAGAGAACGGCATCGTTCTTGCAACAGCGAATATCGAAGCCGCAGAGAACGTATTCACTTACACTGTGCAGGATGAGAATGGCAATTCGGACATTGGCTTTGTTACACTTACGACTACGCCATGTTTCACTCCGGGTACTTATATTTCTACCCCAGAAGGCGACCGTCTGATTGATACATTATCCCCGGGTGATTTGGTCGAAACATTGGATAACGGGCCCAAAGCACTTCTCTGGGTAGGGCGATCAGAGCGCTATGTCGCAGTTAATGAGGCACCAATCAAAATCAGTAAGGGTACACTTGGTGCGAAAAAGGACACGTCTGTTTCCCCGTTGCATCGTATCCTTATCCGAGATGCCAACGCAATGTTGCTCTACGGTTCCGATGAAGTCTTCGTTGCGGCTAAGAACTTGGTGAATGGAGATACAATTTGCTGTTCCGAATCTGCTCAAAAGATAACGTACTTTCATTTATTATTTGAAAACCATGAGATTATATTGGGGGACGGGGTTCTGAGTGAAAGCTTCCATCCGGGTAAGGAAACTCGAGAAAGTTTCGACCCTGCGCTGAATAGTGCGTTGGAGGATGTAGTTGAG
Organism: Sulfitobacter sp. TCYB15; assembly: GCF_040435955.1. Taxonomy (NCBI): domain Bacteria; kingdom Pseudomonadati; phylum Pseudomonadota; class Alphaproteobacteria; order Rhodobacterales; family Roseobacteraceae; genus Sulfitobacter; species Sulfitobacter sp. TCYB15. The sequence goes on from NZ_CP159194.1 coordinate 21,266, forward strand.
CAATATAATTTAAAAGGAATGCGGTCGGCACGACCAACCCTAAAAGGATATGAAGCTGGGCTTTTGAAGGCGACACCGAAGGAGGATAGGTTCGTGCGAGTGTAACCGGTTTGACCTGCCTCAGAAACCTCACTTGTTGTGATGTAGAGTTTGTTTGGCCTCTTGAAAGAGCAAACAGATGCGAAAGGGCCATTTCATCGTATGATCAAGCAAAAGCAAACCAAAAATGACTACCTCGCAGGTGTGCCCCAAGCAAGGCCTGAACCGAGGACATTCTGAATTTCAAAACGAACAACGGCGATATGCGAGTGTCCGACGCCTGCAATCGGATGGCCATGAGAATGCAATGCCCTAACGCCTGCTGAATAGCGGTAACTTGGACATTGTCTTGCAAAAATAGCTTACCGGACTGACCTGATGGTGAACCATTGATGCAGCATTGGTTCGAGCGCAATGTCTGACGAATATCAGGCGAGAGGTAGTACTGATTGCAAACTGGGGTCATGGCACCTCACAGCATCGAGCCTGCCGACTTGTCGATGCCGATCCGTAGACGATCATACGTAAACGTTCATCGGATAACTCAGAGAGGAGCCAGGGAATGAATGCATCCACACCCGGCGTTCTTGCCCAAGTCGACGATCAGAATCGGTAAGTGCGGCCCGAAGTCTCTCGTTATGAACGTGAAAGCCCCGGGGGAGGGCAGGTCAAAGGTACTGCAAGAAATTTCGCTAATAGAGATCAATCAGTTCAAAGGACAAATTATCGTCAACATTAAGCTATAGCATGGCTTTGAATGGAGGATGATATGCGCCTATTATTTGTTCACGAGAGCCGTCTTACAAGAGACGCAATCGCAATGATCATGGGCGTTAATGGAACAGTGGATGTCATAACGACTGGTCACCCCAATGAGGCATATAGCTTAATTCAGAAGGATAACAGTTTCGATCTCGTCTTATTGGGATGTACATCTTCAGGTTTCTCTGTGGTGAATGACTTTGCTAATTTACGGAAGATCTCTAACATGTGTGGAGGGCAACGCGTAGTAGTGTTGTTGGAGAAGAGTAGTGATGCACTTTTGAAGCGCGTTCAAGCTCACGGAGCGATAGGATCAGTTTCATATGAGATGTCTAGTGCCATCCTTTATCGAAGCCTGATAGATATGGCATCAGAGGAACTTGAGCCTAATATACATAATGGAGTGAATGATACCTTTTCGCTGGTTAGAACCCGTTTGAACATGTTGACGCCGCGTGAGATAGAAATGCTGGAAGGGCTTTGTCTAGGACAATCCAATAAGGTAATTGCGAGCCGGCTATCAATCAGTGTCCCTACGGTTAAGTTCCATATGAAATCTCTTTATCGGAAGCTTGAAGTTAAAAACCGTACCCAGGCAGCTTTGTGCGCATTTGAAAGCTGCCTGTTTTAGCTAGGTTTGCCCGCATCAAATTTAAATTTAAATTTAAGTTGTCAAAATATCGTTTCCGACATAGTTGCCAAATTAAAACCTACTCTTTATAGAGGGCGCGTTTGTTTCTCGGCGGGTCGTTGTCGGAGTACTCTGCTCAGCCATTTCTGACTTTAAGTATTTCAATAAATCATCGCGCAGCTCTTCACGCGCCAGTCCGAAGGACACCGTCGCCTGCAGGAAACCGGACTTGGAACCGCAGTCGAAACGCTGGCCCTTGAAGCGGTAGCCATAGACATCGTTACCTTGAGTCAGCTCTGCTGCGATAGCGTCGGTCAGCTGGATTTCCCCGCCCGAGCCGGACTTCAGCTGGTTCAGGTTTTTCAGCACGTTGGGCGACAGGATATAGCGGCCGATTACGGCAAGGTTCGACGGCGCGTCTTCGGCTTTGGGCTTTTCGACCATGCCCTTCACCTTGACCAGCTCGCCATCGGTTTGGCCATCGCCGATGTCCAGCATCCCGTAGGAGGAGGATTTTTCAGGGTTCACTTCCATCGCCGCAACCATGTTGCCGCCGGTCTCGTTATAGGCTTCGATCATCTGCTGCAGGCAGGGTTTGTCGGCAGCAATCACGTCATCGGGCAGCATCACCGCAAAGGGTTCATTGCCGATCAGACGACGGGCGCACCATACCGCATGGCCCAGACCAAGCGCTTTGTGCTGGCGGATATACGCGATGGCACCGCTGTCCATATTGGTGCTTTTCAGGATCTCCATCAGCTCTGTCTTGCCCTTGGAGCGCAGTTCCTGTTCCAGCACGGGAGAGTGGTCAAAGTAATCTTCCAGCGCGCCCTTGCCGCGGGAGGTGACAAAGATGAATTCCTTGATGCCCGCCGCGCGGGCCTCGTCGATGGCGTATTGCACCAGCGGGCGATCAACCAGGGTCATGATCTCTTTGGGGACAGATTTCGTCGCGGGCAAAAACCGAGTTCCCAAACCAGCCACCGGAAAAATCGCTTTTGTTACTTTCTTAACCATTGAGCGTCCTTATCTGGTTTTGTTAGATCACATTTTAGGTCCTGAACCTTGTGCCGGAATTTAGCAAAGTCCTTCCTGAAAGGATGGTGTGCGAGTTAGGCTTTTTTAAGGCAGGAGCCAATACGTTCTAACCGCAACACTAGGCGATAGGTTTGCGAAAACTAATTCAGCCGACAATAGCGGCTTACATATTGCCGCATTATATTCTTCTACAGATGATTGCTTTAGGTTGGATACTATGAAATACCTGTCTAATTATTGCTGTAAGACCGTTTTTATGGGCGCTATCAATAGAAGAGTTCTCATATGAAATTTTGAAGTGTTGACTTCATATGCGTCCGTTCTGATCTCGAACAGCATACCTAATTCGGAAGATTGTCGCTGAGCCATTGGTTGACTGCACCAGGACCTTGCCCCCAACAGGGTTTGCTCACGCTGATAACATAGAAGTTATCATCAGCGTCTAAGTTTTTCGATAGGTTATCGTAAACCTCTGTAACCTCCGCATCTGTTGAGATTATATATGCTGAATCTCCTATTTTTGCCCAAACTCCGTATGCCTTGATATCGTTTGAAATACTAAACCGCGCGTTTTCGACCGCTGAATTGTAAGCCACGAGATAGCAAGCCATGCTTAGTTCTCCTTCAGTACAGTATTCACCTTACAATAGTGCAAATTCGATCATATTGAATGCGAGTTCTATTGTAGGGTGTATTGAGTTCGACAATATGTATCGTATGATATATTTACATTCTGACAACTGGTAGCGTGTTATCTAAAACCTTCGATGCAATTGACTTGTTTTAGTGCATTGATGGCTTGGGCCAAATTCATTTCAACTGCAGAATTTCCGAGTACTTCTTTAAGAGCTTTTCGTGTTTGTTTGCCGACACTACCATCTATCGGCCCTGGGTCAGAACCAGCCTCCACAAGTAAACGTTGCAGTTGAAAACCGTCTACATCGTGCCGGTCATCATTAAGTAAGCACTTTTCTTGATCGTCAGCCGAAGCTTCCTTGATGGGTTCGTTAATACTTTCTTGGGATGCGATAGATTTCCGTTCCGAGATACCTTTACTTGGGGATGCTTTTCCCAAAACGCAGGAGGTCAACTCTGCTAGCTGCTCCACGGCTTCTTTGGGGGGGGTGCCAACCAAGGTTGTAGTGCAAGAACCCCTCCCACAGGAAAAACTCATGTGCCAGTCTTCCGATGAAAAACTAGGTTTTAGATAGCCTTCGCCGTTCGAAAATATCGCATAGGGTAGACCATTTATTAAGCCTTCTTGCCATACGCTAGGGAAAAGGGGGGACGGGACGTCGGAGTAGTTCACTATAACGTTAACAGCGCCTGGGAGTGGCACATCGAACGTCGAAGAAATACAGGGAGCCGCTAAGGTTTCGCGCCCATAGATCACGACACCGAAAAGTATAAGAATTACGAAGTCCGTTCTCATGGAGATACGCGAATTAACGGACCATGACGTCTAAATGCAAGCGCTGCGAGTACAGTCGCATTGGTGTTAGCCGTAATTGATGTGTTTGTTGATCCGTCTACTTCGTAAATGCCTTCCGGCCATCCACGTTCATAGTTCGCGGTGGGGGCAATTGCAGAAACAAGTTTGCGCGTATATTCGGTGCCAAACAACGCGTCCATTGCGAAAGATACTTTCGTAGTAACAGTGCGTTTGCTGTCTAAGCGGTCCCCTTTAAACGTCATTACAGCCCAAGGCGCACCTCCGCCCCATATTGATGAATATACAAAATAAGGTGCTTCATCTAGGTGGGACTCACTTACGGCGGTCAGAATGCCGGTTTCCATGAAGCGGGCCTCTTGTGCATGGTATATCGCCGTTGCAAATCGATGGGACCGATCATCAAAGCCGAACTCTAGACCATCGAAAATGTACGGCTCGCTGACGGTAAAGGCAGGGGTGACGTTGCGGTGCAAGCGAGTATCAACGGGTACGGGGTGGCCTAGTACGTCTTTCACCATCAAATGATCTTCTACACCGTACGCGTTTACCATATCGTAACCGAAGAGCATCATGGCTTTAGCGGCATATTGTTCATAGCCGACGCGTCCCTCTTGATCGCGACGCAGTTTATCGTTCGCAATATTGCCGCCGATCAGTTGCCCACCTTCGACCATCTGAATTAGGTGCCATTTGTCGAGCACAGCAGTTACCTGCGGCGCTAGCTCGGGATAGCGACTTTCAACCTGAGCCAGGGCACCGACCATACGTGCAATGTCCAAAGCCGACCAGCCTAGGCCACGTTCGACTGGTCGATTGCCGTAGTCTACAAGTTCGGCTGTCTGCACGTTATAGGCTTTGTTGGGTAAGAGGTCGTCGAACAAACGCAAATTGCTGAGCGTTTCTAAAGCCAACAATAGTCGAGATTGTGCTTCGTCTGGGTCAATTATTTCGAGTAATTCAGCAGATATTACGGCAATAAAGTATGATCCCGTTTCCCACATCGTTGTCGATGGGTACTTGTCTGCAGAATTCACCAGCCCCGTCGTCTCATGCGTGTTATTCTCGAAGTAGCGCCAAGCGATCCGCGCATAATCAAGGTCGCTTTCGCTACTTTCGCCCGTCATCGCTAGTGGCAATGGCGTGACGGCCTCAAAGGCGGCGAGGGGGGAGCGCTGTTCCACGGCGGAGGACTCCATCAGTTCTGGGTCACGTGTTGCGCGCTTATCGATGGTGTTTTCTAAAAACACAACCAAGGCCAGGCCAAAGCCCAATGCCACGAGGAATGTAATATGGCTGCGCGCCTTTATCAGATTAGAACGAAAGCTCATGCGTTCAGCTCCTCTTGCGATTGTTCGGGTTGCCATAGGGCGGCGCGGATCATTCCGGCCATGGCGAGGCAATTGTTAAGTCCCCACAGAATATTCGCCACGACACCGCCCGCTGAATGCCCGGAGCCGCCATAAATCAGTGCCCCGATGCCCCAGAGTGCCCCAAGGACGGTAAACAGGATCACGGCCATCTGCGGGCGGACAAGCTCAAGAAAATTGCCTGTCTGTCGAGTTTTAGGGGTGACCTTGAAAGAAATCCTCTCGCCCTTGGCGACGGCCAGCAGGGCTTTCATGCCCAATGGGAAAAAGGCGAGGTAGCTGCTTTTAGCGGCATATCCCGCAATCCCCCAAGTGCCGATCATTATTGCCAGCTCCAGCGTGACGAGAAAGGGGATCAGACGGAAAAAAAACTCATTCGAATATGCGGAAACGGGCGAAGCGCCGGTAAAAAGATACACGACAGGGGCAAAGAGAAAGATGATGTTCCACAACGGTGCCAGATAGGAATAAAACGTGGTGCCATACATAAGCCGTTGGCCAATCGACAAGCCCCGGCGAAACAGAGGATTGTCGTTCTTGAGAATATCCAAGCTACCGCCAGCATATTTGAAGCGTTGCACGGTCCATGTCAGCAGATCTTGAGGTGATAGCATTTTGCTTTCAACCATCGGATGCTGCTTTGACTTCCAGCCGCGCTCGCTATCCGAATGCAGGACGATTGAAGTATAGATGTCTTCGGAGACGTGGAATCGATATGGCGTCAACACCTCTGTCGCGGCGGATTCCGTGCGGATGGCTGCCATCAGATCGGGGGCAATTTCGCGCTCTTTGCTGGAGACGGTAATATTTTCTTCGACCGCGAAAGACCGTTGTTCGACCTTATCGCCGAAGCTGCGCAGCGCAACCTCCATCACCGCCTCTCGGCGATGGATAGAACCAGCGCCACAACAGAATGCGGCATTTACCCAGTTCCGACGGCGTAGGATGATATCGTAGAACATCTTGGGGTCGTTCACGAAGGGATCCGCGCCGTAAACCACAGGCCCAACCGTCCGCTCGATCGCGCGGCCGATCTTGCCGCCAAACTGACCGAAACGGCGTTGCAACTTGTCAGTCAGATGCTCTCCGGCGGGCAGGTCGTAGAACCATTGGGGCGTTTGGACCCAGGCCATCTTCTTGTCTCTAAAATAGCCCATTGTGTGTTCAAGAAACGTTGGGAAAGGGCGGGTGTCTGCGTCGCAGATCACCATGAAGTCGCCCGAGGTCTGCTCCATCGCGTTGCGGAGATTGCCGGCTTTGAAACCTTCGTTCGTGCTGCGGGTGATGTAGTTTACCCCTTCCGCTTCGGTAACTACGCGCATTTCGGGGCGACGACCATCGTCGAGAATGTGGATGCGTATGTCGATCGGGTGGGGGTAGGTCATTTGCTTCGCATCGAGGATCCCGAGCCTCACCAGTTCGGGGTCTTCGTCATAGGTGGCAAACATCACATCGACAGAGATTGGCCGATCCCCCTCGGGATGGCCATCAACGACATCTGAAAGCACCGCCGGGGGGCTCTCGATCTTGAGCGGATCGTCTTTCCACAGATTGAAAACGAACAGCAACATGCCGAAATAGGCACAGGTTTCGGCCAGCACCAAGGGTAGCGCAAACCACATGGCGTCGGGGTTCAGCGAGTGGGCCCATCGCCACCAGATGTACCAGCCCCCGACAACCAAGGCGATTGTCGCAAGGAATTGCCACAGCATTTCACGCAGTGGCGAGTAGGGTAGAGGCGGCTCCGGCAGGCGGTCTTCGAACTTGAGAAAATAATCGTCCATTCTATGCACCAGCCAACGGTTTGGCCTTGGCCCGTTCCCAAGGCAGCGGGCCAAGGCCGATCGTCCAAGCCACCAAGGCCCCCTTGGAAAGCCCGTAGGCTACGGCGAAAGACAGCGGCAGCGCGAAGGCGTAGCGGGACAGGACAAGCATCCACGGTTGCGTCATCTGGGACAGGCCCGTTTTGAACACGAAGATATCAAAGAGGTCGATCACAAAAGGATGAACTAGGTAGACGCCGAAACTGAACCTCGCAAAGAACGACCACTGCTTTGACCACGGCAAGAACTGCCCGCCAAGAAAGACAAAGAACACGAAGATCGGCATCAGAAAATGCCCGTAATAATCCCAATTGTTTCGGATGCCCCAGCCGCCGGTTTCATAGGCGATGGCGAAGAAGGGTAGGGTGGCAATATAGGCGAGGCCAACGAAATAGAACGCGGCGCGTCGGATCAGGCGAGACTCGCCTCTGGGAATGCCATCCTTCCACAAGCCATAAATCGCGAAGGCCGCCAGCCCGTATCCGACATAGCCGAATATTTTCAACGCGCGAACAATGTAATCGCGGTAGAAGGAATCGATCCCTGTGCTCCAGACAAATGCCTGCGCGCTGTTCATGACGCCTATGGTCACTAATACGGCAAAGCCGAACATGGGATAGCGTATCGCGACGCGCATCACCGGATAGAACAGGATGAGGGCAAATAGCGTGGGCAAAAAGTGCATGTGGTACTGGGACTTGCCCAAGATCAGATAGCCCGCCCAGTTCTTCAGGTCGGCGATCTGATCCCAGATATAGGGCGTGTAGCCAAACGCCTCTGCCTTCGCCAAACGGAAGAACACATAGAAGAGCGTCCAAAAAGCAAAAGGCACCAGCAGCCGTTTGGCTTGTTGCCCGATCGCCGTTCCGTAGCCTGGCATCTTCCTGTCGACCCGCATCGCCATCAGGAAAAGCGAAAACATAAAGAACATTTCGGAGCCCGAGAATTCGCCGATTGATCGCAAGAACACCGGAATAAGACGCGCTGCAGGTTCCGCATCGGCAAATGGCTGCCCCGAAAAATCCGTGGTGGAGTGGATCAGCACAACGCCCATCGCCGCAAAAACCCGGTTTGCGTCAAACCACAATAGTCTTGTTTTGCTGCTCTGGTTCATGGGTTAGCAGCGGGGATCGGGCAGGATTTCGGTAGCACTTTACGCACTTTGGGTGGCGGCATCTTATGTTCGGTCGGCTGGCATTCGGTCGCCCCGATTTCCCCGCCTGTCAGAACGGGGCGGCAATAGGTGAACTCCTCCACGGGTATCACGGGATCGACGCGGTTGGGGTTCGCGCAGGCACAGCAAGGCACCTCTTTGATCATCTTGTTCGGGTGGCATTTGTTGTCGCGCAAATCAGTCCCGATATTCGCCATATCCCAGGTCTGCGTATTGTTGTTCACCTTTTTCAGGATCGGCCCTTGGACCTTGTACAAAAGAGCCGCGAGGATGATGCCGTTGTTGTTCGACGATTGAAGCGGTATATAGCCATTGCCGTTCTCATAGAGCCCTTCGTAGAATCCTAATTCGGGCTCGGACAGATCGGCAACGGTTTCGAACAGAAGTTCCGTATAGTCCGTCTCCCACAGCGCCCACATGCCGATTGCGGCTTTGGCGGCGATGGCGGCGCGGTCGGGTTGGTATTCTCCCGTAGGATCAAGCGTATTCCACGGATAACCATCGGCAAAGATCGTGTCATACACAAAGTAAGGCTTGCCGTTGACCTGATGCTCGGATCGCGCGGTCACGATGCCTGTCTGTTCGAACCGGCGCTGTTGCACCAGATAAATGCGGTTGGCGAATTCCGCCCGCCAACCGTGGCTGGCAGTTTCGCCGTCACCGTCTGTGTCGGAGGGAATGTCCCACCCTAGTTCCAGACCGTCCAGAATGTAGCCTTCGGTTAGTACGTAGTTCTGGTTCTTGAAAATGCGGGGATCGCGACCGTCGAAAGGCACTTTGACGTCATAGATCGTGGTATAGGACAGCGGTTCCGGCGATAGGGCGCGGTCGACATCGAAACCCCAAAGCGCAAAGCCTTTTGCGGCGTATTCTTCATAGCCTAAACGCCCCTCCTGGACATAGCGTGTGGACCCGTCACCACGTTTGAATGACCCGAACATCCGGCCATCCTCATTGATAAGATTGCAGAAGTTCCACCGCATCGGAACGTTGTCGACACTGTTTGCCAGGTGCGGGTGGCGTTCTTTCAAAATGCGAAGCCAAACGAGCATCCGGCCAATATCAAGCGCAGACATGCCGACTTCGCCAGATTCGTTTGCATAGTTCACTTTCTCGCCGGTCTTGGCGTTGTAAACCTTGTTGGGGGCTTCACCTTGGTACAGGTCAAGATTGCGCAACGTATTGAGCAGTTTGGTTGCGCGGGTGTCAAAATCTCGTTTGTCGATTACGCAAAGCTCATAGGCTGAAACCAAGGCGCTGATATAAGAGGCCGTGTCCCATAGGGTGGTGGAAGGATAGGCACCCACGGCATTGACCAGTCCCGTATCCGGTTGAAAACGCTTCTCAAAATACGACCAAGCGGTCTGCGCCATCGCGTACTCGCGGTCTGTCAACTGGCCGTTGCGGCCAAAGTGTCTTTCCTTGTCAAATCTCGCCCCGCGATTGCATTCATTTCGAGCACTTCCATCACCGTTGAAATCGATGATCAAAGGCGCTGTTGAGCGGATGGTCATACTGTCGTAAGGTGTTCCTTCGACAATGATATTGCCGATCGTGACCTTTTCGGCCTTAGCTTCTGCCTTGGCCTTAGCTTCTGCCTGGGGCTTGGCTTCTGACGTGTCTTGGGCCTGAACCAGCGGCGCGGTGGCCAAGGCGACAAAAGCTGCTGCAATGCAATTTACGAATTTTAATGACATAGGGTGCCTCATTCGCACGCTCCTTCTGCGGGGGGCATGGTGGTACTATCGGGTTCAATATCCCGAAATGCTAACAATAGCCTGCGGCCGTTGCCGGATGGGCCGTATTCGACCTCATTCGCGAATTCCATAATTAGGCCAAGCCCACGGCCGCCTTCGGACATTTCGTCAATTTGCGACAGATCGGTTGCCTTTTCGCGCAGATCGAATGGCTCTGCGCCGGCGGGGTCGAATATCTCTATCGATATGGCTGCGGGCTGTACTGTAAGTTCAATATTGATCTCTGCCGCGGATGGTATTGGACGGGCATGGATCACGATGTTGTTCAGCGCCTCCGAGATGCAAAGCTCAAATTTGAACCGTGTCGTATCAGATAATGATTGCCCGACCGCAGCGCTTAAACGCTGGACCATCGGATCCACAGCCTCAAGGGCGTTGGACATCGTGTAGCACTGGCTCTTCACTGGCGCTCTCGCAGCGACTGGAGCGCTGCATCGACGTTTCGGTGAATGGGAAGCACCCGATCCATGCGGCAGATACGGAACATCTGTTCCACGTCGCTGTTAAGATCAGCAACCAGCAAGTCGCCACGATGCCCAATTTTTTTCAAAACCCCGACCAGTGCCCCCAAACCAGAGGAATCCAGAAAGGAAACCTGCGAAAAATCGACAATGATTTGGCTGTTGCCCTGATCAATCAGTTCGACGACTTCGTTTTTGAACCCGGTCGCGTTCTGCGCTGTCAGCCGCTCTACGCCGGGGCGAACGACAGTTATGGAATCGTCATGTTGTGTCGTATAGATCATTCTCAGTTCCTATTAAGAGCGACAACGGTCAGGTCGTCTTCCAGTGTGTTCCCGCCGCGCCAATCGGACAATGACTGGACGATCGTCTCAGGCATTTGCTTTGCGCCGACGAATGGCATTGTGGCGACCATGCGTTTGAGACGATCAAGTCCGAAGGAGGTGCCCATCTCGTTCTCGGCCTCAGTCACCGCGTCGGAGCAGACGACCAATGTGCATCCTTTGGCAAGGTGGATCGTGTTGTTTTCGTAGGTCAGGCTCGGCAGCATCGCGACGGGAAAGCCGCCGTCGCCCACCATGTCTACGGCACCGGATCCATCAACGTAACAGGGCGATGGGTAGGCGGCCTGACAATAGGTCAACTCGCCGCTTGCCGTGTCGATAACGCCGCAGAACATGGTGAAATATTCGTCGTTCTCCGGGCTGAAGAAGCGGTCGTTCAGATTGGCGACCAATGCTGCCGGATCAGGGGGCTGGCCTTCTCGCAGCGCAAATGTTCGAAAAAATTCTGGCGTGATGAGATAACCCAGTGCAACCGAAAGAAGCGATGCGTGAACGCCGTGGCCGGATACGTCTATCATGTAGAAACCGAGCGTATCGTCGTTTAAAGGAAAGCAGCCAAACATATCGCCCGAAACAAAGGATGAGGGCACGAAAGCCGAGGAAATGTCGAAGCCAGACATCTCTTCCTTAAAATCAGGTAAAAGCCGGCGCTGCGCTGCGGCGGCGGCGCGCAGGTCTGCCTGAATACGGTCGTTGGATTCCTTAAGAATCCTTGTCCGTTCGGCAAGCTCATCCGCGTGTTGAATCAATCGCGTCGCCGCACGGATACGGGCATTCAGCCTCATGGGGCTGCGTGTTTTAGCAAGAAAATCATCGACCCCGGCGTCTAGCGCCTTGGATCGAAGTTCTTCGTTCTCGCTACCGGTAATCATAATAATGTAAACGTAATGGTCCAATTCAAGCGCGCGCACTGCTTGGGTCAGCTGAATGCCGTCCATATTGGGCATCTGATAATCGCTGATGACAATTTGTATTTTCGCTTCAACTAGTTGCTGGATCGCAGCACGACCATCGTCGACGGGAATTGCCTCATACCCTAAACTCTCGATCAGTTTTGAGAGGTATAGCCGTTGAACTGCATTATCCTCTGCAACGATGATTTTCAGCCGTTCTACCATCCCGCGTTTGCTAACCTCAGTTTATAACGTCTACCTGCTGATTCCTACTTAATAGCCGAACTTTGTCATTTGATTGGCGGGATATTGTGAAAAATTGTGAAAATACCTTGATTTTGACAATTTTCAGGTGGGCTCCTCTGATAGGTAAACAAAGGGTATAGGTTAACAGGCTCGGGTCCAAAGAGACTGACACTGTCTTCTGGAAGGGTGGAAATGAATGGTCTGATATATGTGGGTTCCGCCATAACCATCTTGTTGAAGAGGGAAGGTTAACATTTATGAAAGTGGGGCGATATGAAGGGTACTATTTTTGTTGAACTAATCAAAATGGCCGAAGATGCGTTTGGCGAGGATGTCGTAGATATTGCGTTAGATAACGCAAATCTCGACAACGGCGGCGCGTTTACCACGGTAGGAAATTATCCTTGCTCAGAACTTATCAAAATTGTGACTGCATTCAGCGAGTTATCGGGTATTAGCTCGGAAAAGCTACAGCGCATGTTTGGGCACTGGATGATGAAACACTTCGTCGAAAACTTCGGCGGATCGTTTGAGGGCAAGGCCGATAGCTTCTCGCTTCTTGAAGCTGTCGACGGCGAAATTCACGTCGAGGTTAAAAAATTATACCCTAGTGCCGAGCTTCCGGCGTTTTCCACGGATCGCATAAGCGATGACCACCTAGTGCTTACCTATTCTTCTCCACGTCCATTGGTCGAATTTTGCCATGGTATGGTCGAAGCTTGCTTGGAACTTTACGGCCAAACGGCAGAGGTTGCACGTAGCCCCGCCCCGCATCCAGCAAATGCTACGAACTTCGATATTCGTTTGAATGGATAACCATTGGTATCGTTTGAGGTAAGTTTTTGAAATGCCAAATGAAGTCTCATCTATCAATACTACAGTTTCTCGGCGGCGCTATCAGCGCGAGCAGGCGGCCCGCGCTGAAGCGGAAAACCTGTTGGAGCAGAAAAGTCGTGAACTATTTTTGGCGAATGAAAAGCTTAGTGCCTATTCATCGGAGTTAGAAGAAGCGGTGCGGGTGCGCACTGAAGAGTTGGAAGAAGCGCTGAAACAGGCCGAACTTGCAGGAAAAGCAAAAAGCAGATTTCTAGCCACGATGAGCCATGAGATACGGACGCCGCTTGGCGGTATGCTGGGCATGATTGATCTGTTGGAGATGGACGAAACAGATCCTGAAAAGAAAGAACTCCTTAGGCTTGCGTCCACGGCGGGCATCAGTTTGGGAAGGATCGTCAATGATGTTCTCGATTTTTCAAAGATGGAAGCTGGTGTATTTATTCTTGAGAGAGAAAACGTTGATATTCGTGCGTTGATTGAGAGCGTATGCGTGCTTGCGGGGAGCAATGAAACGACCCGACACCGCAACCTGAAGATCGAGGTTACCCACGACGTACCCAAGATATTTTTCGGGGACGCAACGCGCATCCGGCAAGTCATCTCAAACTTGGTTTCTAACGCTTTGCGGTATTCCACCGAAGGGCCGATCCATATTCGTGCCTCGGCATCAAAGCATCCGAAAGGATGTCTACTTCGAGTTGAAGTGGAAGATTCGGGTATTGGCATTTCGGATACTGCCAAACTCGATTTGTTTAATGACTTTTCACAGGTATCCAACTCTTTGACCGCCGCGGCTCAGGGTACGGGCCTCGGCCTAGCCATCTGTAAACGAATTATTGAGGGCTCAGGTGGTGCGGTTGGTTTGAATAGCGAGGTCGGCGTTGGATCTACGTTTTGGTTCGAGCTTCCTGTCGAAACCGGTGAAATTACCAATGTCGCTTCTGACACGGAGAGGCGGGATCAGCCCAATGGTAACGCTCTCGACGGGAAGCGGGTGCTTATTGCCGAAGATAACATAGTCAATCAAAAACTTTTGCTAGCCTACGCTGATCGTTTAAACCTTGTAAGTGACCTTGCAGAAAATGGTCGCGTTGCAGTGAAAATGTTTGATCCCAAAAAGTACGATCTAGTACTAATGGACGTCGCCATGCCTGAAATGGACGGACTAGAGGCCACGCAGCGTATTCGTGAGAAATGGGGTGCGTTCAGTTATCCTCCAATCATCGCACTCACAGCGCACCTGATGGATGCTATTGAAGAAGAAGCCAAAGTAGTGGGAATCGAGACTATCTTATCTAAGCCTATTCCGTTCCTAGAACTTAAATTCGCGCTAGAGATCGCGTTATGCGGGCAAACACCTAGCTCAGACGAACAAGCAAGTTTGGTGGCGGAGGGAGCTTTGGGCACTAACGTGCAAAGTGCTTCGATACTTGACCGGATGTCCGATCGCAGCTTGAGTGAAATTCGAGAGCTTTTTACCGAAGAGAAATTGATCCAGCTCGCCCACAAGTATGTGGACGATTGTTCTAGGCGTTTCGAGCGTTTAGAAACTGCGTTTGAAGAGGGCGATGCAAATACGGTGAAAGCTGAAGCTCACTCAATCAAGGGTTCTTCGCTGATGCTGGGATTCAACAACATCGCCGAGTGGGCAAAACTTCTTGAGGAAACGCCTTTGGGTAACGGAAATCCGCGAAATTGCGTTAATAATATTCGAAATGAACTCGCGGATCTTCGGGCACTCGCATGATACATCATACATTTCACAGTAAAAGTTAAAAATTAAATTTGTAGGCTACAGAGATAGTTCCGCCCCAAATACCCTCACCAGAATTTTGACTTTGGTTCCAGAAAAAGCGATTGTTTGCATAATTGCTGTAGGTCACGCTCCAATCGTCGCGGATCTTGTAGCTTATCCCGTAAGCAAAGTCCGGATCCCAGGGGTCTTGTTTTCCGGGCAGATAGGCGTAGGCCGTCCCGCTGATGCGCAGCCGGTCTGTTACGGCGTAGCTGCAGAACAAGTTTAGGGAGCCATACTCAAGGTCCAGCAAGTTGACGCTTGTGGAGCAGCCTATGACCTTCTCATTCGGTAGTTTAATTTTCGGCAAGCTATAGCTGGCGCGAAGCGCCCCAGATATGAGTGAGTCAAAAAATGAGGCGTTGGTACCGTCGAAGCGGCCGGAATAGTTTGAGTAACTCAGCGTGATCTTTTCAGTGGCCTTATAAGATAGAGCATACGTGAACTCTGCATCGGAAGGCGACTTTTCGTTGTTGTCAGCATATCCAATCGCAGACGCACGTAGTGAGAGTTTTTCGGTCAACTTCGCCCCACAAGACAAACTGGCGCGTGGTTTGCCAAATCGCTTCGCGCCTGTGTCGTGGTGCTTGTAGCGGAGCGTTACACTTCCGGTAACAGAACAGGCAAGATTGATCCGTTCGAAGATAGTTTCCTTAACCGGCGGTGTGAGAGACGGATTTGACCTCTGATTGACGACAACGGCCCTCCGAGGCGAGGCCTGTCTTGCCACGGATGAAGATGCCATTTTGACCCGCTTTGTCGTGGTTCGGACCGCTTTTATCGCGTTCAATTTCTCCAGCTGCGGCTCGCTGCAATCCACATCCGGATCCTCGATTGTGCACGGTAGATGAGCGGGTTGCTCCAACGGTACGACGAGTTGGGCATCCACCTCCTCTATTCTTTCCACAGGAGTGACCGGCACGACTTCTGTCTCTGACACCACGGTTTCAGGGACGTTCTGATCTCGCGGTGCTGCGGCTGCTACCGCCGTTTCCTGCCTAGGAATAGCAGTGCCGTTGGCGGACTCTGTAGGTTCAGAGCTTTGCGCCGTGGCTAAGGGCCTTTCATCTATCCGTGGCGGCGGGGGGAGGAGAGGCTCTGAAAGGGGAGTTCCGGTTCCGGCCAGGATCCACTCGGATAGGTACTGCGCTAACGCCTCACCCGACGGAGCCGGAGGCATCACAGGCCGCGGGCCATCAATGGCGGGAACCACAAACGTGTCGCCATCCGCGCCATAGACGGTGCAAGCGACGCCCTTCTTACACGACAAACGAAACAGGGCACTGCTCAGTTGCTCTGCTTGCATAATCTTTCCGCTTCCATCTGGAAAAAGAACGTAGCGCAGCCCATTGATCTCGCCGCGTTGGTGGCGCGATAAATGCAGCGCGCTTGGCAGGTCTTGAACGACTTCCCGTGCCGAAGGAATGGCAGGATCCGTGGTATTAATAGTGGTGACACTATTCACGGGGCCGGTCGATAGTTCGGAAGCCGTGCTTTCAGCCAGTGGCTGCGCTTGGATCATAGTTGCACATCCCAAAGAGATTGAGCAAACGAATGCACCGCCATTCCATAGGCTCGAAAACGATACTCGATGAAACAAGCTTTGACCGCGTTGCGATGCACCGGGCGTCACTGTTTCTGACTTATCGACTGGCATGCTACTTTGCCTTTAACAGTATTCGAGTTCTTTCCGATCGCACGGGTATTTTTGTTTTGGAGGATGGTGGGCGGCGAACACCAGCGCAACTTACCAAAGATCAATCATGGCTCAAAGACGTGTTTAGCGAGAGTTACTAGTTATAGCTAATAGATCACGGTACTTGAGGTGATGCGTTTTTATTTGTCTGACGTCCATCATGCTGCCACTTTTCCATATAGAATTTAGCATGGCTGATGGAAGAGAAATAATCTCCCATACTGTAAAGGATGACCTGATAGGATGTCGCACGCATGAATGTACAAAAGGCCGTCAGTTCGATCTGTCACAGTATCCTTCTCTCGCTAATGGCGACTGTTGCGATATCTGAAGTGCGATTTGAGAACGCGGTTGGGAGTGAAAATTTTGCTCGGCCTGTAAATTACGCGCTGTATCTTCCCCCGGGGTACGAAACGGACAACCGCTCTTACCCTGTGCTTTACCTTTTACATGGGGGTGGAAGTGGGCAGCCAAGCGACTGGTTTACGCTCGCCGGTCTCGACCAGTTATTAGATCGTTTGATTGCAGAGGGAGCTATCCGGCCATTCATTGCGGTGGCACCCGATGGTCGTAGAAACGAAGCCAACGATGTCGCGACATATTTCCTAAACGACCATGATGGCGTGTTGAATTGGGAAACGATGTTCTTCGAGGATTTTATCCCTGCGGTCGAGAAGCGACATCGAGCCCTCGGTACCGGAAATGCGCGCGCGGTCCTTGGTATCTCCATGGGCGGTGTAGCATCCACTCTCTATAATTTAAAAAAACCCTATGACTTTGCTGGAAGCGCGGCCCTGAGTGTTGCGTTTCGCACGAAGGATCAGGTTCTTGCGCTGTCTCCCGAAGCCTATGAAAGCCGGTACGCGGGAGTGTTGGGACCTAGTCTAAGCGGCGAAGATCGGCTGAATTCGAGTTGGCAAGCCATCTCCCCCTCAGTGCTCGTGTCTACTGTGGACAAAAGCAACTTTGGTCGTATCCCGCGCTTCTATTTTAATACGGGAGCAGATGATCCGTTTTTTCAGGGCGCGGCCGAATTACATATGACTTTGCGAGAGGCTGGCATCAAACACAGATTTTTGGTTAGCGAAGGTAGTCATGATTGGAATTTCTGGAGACAATCACTCGAAGAGGCAATCTTTCACATCAATGCTGTTTTCACGAGGGGCTATGGTGAGTAGCACACGCGCTTAGGGTTAATCTCAATATAGCGATTTCAACAAAATCCTGAATGGCCGGCTCACAGATGAGTGTCGTAGTTGAACGCCGTTTGGCACTTTAAGAAACGTCCATGGAACGCTGGAAGCTTAGCAGGTAGGATGAAGCGCGTTTAGTAGCTGGCAGCCTGACTCCAGCTTCCGGCCCTTCTTGGCAAGGAGCGCGAACATAATATTGGATTGTCCTGTACACGTAGTGGCTTTGATGTCGTGAGGCACGCAGAGGTATCACTCTAAGCCGTAGGATTTCCGGATCTCAAACTTTCGCGCGAAGGTAGATTGATTTACTTTATGGGTGGAGTTTTCCGCGATGACTTAGAGGCTGAGTTTCAGTCCTAGGGTCAGGACTCGTTCTCGTTTCATAGCCAGAACATGACAGTTGCGGCCAGAGCGATGGCAGACAAGAACACCTTTGGACATCTGTCGTATCGGGTTGCGACACGCCGCCAGTCCTTGAGCCTTCCGAACATGATCTCGATGCGGTTGCGGCGTTTGTAGCGACGCTTGTCATATTTCACGGGCGTTTTACGCTGCTTGCGGCCCGGGATGCAGGCGCGTATCCCCTTGTCTTTCAACCCTTCTCTGAACCAGTCAGCGTCGTAGCCTCGGTCGCCAAGAAGCCATTCGACCTTGGGCAAGCTGCTGAGCAGCGCCCGCGCTCCGATGTAATCGCTGACCTGACCGGCGGTGACGAACAGATTGAGCGGTCGGCCTTGGCTATCGCAGACGGCGTGCAGCTTGGTGTTCATGCCGCCCTTGGTGCGACCGATCAGGCGTCCACGCCCCCTTCCTAAGAAACAGCCATGTCGGCCTCTAGTGGCAATTCTTGCAAATCATACCCGAATGACTTGGCTCGACGTTTGAGATTGCCAAGCACGCGATTGCGGTATCGTTCCTCATAATGGGATGCGCCGGGATCTTTGTATGTCATGCCGTGTCGGAGGGTGTTGTAGAACAGGACGGCAATCTTACGCGCGGTGGCCGTGACTGCTTTGGCTTTACCTGCGCGTGCCGCCAATCTCCGGTAGAAAGCCCCAAGAGCGGTATCGCTGCGCCCGATCGTGACCGCAGCCAAACGCAATAGGGCTGCAGCGCGGCTGGATGATCGCCGCGTTCGAGATGACAACACCTTACCGCCAGATATCTTGTTCCCCGGTGCCAGGCAGAGCCACGACGTGAAGTGTTTGGCGCTCGGCCATGCGCGCAGGTCAGTGCCACATTCGCCAACCAATTTGAGTGACAGAGACGGGCCCATCCCGTGGATTTGGGTCAGATCAACGCCGAGGACGCCGAACAACGCTGCCCGAACATCGAACGACGGGGTGCTGACCTGCTTGGTTTTAGTGCGCGCGCGCGGCAACTCACTTGGGTCATGTTCCGTAACGGCCCCTAATGCCGCCAGCGTCGCCTCGAGGTGACGATCACATTCCAGCATCTTGGCCTGATAGAAGTCATAGAGTTCGAGCGACTGGGTCAGCCCGAAGATGTGTTCGGCGCGATCATTGCCATTGAGCGCGGCTTTGATTGTCTCTGTTGAAGCTTTGCAACGCACGTCGCGATACGCGGCTAACACGTCCAAATCCCGTTCGCCCGCAACAATCGCACGGATGATCTTCATCCCTGTCACGCCGGTGATATCAGAGACGACATGATGCAGCTGGACGTTCATCTCCATCAGTGCCTTCTGCATGTGTTCCCCTCTCGGGACATCGCTATGCGATACCCTGCCGGTCAATGGATGTGCGCGGCTGCATATTCCACCAGCCGTTCTCGTTGGCGCAGATACGCGCGTAACGTCGCGATCTGTGCCGATGGTCTAAAGCTGCCGCGCAAGAGCCCATAGGAATGTAACTGCCGCAGCCAACTCGCATCGCTGACGTCTGTCTTGCGGCCCGGTACATTCTTGGCGTAGCGCGCATTCACCAAGACGACCTCGAAGCCATGCTGCTCGAGTATCTCATATGCTGGGATCCAGTAGACACCCGTAGATTCCATCGCGCCGCTGGTCACCCCGTGCGATTTGAACCAATCCGCAAGGTCATGCAGGTCATGGGTGAAGGTGCCGAAGGCACGCACTGGCGTATCTGTCACATCTGGATTGACGGCCGCCATGTGTTCACGCGAACCGATATCAACTGCCGCAGCTCCGACGTTCACAGTCTCAATTGCTGGGGCCTTGCAGGTCTTTTGCTTTGCCATTGTCTGTCCTCCTGTTGGCTACAGAAGGGCATGGGCTATGCAGATCTGTCATCTTCCTAACCGGGATCACTGCAAAACAGCGTCACCACTCTCAAGTTCGCATCAACCCATGGACCACGTTTTTTAACGGGGTTCTGACCCAAGACAGACCACCAATAAGCGAACGGCCGCTGCCCTTCATAGAGCAACGATAGCACAGGCTGTTTCTACCGCGCACAGGCGGGCCCCAACCCTGAACGGTTTTTTAATGCCCATGCTGGTCGCTGTTCGGTGTGCTTTGAGGTAAGTCGCGTCGATCATCACGGTCTTCTTTTCGCCGTGCTCTGCAGCCAGTCCGACCATCATCTGCGCGAAGATGCCCTTGTCACTCCACCGCTTCCAACGGTTGTAAAGCGTCTTGTGGGGGCCGTAATCCTTGGGGGCATCCCGCCAGCGCAACCCATTGCGGTTGATGAAAATAATTCCACTCAACACTCTGCGGTCATCGACCCGTGGCTTGCCATGGGACTTCGGGAAATAGGGCTCAAGACGCGCCATCTGTGCGTCGGACAACCAGAAAAGATCAGACATGTCATCGCTCCGTTTTCGGAGCCGTGAATCATCCGGCGCGTCTGAAATCAATGGGTCCTGACCCTAGATCATTATCCGATCAAACCCGGAGCTGTACTATTTGGACGGGTTGTTGAAAAACAAAGGCGGCATACCGTTGCCTCCCTAGCCACATCAATGGGGGTACACCCGAAAACCGTAGCCAATATTTTGTCACAGTCGGGTATGTTGCCCAAAGATGTATATCAAGCAGATAGTCGGAGAACTGTTGAGGCGGAGCCAGCAGAAGAACTTATTGCCAAGTTGAAGCGCGCAATTCCAGTCGCCAAGATTCCAGAGCGCATCGGCTGCACGCGGCCTCAGGTCGCTTTGCTACTGGAAAAAGGCTTCTTAAGAACTGTCGTTGAAGACGGTGAAAACCGTACAGCGCGCTATAAAGGTGTCGATGTCGACGACCTTGACCAGCTCATTGTTGAAATGCGGCGGTTTGGGGAGGAAATTCGAGTGCCAAGCAAAGGCATGAATGATATCGGCCACGTTGCAAAGGCACTCAATGTTTCATCGATGGAAGTGCTTTCGCTGGTGCTGCAAGCCCAGGTTGAACATGTCGAGTTGCTTTCTGAAAAACTGAAGTTCAACTCCGTATTAATCAGCGTCCAGGAAGTTGCCTACAAGCTCGGCGCGAGAACGGGCGACGGCGGTATGACCGTTTCAGCTACATCTAAGGCTCTCGGTGTGAGCGCTGAAACGGTTGAATTTTTGTTAATTGCTGAAGAGGGTAAAGGCGAGACGCCATTAAAGGTCAGTGGTCGCGTCCGTCATATGGGAGTCATGCGTAATCTTGTCGACCAAGATAGTGTGACGCGTTTCAAAGAGCGCTATCGAAAGTTATCTTCGATAGAAGGCTACTGGGGTGGCGATCCAAATCGACTACGAACCAACTTACAAGCGAGAGGGGTTTTTCCAGTTTGGAATCCTGCTGATGCAAACGCGGAATTCTACAGGATCGCAGATATCTAAACCTCGAACTTTAAACGATTTAGCCGCCCTTTGGGGCGGTTTTTTTGTTCAACACTGTTTTTCAGTGGGCGATAATTGGTTTGCAAAAGTACACTCAAACCGCCGTTTTTGGTTACGGGTCGAAAAAGACTCATTAAAAATAAGGCCTTAACTTCTTTCTATGGGCTTCAATTGGTTGGCGTTTCACCAACATTGGTCCCGTTGTAAAAATCATGAAGTAAGGGGTCTTTGCGGACTTTAGCTCCGATTGCGAGGGTTATGTGGCGCGCTCCGTACTATGAAGGCCTGCTATGCGGGACATTCTCGCCGTTCGCCGCATCTTCTCAGGTTTCGTAGAGCAGACTGAGCGGACGTTTTCGCACCCTCACTCCCCGAGACGTCCTGCCAATTCTCCGCCTATGCCTTCTGCTCGATAATCTCGGTTTGCTCACCCACAAGGATCAGCGTGTTCTCATGGTCGAGGAAGGTTTTTTCGTCGGGGAAGACCGTCCGTTCATAGGTTTCTGACCCGAGCACGGCTTTTATACCTTCTGGGCTGTCGAACCAGATTTCGGCGGTGCCATCGAAGTCGGCCTGTGGAACGGGGAAGTCGCCATCAGCCGGATGGGTCTGGATGTATCGCAGGACGTGTGTTTCGGCTTCCGGGATCGAGCGGAACAGCGGGCCGTGCGTTTCGCGATGGTGCCGCACAAAGGTGGTGTGGTCGATATCCGGATTGCGCTTGAGCAACATTGTCATCTTAATCATGGTTTTGATCCTTCAGGGGTGAGGGGTCCAGCGGGGAGCCGGGGAAGCCGTGGGTAGGTCGATGCCGCCCGGATAGGTCAGCAGCTCAAACAAGGTGCCCCAAGGGGCGCGGCCATAAATGCCCGCATTGCCGTCGTTGTCCTCGTTGTTTGCAAGCGGATGCGGGCCCTTCAGGAGCGTACCGCCGGCGGCCGTGAAAGCGACGCAAGCCGCATCAATGTCGTCGACGTAAAGACCAAGATGCGAGAGACCCAGATCCTGAAGGCGCGCAGGATCGGACTGTGCCCCACCTTCCATGCGAAAGAGCTCGAGGCACGGCCCATTCCCGATCCGCACGAGGCGCATGTGGGTGATCCGCGTATCCGGGGACAGGCCGAGTTCTTCCTGGGGACCTTCGCCTTCCATGTCGGGCCCGTCCTCCGGCAGCACGTCGTAAAGCGTTACCGCCCCGAAAGCGTCAGACAGGAAACGGGTCGCGGCCTCGATATCTGGTACCGTAAGACCCGCATGATCCACAGCCCGAATCTGCGGGGCCGAGACCTTTACGCCGGCAAAGTTGACAAGGTCGGTCACGGACGATGCGCCTCCGGTGGCGACCTCCGCGAGGGCCGCGTTGAACTCCTTGGTGTGGGGCTGGGCCAGATGCGCTTCAAAGGCCGCGTCGTCGCGGTATTCTTCAAGCATCACCACTACACCGCCACTTTCGCTGAAAGCCTCGAAGCGGATGTTCCCCGCCTCGCGGCGCACCTGTTGGGCGAGCGTTTCCACGAGTGCCGCCAGCCTTTCGGACTCGCCCACCTTGGGCGTTGCCCTTGCAATCATCGTGCGTGTCATGATCATCTCCGTCTTAGGATGCTGCGCTGTGGCAGTCACCGAGCCAACCCGTCCCTGACGCGATCCGTTCCTTGGGAAACTGGAACAAGTGAATGTTCCGGCTATATTTTTTCAAAACTTCAGTGATGTGGAAATTTTGCCCCTATGATCCAGTCTGTGACACGGGCCCTCGAGATGCTCGAAACTATCGCCCACGCAGGCGGTGCTGCCTCTCTTGGAGAGGTCGCCGCAGGAGCGGGCCTGAAGACAACGACCGCACACAATATCCTCAGAACCCTTCAGGATGCCGGTTACATCCGACGTCGCACGGGCGACATGCGCTATCATCTTGGGGATCGGATCCTGAACCTCGCCCGTGTGGTGGGTGATGACGATGCCCTGCGCAGCCGGTTGCGCCCCGTTCTGGAAGAGATGGCAGCCCGAACCAGTGAAACTGTATTCCTCGCCGTACCCTCTGGTGACGAGGTCTACTTTCTCGACGCAATCGAGAGCCCGCGCACGCTACGCGCCTCGAGCCAGCGCGGGGAGCGCCAACCGATGGCGGGCTCGGCCATCGGTCTTCTCTTCCTGGCATTTCTTCCCGCCCTACGCCGCCGGATGTTCGAGCTCCACACGCCCCGCATCGGTCAGGGGATCGTGGCTGAGATAGAGGCCATATCGGCACGCGGCCACGCCCTTGATTGCGAGAACTGGTGCCCCGGCCTCAATTGCGTTGCTGTCCCTTGGCACGATGATGGCGAGGTCCGCGCCGGCTTCGGTCTCGCCGGACCGTCCAGCCGCCTGACTGCCACGCGGCTGGACGAAATGGCGCAAATCATGCGCGAACTTGCATCAAACTCGGCTGGCCCGTGTCGGGGCTGATACATGATGCAAAGGGCGGATTGTGTTGAAAAACTGCTCCTGCAGCGCGCCGAAGACGAATTCGGCAGAAAAGTTTTCAAACTATGGAAATTTCAGCGTCACCCCGGGTCCCTATTAGCTCATCGGAGAACAGCATCCCACAATTTAGAAGTTTTCAGTTGCAGCTAATAGTTTTTCAACGGAATCTGCGGTAGCCCGCCAAAACGGTGCTGCGGCTTACGTCGACGTTGTTTACGCGATCCTTCGCGCCGTTTCATTCGAGAACTCGAACTGCCCCGCTTCTGCGAAGGCGTTCGGAAAATAAGCCAGAAATCGGTTATAAAAAGACAAGGTGGCGGCACCCGCCGGCGCGAGCCTGTCGGCTCAGAGCCAGCGCTGAATAGCTCTATAGGTGATCGGCGCGTTTCAGAACAAACATGCCTACAAGCCCCTTGTTTGAAGCAGATGGCTCGCATGAGTGGGTATCTTGACACCTTTAAGAATGTCGCGAAAGTCAGCCTAATGGAAGACTTCGAGATCTGACAAATGGCGATAGACAAGGAAATGTTCACCAAGCAGCTTGCTCAGTCCATAGCCAGGACGTCAGGCGGCATCCTCGGGCATGCACAACAACATCCCGCAGGCCGTGGGGTCTCTGCCGAGAGTAAAGCACGAGCCGGCTGGCGGGACGAGATGAGTGACGAGAGCCGCGAACTGGTGGAAGAGGTCGTACATACCGGGGTCTTCGGAGTTCTTGCAGTGCTCGATTACATCAGATTTCTCGAGAATGGCGAGGAAAAGGGCAGCTTTATCCCGTCTTCTGCCGCACCTTCCGGAGAGCAGACGCGGATCAAATCCGACCGGGGCGAGACGCAGCATAACCTTTACAACTGTTTCAGCCGGGACGCGAAAAAATGAGAAAACCTCGCAAACTGACACCATCCAGCCTCGCCCCCGACACCCTTGATCTGCTGGAACGTGTGCTCGATGCCAGGCTCCCCGAAGCCTACCGCGACTGGCTTGCCATGCGTAACGGCCAGATGCCCGGCAATAGAGTTATTAAATTCTTGGAGAACGGGCGAGAGACGTCGACCGTCCTGCATTATCTGTATGCAGTCAATTCCGAGCACGACTACAACGATCTCTGGGATTATAATTCAAAATACGGCGAAGACCTCCACCCTTGGTATCTGAGCATTGGCGGAGATGCTTTCGGTAACCCAATCATTCTTGCGCTGAAGGGGCCGAACCACGGAAAGGTGTTCTTCAGCGATCACGAAGTTCCCTTCGACGACGGCCTGTACGTCATCGCACCCAGCTTCGATGCCTTCCTTGCCGGCTTGACGGCAGACTGACATGCGTAGGAACACATATTTCTATGCGACCCCCGCCGATTTCCATTCGCTGATGGATCTGGTGGAGGCGGAAGAGACCTTCGTTTATCTGTCTCACTTCGACATTCAGTCACCCGAGGTCCGGGTTTACCACCAAGCGCGCGAGATACCCGATGTCCTGCGTCTGTTTTCTGGCCATTTCGTGCACGACCTTTTCTTGGTGTCTCCCGGCACGGAGGTTCAGGCTGCAGCTCATGAGCATTTCACCGGAAAGCGGTATTCGCTCCGCCCAAGAGAGCTGTCTTCAGCTGTCGTCATGCAACTTTTCGGCGAACATCCCGATGGCACCCTGCTTCGCTCGCAATTTTTTTTGCACGGGTCAGCACTGGAGGCCCGAAAGCTCGAGGCCACGCTATTCCGGCACATGCGCCGAACTTTTCGCAACGTGGAAGGGTCTAAAGTGGGTGCTGAGGCGTTCGCTCAACTCCTTACTGGACGGCGATTGACCTTCGATACTAAAGCTCCGGCAGAGGCAGATCTACGGATAGGTTAAACAGGTTTCCTCGGTGCCGATGGCACTGTCGGCCAGTTTGCACACAGCGCTGCTGTTGGCTACGAATACAGCGATCGACCGGCATTTCTGATCAGGACCAGCACTGGCTCTAACAAATGAATAATTGCAATGGTCAGGTCCAAAACGACTTGAGACCGCCCATGCTCTGCCCTTGCAGCGCAGGTCGACTAACGGCTGGGCGCGAGAACTGCGCCAGTGTTGCAACTGAGAATTCTTCTGCGACCAGTGCGGTTAGCAGGCTCAATTGCCGCCTTCCGCTGCTTAACAGAATTCGATGTGCTATCGAACGTCCGCTCTTCATGAAACAGAACTATAATGCGCAGCCGCGGCGAAGGACTGCTCTCCGCCCATTCTGTGTAAAAACAGCGTGTTGCATGCACAGAAAGCTGCGCTTTGAAGTGCGCGCGAGCGTCTTTCCTATCAGGCTTTGCGCGTTTGCTGCGGTGCAGGGAAAATCCTAGCCAGTTTGCGGAGGTTTTGTGCGGTGGCGGCGAGGAGGAATTCATCATTTGCACCGCATGGGCCGCGTAATCGCAGTCGTCCCAGCCCGAGAATGCGTTTGAGGTGGGCAAAGAGCATTTCGACCTTTTTTCTGAGCTTCATAGCAATGTGATATTCTTCAGTTTTGGCCAAATCTCTGGCAACCTGACGGGCGTCTTCGTGCTCCTCGCGGGTGATCTTGCGCGCCTCAGCGTTGGGGCAGCATTTTTGCTCTGACGGGCAGACCTGGCAGACTTCTTTCTGGGCGCGATAGCGCGTGGAGCGGTGTTGTCACATTAACTCAACCAGTCTTCAGGTTGGCGTGCCGATTTCACATCAAGCGACGTTGGCCGCGATTTTCCATGCCTCGAATGCTTCCAGTCGGTGGTAACGGATCATAAGTGCTGCGCAGCGGCGGGCTGGGACGGAGAAGGAATCGCGGGTTGCGGTGTGCATGGAGACGAAGCGTTGCAATCCCCCTGGTGATCGGAAACGCTGCATCGTCCGTTCTCTTTTCCTCAACGGCAAATGGCTGTTCTCAGCGCGGTTGTTGAGCCCTTCGTGGGACCAATGATCAAGCCCGGGGGCGACATCTCGCTACGCTGCGCCGTAGGAGCGAAGCTTGTCTGTGATGATCCGTCTGGGCACGAAGCCCCAACGTTTCATCAGCCTGACCAAGAGCCGCTTTGTCGCGCGCTTGTCCCGCCGGGGCTGGAGGATTTCATACAAACAACACCGTCCTGATCGCCGGCACGCCAGAGCCAAAACGACCGGCCCGCGATCTTCACCATGACTTCATCCAGATGCCAAACATCGCCGGGGCGGGCCTGTCGGCGGCGTAAGCTGCGCGCAATCAGCGGTCAGAACTTGCGGGTCCAGCGGCGGATCGTTTCGTAGGAAACGTCAATGCCACGTTCCAACATCATCTCCTCGACCTCGCGCAGGCTCAGATTGAAACGGACGTACAGCCAGACCGCGTGAGCGATGATCTCGGGCGGGAAGCGGTGGCGTTTGTAGCTGATCGAGGGTTGGGTCATGCACTTCGATTCCGCTGATGTCGGCACACCGACAACCGACCCCGAGTTTACGGGACATCACCCGCCTCGATGTTCTGGGTATCGCTGTCCAGCCCAGTGAAGACGAAGTCTTCTGGGACGAATTTCTGCGTTCTCTGGCTGATCGCGGGCTGCGCGGCACCCGCCTGATCATCGCCCCTCTCGGCAGCATGCTGCGCCTGCCGGGCAGTGGACGATCATAAGGTGCTGAAGGCCGCCGCGGCATATGTGCTCGGTGCGACCGTCCAGCGCGGCCGCGTTCACTTCATGTGTAACGCACTTGCTTGCGTCGGCAAGAAGGACAGGCCAATCGTTAACGCGGCACTCAGAACCGCCTTCGACCAGGACTCGCTGGCCGCGTCAAAAGAGCACTTGGCCAAGCTTATCGACGCGTTTGACACGAGCCATCCAAAGCTCACGGATTTGATGCGCCGGGCTGAGGATGACCTTTTGGCCTACAAGATCTTTCCCCGCGAGCATTGGGTCAAGATCCGCGGCACAAACCCACTTGAACGCCTCAACAAGGAGATTAAGCACAGGACTAACGTTGTCGGCATCTTTTCAAACGAGGCCGCAGTCACCCGACTGGTCGGAGCCCTGATGCTGGAGCAAAATGATGAGTGGGCGATCACGCGGCGCTATATGATACTAGAAACCGTCGCCGCCATTTGCGACACTACCCCATGGACCCGGCGACAATCGCCGCCCTGTAACTGCGGCCAAGCAATGGCCGAAGAACAAAGTTACACCATTCCTTGGGACACTATCCAAAGACGGCGCACGTGGTGCTGTTGATCAACCTTACCTTTGCGCTATGGTCACCGGCCTCGGCGTGAAAATCACCTCGCACACTCTTAATAGTTCAGACGGCCTTTTTGTGGCCGACGCTGCGGCTGACGGTGCCGATCTCACAACTTCGATGTAGAACACCCCAGTTGCGTCGCGCATCTTAACGGAATTTATTGGGTGATTGGACGAAAAGAGACCTGATTTCTCCTGCCGCCGGCGCTATGAGCTGCGCCATTCATCCATTTATGACCAGTCGCTCAGGCGTTTTGGACGCACGATCAAAGACGATCCAGATCGGCAAGACGGGTATCAGCATTTCTTCCGGTGACTTTTGACACCCTTTCGTCGACGTGCAAACGGCGACGGGGTTTGGCTGGGAAGCGGTGGTCGTTGTTCCGCTTGAAGGGGGCTTTGTTTCTTTACATGCTATGCTTCGCCCTTGGGGGTGATCTCCCCTCAGGGCAAGCGGGGGCAAAGTAGAGCGGTTTTTCCACACAAGCGATGTTTTCGCCAAATCACCTGTGGGAAAACCCAGAAATAGCTTTCCCTTTGCCCCTACCACGCGAATATCCTGACGAGAGAGTGCGGAAGACAGTCGGGCCAGTGCTGCTATCGCTGCGTCGAGATGCGCTTGGTTGCGGGGGTCAAACGCGTCGTTAAGCGTCGGCTCGAATGCAACGTGAACGCCTTGATCTAGCAACCGCTGCAAGGCGCTGGCCGGATGTGAATCAAGATCCGCGCTGAAGGCAAGTTCATAGGCGAGCGTCTCGTGATCCGGCATCACTGAATGGGGCGAAGAAAGGCTTTCGGTGCCACACAATAAAGCCTGCCAACCCAAGAGGTTTTCTTGGCTGGCGGCGGCGGTGGGAGACTGAGGGGAAAGCTGTTCCGCCGCAACGGGCCCCGCCGCGCATATTGCAACATATAATACTGCGGCGAAGAAACGCCCAGATCGTTTCAATGTCTTGCATCCTGCCAAATTGAGCGCCCCCTGTAGTAGTGCCAAAGCCCGATATTCTGGCGGGTTTGGCCCTTGGATGCCGATCTTATCTGCCATGCCCCCTTTTGGAACATGATCCTTGAAGGGCAGGTCGTGGTGGTTAAAATCCAGATGTAGTAATTTTAACCGCCACGCTGTGACCCTATGATACACGCGACCTGATCCAAAGCCGTTCATACTTAACATCTATGAGAATACTGATGTTGCTCAAACCGATCAAACTTATTGTACTGCTGTTGCTCGGCTGCCTTTGTGTCGGCTGCCAAGCGCGCATAGATACCGCCCGGCCCTTGCCAACGCTCGACACAGGTTCTTTCACGCAAAGTGCCCCTGATGCAGTACCCCCCGGCGTGACCCAATCCATCAATGCAATCCGCCGCGCCGCACAAGACGGTGACCGACAGGCTCTGCTTTCATGGATATCGGAGGACATTGTCACCAGCTACGGGACAGAAGATGCCCATGCGATCTTTCTATCCTTGTGGGAAGATCCGTTGCGTCAGCCCTATCACCGGTTCTTGCGGGTGTTCGATCTTCTGACACAGCATGGCGGAACGCGTGTCGAAGACGAAAGCTATTTATTTCCGTATTTCGCCAAAATCGAAGATCATGATATCAATACATATTATCTGGTCAGAGTGTCTTCTGGCTTAGTGCAACTTGCAAAGGATGGCGGTCCGCCGCGCTCTCGGGTGCGCACCACCGATACCTTGCTTTGCGTCGACTTGTCATGCCTGACGCACCGGCAAGACGGATGGCTTGAGCTGCGCACACGGCACACGGGCACTGTATATGCAAGATCAGAAGATCTGGTCTTTGTCGCGAATGAATACCGCCTTCGCTTTGATAAAGAGCAGGACGGGAAATACCGGCTAGGGCTTCTTGTAACGGCAAATTAGAACGGGATGCGAATTGAATTTATGCGCACGGACCATACCAATATGCACCCAGAGCCGATGATGACTTACAACTTGTGCACAGACGCCTGCCTGCCCTTGGGACATGATAGCTTATGAACAAGAAACGCCTAGCCGTATTGGCTGAATGGCTGGAACAAGGCGCACCGGGGATTGCATTTAACATGTTCTGTGTCCGTCAACCCATTGCGCAGGTGCTTGGGCCGGACGGGGACCCGCTTGATACCGAAATGGTCCGCCGCCAAATAGCCGAAAAATCCCTGACCCATTCGGATCTGTGCTGCGGTTTGGAAGGCTCAACCGTACAGGTTTTTGACCCGGGCTTCCCGCTCTATGCGCCCGAGCTTTCATCTCTTGTGCAAGATCATGCGCTGGCGTTGCTAGATCTGCCTCGGATGGACAAGGGGCCGCAATGGGACTGCGCGCATGATCTTTTTGATCCGACACACGCGCCTGAAAACTGTCGGCCCGAAACAGCGGCACAGGCGGTGTGGCGGCTTTACTCGGGGGCGGATCCTTGGCCAGCTATCGTGTAAATCATCGCATCCGCCGTCTCGCTTTCCTTGCCGTCGCACACGCGGCCATGGTACTGGGCCTTTGGCCAAATGCAGTACCCGCGCAAAGTTTCGCAAACCACGCGTTCGGGCATGATCTGGCTCGCCATGTCATCGTCATCAGCGGGGAGATCACTGCAGAAACGCCGTCTCGCTTTGTCGCATGGCTTAACCGCGAACAGCCAGACGGCTATATCATATTGCTTGACGGTGATGGCGCGGATCCGCGCGCGGGAATGGCGCTTGGTCAGATCATTCGTGACCACGGGTTCGAGACAGAGGTCGGGCGGGTCGAACATTCCGGCAGAAAAATTGCCCCGGGGCGCTGTTTCGATGCATGCGCACTCGCCTTTCTGGGTGGCCAGGCACGGCGCTTTTCCGATCAGGCCTTTCTCGGGTTTCAAGGCGAAGAAACGCGCGCCGGAGCAGAGATCAAGAACATAGCTTCCCCGCAGGTGGGGGCTGACTTCGTGACCTATCTGATCGCTATGGATGTGGATGTGCGCCTATACGCCGCCGTCGCAACCCATACGGGGGCCGCGCCTCTGTCTTTATCGCGCACCCAATCCAAAAAGTTCCGGATCATCACCTCTGACGGTTTCAGCCCTTTCGGGTTGTCCGCGAGGCAGACGGGTATTGCTGCATATACGCAGCGCGTTGGCACCACACGACCTTTCGATACGGGAACTGGAATGGGGGTGATCTGCGCCCGGGCGGGCGGGGGCGAAATATGGGTCGCGATTGGCAACGATGACACTGCCAGCCACGCGGCTGGTCACATGTCTCAGCTTGACGGGATGACAATAGATATCACAGATCACAATGACCAAGTTAGAAGCTTCCACATTCCAGTCGAAGATATGTTCACCCCCAAAGGCACCAAGACATGGCACGGACGCGCCGACGAGACGCTGATCGCGGCACTCGAGAACGCGACGCGGATTGCAACCCGCTTGGATATGCCCAGGTCCTTCGGCGCAGTTTATACGTCACATCAACTGCTTGGAACAGACCGCCACGCGATCAATGCGGTATTGGCGCATTGCGAATAGGTGGGGTTGATTAGTGCCCCGTTCCGATTTTCTATTTTGACATGTGGAAACAACCAAACGACCCGCATCTGAAACGTCCTTTGATTGTACTGGCATTCGTTGTCTATATCGTATTCCTCGGGGGGCTCGTTTACTTCGGCAGCGGATTGCAGGCGCTTGCCCTTGTCACACTGGCGACCATCGTCGCTGGTTTATGGGCCCAAGGTAGAATGTGCCGTCTTAGTGACGAGACTGCCGAAGACAGCGTCGTCGAAACCCCTGCTGATGATGCAAGCCTTATCCACGTCCGTCATTCAGGAACGTACCAGCACAAATTTCCGGGCCTGATGACACGATCCGATCTCCGTCACGCGCTGACGGACGCCAAGGCGCCGCGGATGCTGGTCACTCTTCATCGCGAACAGGCGCAAAGCGAGGTCGTATTTCCACTCGACAGATCGGAAAACGCCGACTTGCAGGACTTCCCCGAACCGATACGCCGGTCCTTAAGTCGATTAGCTGACGTGATTAAGCCCTGTCGGTTTCGCGGACATCTCCACGAGGCGACATTTCACATTCATAACCTGACAGATCACTCTTTACTGGTCACCGGGACTGTTGCCGAACAGGCCGAGCTTCTGGAAAACCTTGACTACGCTGTAAAGGATTATGGACTGGGCCAGGAACTCTCCGTCGTCGTGCCACTTTCGCCCCAAGACTTTGTTATGGCACTGGATCATGGGCACCTCACAGCGATCAC
This sequence comes from Sulfitobacter sp. TCYB15, assembly GCF_040435955.1. Classification (NCBI taxonomy): domain Bacteria; kingdom Pseudomonadati; phylum Pseudomonadota; class Alphaproteobacteria; order Rhodobacterales; family Roseobacteraceae; genus Sulfitobacter; species Sulfitobacter sp. TCYB15. Next base: position 53,479 of record NZ_CP159194.1, read on the forward strand.
AGAAGGCATTGTCACAGTGCTGGAGCCGGCCGCGCAATGGCCGGGCTGATGTAGCGGCCCTGTTTCGCTTTGCGCCGCCATTGGCACTATTAAAAACGGTGCGCAGCCAGCCGGCTGGGTATGTCCAGCCCTCAATCACTCTAGACTTACTGGGACAACGAAAACAGGCCGACGCCGAAACGTTCGTGCTACTTGACGCTAACGCAACTGTTCCCACAACTTGTGTTCGGACTTGCTCGATAGTTGGGCATACCCGAGATTTTGGCAGCTCGCTCTGCTTCCATACGGTCAAAAATAGCTTGATCGCGCGCGGCACGGGCGCGCTGTTCGGCTTCAAAAGCGAGTCTTTCTGCCCGGGAAACAGCCCTGTTCTGGCATTCGCCCCCCGAAAGTCTCACATGTCCTATGGGGCATGCAGCGGTCATAGTTAACCTAAAACCTGTATCATTTGTTTGGGCACCAATACCTGGAACGTAGATTGGCTGATTTGCTGAGGATTGCTCAAACGAGGTCGGCGGCGTTGAAAAATCCGACTGGGTGCTGGCGAAGCTATCATGGGCGTTAGATCGTTCTGGTACCCTTCCGCTCGCAATTAAGTTGCGGTTGTATTGTTCGATTTTCTCCCGCTTGCGCTGCGCGCGCGCTTGTTCGGCCCGCGCTCTATTCTCATTTGATATCCGCTCTATTTCCGCATTGCGTCGGTCGAGAACCTCAGCCCATTTCCCTTTGTCTTGGACGTGAATTTGACGTGCTTTGGATATGTTACTTTGTAAGCGCTTTGTGACCTCCGAGATTCCGATACGGATATCGCTAGCAAGTTCGGTATCAAGTTTGTGGTGATGTCGTTCAAACAATGCGGTCATCTTCACAACAAGAAGCTCAATCCGGGCCCGCTCATGTTCGACCTCGGCAAGGGCAGAATTCAGGCAACTCCTCCAGGATTTGAGGCCCGCGTCAAAATATTCAAAATCCGCTCGGCTGCCGCCCAAGGGGATCTCCTCAACTCTAGCGCAATTTGCCGTTGTGATTTTTAGCGCATTGAGCGAGTCATAAATACGCTCGAATTCGGCACCATCGGCCAAAAATTCAGGACTTGGCCGGGAGCTTTTCGAAGCCGCCGCCTCGGGCTCGACAGCCGCAGACGCACGATCTGGTGTGTCGCCTGTGACGATCTTGGATATGTCGTGCAGTGAAGTGTCCATCCCGAATACTGCGAAAGCACAAGCTGCAAGAGCAAGGGGGAAAACAAAGGTGGCAAACGATCCAACACGCGTCGTTTTGCGCTCTGTGCTAGTTATAATGGCCTGACCACTATCCCAAAATTCAGGCTTATGAGCTACCCGAGATTCGTTTTTAATTTCAGCTTCGGTGCGCAACCTAACAGTGTCATCGGGTTGGTCGACGGGGCGCACGTCGGGATTGTTCGTTGTTTTCCTAGTTGCCTTTTCACCCCCCGCTCTGCCCGGGGAAGTTTCGCTGTCGCTTTCACTTTGCGCGTCCTGAAAGGTAAGCTTCAGACCCGCGAATTCCATTATGCTTGCGTCAACATTTTCTATTGCAGCGTCGCTATAGCCTTCACTTTTAAGCGCGGTCTTGATCTGTCGGCGGCGACGCATCGGAGTGTTACCCTGCGCCGAGGCCGCAATTCTCTCCAGAACATCTGCGGGAACATCCCTAGCGGGGAGCGAAGAATTCTTTAAGGCGCTCCCTGAATCATTCCCTTTCGGCTCACTTGGTTCGTTTGACGATTTCCCCTGCACGAAAGACCCATTTGAAATTGCGTCTCGAATAGCAGAATCTGCGGCGACAATATCCGGTTTCGAGAAACCACGGTTAGAAAGATCGAAACGAATAGCTCGCCGCCGCTCTTTGGGATCTTTAAGCTGGGAAGTGGCGGCAACGGCAGCGCGAAGAATATCTTCGTTTATGTCGCTCATTGAGCAATATCCTCTGTTATCGGTTATCTGTTATCCTGGCCGTAAAGCCTGCCGTACAAATTCAAACGTTCAAAAAAATTGTGCTAGGTGACGCGTCTCCATTGTCGTCCTAATTATAGTAGCCCGCTGCCCCATAGTGGAACAATTTTCATGTAATCATCGTCCACTTTTACAAGCCGGTCTCTACGCAGTTGCGTGACTGTCGTCGCGTTTGCAAAACGGGCTAATATTGAGCACCGAGCCAACCCAAACCGCCCTCTTCCAGACATGTTAAACTGGCGCGCCGAGAACTTCCTCCACAGAATTGAGCAAATTCTTGCAAGCACCCATCCTCGTCACTACAGTTTATCTAATTTTAACAGTTCTAATCGCCACGGTCATACCGGCAGACAGGAGGCTAACGCATGTACGTACCAGGCGGCGAACCACCGTGGGAAAGTCCAACGAAGCCGAAATCAGAAGGCGACGAGTCCGAAGAAGACACCTTCGATGGCACAGTCGCTGCTGTGATATTCGTGCTACTGTTTGGTGTTGTGCTGCTGGTGGAGCATTTCTTGGACGAGGGGCTACCAGTTCTTTTGGCCGGTGGTTTCCTTGCAGGCGCGCTGGCGATCGCCGTGGCCTCCGCGTTGAAGTCGTAAAACCCTTGAACAGTTGTTGTGAGCTCACATTGAAGCGCAATTTCTGATGTGCCGTTTTATTCCAAGCGGTTCCGGATTTCTATCAGCTTGCTTTTAAAGACCTCAGCAGGCGTCCGATAGTCTAGGCACTTGCACGGCGTTGCGTCGAGGCGGTGGCAAATCGACCTCAAATATTGATTTTGTCAGCGCCGCCGGTGCGGTTGATCTGGGCAGGTATCGAAGCAGCCTGTTGTTCGTGTTCTCAACAGTGCCTTTCTGATAGGGCGCTTGCGGGTCACAGAACCACGGAACCGCGCCCAGACCGGCTTTGAGATGCTTCCAGGCCGATAACTCGGTGCCGCGATCAAAAGTGATAGACTGGCGCGCGTCGGCGGGCAGGGGAACCAACCCGTTTATCAGGGGTTCCATGATCGGCTTGGACTGGCGGTCTTCGTTGCGCATCAAGACGGCATAGCGGCTGACCCGCTCCACCAGTGACGTCACGTTGACCTTCCCATGCTCTTTGCGGAACGTCATCAAATCGCATTCCCGGTGACCGAACTCGACGCGTTCAGAAATGCGTTCAGGCCTGTTAGCCAAGCTTTGTATGTTGAAGATATGGGCCCGGTTGTGCCTGCGGGAACCACGTGGCCGACGACGTCTTCGCTGTTCGTGCAGGTGTAGATAGAACTGCGCGTCGAGGCCATATTTGGAATAGGCGAAACGATAGATCGTTTCGTGAATCACGCGGATCAGATGGCGCTCCAACCGCATGCGGCCCGCAATCTGTTCTGCTGACCAGCCAGCCTTCAATCGGCTTTCAACAGCAGCCTTCACCTCGGGGTGTCTGATCAACTTACGATGGATCGCGCGGCGCTGCTCATATTTGTCCTGAGCGATGAGCGCGTGATACCCGTTTAGCTCAGGCAGTTCGCCGTCCGTGTACCGATTGCGCTTGATGTCTCAGTAGATCGTGGAGGGATCGCGGCCCATGCGATCCGCAATCTCTGAAATCGGCATTTTAGCTTCCAGCCACTTTGCAAGCTTGTGTCGTTCGTCCAGCAGCAGGTGACAGTAGTGGCTTCGATTATTCATACTCCATGCAACTCTCTGTATTCGTACAGAATTTGCACTTTGTTTGTGAATCCACCCGTGGATTCTCAAGGGTCGTTGCGACGGTTTCCGCTATCTCAGTTTCATCAGTTCTTCCCTGAAGGCTTCAGTCGGCGTTTTCCATCCCAGGCACTTTCTGGGGGTGCCGTTCAAGCGGTCACAAATCGACTTCATATCTCGATTTGAGAGCGCGGCCACGGGCGCATCTCTTGGTAAGTAGCGCCGCGCACGCTTGTTCAGGTTTTCGACGGAACCCTTTTGCCACGGAGCCTGTGGATCACAAAACCAGGCCTCTGTGCCGATACCAGGCTTCAACTTACGCCAATTCCTGAACTCGATCCCACGGTCAAAGGTGATCGACTTGCGCGCCGGTTGGGGCAGGGGTTCCATCACACCCATCAAGCGGTTCATCAGATGCGTGGTGCTGCGGTCGTTGTTGCGGAACAGGACAGCAAAGCGGGTCTTCCGCTCGACCAGTGAGGCAACGTTCATCTTGCCCTGAGCGCGCTCGAATATCATCAAATCGCCTTCCCACTCGCCGAAAGTCTCTCGGCTATCAACGTAGTCAGGGCGTTCGTGAATTGAGCGATCCGGCGGGAACACAAGGCCTCGTGGTCTGCGCGCGTGATGCGGACGCCGTTTATTCCGGCGGTTGGGCAGGTAGCGTGCGAGTTCCGCAGATTGACCATCTGGGCCGTAAACATAGGCGTAGATCGTTTCATGACTTACGCGGGTTGTTTGGCCTTCATATTGCAATCGGCCCGCGATCTGCTCTGGTGACCAACCTTCCTTGAGCTGCTTGATTACGGCTTTTCTCAAGCCGACAAGGCGCACCAGTTTGCGCCGCCGCGCACGTCTTTCGGTCGCCGCTTTTTGAGCAACCACGCCGTAGTATCCGTTCAGTTCCGGCAACTCTTTGTCGAAATAGTGATTGCGCTTGATCTCGCGATACACCGTGGAAACATGCCTGCCGATCTCTGCTGCAATCTCGCGCACAGCAATCTTGGCGTTCAACATGTCTTCTATCGCGCGTCGTTCACGCAGGTTAAGCTCTTTATGCGCCATCTTCCATTCTCCTTGCTTTCCAGCAAGATAGGGGAAATTTCGCAACCCACGTGTGGATGCCCCGGTTTATGTGGGTGACTGTTTCGACGTTTAGATAGCATGATCGGGTGCAGTCACGTGTCCGGCCTGTTTGTGCAGCACACTTGGCTGCTGGCCCTTATGGAGATGCGCGAACTTGGCTCCAAATCAGTTTATCGGGCTTGAAGCCGCGAAGGGTTGCACTGGTTTTTCCATGTTCGTTCTCGTCGATCCGCTTTCCTTAGTCGATCCTCTCGTCCTCACATACCTGCCGGTATCCGTGGGTCTGCCGCTAAGCGACGGCCCCGCGAATGCGATAAATCTGGCCCGTCATCAACATGGCCCAAAGCCTCCGAGCCATGCGGTTTGCCAAAGCAACAGCAACAACCATCCGGGGGCGTGTTTCAAGCATACGCGCTAACCATGGTTCGGCACAACGCTTCCATCGTTCGATGGAATTGATGACGGACATTGCACCGATGATCAGCAACCGCCTCACATCTTTCTGGCCCATTTTTGTGATGCGCCCCAACCGTTCCTTACCACCTGTCGAATGCTGTCGAGGTACAAGACCAAGCCATGCTGCAAAATCCCGCCCCGTGCGAAAGTTTTTGGCGGGAGGACAGAAGGCCGAAATTGCGATGGCGGACATCGGGCCGACGCCAGGCATCGTTTGCATAAGCCGCGTTTCCTCTGACGTTTTTGCATGCATCTTGATGGAATGATCCAGACCTTCGACTTCTGCGCTGATAGTCTCGATCTGCGCTAGCAGCCGTTCCGCCAAGCGTTTGGCCTCGTCGGGCAGTTTATGTGCCTGTTCCTCTACTTCTCGTTTGAGAATATCAGCGTTCCGAATGCGTAGCCGCAGCACAATCCCAAACTCCGCCAAGTATCCGCGAAGCGAATTGATAAGCTGGGTGCGCTGCCGCACGAACAATTCCCGCGTCCGAAACAACATCGCCTGTGCTTGCTGTTCCGGGGCTTTCACTGGGACGAAGCGCATTGAGGGACGCATCGCGGCTTCTGTAATGGCCTCTGCATCGACAACATCACTCTTGTGGCGTTTGACAAACGGTTTCACATATCGCGCCGGTACCAATCGAACCTCATGACCTGCAGCAAGCGCTTCACGCCCCCAATGATGGGCGGACGCGCACGCTTCCATCGCAAAAATGCAACTTGGGTGCTCATTTAGAAACTTATTGAACTGAGGCCGGCTCAGCTTTCTACGGTATAAAACTTTACCTGCGGCATCAGCGCCGTGTATTTGAAAAACGCGCTTCGCCAGGTCGATACCGATGATAAATGCTTCTGACATTTGTTCCTCCTGCAAGACGTCCGCACCACCATGGCTCGGACGGTTCTATAATGAACCAACAGGAGGGGCATCCAATCCATCAGTTTAGAATGTGCCCCTGTGCGCGATAAGTAAACTGATAATCATAATTATGTTAATTAATGGTGGAGTGACCCCATTGGGTGGCGCAGTTTGAATGTTAATGCATGGTTGGCGTCTGGTCTATCGGCATCATGCTTTCTGGCGCGGGCGGTGGCGCAGCGCGCTATGCGGTATGGCTGTGTTGAAGTGGCACCGCCAACGCTCGATCAGCATCTGAGCTTCGTGAAACGTATAGTATAGTATACCTCGCCGTTAAGCAGCTCGTCGCGGAAGCGTGAATTGAAACTCTCGCAGTAGCCGTTTTTCCATGGTGATCCTGGGGCGATGAATGCGGTTTTGGGACCAACGGTCCTCAATCCAAGCCCTTACCTTCTTGGCAATAAGTGACGCGCCATTGTCCGATCTTATGAATTCGGACGGACCTCGAAGGGTGAAGAGATTGGTCAAAGCATCGACCACATCAGTCGAATTGAGCGTGGCTCAACTCTAATTACCAGCGCCTCCCTCGTGAACTCATCAATGATATTCAGCGTGCGAAATACACGCCCGTCATGAGTGCGATCCTGAATGGCACCCAGAGGTCGCTTGTCGTGGATCGCCTGTTCTGTTCGTTCACGATACTGAATATTGAATAGCCCCTGGTTTCCTAGACACCTTCTTGGTTCACATTGGACTGTCTGTTTTCGAAGTCGACAGGCGACAGCATACCGTTTCTGACATGTTTGCGTTTCGGGTTATAGAACATTTCGATGTAGTCGAAGATGTCCTGTCTGGCCTGCTCGCGGGTCGTATATGTTCGACGCCGGACGCGTGGATATGTTTTGTGACCATTGAAAACGCGATCTATCCACCAAATGGCCGGGGAACGCGAGCTGATCGATTGATCAAGAATTCTTTAGCAATTTGATAACCCTTGTTTGTAGCGCGCTAGCGATGGGAATAGTAAACTCGAGATTCTGGCCAGTTAATGCAGTAGGCACGGGCTCGCTAAAACTCTGGAGCGTGGCATTCAATCAAAAGATCTTCGCTCAGCAAGGCGATCCGGATAAGGTTCGTCGCTCACCCGACAAACGTCACCGGGCGTTCCCACTGGATCAGGACGGTACATCCGTCCTCGGACCAGACCTCATGTTCGCTTCCTTTCGGGTTCAGCACGACATCCCCGGCGAGATACTGCCCATGGTCATCGCTTTGGCTGCCGGACAGGACGATGATCACCTCTAACCCCTGATGGCGGTGGCGGGGAACAGAGGCGCCGGGGGCGTAGCGCAGCAAGGCGACGTCCGGACCACCGCGGCCAAGGTGGCAAATCTCGACCCCGTCGCGGAAGGGCTCGAACGTCATGTTTTGCCAACCGTCGGGCACGAGCCCCCGAAAAACGTTTGGTGATGGCAGACCCTCAGCCATTGATCGCTCCTAGAATTGTATCCGTATCGGTTGCCCAGCCGACGATACCCCCTTGGGCGACGATCATCTCTATCGCGGCAGCTTTGAAGCTTGGGAAATAGCTTTCGGTGGCATCGGTCGCCAAAAGGCATTCAAACCCGCGATCATTGGCCTCGCGCATCGTGGTTTGTACGCAAACCTCGGTCGTGACACCTGCGCAGACAAGCTGGGTGATCCCCCGTTCGGCAAGCTGATCGCCGAGGTCTGTGGCGTAGAAGGCACCTTTGCCGGGTTTATCGATGACGGCTTCATCGGGCAGCGGGGTCAGCGCGGGGATGATCTCGCAACCGGGCGCGCCTTTGATCAACACACGGCCCATTGGACCGGGGTCCCCAATACGTAGCGCAGGCGCACCGCGCAGACGTTTGGCAGGCGGGCAATCGGACAGATCGGGGCGGTGTGCTTCGCGGGTGTGGAAGATCGGCAGGCCTGCGGTGCGAAAGCCTGCAAGCAGCTTCGCAACCGCGGGTATAATGGCCTGCACCGGGCGGACATCGTTGCCAAGGCTTGCACCAAAGCCACCCGGTTCGACAAAATCGCGCTGCATGTCGATAATGATCAGCGCGACTTGATCACGGGCGAGCGGAAAACCGAAAGGTCGGGCGGGGATCTGTGTCATGCGACATGCCCTGCCATATGCTGCCCGATCTCTGTCAGATCTGCCGCGGCGGCGGTGGTTTCAAAGGCAATGCGCCCTTCTGACATGACCAATATGCGGTCAGAAAGCTCCATGATCTCGTCAAGGTCCTCGCTGATCAGCAGCACTGCCGTGCCGTTGTTGCGGGCTTCGATGATGCGGTCGCGAATGGCGGAGACCGCACCAAAATCCAACCCGAAACAGGGGTTGGAGATGATCAGCGCATTCACCTCGCCGGTCAGCTCGCGCCCCAGAACAGCTCTCTGCACGTTCCCGCCCGACAGCGAAGCGATACGGGCATCGGGAGAGGTTGTCTTGACGTTGAACTCGGCAATCAGCCGATCCGCATTGCGCGCCATATCTTTGCGACTGCACCAGAAGGCAGGCCGGCCGTTGCGCCTGACATCGAACATCTTGAACGCAAGATTATCGGCGACGCTCATCTTGGGGGCGCAGGCATTGCGCAGGGGTTCTTCGGGCAGGTAGCGGATTTTATGCTGCCGCGCCTCTGCCCGTGTGGCGGTGTAGCGGGTGCCGTTAGCCCGTATCTCTCCGGCTTGAAGACGACGCTGACCTGTCAGGATTTCCATCAGCTCCATCTGGCCGTTACCCGAGATGCCAGCGATGCCCAGAACCTCGCCGGAATGCAGGGTAACGTCGTCGATCTGGATGCTGTTCAACCCGCTGCGGTCTTGTGCCCGAATGCCGTTTAGGTGCAGCACAGGCTTGCGTGCCGTATCAACGCGAACACGCGGATTGTGTACAGGCGCTTTGCCCATCATGGCGGCGCTCATGTCTTCCACGCTCATCTCGGAAACTGCGCCAGCGGCAACGTATTTACCGTGGCGCAAGATCGTGACGTGATCGGCAAATGCCGTCACCTCGCGGAACTTGTGCGAGATCATGAGCACAGTCAGCGCGCCCGCGTCCGTCATCGCACGGATATGGCCCAGAACCTCATCTGCCTCGGCAGGAGTCAGCACGGATGTCGGCTCGTCTAAGATCAGAAATCGATTGCCAAGGTAGAGCTGTTTGATGATCTCGAGCTTTTGCTTTTCGCCTGCGGCAAGCTGGCTCACCGGTCGGTCGAGCGGCACGTTAAACGGCATCGTCGCCATGAAGGACCGAAGCGACTGATGTTCTTGTGCCCAGTCAATAACGCTTGGGGTGTCGGTGCGGCTGATCACGAGGTTTTCTGCACCGGTCAGCGCGGGCACGAGGGTAAAGTGCTGATAGACCATTCCCATCCCCAGCGATTGCGCGACCTTCGGATCTGTCATGAAGGCCTGAGCCCCGTCCACGATCATCTCGCCATGTGTTGCGCGGTTAAACCCCATGAGACATTTCACCAACGTCGATTTCCCGGCCCCGTTTTCGCCCAACAACACATGGAAGCTGCCCGCCGGTATTTTGAGCGAGACATCGTCGAGCGCTGTGAAGTCGCCAAAGCGCATGGTCATGCCGATAGCTTCGACGCTGATGGCATCGCCAGACGTACGCATGGGCACTGTCATGACGGCAGCCCCGCAATCAGATCAGCGCTGGTCGTCACGGCCCCAAAGACGCCGCCCTGCATTGTGACCATCTTGATGGCCGCGGCATGGTTTGCGGGGTCGGTTGCGCCGCAGCAATCCTCGACGACCACACATTCGAACCCGCGATCATTCGCCTCTCTCATGGTGGTGGAAACGCAGACATCGGTTGTGATGCCGGTGAGGATCAGATTGTCGATCTGCCTTGTGCGCAGGATCAGCTCCAGATCAGTGGCATAGAAACTGCCCTTGCCGGGTTTGTCGATGATTGTCTCTCCCTCCAGCGGGGCGAGCTCTGGAATGATGTCCCACCCAGCCTCGCCACGGATCAGGATCTTGCCGCAGGGGCCGCTGTCGCCGATCCCGGCACCAATCTGCTGACTGCGCCAGCGCTTGTTCGCGGGCAGATCCGCCATATCGGGGCGATGCCCTTCGCGGGTGTGGATGATGTGGTAGCCCTTGGCCCGCATGTCTGCCAGCAGCGACTTGATTGGAGCGATCGGTGCTTGGGTCAGCGACAGATCATAGCCCATGTGATCGACATACCCGCCGACCCCGCAGAAATCGGTCTGCATATCGATAATGACCAGCGCCGTATTCTCGGGGCGCAGATCGCCGTTATAGGGCCAGGCGTAGGGGTGGCTTTGAACGGTAGTCACGTCTGCGGCTCCTGCTCGTTGAATCTACGGTTGGGCAGCGGGAAGCCACAGCTTGTACCATCAGTGACCTTGACCTCATCCTCCCATGGCAGGCGATAGGCCCCCTGCGCGAGATCGGTCATATAGGTATAGGGGCAATCCTGCGCGCCCCCCTTCACGGCAACATATCCGCGATGCCCGAACTGATAGGGGTTGTTTTCCACGCCCCAGCCAATGCGCGCCTCGCGGACGATATCGGGGCGGACCTCGGCGGTAATGATCTCGTCCACGCGGCCGGTTTTGCCATGCGCGATGACGGTCCCTTCGTGGTCGATGATCATTGCCTCGCCCATGCTGTCGAACGTCCCGTCAGAGCCGCACATGCACACGTTCGCGGTGATCATCAGGTTGCAGAAGCTGTTGGATTGATTGGTAAACCGCCACGCCTCGCGCATCGGGGCGGTATAGCCCGCAGTGCGGATCATGATCTCGGCCCCTTTATACGCCGCTTCACGGGACATTTCAGGGAACATCCCGTCGTGGCAGATGATTAGCCCGATTTTGGCCCCTTTGGGGCCGGTGCAGACCGGAATGCCCCCATTGCCCGGCTCCCACGGTTCTACCGGGACCCAAGGATGCATCTTGCGGTAGTACAGCTGCACCTCGCCCTGCGGGTCAATAATCAGGCCCGTGTTATAAGGGTATCCGCCGGGGTTCAGCTCCATAATCGAGAAGCAGCCCCAGATGTCATTGTCGACGCAGGCCTGCTTGAGCGCCGCGACCTCGGGCCCATCCATCGTACACATGATCTCGGGATCAGTGTTCATCGACAGCCCGTGGAGCATGTATTCAGGGAACACCACCAGATCCATCGTCGCCATATTGCGGCGCGCCTTGCCCACCAGATCAACCACGCGGGCGGTTTGTGCTGTCAGCTCGGCTTTGGTCGCGACAGTCGGCAATTGCAACTGCACCATGCCAATCACAACACCCTGGTCAGATTTGTTCAGTCCACCCAAACCATTCATAATGTCTATCCTTATTTCGTCAGTGTCAGCGCAAGCGGTGCGCCTTGTACCGCGCGATCGGGCGCGCTGGTGAGGATCAAAAGGCCCAGTGTCAGGGCGTAGGGTGCAGCACCAAAAAGGTAATACCCTTCGGTGATGCCCACCGATTGCAAGGCCGGGCCAAGTGCGCCCGCCCCGCCAAAGAGCAATGCCGCCCAAAAGCAGTTGATAGGGTTCCAACGGGCAAAGATCACCAGCGCAATGGCCATCAGGCCTTGGCCCGAAGAAATGCCCTCCGTCCAGCTGCCCGGATAGTAAAGCGACAGATAGGCACCGCCGACGCCTGCCAACGCCCCGCCTGCGCCGGTTGCTAACAGCCGGATGCGATCGGGACTTAACCCCATAGCACGCGCCGCATCGGTACTGTCCCCGACCACGCGCAAGCGCAGCCCCATGCGGGTGGTACGCAGCATCCATGCAATGGCAAGCGCCAGCAGCCCGCCGACGATGAACAACACATTTACCTCGAGCGCCGCCCGAAGCTGCGGGATATCCGACCACCAGCCCAAGCTGATCGCAGGCAGATCAGGTGCCTGCGGCTGGATGTAGGGTTTGCCAAAAAAGAAGGCGAGCCCCATGCCAAGCAGCATCATGGCGATGCCCACAGCAATGTCGTTCACCCCTTTGAACTTGCAGATCCACCCGTGCAATAACCCAAAGCAGGCCCCCGCCGCAGCCGCCGCCAAAACGCCGACAAACGCACTGTTGGTCTCGTAAGCAACGGCGTAGCCGCTCATCGCGCCAAAGACCAATGTCCCTTCCAAGCCAAGGTTGAACCGGCCGGAACGTTCGGTCAGCAGCTCCCCCAGCGAGACAAATATAAACGGTGTCGAGACGCGGATGGCACCGCCCAGTATGGCGATGAGAACGCCCCAAAGGCCGACATCTACCTGTTCCATCAGCGTTTCTCCCAATATGCAGCGGTAAAGATCGGCACCCGCCCGTACAGCGCCTCGCTCAGCAGGATCACCAGGAACACGATGCCTTCAAAGACAAGGATCGTCGCATCGGGCAGCTCCATACGCCGCTGGATCAGCCCGCTAGAGGCTTCGAACCCGCCGAACAGAACCGCAACCGGCAGGATCGCCAACGGGTTATGCCGCGCGAGAAAGGCGATCAGGATGCCGGTATAGCCATAGCCCGCGATCAGCGAAGCGTTTGCAGAGCCGTGCACCGCCGCCACTTCGAAATAGCCCGCCAGCCCTGCAAAGGCACCGCCAAGTGCGGTAAAACCGATCACCAGACGCCCTACGGGTAGCCCTTGCACCTGCGCGGCACGCACATTGTCACCCGCAATACGCGCGGCAAACCCCAGCGTCGTGCGTTCAATCAAGACCCATGCAAAGAGGCAGGCAAGCACGCCCGCAAGAATGCCCCAATGCGACGGCAAAAACGGCATATCCCCGAAGCGCAAACTCTCTGTCAGTGGCACGGTGGAGGGTTTGTTGAGCGATGCCGGATCACGGAATGGACCCTCGACAAAGTGGTTCAACAGCGCAATCGCAATATAGGCCATCAGCAGGGATGCGATGGTTTCGTTCACGCCCCGTTTGATCCGCAGCGCGCCCACGGCACCGATCCAGACACCGCCGACGATCATCGCGGCAATCGCCATTGTGACCATGCCAAAAGCGGCGGGCATCCCCGCAACGGCGGTGCCTGCAACGGCGGCGGCAAGACCGCCCAGGACGATCGCACCTTCGCCGCCGATAACCACAAGCCCCAGCCGCGCGGGAAGTGCGACGCACAGTGCCGCCAGCACCAGAGGTGCCACGCGCGACAGCGTGTTCTGCCACGAGAAAGCAGACGAGAATCCCGCCTTCCAGACCAGCTGGTAAAACGCGACCGGGGATTTCCCGACCATCAGCAAAAAGATACTAAATAACGCGAAACCGACCAGCAAAGCACAGATCGGGATCACCACAGCCTCGGCCCGCGGCGCGATCCCGATAAAGGACCGCCCCGCAGTGGCCGCAGGCTTTTCAGCTTGAGCAACCAAAGTCATCTTAGCTTGTGGACCCGATCACGCCTTCGACAAGGTAGTCCATGCTCTCGATCGCGACATCGGTTTCGACAAAGGATTCCCCTTCGGCGGCGATCACGTTGCCTTTGTTGTCCTTCAGCGGCCCTTTGATCGCGGCAAAGCCGCCTGCTTCGATCTCTGCTTTCGTGGCTTCAAACTGTGCACGCGCCGCATCGCTGACCGCGGGGCCGAGGGGGCTCATCTTGATGAAGCCGTCCGCCAGCCCGCCCCGCACGAAGTTCGGGATCGGTTCCCCCGCCAAGGTCTTGGCCACCATATCGGTATAAACATTGGCCCAGTTCCATTCAGCCCCTGTCAGGTATTTGTCCCCTGCAATCGGTGTCTGGTCGGCGTGGTAGCCGCAAACAAAAATGTCGCGCGAGACTGCGGTTTCACAGATCACTTTCGGCCCATCGACGTGGCAGGTGACTACATCACACCCTTGGTCTGCCAAGGCATTGGTGGCTTCGGCTTCTTTTACGGCAAGCGACCATTCACCGGTAAAGATCACCTGACAGACGATCGTGGGATCAACCGAACGCGCACCCAATAGGAAGGAGTTGATATTGTTGAGCACCTGAGGGATCGGCTTGGCCGCGACAAACCCGATCTTTTTGGTCTTGGTCGCATGACCTGCTGCAACGCCGTTCAGATACTGCCCCATGCCGATATAGCCAAAGTAGGAACCGGCGTTCGACGGGTCATTTTCGGACCACAGGCCGCCGCAATGTTGAAAGCGCACGTCAGGATGTTTCGGCGCTGTCTCAAGCACATGGGGTTTGTAATAACCGAAGGACGTGGGGAAGATCAGCTTGGCCCCGTCAAAATTGATCATCGATTCCATGGAATTCTGCACGTCCTGACTTTCGGGGACGTTCTCTTCTTCCAGCACGACCACGCCAGACATCGCCTTGACCGCCGCTGCCCCTTCGGCATGCGCCTGGTTATAGCCGAAATCATCTTTCGGACCGACGTAGATGAACCCCACGGTCAAAGGATCAGCCGCCATCGCGGGGCGGGCCAGACCACCGACTGCGGCAGTGCCCAGCAAAGCGGCGGAAGTACCAAGGAAACCACGGCGGTTCAGGAACGGTGCATGTGTCATTCAAATCTCCAATGATGATGCGCCGCCCTGGGAGGAGAGAGCGCATATGATGTGATTCAATGACTACAAAATCTCAGCGGTGATTACGTCTGCTCATTATTCCACAAAGCGGTGCAAAAAATGCATCACTCGGTGTGTGGTCGCCCCAGGGTCGCCTGCTAGACGTCGGAAAACTGTTCCAATGCGGTGGAAAGTGCCAAGCCGAAACGGGCGGACGCCACGGGCAAGGTCCGACCGCGTAACTGACACAGTACCAGACTACCCGCCGCGACGTCACGTAACGACAGCGGGCGCGAAGTCAGTTCGCCGCAGTGCTCCATATCCAGGCCGATGGGGATCTGGAATGCGATGGCATCCTCATGCAGCACATAGTGGCGCATGAACTCGAAACTGTCGGATGTGGCAATGGGGCGTAGCGGGCGCGACCCCCGCGCCGCGGCATCATCTAGCATTGCACGCACCCCATACCGGCGAGACGGGATGACATGCGGCTGATCCAGACAGTCGCGCAATCGTACCTCGGGCTTAGACGCCAAGGGGTGATCCCGTTTCATGATGGCATGGATGACCTGAGGGATACGCATCAGCACATCGAGGTCTACCATATGGACAGGCTCGAATACCAAGGCCAGATCGCTTCTGAACTCGGCCAGATCGCGCTCTGCGTCTTCGCGATCACGCACTTGCACAGAAAAAGACACCCCGGGGTGGTCACGCCGGTAAGCTGCGGTGTGCGCAGGCATAAAATACGGGATCAGCGCCTGAGAGCAGGCCACCGTGACATGGCCCCGTCGTTCACCGGACAGATCAGCCACTTGGCTTCTCACCCGCCGCAAGTCGGACTCCTGCATCAGGAAATGCTGCATCAGCAACTCACCGGCCGGGTTCAAGCGCACACCACGCGGCAGGCGCTCAAAAATTTCGACGCCAAACTCTTCTTCGAACCGCTGGATCCGACGGTTCAGGGCAGAGGCCGTGATGTTCATATCGTCCGCCGCTTTCCGGATTGAGCCCGCGCGCGACACTGCCTCGATGAAGCGGAAAGTTTGCAGATGTTTCATAGAAAAGACCTCCTGCCCCATGATGATGCATTTTTTGCACCGCTTTTGTGAATTCTTAGCATTTGAATTCCGCAGCGCAACAGAGGACGACTGAGACACGTCAGCGGTACGGCCCGCAACGATGACCCCAGTGCAACTACAAAAGAGCCTCCTATGACCGATATTGCGATGACCATCCCAGACCTTCACGCGGCCTACGCCCGCGGTGTGTCGCCTGAACAAATCATCGCCCAAGTCTATACCCGACTGCGTGAAGTGGACGACCCATGCATCTTTCTATCCATGGCAAGCGAGGCTGACGCCCAAGCGGCGGCGGCGGCCCTTGGCCCATACGACCCTGCCAAACCGCTGTGGGGTGTCCCTTTTGCGGTGAAAGACAACATCGATGTCGCGGGGTACGAGACAACCGCCGCATGCCCTGCCTATGCCTATACCCCCACGCAAGACGCCTTCGTCGTCGCCAAACTGCGCGAGGCGGGGGCAATTTTCATCGGGAAAACCAACCTTGACCAATTTGCGACAGGGCTTGTGGGCGTCCGCACCCCTTATGGCGCGCCGCGCAATTCTATCGATCCTGAAATTGTGCCCGGTGGGTCCTCAGGCGGCTCGGGCGTGGCGGTAGGCCATGGTATTGTCGCCTTCTCGCTTGGCACCGATACCGCAGGGTCCGGGCGGGTGCCAGCGGCGCTGAACAATATTGTAGGCCTGAAACCGACCCTCGGTGCCTTATCTGCAACGGGTGTCGTGCCCGCGTGCCGGTCGGTCGAGACGGTCTCGATCTTCGCGCTTACCGTCGCCGACGCCTATACGGCTTTCACTGTCGCCTGCGCCCATGATGCCGCCGATGCCTATGCACGACACATCTCGGCCCCTCCCCTCGCTGCGCCAAAATCCGCCCCTGTGATCGGTATTCCCAGTCGTGACAGCATCCGCTTTTCGGGTGACGCCGTCCAAGAGGCTTCGTTCAACGCAGCGGTGGACCTGCTGCGCGGCCAAGGGGCCGAGATACGCGAGATTGATTTCACGCCGCTCTATGATGTGGCGGACATGCTTTATGAAGGGGCATGGGTCGCGGAGCGTTATACGGTCATTGAAGATCTTTTGCATAAAGCCCCAGAGGCGATCCTGCCTGTCACGCGCCAGGTCATTTGCAAGGCGGAAGCGCTTTCTGCCGCAGATGCGTTTCGCGGCATGTACCGTCTGAAAGAGCTGTCGCGCATTGCTGAAACCCCAATGGATGGCTTGGATATGCTCTGCGTGCCAACCATTCCGACCTTCCACACCGTCGCCGAGCTAGAAGCTGACCCCATCGGACCGAACTCGAACTTCGGCACCTATACGAACTTCGTCAACCTGCTGGATATGTGCGGTATCGCCGTGCCCGTGCCGGCGCGCAGTGATGGCCGCCCGGGCAGCGTCACATTACTAGCAGCCGCGGGCAAAGATGCGGATATCGCCGCCTCAGGTCTTGCACTAGAGGCGGCGGGACAACGCAAGTTAGGCGCTACGGGTTGGCCGTTCAACGGCACGCCCACATTTGACACTGCGACGACCGACGGTCTGATCCTCGCGGTCTGCGGTGCCCATATGCACGGGCTGCCGTTGAACCATCAATTGACCCAGCGGGGCGCGACCTATCACGGCGCAGCGACGACCACCGACAGCTATCGTTTCTACGCGCTCGCAGGCGACCCTCCTGCAAGGCCGGGCTTGGTGAAAGGCACCCCCGGATCAGGTGCTTCCATTGCGGTAGAACTGTGGTCCCTGCCCTTTGAAAAGGTCGGTAGCTTTCTGGAAGCCATCCCCGCCCCTCTTGGTATCGGCACTGTCGATCTGTCCGACGGGCGGCAGATAAAAGGGTTCATTTGTGAGGCCGAAGCCGTTGCGGAAAGCACAGACATCACTCAGATCGGCGATTGGCGAAATTATCTGGCGCGGCTGTGAGGTAGGTAGCGCCCCATCTCTAAGGTGGCGTCGTATCTTCGGTTTCCCCGCTGTTCGGAATCGAAGAGGGTTCATCTCTGGTAGTCGCAGTTGCTCCCCATACCCTAACAACTTGACAGAAGGCTTGAACTTTCCTTGCATATAAACACGCCACCAGCTCTCATACTTCTGGCTCAATGCAGCTAAGTGTCATCGAGCGATTTAAAGTTGCCCCTATGCGGTTGCGCTGACGCACCGATTAAACGCGCTCGATAACGCAGCCAGTTTTTCGGCCTGCCACAAAAGATAAGCGTCGCGCAGTGTCGTTGACAGCCAGCACGCCCCGCGTCGCCTTTCGTTTTCCCAGCCGATACCGCCGACCTGCTGTGCCTTTATCAGTATGCGCGAAATATGAGCGTCGGATACGTGGTAGCGTGCGGCCAAACCCGCTGTCGACACGGTGCCGAGCCAGAACCGGCCATCCCCATCCGGCTCGTTGGATTGGGTGGACAGCACCATTTCATGCAAGATGCTGCTGCCGGAGACGCTATTGGTAAAGCAGTTGACCATTGCCGGCGGATTGTACCACGCAGGGTTCAAACAAATTTTTCGGGCGAAAGCGGGTTGAAGCTTATGCAAAAGCGTCGGGGTCCGGTTAAAGAGTGCACTACGCCCGCCCCCATCAACCATATCGAGCGCGCGAAGGTGGATGTCGATGTAGACAAACATAAGCTTTTCGCTTTTTGCCGAGACTTCAGTCGCATGCTGGCGCAATGTCCCGGTTTTCGGCGGTTCTGTCAGCTTAATTCGCAAAAGTTCTCGCAAGAATGACTGCACAGTATTGCGACTGGCGATCCCCGTGCCAGCCAGTTCGGTCAGAAGCTTTTTCGGCGTTAAGGGCGGTGCAGCCGGGTCAATCTTGCGTTCGAAATGCAAGGCAATCGCCATATGGATCAAGATCCAGTGCCGTATATCGGCGAGGTAATGCACGACCTCTGGAGCAACGGCGTGGACCTTCAACAGATCGCTTGCCTCTCCCTTCAGCGCCTCCCAGAACATCGGGCGCGCAATAAGCTGCGCTGCGTCATAAGAAGGTGCGGTATCGGCAGTCTGGATCATGATCTATCTAGTTTCGCTTTTCAGAGGGGCGCACAACAGCATCGACCGCGCCGCTCTCAACTCATATCTGGGCTAAAAATTTTTGCCCATTGTGGACAAACGAACAACTTATAAACATCTCTTCTGAAAACATTTTCTTCAGAAGGTGCTCCCATGCATATCCGAAAAGCGTTCCGCCCACTGCTTTGCGCAGGGTTATGCGCGGTGCTGCCGTACACCCAGGCACAAGCTAAGGAACCCGCGCTACACCTGACCGCCGCATCAACGTATTACGACAATAGATCAACAGCGCTTGATCTCGTCCAGTCTTACTACAACGCAATCGGCACGGGGCAGCTGGCACGCGCTTTCAGTTACACCCTTAAAGGCACTCCCGAAAAAGATGCGAACCAGCTTGCCGCTGATTACAATGCGTTTCGCAACAAATTCCAGGATATCCGCAGCATTAAGCTGCGCTTCGAACTGGGATTCACCAGCGCTGGTGTCGGTACAGAGGTCTCGGCGGTGCCCGTCGTTGTAGAGATGGAAACCAATGAGGGTGCGACCATCGTCAGATCGAGTTGTCACTACGTCGTCCGGCTTTCCCCCGACGCCCAAGACTATGCCCCTTTCGATCCGATCAGAATAGATGCCAGTTTCGACGAGCCCGTGGAAGGGGGTTTTGACGCGACTGCCCTGCCCGATTGCCGGTTCTGATCCACTTGCCCCAACCCTGAATGCTCCACTTGGAATAGGAACCACCCTTTGAATACGCTTCTGATTATTATTACCGTAGTTGCGATTGCTGGTGTCTTGCTCATCTCTTTGTACAACGCGCTTGTGCGCGCCCGTCAGCGCGTTCGAGAGGGGTGGTCCGGTATCGATGTCCAGTTGAAACGACGCGCAGATCTGATCCCCAACCTGATCGAAACCGTAAAAGGATACGCCGCGCACGAACGCGCCACCTTTGACGAGATCGTTGCAGCCCGTAATTCGGCGGCCACCCTGAACCCTTCTGATGTGCAAAAACGTGCACGCGCCGAAAACGTGGTGGGGCAGGCCATCGGAAAGCTGTTTGCCTTGGCCGAAGCCTATCCGGACTTAAAGGCAAGCAATAACTTCCGCGATCTGGCAGCTAACCTTGATACTGTCGAGAGTGAGATCCAAATGGCCCGACGCTACTACAATGGCGCGGCGCGAGATCTGAATATCAAGGTCGAAAGCTTCCCCTCCAATCTGGTCGCCAAAAGCTTCGGCTTCGAACAAAGTGCTTTCTTCGAGATCGAAGAGCCCGCGGATCGCAGACTCCCAACGGTTGGATTTTAACGCTGTGACCAAACACATCGCGCGCGTCCTTGCCGCTGTATTACTTTCTATCTGGGCCTACGGGGCGCAAGCTGGCGACGTGATCCGATCTTTCAACGCCGATATCCTCGTGCGGGAGGATGGTGTGCTTGATGTGACCGAGACGATCAAAGTGAATGCCGATGGAACAGATATCCAGCACGGGATTTATCGCGACTTCCCGCAATATGTCACTACGCCGGACGGCACGCGATACAAGGTAAGCTTCGAGATCCTTTCGGTCACACGCAGCGGGGAGGATGAACCATGGGAGGCAACTGACACCGATCTGGGCACCAAGATTCGCATCGGTGATCAGTTTCAGCTCGTTTCGACCGGCAACCACACCTACCAGATCCGCTATTTGACCGACCGACAGATTATCTTCGGAGACGCGAGCGACAGATTGCGCTGGAACGTCACTGGCGACGAGTGGAGTTTCCCGATCCTGAGTGCATCTGCGCACGTCATCCTGTCGAGCGGCGCACAGCCTTTTGAACCGATAGCCGTTATCGGTTCCCGCGGCAGCAAGTTGGCCGATGCGGTCGCGACAGTATCCGGGCGCGGTGCCACGTTTGAAACCACCCACGCTCTTGATCCATTCGAAGGGCTGACGATCATGGTACAGCTCCCCAAGGGCGCTGTTGCACCTCCAACCACCGCGCAACTGTCAGACTGGTGGTGGCGGGACAATCTGGGATGGGTCGTCTTGATCTACGGCTTTGCGGCCGTTTTTGCTTATATGGTGTTTACGTGGCTTTGGTTCGGGCGCGATCCCAAGGCAGGGACAATCGTCCCACGGTGGGATCTACCAATGGGGATTTCGCCAGCATTGATGAGCTATATCTTTGATGGAACCTTGCGGGATGAAGGGAAAACGGCGCTTACTGCCACGGTTCTGGATCTCGCTGTGAAGGGCTACGTTGTTCTGGACGGCCTTGATCATCTGGTCACCATCAGGCGGACTGACTTGCCCATATCAGACGGGCTGCCTGCCGGTCATATCGCTATTCTGGACATGCTTCATGCGCATGAAGGTGAGATGTCCCTGGCCTCACTACACGAAGATGATATCGAAGCAGTTTTGCTTAACTTCAAAGTTGGCGTCGAGGCTGAAAACGACGGGCGCTTTTACCGTCAAAACAAAATTCTGTTCTATCTGGGCATTATCATATCGGGTGCGGCTGCCTTTGCCTGGCTGGTGGTTATCGATCTTAATGAGACGGCCATGAAGCTCGTATTCTTTTCCGGTCTCGCGCCCCTATTCCTTAATGCAGGCATCTGGAAGCTGCTGAAATCGCGCAGGAACCCGTACTCTTGGATGAAGCGGCTCCTGAATTTTATGGGATTGGCCATCCTTGCGGGCATGTGGGTCTTCGGGGCGCTATTGTTTTGCGCCATGCTCTACGAAGACACAGGAATGAATATCGCGTTTCAGGCTTTGTTGGTCGTCTGGGGTGGCGTGACGTTCAACCAGATCTTCCTTGTGCTGATCGGATCAACCACACGTGCAGGGGCAAAGATAAGGGATCACATCACGGGGCTGCGCCTCTATCTCACGGTAGGAGAGATGGACCGCATGAACATCCGCGACGCACCGGAATTGTCGCCAGCGCATTTCGAGACCCTACTGCCAAGCGCGATCGCTCTCGGTATCGAAAAGCCTTGGCGCGCGGCGTTCAAAGCTCATTTAATATCAGGCCAGTCACTCACAGGACCCAGTTATGCACCAAGCTGGTTTGTGGGCGATGATGACGACGCAATCAGCGGACTATCGCGTTTCGCAGAGTCTGTTGCTGCATCGCTCCATAGCGGTGCAGACGATAGCAACAGTTCTGCCGGATCGGGCGGCGGCGGAGGTGGTGGTGGAGGTTGGTAGCCCCTGCGAAATCCCGTTAGGGTCAGGGCCTTGCAGGATCGACGCCCTGCGCGAACGGGCAGAGCTGCAATATCATACTCACAATCGTAGCAGTCAAGTTTCAGAGATGTTATTCCAACCGGCACCGGGTTTTGCGTATTGAGCGATCTTGAACTTGCCAAGCTGGGATGCGTGCACTTCGTCGGGACCATCTGCAAGGCGGATAAAACGCTGTGTGGCGAGGATTTCTGCCAAGGGCACGTCATCGCTCACCCCCATGCCGCCGAAGATCTGAATCGCGCGATCCGCCACGGTTTGTGCCATTTTCGGGGCCACGACTTTGATCGCGCCGATCAAATCCTTGGCGTTCCTGGCCCCATAACGGTCGATCGCATCCGCCGCTTTCAACGTGAGCAGGCGCGCCTGTTCGATGTCGCAATAGCTCTTTGCGATTTCCATCCGAATGCTGGAACGATCCGAAAGCATCCGGCCAAAGGTCTTGCGCTCTGTCACGCGCTGACACATCAGTTCCAAGGCACGCTGCGCCGATCCGATGGAGCGCATGCAGTGATGAATGCGGCCAGGTCCAAGGCGGCCCTGTGCGATCTCAAAGCCCCGCCCCTCACCAAGAATGATGTTCTCTTTGGGGATGCGCACATCCTTCAGATGCACTTCGCAATGCCCGCCGGGCGAATGGACATCGCCGAATACCGTCTGGGCGCGGATCACCTTAACACCCGGCGCGTCACGTGGAATGATAACGGTTGATTGCTGCGTGTGGCGCGGGTTTTCCGGATTGGTCTGCCCCATCATCAGCACATCAGCAGGACCTTGCAGCGCGGGTCCATGACGCCTGAAATCCACCATTTCTTGCCGTTGATGACATAATCTTCGCCGTCACTGCGGATTTCAGTGCGGATATTCGTCGCATCAGAGCAGGCATGATCGGGTTCGGTCATCAAATATGCCGAACGAATTTCGCCCGCGAGCAACGGCAGGAGCCATTCCTTTTTCTGGGCGGCGGTGCCGAACTTGGCAAAGACTTCCATATTGCCGGTGTCAGGTGCGGAGCAGTTGAAGACTTCGGCAGACCACATGTTGCGGCCCATGATCTCTGCCAGCGGCGCATACTCCAGGTTTGTCAGGCCGGGGCTGTATTCGCCATATTCCTCGGGCAGGAACAGGTTCCAAAGGCCAGCCGCCTTGGCCTTTTCCTTAAGAGGTTCCAAGCCGGGCCAAGGCTTCCTGCGATTGGCCGGATCGGCGTTTCATGCAAGGACCTCGCGATCCACAGGAAGGATATTGGCGTCGACAAAGGCTTGCAGCTTGTCGATCAGGTTTTGTGTTTTTTCGGTGTAATCAAAGAACATGATTTGGGTGTCCTAAATTGTTATGGGCTGCGCGTCACAGCGTGAGACCGCCATCAGCGATGAGAGTGTGGCCCTGCACATAGGACGCGAGCGGCGAGGCAAGGAACATGGCGGCACCGGCCATTTCTTCCGGCGTGCCCAAGCGGCGCACCGGGATTGCGCGCAAAGATGCCTCCGCGCGCCCCTTGTTCTGTGTGGTAACGGCAGTCAGCTTGGTTGGTACCAGTCCGGGGGCCAGTCCGTTGACCCTGATCCCGTCACGCGCCCAGGACTGGCCGAGCGTTTTGGTAAGGCTGATTGCGGCAGCCTTGGAAGCGGCATAGGCGGGGTTGCCGATATTCGCCTGCAAGCCAGAGACCGAACTGACAATCACGATGGAGCCTTTGGCCGCGCTGAGCATTTGCTTGAACTTGGTCGCCGTATGCATGACCGAGTTGATGTTGATATCCATCACCTCGTCCCAGCCCTTCTTGGCATATTCCGCCTGCTTGTACCGGACAAAGCCCTGAGACTGGACAAGCACATCCAGACTGTCGCAGGGCGGCGCATAAGCGTTTAACTCGTCGAAGTCCGCCACATTGACCTGCGCGTAATGTAGCCCATCCAGATCAGAGCCTTCTTGACCCGCGTAATCCTCTGCCGAGGCGCGCGTGCCCCAGACATGCACCTCTGCCCCACGCGCGCTAAAGCCGCGGGCAATGCCGTTGCCGATCCCGCTAGAACCGCCGACGACCAGCACCCGCTTTCCCGAAAAGTCCAAATCATTCATAACAGTTCCCTTCTCAGTTCTTCGCGATCAACCGGTGCGCGCGATTGAACAGTGAAATCGTCATCGCATGCAGGTGATCGCCGGTTTCCTTTGGCACCTTGCCAGCACTGGCGCGAGCATGAGTCCCTTCCAAGAGTGTCCCCAGCTTGAAACAGGCCAGCACCCCATACCAGGCGACCGCATCCAGACTGCGTGTCGAATGCCTGTCGTAATGTGCAATGAGTTCATCGAGGCTCGGGAAACCGTCCCAGGGTTCGATATCGCCCACCACGGGCGTATGTTCATCGGCCCAAGTGGCCATGACCCAGCCAAGGTCGATCAAGGGATCGCCAATCGTGGCCAGCTCCCAATCGACAAAGGCGACGAGCTCGGGACTGTCAGGGGCAAACATCGTGTTTGCCAAATGGCAGTCTCCATGAAAAATTCCGCTCGTAAAATCTTGGGGGAGATTATCCTCAAGCCAAGAGACAATCCTTTCGACATCGGGCAGTTCTTTGAAGCCTGTCCATTCGTCGAAAGCGGCGTAGCCTTCCAGCTGGCTCATCCACCGGCGTGTCTGCCGTTGCAGAAACCCGTCGGGCTTGCCAAATCCTTCCAAGCCCACCGCCTTGTAGTCAACCTCCCCTAGTGCGGCCATCCCTTCGATATAGGAATACCCCATGCGCGCGCGGATCGCCGGGTCGCTGGCGTGAAGCTGCGGCAATCCGTTTGCAGGATTAAAGCCCTCAACCGGAGCCATAAGATAAAAGCAGGCACCAAGCACGGCTTCATCGTCACAACCTGCGATGAACCTGGGGTGCGGCACGTCAGTCGCGCTGAGCGCCTCCAGAATACGCGCCTCGCGCTTCATCGTCTCATTGGAATTCTTGCGCAGATGCAGCGGCGGCCTGCGCAGCACGAACTCTCTGCCGCCCCGGTCAAAGCGCAGCAAGATGTTCTGCGTCCCGCCTGCAAGAAGCTGCAGATTGCTCAGCGGGCCGCGTTCCAACCCGATATCGTCCATCCACGCTGTGAGCGCTTGCAGGTTGACCGGGATCGTTTCTGTGTTTGCTTGATTTATGATAATTCATTTGTATTAATCATTTGAATTATTGCAACCCATAATTTTCTGTGCTCTAGAGGATGGTGATATGACCAGACTGTCTTCAAAGGTGCCCAGCCCATCGGTTGAACGGCTCAAGGGCGAGGCACAGCGCCTCTTTGCCAATCGGGGCATTGATGGCGTTACAGTGCGTGACATCGCCAAAGCTGCTGGCCAAAAGAACCCCGCCGCTGTGGGGTATCACTTCGGCTCGAAGGAGGCGCTGATCCGCGAACTAATCGTGGACGGTGCAAAGGTTATCGATGCGCGGCGAAATGCCCAGCTTGATGCTCTGGAAGAAGACGGCGGCCCCACGCGGATTTCGCAGATCGTGGATATTCTTATCTATCCTTCTGTCAACTTAGCCGCAGATGGCGAAACGGACACATACAACCGCTTTCTCCACATGCTCACCATGTCCCACAGGGCCCTGTTCGATGACGCCCTAGAGGGCCGCTGGAACTCAGGCTATCAGCGTTGCCTGGAACATCTGCGTGTGCTGATGCCGTCGCAAAGCCGGACCATACAAAATCAACGATTTATATTTCTGGAATCCTATCTAGGCGGAGTACTCAGCGCGCGTGAGACAAGGCTGGGTGACACGAGCCGCGCCCACGCCACTTGGAGCGACGCGTCAACGCTGGCGCATTTCGCCGCCACAGTCACATGGATGCTTGAGATGGAGTGATCCTTGCAAGCAATGTAGACAGCAAAGCGCGGGTTTTTTGCCCCGAGTGCGTTGACACGTATCAAGGATGTCAAAGCGCACGAAGTCCCCGCCACCGAAAGCGCCGGAGACATATAGCGGTCAGGTTCGAGATGTCTCGTTAAGATTGGGGGCTAGCCATCAGCCCCCTAATGGAGTTCTCGTGAGCCGCGCTCGATCACTTCCAAGCCACGTCTCGCGAAACATCTGGCAAGATGTACGGGGTCCGCACCGCCCGCGCCCGCCGCATTGCCCGCACGCACGCGGTCGGCGATGCCCACCCAGATGACCGAAAAACGGAACAACGCGAAAGCCTTGTGAAACGAGGTCAGCGGTGGCAGGTCGGGGCAGTGCGACATGTAGCGCTTCACGAATGCCTCTTCGGTCGGCAGGTTTTCGGCCGCGAGGTCGAGCCCAAGGAGTCCGCCGTATTCTTCGGGCACCGTGTGCCAGGCCATGCAGCAATAGCCAAGATCGGCAAGCGGATGCCCCAGCGTAGAAAGCTCCCAATCCAGAATGGCGGCCACACGCGGTTCGGTCGGATGAAAAATGACGTTCCCCATCCGGTAGTCCCCGTGGGCGAGGCTCACCCGTCCGTCATCCTGCGGTTGATGTTCGACAAGCCAGGCCGACAATTCATCCAGCTCCGGGATCGGGTCGCTCTGGCTTTCTTCCCACTGTCGTGACCAGCGCGCGATCTGCCGGGCAAAGTAATTTCCCGGTTTGCCAAAATCCTCCAGCCCTACCGCTTCGGGGCGGACGTTGTGCATGGCGGCCATCGCGTCGGCCAAACCCATCCACAAGGCATGGCGCTCCGCTTTGTCTGCCGCCGCCAAGGCACCATCCGCAAAAACCCGCCCTTCGATCCGCTCCATCAGATAACACGGGGTGCCCAAAAGATCAGGGTCCGCATGATACAGGATCGGGCGCGCCACCGGGACGCCTTGGGGGTGCAGCGCCTCGAGCACGCGGTACTCGCGATCAATGGCATGGGCCCCGCGCAAAATCGGGCCGCCCGGTTGTTTGCGCAAGACCAGCCGTACGTCCCCGCGGGTGACAAAATACGTCGGGTTCGATTGCCCGCCCGCAATCCGCTCGATCGTGACCGGCGCCTTGCCTCCGAAAGTTTCAGCAAGGAAATCGGCAAGCGCTTCCGGCTCGAAATCCATTGCACCCTTTGTTACCGTATCCATACGCGCCCCCATATCCCAAAATCCCGTCGTTCTGTCTTTATGCTACCGGCAATGCGGTCGAATTGGCCAATCCACAGATATGCCATCACGGCACCGGTTTGGGCTTTTGATGTAGATCGAATTCTATTCGTTGTTCTTTACGCCCACGACGCCAGCTCAGAACACCATATACCCGCCGTCTATGATGAAATCCTGACCGGTATGCCATGCGCTGGCATCGCTCATGATATAGGCCGCAATCGCGCTGAAGTCCGACCCCTGCCCCAGACGCCTTGCAGGAATTCTGGGCAGCACCTTGTCGGCGAACGCCTGCGAGGCAAAGCTTTCGTCTGTCAGCGGCGTTTCGACAAACCCCGGCAAGATACTGTGCGCGGTCACACCGTATCGGGCATATTCCACCCCCAGCGATCGGATCATCGAGATCAATGCGCCCTTGGCAGCCGCATAATGCTGATTGCGGGGCATGCCGTTCAAGGCACCGATACTGGAGGTGCCGACCAAACGCCCGAACTTGTCACCGCCTTCTGCACGTTCCCGCATATGAGCTGCCGCGGCGCGGAGGACATAATAGGCACCATTAAGGTTGATATCGA
The DNA here is from genome assembly GCF_040435955.1 of Sulfitobacter sp. TCYB15. Taxonomy (NCBI): domain Bacteria; kingdom Pseudomonadati; phylum Pseudomonadota; class Alphaproteobacteria; order Rhodobacterales; family Roseobacteraceae; genus Sulfitobacter; species Sulfitobacter sp. TCYB15. The sequence goes on from NZ_CP159194.1 coordinate 81,075, forward strand.
TCATTTGCTGCCAATGCGCATCCTCGGATTGGTCAAAGCCCGAATTGGGCGTGGAAAATCCGGCATTGGCAAAGCAGCCATCGACGCGACCATGGTCGTTCAGAGTGGCGGCGAATGTGTCATTCACGGCCTCTGAACTGGTCACATCGCAGATATATGCGCTGACCTTTGTGCCATGGGTCGACAGCGTTTCAACCGCTTGAGCGTTCTTGTCAGCACTTCTGCCCCAAATGGCAATATCGCAGCCGCATTTGGCAAGCCCCTCGGCCATGCCCAGTCCAATTCCGCTGTTGCCGCCGGTGATCAAGGCGGTTTTTCCTGTCAGATCAAACATGTGCAGCCTCCATGCGGCAAGAGTTTCCCGCCGCGATGTTCATTCGGACTTCGGAGCCTCATGCAGCGCTCGGCGGATCGCTGCAGTGTCCCCGCCCATTGCCTTCGGCGTATTGATCCCTGTCGGTTTGCTACGCGAGAAACGCGGCGCAGGAGCGGCCTGCAAAACGCCATCCACCTCGACCAGCGTTTGACGCGCGGCCATATGAGGATGGGATGCCGCTTCATCCATGCTCAGCACGGGGGCCACACAGGCATCGGTGCCACTAAAGATGCCGGACCACTCCGCTTGTGTCTTGCTCGCGAAAGCCTGTGCGTAAAGCTCGGCACGCTCGGCCCAAGTGGCAGGGTCGTTTTGATCCAGGCTATGCTCGGCGGGCAGCCCGGCCTTTTCCAGCAGCAGGGCAAAGAACTGCGGCTCTAGCGGGCCGACAGACATGAACAGATCGTCCTTGGTCCGGTAGCAGCGATAGAAAGGCGCACCCCCGTCCAGCAGGTTGGACGCGCGGTTTTCGCTCCACGCGCCGCGCGCTTTGAAGGTGTGGAAAAGCCCCATCATCGCGCTTACGCCATCGACCATTGCTGCATCGACCACCTGACCTTTGCCCGATGTCTGCCGCTCGAACACGGCGGCAAGGATGCCAAGCAGCAAGAACATGGTGCCCCCGCCATAGTCCGCGACCAGATTCAACGGCGGCGGCGGCGGGTTATCAACCGTGCCCATTGCAGCCAAAGCACCCGTCAGGCCAAGATAGTTGATGTCATGCCCCGCCGATTGGCTCAGCGGACCGTCCTGCCCCCAGCCCGTGATCCGGCCAAAAATCACCGTCTCGTCAAGGTCATCTGGCCCAAGCCCCAGCCGTTCCATCACGCCGGGCCGGAAACCTTCGATGACGATACCAGCCCGATTGATCAGCGCCTGCGCGGTACTGCGCCCCTCTTCAGACTTCAGATCCAAAAAGACGGACCGCTTGCCGCGCCGGTTCACATCGGTTTTGTCAGCTGGCGCTTCGGCGCGGTCGATGACGATCACATCCGCGCCCAGATCGGCCAGCAACTGCCCCGCCAAAGGGCCGGGACCGATCCCGGCCATTTCGATGACTTCCAGGCCTTTCAGCGGTCCCGACATGACTAACCCTCAGCCCTTTTGACGATCATCCAGCCCAAGGCCGCGACCGATGATTTCACGCATGATCTCGGACGTGCCAGCATAGATACGGCTGATCCGCGCATCGACATAAAGCCGAGAGATTTCATACTCTTCCATATATCCAGCACCGCCGTGCAATTGCAGGCAGGCATCAATGATTTCGCCTTCGATCTCCGATGTGAACAACTTGGCCTGCGCTGCCATTTCCGCAGTGCATTCCCCATCTATATGGGCCATCGCACAATGATCGAGGTAGGCCCAGCCGACATCGAGTTTGGTGCGCGCATCAGCCATGACAAAGCGGCTGTTCTGGAAGGTGCCGACCGATTTTCCGAAGGCCTTGCGCTCTTTGATGAACTCCATCGTGATCTCGAACGCACGTTCCGCACGGGCGAGATAGCCGTCCGCCCCCACCAGCCGCTCTTCGGCTAGATTGGTCATCATCAATTTGAAACCATCTGTCCCATCGCCAACCAGATCCGATGCGGGCACTTTGACGTTATCAAAGAACAGCTCGGACGTATCCTGCGCTTGCAGCCCCATCTTCTTGAGGTTCTGACCCTTGGAGAAGCCTTCTGCCCCTTCTTGAACCCAGAACAGCCCGATAGAGCGCGGGTTATCGGGGTCCGTTTTCGCAGCGATCAAGTAGAGACCAGCAATCTGACCGTTTGAGATGTAGGTTTTTGACCCGTTGATGACCCAATGGTTCCCCTGCCTTTCGGCGCGGGTTTTGATCGCCGCAAGATCCGAGCCGCATCCCGGTTCGGTCATGCCGATCGCAAGAATGGTGTCGCCCGAAACGATCCCCGGCATGTACCGGTCGCGCTGATCGTCGGTGCCGAACTTTTGCAGATAGGGTGCCACGATGCGGTTGTGCAGCGTGATGAAGAAAGAGCTTTCCACCTTGCCCAGTTCTTCGTTGAGAACCATGTCAAAGCGGAAATCATCAAGGCCCATACCGCCGTATTTTTCATCGGCAAACATCGCCAGAAAACCGTTGTCCCCAGCGGATTTCCAAGCTTCCTTGCTAACGTGTTTGTTCTGACGCCAGCTTTCGGCATGGGGGGCAACTTCGGCCGCGATCCATTTGCGAACGCTGTCACGAAACATATCGTGCTCTTCTTCAAAAATACGTCTTTTGATCATGGGACATCCCTCGTTGCTTTGATGGGTCTGGGCATCGGTGGCACAAACGGCTTAGCTATTTGTCCAGTTCGGCGCGCGTTTTTCGACAAAGGCTTTGACGCCCTCTTTACCGTCGTTGGATTTTAGCACGACGTCAAATTCAGCCGTGTTCCCCGCGAAGGCTTCGGGCAGACGCTCGATATCTTCTTCAAGGGCGTTGAGCACCCGCTTTGACGCCCTGACGGCAGTCGGCGATACCATCGTGATCTCCTTGGCGATTTCACGTGCGATATCCATCGCCGTTTCACCTTCGCTCGCGACGCGGTTAATGATACCCAGCTCACAGGCACGGTCGGCTGTAATCGCACGGCCTGTCAGGATCAGCTCCATCGCGGCTTTACGACCAATCTGGCGCGTGAGACGTTGCACGCCACCCGCAGCTGCGAACAGGCCAACCTTCACCTCGGGCAGCGCGAATTTCGCATGGGCATCCGCCACGGCAATATCGGATGCTAGAACGATCTCGCATCCACCGCCCATTGCCACGCCATTCACCGCCGCGATAACCGGCTTTTCCCGGCCCCAGCGATCAGTGAGACCGCCAAAGCCGCTGCTGGCGGGTTCAATATCCTGCCCTTCGCTTGTGGCTTTCAGATCGTTGCCCGAGCAAAAAGCTTTGTCCCCGGCCCCGGTGATGATGGCGACCCACAGATCCGGGTCCTGCTCATATCCATCAAAGATATCGTGCAATTCCTGATGCGCCCCGCCGTGGAGGGCGTTGTAGCGATCCGCGCGATCAATCGTAATTTCAAGGATATGGCCGTCACGTTTGACCGAGATATAGTCGAAATCGCGCGCCCAGATATCCTTGGCATCCTTGGTTTTTACGTCAGTCATTCCATTCTCCATTTTCCCGCGGCGCAGGCAGGTTCCCACGTCGACTTTTGCAGTGCCGTGATGTGGCAGGAGGGACCGCCCCCTTCCCCAACGTCACAACGGCCAATCAGCGCGGTGCCATCCTGATAGCACCATCCAAGCGAATGTCTTCGCCGTTCAGGTAGGGATTGCGCACCATTTCGAGAGCCAGAGAGGCATATTCTTCTGGCTTACCAAGGCGAGCAGGGTTGGGCACCATCGCCCCCAAGGATTGCCGAACGTTTTCGGGCAGGCTCATCAAAAGCGGCGTCTCGAAGAGACCGGGCAGGATTGTGTTCACGCGAATATGCTCCGCCGAAAGGTCACGGGCAATTGGCAAAGTCATACCAACAATCGCGGCTTTCGACGCCGAATATGCGACTTGGCCGACCTGACCGTCCTCTGCCGCAACAGAAGCGGTCGAGATGATCGCGCCACGCTCTCCGTCCTCTGGGTCGAGGGTCATCATACCCGCGGCGGCCTTGACGGTACAGATAAAGGTACCGATCTGGTTGACCTCGATAACCTTGCGATATTCGGCAATGGGGAACTGGGAAATCCCGCCGGTCTTGCGATCCCGACCAGCGGTCTTGATCGCATTCCCGATGCCTGCGCAATTAACGAGAATACGTTCCTGACCGTTGGCCGCGCGCGCCTTGTCAAAGCCAGCGTCGACGCTGGCTTCGTCCGCCACGTTCACCTTGCAAAACACGCCCCCCAATTCAGCTGCAATGGTCTCGCCCGCTTCCTCGTTCAGGTCAAACAAGGCCACCTTCACGCCATGTGAAGCCAACGCACGTGCTGTGGCAAGCCCCAGTCCGGAGGCGCCCCCAGTGATGACTGCCGAGATTGAGTTATCAAGTTTCATTCGCGTTCTCCGTAAGTTATCTCAAAGGGCATTGATGCTATGACCGCCATCCACGGTTATTGTCGCGCCGGTCATGTAGCTGTTCTGTTTGGCCGCCAGCATGAGCAATGGAAGATTCAATTCTTCCATCGCCCCAAACCTGCGTTGAGGAATGCGCGCAGCCATGCGGTCCCCCGCTTTGGATCCCAGAAAACCCGCATTCAACTCGGTCTGGAAATAGCCCGGTGCCAATGCATTGACTCGAATGCCGTCACGCGCGACCTCAATCGCAAGCGATTTAGTCATATGAATAACGCCGGCCTTGGTTACCGCATACGCCCCTGATTTGAGCGCAGTTCGCGATGCTGTAATTGACGCAATGTTAACGATGGCCCCGGCTGTCTTCTCTTTGCGAAACATTGCGACAGCCTGTTTGGACACACGCCAGACCCCGCTCAGGTTGACATCCATCAACTGCTGCCACTCGTCTTCATCCATATCGGCAAGCCAAGAATTCTGACCGATACCCGAATTGTTAATGACGATGTCACAGGGCGGCATATCCGCAAACGCCGCCTGAACCGCTTCGGGAGAGCCCACATCCATTTGAACAACGTGGACATCACGCCCCATCGCACGCAATGGCGCTGCGACCTCCTCCAGCTTGTCTGCGCGTCGTGCTGCGAGAACCAGATCAGCCCCTTGCGTCGCAAGAACAGAGGCAAAATGTGCGCCTAAGCCGCTGGATGCTCCTGTGACGAGCGCTCTGCTTTGGCTCAAGTCGATACTTAAGGGTGGGGTCATTCTAGGTCTCTTCTTGGCGTCGTTTCGTTTCGAGGGAGCAAAAATTTGCAGAGGGCGATCATGACCAGCCCTCTGCATGCATAAAGGCTTACACCCGCTCGATGATGATTGCGGGGGCCATGCCACCGGCCGCACACATCGTGATCAGGCCATGACGACCACCAGAACGCTCTAATTCATCCAAGGCAGTACCGATCAGAATGGAACCGGTCGCACCGATAGGATGACCGAGCGCCATCGCGCCGCCGTTGATGTTCACCTTGGAACGGTCGAGCTTGAGATCCCGAATGAACTTTTCCGCAACCACGGCAAAGGCTTCGTTGATTTCATAAACGTCGATATCGTCGGTGGTCAGACCCGCTTTCTCCAGAACCTTGCGTGCTGCCGGAACAGGAGCGTTCAACATCAACGTCGGATCGTCGCCAATGTTCGCCGTCGCCACGATGCGCGCGCGCGGCTTCATGCCTGTTTTTTTCACATAGCCTTCGGACGCCAGCAAAAGGGCCGCCGCGCCATCCACAACGCCAGAGGAATTCCCCGCATGGTGAATGTGCTGCATTTTGCCCTTCAACTCAGGATAGCGCGCATAGATCATGTCGCCGTAGGTTGTCCCCTTGTCGTCGATCGGGAACTCCATGAACTTGTCAAAAACCGTGTTGAGGGTCGAAAGAGAGTCAAGCGTGGTGCCGGGACGCGGGAATTCTTCCTTGTCCAAAACCAGTTCGCCGGTCTCGGGGTCGCGCACTGGTACGATAGAGCCGTCGAAACGACCTTCGGCGATGGCTTTGGCAGCGCGTTCTTGGCTCGTCACGGCCAGCTGATCTGCTGCAGCGCGATCAATGCCTTCAATCGTCGCGATGGCGTCTGCACTGCAACCCTGCTGGGTCTGCGGGTGCTTTGCGCGCAGGCTCAGGTTGCCCGCGTCCATCATAAAGGGTTTCTTCGGGTCAGCGATCTGCCCGGTATAGCTCATCATCTCGGTGCCGCCCGCGATGACGACATCCTCCATCCCTGACATGATCTGGGCTGCAGCCAGCGAAACCGTGGTGATCCCGGAGCCGCAGAAACGGTCAAGCGTGACGCCTGACGCTTTGACGTCATAGCCCGCATCCAGCGCCGCCATGCGACCAAGGTCGCCGCCCTGCTTGTCTTTTTGCGTACTCGTACCCCAAATAATGTCATCCACATCAGCTGTGTTCAGATCGTTGCGATCCCGCAGCGCGGCTAGGACAGTGGCCCCCAAGTGTTGAGGATGCAGGTGCGCGAGCGCGCCCTTCCCGACCTTCCCAACACCGCGAGGGGTGCGGCAAGCGTCAATGATATATGCTTCAGCCATTGAGGGTTTCCTTCTCTAAAGTTCGGCCGGCGCGCCGCCTGCCGTTTGCTTCGCGCCCAGTTCACCGCCGCCTAAGCCGACAGTTAAATTCACTCACTGCAGGCTTCTCACCACAGCGTTAATTAGTCAAGTAGTTAATTAAGTTAACTGCGCGAATAGTCTGTTAGTTATAACGCCGCCACGTTCACAAAGTGAGGCGACACAATAAGTGTTGCGTGGGAATTTGGTGCGTCTCACTTCATGATTTCGGGCAAGAACAGTGTGATTTCAGGCCAGATTGCCAGCACCGCCAGCACCACCAGATCCATGAGGATAAACCACATCACGCCACGGAAAATTTGGGTTGTTGTGGCGATGTTCCCCACGACACCCTTGATGACAAAAATGTTCATCCCGATTGGGGGCGTCACCATCCCGATTTCCAGCAGTTTGGTGAGCACGATCCCGAACCAAAGCAGTGACCAATCGGCGTCCTGCACGATCGGCAGAACAATCGGCATCGTCAGCAGCATCGCGCCAATCGGCTCAAGAAACATACCAAGAATGAGATAGACCAGTATGATCCCAAAGAGGATCATGGCCGGATTGGCGGACAATCCGATTATAGAGTCTGACAGGTAATCTCCGGCACCTGATAGGGTCAGAAATCTTGTCAGCAATGTCGCGCCAACGCCGATGACGATCAAGGCAGCAGTCGTGATCATCGTTTCCTCAACGGCAAGCCGGAAGCGACGCCAATTCAGTGTCCTGCGTGCCAGCCCCACCAAACATGAAAGGAACGCGCCAATCGCGCCAGCCTCTGTCGGAGTGAAAGCACCAGAGAAAAGCCCGCCAAAAATCCCGATCATGACCACGACAATCGGCCAGGTATCCTTGAGCGCCGAAAGTCGCTCTGCCCATGAGGCGCGAACCCCTACGGGTGCCATAGCCGGATTAATTTTGACCCGAACCAGAATGACCACGCAGTAACCGATCGCCGAGATCACCCCCGCAGTGATGCCGCCCAGAAACAACTGCGGCACTGATACCTGTGCGATGACACCATACAAAATCAAGATGATCGAGGGCGGGATCAAGGCTCCGATGGTGCCCGCGACGGCAACTGTGCCTGTCGCAAGTTCGGCATTGTAGCGCGCGCGCATCATCTCGGGCACGGCAATACGCCCCATTGCCGCGGCGCAAGCAACCGACGACCCGCATACTGCCGCAAAACCTGCGGAACCAAAGACCGCCGCGATGGCAAGCCCACCGGGGAGCGCAGACGTCCATACCCTTGCGGCCCTGAACATCCCTTGGGTCAGCTCAGCATGATAACAAATAAACCCAAGGAGCAAGAACATGGGGACCGAGCTAAGCACCCAGTTTGCGGAAAACTGATAGGGCATGACCGCAAGCGCGCCCCAGGCAACCCTCCAGCCCAAAAGAACATAAAGCCCGCCAAAGCTTACCCCGATCAAAGCAACGCCGATAGGAACGCGCAAGGCAATCAGGACAAACAAAAGCCCCAGACCGCTGAGACCAATACCGATATCATCCATTTGCAAGCTCCTCCGCTGGCAATTCGCCATTCATGTCAGGGCCAAAAGTAGATTGTGCGCCTCTGGCAATCGCCTGCGCACGCCATAGCGCGGTTACAGCCATCAATCCGCAGCCCAAAGGCAGCGCAAAATAGCTGGGCCACACAGGGATGGTCAGCGACCCTTGCTGGATTGCCGCGCTGATTTCCATTTTGTGAATGGCTTCTATCCAGGTTCGAACCGTGACGAACCCGAAAACAATCGCAGCCAGAAACGCGGCCATCGCGGCCAGCCCGCTTTGAACGTTGCGCGGCATCAGCTCGGTGAAGACTTCGACAGAAACATGGGCATCGCGCGATTCAGCCACCGCCAGCGAACAAAAGCCAAGTATCACCATGTAATAATGGGAAACTATGGTGATCGTACCTCTGATCGGCGAATTAAAAACAAACCGCAAAATTACATCGGTCGTAATGTGCAACATCATGAGTGTTACGCAGATGATTCCGACCAGTCCCATTACCGAGACCAACGGTTCAAGCACGCGTTGAAAAAGCTTCATTCGAGCCTCACTTGTCTGTGGGATGAAGATTGCTGCACCGTCGGAAAACGACGTACCGTCGGTGCAGCAGATCGCTTACTGTCCGTAGGTCGATACATCGACCTTCGACAGTACTTCGGTCCAGTAAAGATCGGACAGTGCATCAGCGTCCTGCACGTCTTTCACCAAACCAACCCATTTTGTCATGAGCTCACGCACCTTCGAGACACTTTCTTCACCGCCCGTAACGCCACGCTCGGCGTAGATGTCAACGACGTTCGAGATGTCTTCGTTGATCCACTCGACGCTTTGCGTGCGCAAACTTGCTTCTGCCTCGTGGAAAGTGATCCCCTGTTCCTTGGCCTTGGCAATGTTGTCTCGTGCCTCACCATAATAGGCCCAGTTCATTTCCGCCGCCACGACGGCAGACCCTTTCAACATCGCGGTTCTGCCTGCGTCATCAAGGCCAGCCCATGTATCGGCGTTCACATTTGTAAGACCTGATACAAAGGAAGACCCCGGCAGGTTTGTCGTGATGTCTGTCGCCACATCAATAAAGCTGAAGTTCGTCAGCTCCGACGCTGATGATGCCGTACAGTCAATGACGCCCTGGTTCAGCGCCTCGAAAGTCTCGTTGATCGAAATGGAGACGGGCGTGGCCCCCATCGCCTCGATCCAGCGGCTCCAGAAGGCACCAGGCGTGCGGATACGAGCACCCTTCAGATCCTCGGCCGAAACGACCGGTTTTGTGCACTGCAGCATGTAGGGGGGTGTCCCCGCACCCGCTGTGTAAACGTGGTTCTGGGCCGCAAACTCGCTCAAGCAGTCGCCACAGTTGAACATGACGTATTCCATGATCGCGCCGGTGAAAGCAAAGGCCATCCGATCAGGGTCGCCTTCCACCACTTCACTAAAGCTAGCCAGCTCGGTCACGAAGTTTGTATTGGGGAATTCGGATAGGAAATACGGTGTCAAAACAGTTGTTATGTCGGCAATCCCGTCACGTACACCCGATGTCGACTCCAGAAAGTTAAGCAAAGACAGTGGGAAAACCTTTACCGTGACGTCGCCGCCAGATGCCTCTTCTACCGCATCAGCATACGTCTCGATCGCCTCTGTCGGCAGCGCGCCCGGGGGCCAGCCGATCGCATAGCGTAAATCGCGTGCCTCGGCCGATGTCGAGAATGTGCCCACTGATGCTGCTGCAAGAACCAAAGCAGACGCGCTGCTTTTGAACAATTTAGAAAACTTCATTTAACTTCTCCCTTTGATTTTCAGTAAGTCGTCGGTTTTCCCCGACTTGTTGGTGACTGTCTGTGCTCCGAAGCGACGCAGCGGAGCGGTCATTCGGCTGAGATACTCCACGAACCGCAGCCAGAATTTAGCTTAAAGCGCTTCGACGATGGTGACGTTCGCCAGCCCGCCGCCCTCGCACATGGTCTGCAACCCGTAGCGTTTTCCGCGGGCGCGCAATCCATGCACCAATGTCGCCATCAGCTTGGCACCCGAAGCGCCCAATGGGTGACCTAGCGAAATGGCCCCGCCATTGACATTCAAACGATCAGGGTCGGCACCTGTGTGCTTGAGCCAAGCAAGAGGGATCGAGGCGAAGGCTTCGTTGACCTCGTAAAGATCAATCTCGTCGATCGTCATCCCTGCGCGGGCCAAGGCGCGATCGGTGGCGAAAAGCGGCTCTTCCAGCATGATTATCGGATCGCCACCCGTTACCGTCATGGACCTGATCCGTGCGAGGGGGGTCAGCCCGTGGGCCTTGACCGCCGCGGCACTGGCAATCAAAACCGCCGAGGCACCGTCGCAAATCTGGCTGGCGTTGCCGGCGGTGATCACGCCGCCCTCTTTCAGCGTCTTCACGCCGGCCAGCGCCTCCATCGAGGCGTCGGCACGGATGCCTTCGTCTGCCCGGTGCATTTCGCCATTCTCGAGCTCAAGGGGCACGATCTCTTGGTCGAATGCACCTGCTTCGGTCGCCTTCGCCGCGCGCTGATGGCTCAGCAAAGCAAAGGCATCAAGATCCTCGCGGCTGAAGTTATGCTTGCGCGCAATCGCTTCGGCACCGGAAAACTGGCTAAAGGCCACGCCGGGATATTTGGCGTCAAGACCCGGCGACTTGGCCGAGCCGGGCTCGAAGTTTCGCGTGAAGACGCCTGTGGTCCCCATCGGTACCCGCGACATGGATTCAACGCCCGCAGCAATCACCAGGTCCTGAGTGCCGGACATGACGGCCTGCGCCGCAAACTGGATCGACTGCTGGGAAGAGCCACATTGACGATCAATCGACACCGCCGGTACGCTTTCGGGCAAGGACGAGGCCAGCACCGCGTTGCGACCGATATGCAAACCTTGTTCGCCACTTTGGCCGACGCAGCCCATGATAACATCCTCAATGGCAGCGGGATCGATGCCGGTATTCTGTACCGTGGCGTCCAAAACGCGCGCGGCCAGATCGACGGGGTGCCACCCGGACACCTTGCCGCCACGACGGCCACCAGGGGTGCGCAATGCAGAACAGATATAAGCTTCGGTCATTTTATTACCTTCCTTTACGTAGGGCACAGAACGCCTGCTTAGCCGCCGAAACGCGCGGCACGCTTTTCCATGAATGCCGCGACACCTTCGGCAAAATCGGGGTGATTGCCCGCGTCGCGTTGTAGAACACGTTCCAATTGCAGGGTTTCGGTGAAACTGGAATCCGCCGCTGCCCATGCAGATTGCCGGGTCAGCGCTAGTGCACGGGTTGGCCCGTCCGCCAGTTTTTGCGCAATCTTCATCGCTTCCGCCTCGACAACGTCATCCTCGAACAACCTGGTGATTAGGCCCCACTCAAACGCCTTTTCCGCCGGTAGTTTTTCTGCAAGCATCATCAATTCCATTGCCCGCACCCGTCCAACCGAGCGCGTCAAAAACCACGCTGCGCCGCCATCGGGAACCAGCCCGATCCGCGCAAAGGCCTCAAGAAAATAGGCCGATCGACCGCAGGTAATGATGTCACCGGACATCGCCAGAGACGCACCTACCCCCGCCGCTGCACCGCGCACCGCTGTGATGAAAGGCACTGGCAAGGTCCGGATCGTTTCAACCAAGGGGTTGAAGGCGTCCTCTAGTGTTTGACCTGCATCCAGTTCCCCGTCACCGGGGGCAAGATCGCCGGACAGGTTGGCCCCAGAGCAAAATCCGCGCTCTCCGCCCGCCAGAATGATGCAACCGGAAACCTTGGCCTCGGCACGCAACACTTCGCGCAGGGACAGTGCCATCGGCGTATCAATGGAATTCAACGTCTTGGGATCATTCAGGCGCACCGTGCTGACACGCCCCTCGCGGGTGACTGCGAGCCGGTCATCAAGGGTAGAATTTGTCATCGGCGGGGCTCCTTTAATTTCGGGGATCGGGTTGGCTATTGCCATTTCGGTGCCGACCAATCGGGAAAGATGTCGGGCAAATCTGTACTGACCTTGTCGGGAAAAACCGCCGGACGCTTTTCCGTGAAACTGCGCACACCCTCTGCGGCATCGGCGGAGGCGCTTCGCAGTTCAATCGCAAGGCTGTCGACGCGGTGCGCCTGCATTGGGTGATCGGCACCCAACATCCGCCACATCATCTGACGTGTCAGCGCGACAGAAACCGGGGCGTTGTTTGCGCCTATTTCCTCGGCTAGTTCCTGCGCGGCCCCAAGCAGATCGGCGGGTTTGTGGACCGAGCGTACCAATCCGGCGGAAAGTGCTTCCTGCGCATCAAAGATGCGACCCGTCGTGCTCCATTCCATCGCCTTGGAGATACCGACCACACGCGGGAGGAACCACGATGAACAGGCCTCTGGCACAATGCCACGGCGGCCAAAGACGAACCCGAATTTGGCATCCTCGGAGGCAAGCCGCATATCCATCGGCAACTGCATCGTGGCACCAACGCCAACAGCCGCGCCGTTGACGGCGGCGATCACGGGTTTGAGGCTGTCAAAGATGCGCAAGGTCAACAGACCGCCGCCATCGCGCACGATGCCGTCGCCTATCTTGCGCTTTTCCACATCCACAAAGCCCTTGGTCCCGCCGGAAATATCCGCACCGGCACAAAACGCCCTGCCCGCCCCGGTCACCACAACAGCGCGCACAGCGTCATCTGCATCGGCCACATCGAAGGCGTCGATAAGCTCTTGCATCATCTCAATCGTGAAGGCGTTCAACTTTTCCGGCCGATCAAGGGTGAGCGTCATGACCCCGCCCGTCAGATCAGTTCGTACAACAGCCATCAGTTCTCTCCCTTTAGCGGTGCCGCAACGCTGCGCGGCGTCGGATCGGGAATGTTGCCGCGTCGGGGGCCAAGGTAGCCGAACAGCCATGCACCGACTTTTCGCATCTGGATCTCTTCTGCGCCTTCGGTGATGCGGTAGCGGCGATGATGGCGATAGATATGTTCGAACGGTTTGTGCCGAGAATATCCGATGCCGCCATGAATTTGCATGGCGCGGTCTGCGGCCTCGCAACACAGACGGTTGGCCTGATAATTGCACATGCTCACCTTGTCAGACAGTTTCTTGGCGACCTCGGGGTGTGGCATGCGGTCCATCTCCCAGGCTGTCTTGCGGATAAGCTGCCGCAGCATTTCTGCCTGCGTGGCCAATTCGACCAAGGGGAATTGGATCGCTTGATTTGTCGCCAGTTCTTTGCCGAATGGTTTGCGGGCGCGGGCATAGCGCACGGATTCCTCGATACAATATACCGCAGCCCCCAGCGAACTCGCCGCCTGCCGAATGCGGTTTTCATGCACAAATGCCTGCGCCAGCGCCAAGCCGCCGCCCTCTGGCCCGAACATCAAATCATCCGGCACCCAGACGTCGTTGAAACTGATCCGCGGATGATCGGTGGGCATGTTGAAGGTCCAGAGATATTCCTCGATCTTCAGCCCCGGTGTCTGGGCAGGAACCAAGAAAGCGGTGATCCCATCCGCCGCGCCATCTTCGCCAGAGGTGCGCGCGAAGGTGACGCAATGGGTCGCGGTGTGCATCCCCGTGGTCCACATTTTTTCACCGTCAATGCGCCAGCCGGATTTGCCATCGCGGGTTTCGCGAATGGCACGGGTTCCCATATGCGTGGCATCCGACCCATGCGCTTCCTCGGTCAACCCGAAGGCCATGCGGATGTCGCCACTCAGCGCGCCCGAGATGAATGTCTGCTTTTGCGCCTCTGTCCCGAAATCGCGCAGCATGACGATGACCGGGAAATTGCCAATTACCGAATGCTCTGACTGCAGGTCGTTGAACAGCCCCAGCCCCTTGGCGGCCATATGCTCGCGTACGACGGCCATGGCCAGATTGCCGCCGTCCTGCCCGCCGAATTCCGCAGGCAGGGAAAAGCGGTACAGCCCGGCCTTGTCGGCGCGCCGGACGGCCTCGGCCATCAAGGCTTCCCACTCGGGCCGGGGCAGCCCGCCGTTTTCAAAATCGGTGCGAGCGTATTCCCGGCGATGGTCGAAAAACCGTTCGTTATCGTCCTCGGCCTGCAACGGTACGATTTCTGCTTCGATAAACGTATCAAGGCGGGTCACAAGATCGGTAATTTCAGAAGGTAGATCAAAGTTCATCTGCGGGTGTTCCTTGTGTCGATTGGCGGCGGCTCGGGTGGCTCTGCTACGGCAACCCTCGCCTGCGCTGCGCCAATGCCCGCAAGCGGGCTGCCGCGGAAAACTCCGGTTGATCGATGTCGATCTTGTTCAGCGTGGTTGCGATCAACAGGTCCGACAGCCCCGGCGTTGATAGATCCGCTTCGCCGTTTTCAATCTGTGCGCAAAGACGCGCGGTCAACGCGTCCAGCCCGCCCGTGTCACCCACCAGCGCCGACAGCATCCGGGCCTCGTCGCCTTCGGACGGCTCCGCCCCGATCTGGCGCCGGACCAGTTCAACCGCGCCTGCCGCGACCTTGGCCTCGAACCGGGCATGCGCAGGCAGTGCATCCGCAGCGGTGTCACGCAGCCATGCAGCAACGGCCGCCAAAATCGCGTTGGGGCTTGGCTGGTCCTGCATCATGCGGCCCCTTCCAGCAGATGAAGCAACAATATCGCTTCTGTTTCCGAGGCGCGCCGCGCGATCACATGACGTTCCACGCTGGTGTCAGTACCTTCGCGCACCCACGCGGCCATCTCTTCGATGATGACACCCCACCGCAACGCCGACAGAATTTCCCACCACCGCACCGTAGCCGGATCGACAGGATCACCCCCTGCCGCTTCATACCCTGCAAATAAATCCTCGCGACGGCCCAAACCGCCAACGGGATCGGCATTACCAAAGCGCCAGCTTTCCATGCAGAGCCAACCCATGTCGGCCATCGGATCACCGATATGCGCCAGTTCCCAATCCAGAACGCCGCGCATCCCTTCAGGGCCAAACATCAGATTGCCCATGCGGAAATCCCCATGCACCAACTTTGGCGCGCGCGGCTCTGGCGCATTTTCGGCCAGCCAGCGCAGCGCCAGCGAAAAGACCGCGCGCGCGGCGCCGAATGCGCGGTGTCGATCGGCCAGATCATCCAACACCTCGCGCGGAGACAGCACGGGAATGGGCAGGCCAGTCGGGTCGCTCTGGTGAATTCTCGCCAGAATTTCACCGGCCTGACGGGCGAACTTCGCCCGCGCCGGGGCATAGCTGTCGTCGCGCAGGATGCGATGGGGCAGCGCCTCCCCGTCGATGCGCACCATGACAAAGCCTGCACCGATGCCGTCAGCTGGCGTCAGCTCATGTTCGATCTGTGGTGCGGGTACGCCTGCTGCAACCACGCGTTTGATCACTCGGGCTTCGGCCGCCATGCCGATGCCGGTGCCGCCCGACCGCGCCGCGGCAGGTTCGCGGCGCAAGATCAAGTGGTGCCCCTGTCCACCATCCATTTGAAAAGACCAGGTTTCCTGGCTGGCCCCGCCCGATAGCCGCCGCAGCCCCTTGATACCCTGCGCCGCAGGATCGAGGGTGGGCACCAGCCGCGCCAATCCGTTCTCGAGGACCGTCTGAGGATGCAAGATGTCTTGTGCTGCGTTCAATTCACCTGCCGCTCGCGGCCCTCCCAATAGGGCGCGCGCAGGTCGCGCTTAAGCAGCTTGCCGGACGCATTGCGCGGCATCACATCAATGACGTCAATCGCCTTGGGACATTTGAATGCAGCGAGCTTACCGCGCATCCAAGCCAGCACTTCTTTCTCGTCAAGGGTTGCATTGGGCTTGAGTGTCACAACGGCCCGAACGGCCTCGCCCCACTTGGGGTCAGGCACGCCAATCACAGCTGCCTCACTGATGGAGGGATGCGCATATAGGGCGCTCTCCACCTCGGCCGGGTATACATTTTCGCCGCCGGAAATGATCATGTCCTTGATGCGGTCGTGGATAAACAGGTAGCCGTCCTCGTCAAGATAGCCCGCATCGCCCGACAGCAGCCAACCGTCGTCGCGCAGCGTCTTGGTCGTCGCCTCTGGGTTCTTCCAGTATCCCAGCATATTTGCCGGTGCCCGGACGGCCACTTCGCCGATCTCGCCAGCTTTGACGGGTTTCCCGTTTGGGTCGAAAATAGCGATTTCACACCCCATCGCGGGTCGCCCGGCGCTACGCATCCGCTCGGATCCCTCGGGCACGTGGTCCTCTGGTGGAAGTATCGCAATCGTGCCCGTCGTCTCCGTCATGCCGTAACATTGGATAAACTGGCAACCAACGACTTCGATGGCCTCTTTCAGTAGCGGCAGGGGCATGGGCGCAGCACCGTACATCACGGTTTTGACGCAAGAAAAATCGACGCGCTTTGCTTCTGGGTGCTGGATGACGATCTGCAAGGCAGCAGGCACTACGAACAGCTTTGAAACGCGCTCTGTGTGGATTGCATCAAGGGCTGCAACAGGGTCAAACTCTCGGAGGATGACGCTGGTACAGCAGTTCACAAAGGCGATTGTCCAAAAACCAATGCCGCCGATATGCGCCAAGGGCATCGCAACAAACCCGATATCCTCGTCGTCCCAGTGGTCATAGATATGTTTGACGGCCAGGGAGTCCAGTTTCGGCTGTAGCAAGTTACTGTGGCTCAGTAGCACGGCTTTCGGCACTCCTGTGGTGCCGGATGTAAACAAAACCATAGCCGGATCATGCGTTGAAGCGCGGTCAACAACAGGTTCGCTCGACTGAGCATCACGCCATGCCTCGTATGTTTCCCAAGGTCCATCGCCCTCCTCCATAGCGAGGATCTGAATGTCCGGAAGTGCTGCGTTGATTTCCTTGATCGCTTCCGAGAACTCAGGCCCGAAGAAAAGCATCTGTGGCGGGTATTGGCGTAAAATCTCGATGATCTCGGCAGGTGCAAGCCGCCAGTTCAAGGGCGCGAACATCCCACCGACGCGCGTCGCGCCGATGAAAATCTCGAAGACGTGGTCGCAGTTTTTCCCAAGGTAAGCGACGACTTTGGCGTCGCCCGCGTCCAAGCCGTGTGCAACCTGATCAACGTGACGATCAAAATCCTTGAAGGTCGTATCGCGTCCTTCAAACCGATTGCAGATCTTGTCAGGTGCGCGCTGTGCAGCGCTTCGTGCGACCGCGCTAATCGAGCTCATTGCCTCTGGATCAATCATCTCGTCTCCTCCCGACGTTACCGACATCCTCATCGCCCGGCGGAGGGTACCGCGCTGCGACACAGCCTTCTTGGTATGCGAAAACGTCGCGCTTAATTACCAATCGTGATGGGCGACCTCCCAGACCAAGCACATCACATAGGCATATTAGCTACGCAGTTAAGTTACGCCTGTAAAGTGGTAATTGTGTAGTTAATGAGGTTTTTGAAACCATGCGCCACCGATATAAAGAACAGTAATATCACAAACTCTAATGCGATCCCCTAGCCGATCTCGTCGCAAAGGAGGCGCGACTGGCAAGCTTCAATGGCTTCTTGGCTTGAAGTGCGACCGAATCATCCGTGACATTCTGATCGGCACTGAGTAATAAGGTTCTACCTACAGGAGTTAGTTGAGCAATGAATTCAAAGGTAGCCGCAGTCACCGCACCCCTCGAAGAACGTGCGTCAACAAGAGATGATTTGCTCACCGCCGCAAGCGAGCTCATGTGTGAACGGGACACCTTGCTGGTGCCCATCATCGATATTGCGGCGAAGGCTGGGGTGAACTCTGCTTTGGTGAAGTATTACTTCGGCAACAAAAGCGGCTTGATGCGCGCCCTTCTTCACCGAGATCTGGCGGAAGCGGTCACCCAGCTTGAAGCCTTGGTCGAGATGGACATGCGCCCGACCGCGAAGATGCGGTACCATCTCTCCGGTCTCGTCAACATGTACTTCAAATACCCTTACTTGCAGCGCCTGCTGACCGCGACGATGCGCGACGAAACCGAAGAAGTCAGACGGACCATGATAAAGTCGTATATCGAACCGATCCATGACGCCTACAAGCGGATGATTTCCGAAGGTGTCGCGGCAGGAGAGTTCCAATCTGTCGACTACAAGTTCTTCTACTTCATCGTCATCGGGGCATGTGACCAGATATTTTCATCCCGAGAAGTGCTGAACTATATGCACGGCGTCGATAGAATTGATGACGACATACGCCGCTCCTATACGGAGCAGATGATCGCGGTCATCTTGGGCGGCCTAATGGCGCGTAGCTGATATCGCGGAGGTGAGATAGCCACACCTCCGCACCACATTTCTACGCTTTGGCAGTGGCGAGAGATTTGCCGACCGCACGGAAGTGATACTCACTATCTCCGAACAGCGCATTGATTGTCAGGATACGCTTATGAAAGTGACCGATGCTGACCTCGTCCGTCATACCGACGCCGCCATGGGTCTGAATAGCCGCTTCGCCGATGTCCCGGCCCAAGGCACCAATCTGCCCTTTCAGGATCGAAATATCCTGCGCGCCTACCTGTCCGGCATCCATCAGCGCCGTCGTGTACAGCAGGCAGGAGCGGGCCTTTACATAGGCGATCTTCATATCTGCCAAGCGGTGCGAAATGGTCTGAAACGTGGCGATAGGCGTGCCGAACTGTTTGCGCGTCGATGCATATTCGCTTGTCAATCGCAGCAAGGCCCCCATAGCGCCCACGGCTTCAGCGCAGAGCGCGACGATTGCCCTAGAGATCACTGTTTGCAGCACGCTATGGGCATCTTCGGCGATCCTGCGCTTGGACGGGATTTGAACCGCATCGAAGGTGATATGCGCGGCGTGGCGGCCGTCAATGGTAACGAAAGATGTAATGCTGACCCCTTGCTGTTTTGGATCGACCATAAACAGGGATAGGCCATCCTTGTCAGGTGCCGTGCCGCGCGTTCGTGCCGATACGACAAGCGTGTCGGCCTGCGCGCCCCCAAGGACCATCCGCTTTTCACCGCTCAGCGTGAATCCGTCCGCTGCCTCGGTTGCGGCCAAGGAAACAAGTGCCGGATCCGCGATCCCCTTCCCCTCTTCATGGGCGAAGGCTGCCGTTTGTTCACCCGTTATGATTTTGGAAAGTTGCGCTTGCGCAGCAGGGCTATCGGACTGCCCCAGACAAGACCCCGCAAGCAGGATCGAAGAAACATAAGGCTCGATCAGCAGATGCGCCCCAAAGGGTTCAGCCACAGCAACGACATCCGCCATCGACCCACCAAACCCGCCGACATCTTCGGCGAAAGGCAGGCCAAGAATACCCATCTCGGCCAGTGCCTGCCAAATCTCGGGCGACCACGGGTGGCCGGATTGCAGCATTTTCTGACGGGTCTCGAAACCATAGCTCCGCTCCAAAAGGCGCTTCACGCTCTCTTGCAGCATCTTCTGTTCTTCGGTCTGAGAGAAATCCATCTGAGTACCCTTTCAAGCGATCTGCAAGCTGCGCGCGATCAAGTCGCGCTGAACCTCATTGGTGCCCGCGTAAATCGTCGTCGCACGGCTGTTGAGGTAAAACGGCATAGCGATCAGATCCAGCTCGCTTCCCATCGGATCCACCCCCGCCCCCACGGTCAAGGCGTCAAGCTGCATGGACAGCCCCTCGAGCCCGGCCACCCGCGTCATCATCACCGACACACGTTGGATCAGTTCCGAGTTCATGGTCTTGGCAATCGAAGGCAGCGCCGGGTCGTTGACCATCTCGTGACCGCTCATAATCAGCCACTCGAACTGGGCGAGCGTCGCGACATCCGCGTACAATGCGCCGAGGTCGCGCTGGAACACCGGGTCGTCAGACAGCTTGCCGCCAAAGGGGGATGTTTCATTCTGCGCCGCCTCGGTGATCCGTTTCAGATAGCGGACCAGAACGGGGCTGTTGGCCGATCCGTTACGTTCGTGTTGCAGCAGATGTTTGGCAACGCTCCAGCCTTCGTTTTCTGCCCCGACCCGACCGGATTGCGGCACGCGGACATTGTCGAAAAACACCTCGCAAAATTCAGCGTGGCCATCCAGCCCCTTGATCGGGCGAATGTCCATGCCGGGAAAGTCGGTCCTGTCCAGCAGCAGAAAGGTGATACCTTGCTGCTTTTTACCCTCGCTGCTGGTGCGCACCAACATGAACATCCGGTTCGATTTATGGGCGAAGGTTGTCCAGATCTTGCTGCCGTTGATGATGTAATCATCCCCATCCGCAACCGCGCTACATTTCAGTGATGCCAAATCGGAACCGGAGTTCGGTTCCGAATACCCTTGCGTCCAATAATCCTCCCCCGACAGGATCCGGGGCAGGTAATTGGCCTTTTGCTCTTCGGTGCCAAGGTCGATCAACAACGGCCCCACCATCTTGAGCGAGTTCGGCAGCAAGGGCGGCAGATCCCGCTTGCGGTATTCTTCCTCGAAAATGGTGCGCTGCTCGGCGGACCAGCCCGTACCACCATATTTCTCGGGCCAATCGGGCGCGGCCCAGCCTTTTTCGTTCAGAATGGCCTGCCAAGCTGCCCCTTGTTCAAACGGTGCAAAGGCGCTGGTGGTTTTACGCCCGGCTTCGCGGATCGCGTCGGTGGGGGCCGTGTCCAAGTAGGCTGCCACCTCTTCCCGGAACGCGTCCAGTTCCTCTTTGGTCTGGGTCGTCATCCTGCAATCCTCCTGAAGAAATTCGTCCGAAACGCGCCGGATTTACTTTTTGGTGAAGGCGGCGATCCGCTCCGCCATGTCCGGGCCGATGCCGGCAGTCTCCATCACTTCCCACTGCAATCCCGCATCCATCGGGCGCATGTCTGTCGCTTCAAGCAATTGCTTGTTCGCGGCATGGGAAAACGGGGAATTGGCGATGATGCGGGCAACCAAACCTTCGATCTCGGCGTCGAACTGATCAAGCGGAACCGCATACTCGGCCAGCCCGATCCGCACCGCTTCATCGGCGTCGATCATGTCCGCCGTAAACATCAACCGCTTGGCCGTGGCGATGCCCACGCGCCGAGGGAGCCGCTGGCTCATCCCCCAGACGGGGGTCAGGGCCCATTTGGCGTGGGTGTCACCGAAACGGGCTGTATCCGCCGCGACGATGAAATCAGCGGCCAGCGCCACTTCGAGCGCGCCGGTGTAGCAATGCCCATGCACCGCGGCGATCACCGGCTTTGGCAGCTTTTCCATCAGCCGCAAGGTTTCGGAATGCCACCCGGCTGACGGCACATCCTCCCCTTCGGCAATATCGCCAAGGTCATGGCCCGCCGAAAAACACTTGCCTGTACCGCGCAAGACAACGCAACGGACCGCGTCGTCATCGCGCAGATCAATAATATGCTGGCGCAGCTCCTTGAACAGCGAGACGGTCAGAGAGTTCAACTTCTCCGGCCTGTTCAGCGTCAGAACCGTCCAACCGTCCTTGTCCTCGCGTAGTACCAATTCAGCCAATGCACTCTTCCCTTTCTCAAACCGTCGACCCTTACGCAACCAGTCGTGCAAGCCGTGTAGAGATGATGGATTCTGCGTCCGCCACGATCCGCGCGATCAATGCCTCGCAGGTGGGGACATCGTTGATCAGCCCTTGCACCTGCCCCGCCCAGATCAATCCTCTGTCGAGATCGCCAGACATCAAAGCTTCGCGGCCTTTGACACCGGAGACATAGGGTTGGACATCGCCAAATTCGGCACCCGGTTTCGAGCCGATCTCGACCACCATGTCAGAGACCGAGTTTTTGGCAACGCGGCCCGTGTTCTTGAACCCCCGGAAAATCAGGTTGGTGTCCCGTTCCCCGTTCGCCACCAAAAACTGTTTAACCTTCTCATGGATCGGCGCTTCTACCGTTGCACAGAACCGCGTTCCCATATTGATCCCGTCGGCCCCCAAGGCCAAAGCAGCGGCAAGCCCGCGGCCATCGCCGAACCCGCCTGACGCAAGCAAAGGCACATCAATCTGGTCAGCGGCGGCAGGGATCAAAACCAGACCGGGCACGTCATCTTCGCCCGGATGGCCCGCACATTCGAACCCGTCGATAGAGATGATATCCACACCCATCTTGACCGCCGAAAGCGCGTGACGGACCGAGGTGCATTTATGCAGGATCGTAATGCCATGGGCTTTGAAATCCTCCACATGCTCCTGTGGCCTGCCGCCTGCGGTTTCTACGATCTTGACCCCCGCTTCGATGATCACACGGCGATAGTCGCTGTAAGGCGGCGGGTTCACCGATGGCAGCACGGTCAGGTTCACGCCAAACGGTTTGTCCGTCATAGTTTTGCAACGCTCGATCTCTGCCGCCAGGGCGTCAGGCGTTGGCTGGGTCAGGGCGGTCAAGATACCAAGCCCCCCGGCATTCGAAACCGCGGCAGCCATCTCGGCGGTGCCGACCCACATCATGCCACCCTGTACAATCGGGGTTTCGATCCCCAGCATTTCGGTGACCCGCGTATGAAGAGCCATCAGAATATCCCCGCTTTCATAATGGTTGAATTCAAACTGAAACGGACAGGGCTCATTCGCCCTGCGCCTTTTTCCAATCCCGTTTGACCTTTTTGGCCAGCGACCATTTGTGCACTTCGGTCGGGCCGTCATAGATCCGGAACGCGCGCACTTCGCGGAACACCTGTTCGACGATCGTATCGCCAGTCACGCCCTGCCCGCCCATCACCTGAACGCATCGGTCCGCGACCCGCATCAGCGCCTCGGACACAGCCACCTTAGTCATGGAACTTTCGACCGTACCCAACTCGCCGGTATCCAGTACGTCCGCGCACCAGTAAACCATCTGCTCGGCCTGCTTGAGGTCGATCATGTTCTCGGCCAGCATAAAGCCGACACCCTCGTGATCCACCAGCGGTTTGCCAAAAGCCATACGCCGGTTGGCATAGTCGCTCGCGATCTCATTGGCGCGGACCGCCGCACCGAGCCAGCGCATGCAATGGGTCAGACGCGCAGGCGACAGACGCACCTGAGCATAGCGGAAACCTTCACCGCTTTCGCCCAGCATCTGGCTCGCAGGGACCCGCAGATTGTCGATGTTGATGACCGAATGTCCGCCGATCATGGAATCGTCGATGGTGTCCAGCACCCGTTCAATCCGGATCGCGGGATCAGGCAGATCGACAAGGAACATGCAGGCCCCGTCCTCGGATTTTGCCATGACAATGCCAAGCCCCGCCCCATCAGCGCCGGTGATCAGCGTCTTGCGCCCGTTGATAACCCAGTGGTTCCCGTCCATCTTGCAGGTCGTCTGCATCATCATCGGATCAGACCCGGCACCCCCTTCGGCCGCGGGCTCCGTCATGAAAAAGGCGGATCGCATCTTGCCTTCGACCATCGGTGCTAAAAACCGCTCTTTCATCTCGGCCGATCCGACCTTGCCCAGCAGATACATGTTGCCCTCGTCGGGCGCGCCCACGTTGCAAGCGACCGGGCCGAGCGGCGACAGGCCCGACCGGATCAACACACATGCTGTTTCAAGGTGGGTCAGATGCGTGCCGTCCTCGAGGATATGGGGCGTCATCACCCCCGCCTGTCGGGCCGCCTCCTTCATCTCGTCGCCAAGCGCTTCCGTCGGGCCGTGGCTGTTGCGGCGGCCGTCCTTTTCATACGGAACGATCTTTTCGCGGACGAAAGCCTCTACGCGGTCGGCGATTTCCAACGCCCGTTCGGACATCCGGCTGTTATCGAGGGTAAAAGTCATTTTCGGTGATCCAGTTCTTGTCATCAGAGCGGTGAGTCTGGGCGTTATATGCTGCCCCAGCAAGCTTTAACGCTCAGTTCCAGTATTCGTCCTTGAGCTTTCGTTTGGTCAGCTTGCCTGTCGGTGTTCGCGGTAGGTCGGTGCGAAAGTCGATGCTTTTCGGCGCTTTGATCCGGGACAGATGAGAGCGGCAGTATTCCATCAGTTCCTCTGACTTTGCCGCCGACGGGGCGACACCATCTTCAAGCTGCACGACCGCCTTTACCTCTTCGCCCATTTCCTCGTTGGGAACGCCAAACACCGCGACATCTGCAACGTCAGGATGGCACGCAAGCAGATCTTCGGTTTCTTGCGGATAGATGTTCACGCCACCGGAAATAATCGTGTACGACGCACGGTCTGTGAGAAAAAGAAACCCTTCCTCGTTCACATGGCCGACGTCCCCCAGCGTCGAACACCCGGGACGCAAGTAAGCCTTGGCGGTCTTATCGGGATCTGCGCGATAGGAAAATTCGATACCGCTGTCGAAATAGACATCGCCTATCTCTCCGGCAGGCAACGCCCTGCCGTTCTCATCGACCACAAGTATGTCACCAATCAGGGAACGCCCCACTGTGCCCGGATACTTCAGCCAGTCATCCGAGGTCGATACGGTTACCCCATTTGCTTCGGAACCTGCGTAATATTCAATCAGGATCGGACCAACCCAATCCAGCATCTGTCTCTTGATCTCTTGCGGGCAAGGTGCTGCCGCGTGGAAAATCACCTTTAGCGAGGAAAGGTCATATGCCTCGCGTTCAGCACGGGGCAGACGGAGCATCCGCACAAACATCGTTGGCACAACCTGAGTATGCGTCACCCGGTGTCGATCGATCAGTCGTAGCATTTCGCTGGCGTCGAACCGCTCCATTATAATTGATTTGCCACCAAGCATGACCGCCATCATTGATGTGCGCAAAGGGGCTGCATGATAAAGAGGAGCCGGCGACAGATAGACGCTTTGGTCGTTCATATTCGCCATCGTTTCACACAGCACCGTCATCAGCGGCGGTATGACCGTTTCGATTGGCTGGCGGGTGAATTCGCGCACCACGCCCTTGGGCCTCCCCGTCGTACCTGACGAATACAACAGGTCCGCGCCCACCGTCTCGTCTTGGATTGGATCACTGGGCATATGGCGCACCAAGGCGTTCCAGTCCATTTCCGGATCGTCGCATTTCCCGCTCACAAAAATTCTAACATCCGGACAAGCGCTTTGGATTGCAGGAAAAAGCTCCGCATATTTGGACGACAGCACCAGCACTTTCGCTGCGCAATCGCCTACGATATAACTGATCTCGTTCGCAGTCAGATGGCAGCTTATGGCGGTGTAGAACACCCCCGACCGCTGAGCCGCCCATGTGAGCACAACAAAATCCAGACAGTTTTCAAATAGTAGTGCAATGTTTTCGCCGGCTTCCACCTGCAGTTTCCGAAAGCCATGCGCGGCCTGGTTGGATCGCTTGTCCAGCTGCCCAAAACTCAGGGTTTCGCCGCTACTTGCCATTTCATAGGCAATTTTATCAGGATTAGTTTTGGCCGTGTAGGATGGATGCTTCATGACGCGACCACAGCGTTTTCCGGTGCGCGGCGCATCTTGCCATCTTCACGATTTGCGCCGCTTTGACTGCTGCAGTGAACCATTATCCCCTCCCAAGGCACGGTATCATAGAACATCGACGGGCGAAGAATCCTCCTCCAACGCCCCGACTTTGCACTAATTAATTGCTGAATTAATATATTTCAAGCATTGCTTTATCATCCGCTGTAGGTTTAGGGTTTTACACCAAATATTCATAAGAAACAGCACTCAAACTCACAGCATCAAAGCCGCATCTAAGTGCCCGATTAATCGGAAGCTAAACCCAAAGCGCCCGCCAACCAAAGAAGGTTACCTATGCCAAATATCCACGTTATTGCCGTCATCACAACCCGGCCAGGACAACGCCAAGCACTTCTGGATCTATTCAATAAGAACGTCCCTACCGTAAAAGCTGAAGCAGGATGCATCGCCTACGAGGCCACAGTCGACGTAGAAGGCGCAGGACCAATGCAGGCGGAATTTGGGCCAGATACATTTGTTGTCGTTGAACAATGGGAGAGCATGCAGGCCCTAGGGGCACATGCTGCAGCACCACATATGAAAGAGTATAGCAAGCAATCCAAGAACATGGTCGCCGATAGCAAAATCCACATTCTGTCGCCCGCATAATCACCGGCGCAGCCCACACCACGCCATTTTCGCGCCCTGCACCCCAGACGATCATGCAGAGCGGATTTAGTTAAATGCGCTAGCTTGATTGGCTTGGCCCTCACGCATCAACTGACCTAGGCCCCAAGTCCCCTCGACCTTAGCGCCGAGTGCTGAAGTTTGATGCTTTCAATGAATCCGTTCTGCTGGGGCTTCCTGGCGCAACGAAGTGCTAACCGATGCCTATATGCGGATAGTGTCCCAGCAGGTGGTCTAATTTGTTCTCCGGCTGGATGTTGAGCCGGTTTAAAGGCCGGCGATTTTTGCCGGGTCCATGATGTTATTTTCGCAGATGGTCGACATCGAGGGCCAATAGCCGGACGGCACCGAAACCCAGCATCTCGGCCAGAACTTGATGGTCCGCAGTCTCCGAAAGAAGCGCTTTCAACGCTTCTATTTCTGATATCACGTCCTTGGTCATGGGGTTCTTCTTGGTTGGTAGGTTAGGTGTGCCACCCAAACCCCACCGGGGAACGTCCACGGTCGCCCAGCAAACCGCGCGGGCTCCGCCTAAGCAACGCGTGGCTCCACTCAGCCCGCGCTACCGTCGGAATTACACCAAGCCTAGGGGCACTAACCCCTGAAGATGCACACCGGATTTGCGCCGTACCGGCATAATGCGCGAAGCCGGAAATTGTGGATTTCGTTGTGTGAAAGTCTGAGAGATCCGCGAACTCGCAGAGTTGACGGGGTATGACTTCATCAGCCTTAGATAGCACAACTATTTGTTAATGTTAACTAATTACCTGCCCTGAGATGTAAATCACAAAATACTGGACAAATGACCAGTTCGTCTGTTCAGATGTCGAATAGCATCAAGGGTCGCCTGTGGAGGGGCAGTCCTTGATGAAAATGACTTGGGAGGAGTCGATCATGAACAGCGAAAAGAACCAGACAAGATACGCAGCCGTTGCACAGGAATTTGACGCAGGCGGTATTTCGCGGCGTGACTTTATGCGCAAGAGCGCAGCACTCGGGGTGGCCGCTGCGGCACCTCTTGCACTAGGGGCCAGCCATGCCAAAGCGCAAGCAGCCGAAAAATATGATTACATCATTATCGGCGCAGGCTCTGCGGGTTGTGCCCTTGCGGCGCGCCTGTCGGAGGACCCGGACAAGAACGTGCTCGTGCTTGAAGCAGGGCCTGCGGATGAAAACCAGTTCATCCACATTCCTGCTGCCTTTCCCAATCTATTTCAGACTCCGCTAGACTGGGCTTACCGCAGCACGCCCCAAAAGCATTCCGCCGATATTCAATTGTATATGCCCCGAGGAAAAGTTTTTGGTGGGTCAAGCTCGATCAATGCGATGATCTACAAGCGGGGCAATCCGGTCTGTTATGATGCTTGGGGGGCAGAAAACCCCGGCTGGAGCCACGCAGATGTCCTGCCGCTGTTCAAGCGGTCGGAAAATAACGAACGCGGTGCCGATGATCATCACGGCACAGGTGGCCCGCTGAACGTAGCGGACCTGCGCGACCCTAACCCAGTGACGCTCGCGATGGTCGATGCCGCTGTAGAGGCGGGCTATCCAGCGCAGCCCGATTTCAATGCGGGCACAGAGCAGGAAGGATTCGGCCTGTATCAGGTCACGCAAAAAGACGGGATGCGAAATTCGACCGCCGTCGCTTTCTTGCATCCTGCCCTTGCGCGCGACAATCTCGCGATTCAGGCCGAAGCCCATGTGCACAAGCTCCTCGTCGAAAACAACCGATGCGTCGGGGTGCGGTTCAAATCCGGTGACGAGATGCACGAGGTCATGGCGCAGGCTGAAGTCATCCTGTCGGCAGGATCGATCGGCTCACCCCAGATTTTGATGCTGTCGGGCATTGGATCACGCAGCGCCCTGACAGAGCTGGGGATAGAGGTGGTTCATGACCTCCCCGGTGTGGGTCAGAACCTTCAGGAACACCTGATGGCACCGGTTGCCCATGTCTGCACGCAACCCGTAACCCTCGCCCATGCGACTGAGCCTGAGCAGGCCGAACTGCTCGCCAAGGGCATGGGAATGCTCACGTCGAATATTGGCGAAGCAGGCGGATATCTGACGGTTATGCCGGACGCCCCTGCCCCTGATCTACAGTTTCATTTTGCCCCGATCTGGTTCATCTCGGACGGTGCTGGCAATCCAACGGACAGCGAAGGCTTTACCATCATGCCAAGCCTCGTTGGGACGAAGTCAGTTGGTGAAATCACGCTCGCGTCAGCCAACCCAGAGGATGCGCCGCTGATCAATCCGAATGCGCTTGCCGAAGCTCAAGATCTGGAAATTCTGGTCGAGGGGGTCAAGATCGCGCGTAAGATCATGAGCTCCCCTGCGCTGGATGATTTCCGTGGCGAAGAGCGCTTTCCGGGGGTGGATGTCCAAACCGATGACGAAATTCGAGCCTATCTGCGGGCCAATATCCAGACGATCTATCACCCTGTGGGCACCTGTAAAATGGGGTCCGATGACATGGCTGTGGTCGGCGCCGATCTAAAGGTTCATGGGATCGACGCGCTGCGCGTCGCGGATGCGTCTATCATGCCGACGATCGTCAATGGCAACACCAATGCTGCCGCCATCATGATTGGCGAAAAGTGCTCTGACTTGATCCGCGCCTAACTAGGCTTACCCCTCGCGACCTCGGGCAACCGAGGTCGCGAGCCCCCATATCGTCTTAAAATTACGGAGCCACTCTATGCTTGGCAAAATGATGGACCAGCAGTTGCTGATCTCTTCCCTTATCGATCACGCAGCCCGCTGCCACGGGCGCACCGAAATTGTCTCGGTTGAAACTTCGGGCGAAGTCGACGTCACAAGCTGGCAAGAGGTTGCCAGGAATGCACGGCGCTTGGGTTCGGTACTGACCAAACTGGGCCTGCCGCAGGAAACCCGGTGCGGCACCATCGCATGGAATAACCGGCGGCACCTCGAGATTTACTTTGGCAGTTCGGGTGCAGGCTTCATCTGCCATACCCTCAATCCGCGTCTGCATCCCGACCAGATGGTCTATATTGCCAATGACGCGCAAGATCAGGTGATGTTCTTTGACCGAACCTTCCTGCCCGCTGTGGCAAACTTGAAGGACCGGTTTGATACGGTCGAGCACTACGTTCTGCTGGGACCACGAGACGACGAGGCGGCCCAGATGCTTGACGGGCTGCAGTTCTATGATGAATTGATCGCTGACGGAGACCCGGATTTTGTGTGGCCCGAACTCGATGAGCGCCAGCCCTCTTCGCTTTGCTACACATCCGGAACCACGGGAAACCCGAAAGGCGTGCTTTATTCCCATCGGTCGACCTTGCTCCATGCGCTCGTGGGCAACCAGCCCGACGGGCTTGCGATCTCGGCCTGTGATACGGTGATGCCGGTTGTGCCAATGTTCCACGTCAATGCGTGGGGCGTGCCCTATACTGCGGCGTCGGCTGGTGCAAAACTGGTGCTGCCGGGTCCGGGGCTGGATGGGGACAGCCTGGCCAACCTGATCGACACACAACAGGTGACTGCTGCCTTTGGCGTGCCCACAATTTGGATGGGGCTATTAGCAGCGTTGGAGAAATCCGGCTCTAAACTGCCAAGCCTGACCCGCACCATTGTCGGTGGCGCACCGATGCCA
Source organism: Sulfitobacter sp. TCYB15 (assembly GCF_040435955.1). NCBI lineage: Bacteria > Pseudomonadati > Pseudomonadota > Alphaproteobacteria > Rhodobacterales > Roseobacteraceae > Sulfitobacter > Sulfitobacter sp. TCYB15. The sequence continues at coordinate 110,607 of NZ_CP159194.1, forward strand.
CCGTCGATGTATACGGCGTTCCGTGACAAATATGATGTCGAATTGATTCAAGCGTGGGGCATGACAGAGACCAGCCCCCTCGCGACGGTCAACCGTCTGCTGCAGCGCCACGAGGGTCTGTCGACCGAAGCGCAAACCGACATTCGCGTGGGCCAGGGCCGCCCTGTTTACGGGATAGAAATCCGGCTGGTAGATGAGTCCGGTAATGTACTGCCCGAAGACGGGGCAACACAGGGCGACCTGCAGGTGCGCGGTCCTTGGGTAGTCCACAGCTACTTTAACAAAGAAGACTCGGCGCTGACCCCCGACGGCTGGTTCGACACTGGCGATGTCGCCACAATTGACGCGGATGGTTTCATGGTCATCCGAGACCGCTCAAAGGACATCATCAAATCCGGGGGCGAATGGATCTCTACGGTAGAGCTTGAAAACATCGCAATCGGTCACCCGGCGATCGCAAATGCCGCCGCCATCGCTGCCCATCACCCTAAATGGGACGAGCGTCCGATCCTGATCGCGGTCAAATCTGGTGACGTCTCCGAAGCGGAGCTTCTGAAAATCTACGACGGCAAAGTCGCCAGCTGGCAGGTGCCAGATCGGGTGATCTTTGTCGATGAACTGCCCCTAGGTGCCACGGGCAAAGTGGTGAAACTCAAACTACGCGAGACCTACGCGAACGTCCTTCTGGAGGGAGCCGCATGAAACATCAAAGTAACTTCACCCCCGATCTGCAAGCAGCCTATGACGCCGACCTAAAAGCCCTCGACGCGGCGAAAGACCGTTGGGCGCAAACCTCGCTGGACGACCGCATCGCGGTATTGCAGGCAGTCAAAGACAATCTGATGCGCGTCGCCGACGAATGGGTCGATGCGGCGGGTAAGGCCAAGGGCATCCCGCAAGGTTCCCCTCTCTTGGGGGAGGAATGGACATCGGGGCCCTATGCCGTCATGTCCTGCTGCAACGGTCTGATCGATACGTTGTCGCAGATGGAAGGCAAAACCTTTCTGGACGGTCTAAAGAAACGCAGCCTGCCAAGCGGTCAAACCGCCGTGCGCGTTGTGCCACATTCGATCTGGGACCGGCTGCTGATTTCAGGCGTGCATGCGGATGTCTGGATGCAAAAAGGCGTGACCCCCGCCAACCTCAAGAACAACGCTGCATCAGCCTATGATATTCCGGCAGACCAACGGCGTGGCAAGGTCGCGCTGGTTCTGGGCGCCGGCAATATCGCCGCGATCACGCCGCTGGATGCTTTCCAGAAGCTCTTTCTGGAAAACCAGGTGGTCTTACTTAAAATGAACCCGGTCAACGACTACCTGACCGAGCCTTTGCAGGCCGCCCTGAAGCCGCTGATCGACCGCGACGCACTACGTATCCATCGTGGCGATGGTCCGGCGGGGGCCTATCTTACGACGCATCTGCTGGTCGAGGAAATCCACATCACCGGTGCGCGCGCCACCCATGATCTGATCGTCTGGGGGCCAGGCCAGGAAGGCGAGAAGAACAAGGCCGCCAACACGCCGAAAAACACCCGACACATGACATCCGAGCTCGGTGCCGTTTGCCCCACTATCGTCGTACCAGGCCCGTGGACCAAGGCGGACTTGCGCTTTCAAGCGGAGAACATCGCCACCATGAAACTGCATAACGGTGGCTTTAACTGTGTTGCGGTGCAGAGCCTTATTTTGCCGAAAGGCTGGGATAAGACAGCCGAGTTGATGGGGAATGTCGCCGATGTGATGGCCAAGCACACCAAACGGGCCGCTTATTATCCCGGTGCCGAAGATCGTCAAAAGGCCTTTGTCGATCACGCCAAAAGCCCACAAAAGCTGGATCGTGGGGCGGATGTGGCTCCGCTTTATCTTGCCGATATGGCCGAGGGTGATAGCGATTGGCTGGCCCAGACCGAAGTCTTCACATCTGCGCTTGGTGTCATGCACATCGAGGCACAAAATGCCGAAACCTATCTGATCGAAGCGATCAAATGGGCGAATGACACGCTCTATGGCACATTGGGCGGCAATATCATCATCCACCCTGCCACGATCCGGGCTATGGGCCGCAAGCGGTTCGAAGAGATCATCGCCGAATTCCGCTATGGCGCGATTGCGATCAATGCGTGGTCCGGCCTTGCCTTTCTGGTGACTGCCTGTCCCTGGGGCGGCTTTGCTGGCGCGACCTTGCAAAACGTCCAGTCTGGTGTGGGCACCGTCCACAATACCTTCATGCTTGAAAACGTTGAACGCACGGTGATCGAGGCCCCGTTCCGCCCCTTCCCGCGCAATCTGCTATCCGGCGGGATGAGCCTGCTGCCCCGGCCGCCCTGGTTTGTGTCCAACAAGCGTCAGCATCATATCGGTCGCTTGCTGACCCGGTTTCAGCACAAACCCAGCTGGTTCAAGCTGCCGCGTATTTTCTTTCACGCCCTTTTGGGCTAGGTCGGCAGGGACAAATGTGAGTGCCCGATGAACGACATGACCCAAACAGGTAGGCTTGCGGACCGAAAAGCGAATAAGGCCCGCAAGCGTGAGAACCGCAAACGCGAGATTGCGCAAAGTGCGATCAGCGCGCTTAAGCTTTATGGTTATGCCCGTACGACCCTGCGTGATATTGCGTCGCAATCAGAAATGTCGCTTGGCAGTCTGCACTACTATTTTGAGGATAAGGACGAGCTTCTGATCTACTGTGTGCGACAGTACAAAAGCGAGTTTGCCAGAACAATTTCTGCATCTGTCAGGGGTATTTCCAACCCAGATCGCATCAAGACAGCGTTCTGTACTGCTTTGGCAGAAACGATCAGTACCGAAGCTGAGCTTCATCGGCTTTGGTACGACATTCGAAATCAAGCGCTATTTGACCAAGCTTTCGTTCCCGTCGTTGACGAGATTGAAGAACAGCTGATCGAGATGATGAATCCGATAGCCTCTGAGCGCAAAGCCAAGGAACTTCTTTATCTGCGTTTCGACGGCGCTTTTCGATATTTGCTGCAGTTGAGCGTTTCTGGTCGCCCGCGTGAGTTGGAGGAAATGACCGAGGTGCTCAAAGCCGCTGCCGGGTAACCCCACCTGCGTTTGCATCATATGCTGCAAACAGTCTCCTGATCATTTGCGCGCTTTCGAATGAGAGTCTACGCTGGTGGTAGCCTTTCGATCAAAATGCTATGAGGTCGCAGGGCGGTAGGAACCCCGAGGTGCCGTGGCAGCGCCCTGGGACTGTACATAATATATGTAGTTTAATTCATACCGTAGTTTGCGCGGTCCAACTTGTCGTAGATCTCTGCTTTGGCCAATGCTGTCAATGCATCGGTATCGCCGTGGTCCACATCCGCCAGCAGCGCAGCCCAGCGATCAACGATGCGCTTGTAGTCTGCCAGCAGCGCTTCGGGGTTCTCAATACCGCGGCTCTTGGCGTTCTCGATCAGCACGGCCTCGTCCGCGGTCACAGATTCCGCCAGCGCTTCCGTCAGAGCCTGATCAGGTTCGAAAATCTTCATGCCGCCTTCTTTGGCGCGGAAACCGCTTTTTCAACATCCTTGTCGAACTCAACCCGGTGCTGCGCAAGATAGTATGCCATCTGGTCGAACAGTACGTTGCGCGACGCCTCGGACAAGCCTTGCCAGAACGCAGGGTTATAGCCCCATTCAAATCCGGCATAGTAGTTCCCTACTGCAAGCGTGTTCATGTGCGTAACCAGGCACCGCCCGCCATGCGCAGACGCTTGCCCTGAATATCTTCAGTAGGTAGCGACAGGTATGTTGCACATCATGTAATATTGCGAAGTCGAATAGCCGCCGCCGAAAACGACGCCATTCTCTTTGTTGCACTCGGCCAGTGCAGCCTCGTTGGTAACGCCGAATTCAGTCGACGCAAAGGCCATGACCATCGGATCGGTGTTATAAAAAGCAAAGTTGCCGATGGAGTGCCCCCATCGGGTGGTCCAGTTTGAATGTTAATGCATGGTCGGCCTTTGGTCTATCGGCATCATGCTTTCTGGCGCGGGCGGGCGGTAGTGACCTTGCCACTGTCGTTCCAAGCTTCTTCGAGCAGCTTGGTCTGACGCGCATCCTCACGCGCCCGGTGGCTTAATGGATTTTTAATCCATGCATAGAACCCGCTGGGATGGATATTGAGGCAGCGACACATCCTGCGTACCGAATACTGAGGGCGGTGCTCGGCAATGAACGCGTACTTCACCTTGCATCCTTTGCGAAGTACGCGGCCGCTTTTTTTAGGATGTCACGCTCCTCCGTCATCCGCGCCAACTCACGCTTGAGCCTGCGGTTCTCAGCTTCATGGTCAACAGATGATGTCTGTGACGCAGCTTTTGCGTAGAGCTTCATCCATTTGTAGAGCGAATATGTACTGACGCCCAACCGTTGTGAAACCTCGCGAACGGCATACCCCGGCACTGTTATCTGATGGACGGCATCGCGCTTGAAATCTTCACTGAAATTTGGCTTCCCCATAACGGCCTCCTTGCCTCAAAGTTAGGGAAGAAAGCGTCTACACAAATCTAGGAGCTATTCAATATCGTCGCGCCCTTAGAAGCAAAGGCGCGACGAACCTTGGCTGACGCACCGCGTCTTGCAGCTTTGAGAAAAGGCGGTGGTCACACCGCTCTTTCGCATCTGACCAAGCTTTCGCGCAGTTTCCGTAGCTTTTGCGGGCCCTCGATACAGCTCTGTCTCATCTCAGGACAGCGCGGCGCAAAATGACAGCCCTGACGCGCTGCAAAGGGGTCCGCCGCTGCTGCGCCAAGCTTTTGTTCAGGCAGTCCCGCCTTTGGGTCTGGCAGCAGGGTCGCGGCAAGCAGCGCACGGGTGTAGGGGTGGCTAGCATCCTCGAAGAGCGCATCTGTCGCGGCTTCTTCAATCTTCTGCCCGAGATACATAACAGCCACGTGGTCCGCCAAATGTTCGACCACCGCAAGATTGTGGCTGACAAAAACCATGGTAAGGCCCAGCTCTTTCTTCAGCGATAGCAGCAGGTTAATGATCTGCGCCTGCACCGAGACATCAAGCGCCGAGGTCGGCTCGTCACAGATCAAGACACGCGGTCCGAGGATTAGCGCACGCGCGATGGCGACCCGCTGCCTTTGCCCGCCAGAAAGCTCCCCGGGATAGGCATCGGCGAGCCGTGATGGCAGCCCGACCAGATCAAGCATCCGCTTGACCTCTGCATCGATATGCGTGCCGCCATGCAGTCGCAGCGGCTGGCCAACCAGCGTCTGGATACGTTTGACCGGGTTAAGCGAGGCATTGGGGTTCTGAAACACGGGCTGGATCAACCGCACACGGTCCGCCACGGGCATGGTGTCGATCTTCTGGCCCGCGATCTCGACCTCACCGCGATCGGGCTGCAACAAGCCCAGCATGATGCTGACCGCCGTGCTCTTGCCGCAACCGGATTCACCGACAAGGCCAAGCGTTTCGCCTTCGGCGACCTCGAGCGACAGGTCATTCACGGCCACCAATTCTTCGGTCGGGGCGAACATGCCGCGGCGCAGGCGGTAGGTTTTGCGGATATCGGTCATGCGGATCATCGGCGTCGCTGCGGTCATGCGGCCACCTCCGATGCCTTGGCGCATTCAATGAATTGCGCCCCCCCGGCGCTTACGCGTGGCACTGGATCGACAGCGCATTCAGGTCCGGCAATGGTGCAGCGGTCGCGAAAGGCGCAGCCCGCCATCGTGCCGATCAACCCCGGGACGCGCCCCGGAATGGCGGGCAATGCGCTGCCCCGCTCGGTGACACCCGGCACCGGGATCGCTGCAAGCAGCCCTTTGGTATAGGGGTGGCGCGGCGTAGCAAAAAGATCGGCGGCGGGCGCGCGTTCGACAATGCGCCCTGCATACATCACCGCAACATCGTTCGCGATAGCCGCCACTACGCCCAGATCATGGGTAATCAGCAAGAGTGACAGACCAAGATCGGCCTGCAATTGCCCCAGAAGCGTCAGGATCTGCGCCTGAATGGTCACATCCAGCGCCGTCGTCGGCTCGTCCGCGATCAAGAGCTTGGGTCGTCCCATCAGCGCCGAGGCGATCATGATGCGCTGGCGTTGCCCACCAGAGAACCCGTGTGGATATTGCGTCAGCCGTGCCGCCGGATTGGCGATCCCCACCCGGTCAAGCATCTCGATTGCGCGGGCGTCAGCCTCTTTTCGGGTCAAGTTTTCGTGGCGCATAACGCCCTCGGTCAACTGCCGGCCAATGGTAAGCGTCGGATTTAGCGCGCTGGTCGGGTCTTGAAAGATCATCGCCACATCGCGGCCGCGCAGCTTTGCCAGCTTGGCATCGGTCTTGGTCGTCAGATCCTGCCCCGCCATGTCGAACCGGTCACTCGTGACCTTGGCGTAGCGTGGCAGCAGCCCCATGATAGACGTCGCGGTGAGCGACTTGCCACAACCCGACTCGCCGACAAGGCAGAGGGTCTCTCCTTCAGCGATTTGCAGGTCGACACCCCGAACCGCGTTCAACATCCCTCGGTCGGTGGGGATCGACACCTTCAGGTTTCGAATATCAAGCATCATGTCAGTCACTTTCGTGCAGGCCCTGTTATATCGCGCATACCATCGCCGAACAGGTTCACCGCCAGCACCAGCAGGCAGAGCGCCGATCCGGGCAGTGCGATCAACCATGGATCAAAGAGGATATTGTCGCGCCCTTCCGAGATCATCAGCCCCCAGCTTGGCGTCGGCGGGCGCACCCCCAACCCAAGGAAGGACAAGGCCGCTTCGAGCAGGATGACGTTTGCGACCTCAAGCGAGACGACGACAAGGATCGTGGCGCGCATGTTGGGTAAGATTTCGAGAAACAGGATGCGCATGCGGCTCGCGCCGATGGATCGCAGGCCCATGATGAATTCCTGATGTCGCAAGCTTTGAGCGGCGGCGCGCGTTACCACCGCGAACCGGTCCCACAGAAGCAGCCCCAGAACGGTGATCAGCGTGGTGAGCGACGCGCCGCCCAATGCCACCGCCGCCAGTGCGACCAGCACGATGGGCAGTGATAGCCGTGTCGTGATGGCGAAGCTGATAACCATATCGATCCAGCCCCCGAAATAGCCCGCGATCAGGCCAAGCGTGATCCCGATGGCACCGGACACAAGGATCACCCCAAGCCCGACACCCAGTGACACCCGCGCGCCATAGATCATCCGAGATAGGTAATCGCGCCCAAGGTGATCGGTCCCGAGCAGGTGTTCCGGCACCGCGCGATCATGCCAGAAGGGCGGCAGCAGTCGGCGGCTCAAATCCTGCGCGATTGGGTCATGCGGGGCCAGCAGCGGCGCAAGCAAAGCGATCAGGATGATAACTGCCAAAAGTGTGCCCCCGATCAACGCACCGGTATTGCCGCGCATCTTGCGCCAGACAGACGGGCGGGCCGTTTCGATAGTGACGTCGGACATCAGGAGCCCCCCCTTAGGCGCGGATCCAGCACCGCGTTCAGAATATCGGCCAGCATGGTCAGCAGCACGTAAAGCAGCGACAGGATCAGGATGATCGCCTGCACCACCGGCAGGTCGCTGCGCAGAAGAGATTCCCGCGCCAGCCGTCCCAGACCGTTCAGCGCAAAGACGCTTTCGATCACGATGGAGCCGGATAGAAGCTGGCCCAGTTGAACCGCTGCCAGTGATACAAGCGGCAGCACCGCATTGCGCAAGGCATGGCGTGAAATCACAAGATGCATCGGCAGCCCCTTGGCCTTGGCCGCCCGGACGTAATCCGTGGCCAGCACGTCGATCATGCCCGAGCGTGTGATGCGCATGAGTTCGGGGATAGCGTAGTAGCTCAGCACGATCACGGGCAGGATGTATCCCTGCCATGTGTCAGCGCCTGAAATGGGGACCCAGCCATACCAGACCCCAAAGACCACGATAGCCATCAACCCCAACCAGAAGCTCGGGATTGCCTGTCCGGACACGGCGATCACCAGCGCAAGGCGGTCGATCCAGCCGTTCGGTCTGAGCGCCGCGGCGACTCCCAAAGGCACGGCGATCACTAAAGCGACGAGGAACGAGATGAAGCCGAGCGCCAGTGTAACGCCGGCACGGTTACCGATGATCTCTGTCACCGGCACATTGAAATAGATGCTCTGCCCCAGATTTCCGGTCAAGGCGCTGCCGATCCAGTCCAGGTATTGAACAACCAGGGGTCGGTCAAAGCCATAGGCCTGCCGGATCGCTTCGGCATCCTCGGCACGGCCACCCGCGCCCGCGATGGCAATCGCAGGGTCGCCCGACACGAACATCAAGCCAAAGCTCAGCGCGGACACGGTCAGACAGACCAAGAGCGCCACAAGCAGACGTTTAGAGATGAAAGAGAGCATAGGTCTTTCCGTTATGGGGGCCGGACAGCGGGGAGAGGACTGTCCGGCCCGTGACGTTGACAGGGTCAGCTTACTTCCAGCTGGCACCCCACCAACGGGCGAACTCATCCGGGTGCGGCGTGAAGTTCAGGTCGTTGGACAGGCCATAGTTAACGTTGAAGTTATACATCGGCATCCAATAGGCTTCCTCGGCGATCTTCTTGACGGCCATAGAGTAGTTTTTGGCGCGCACATCGCGGTCCGATGACGTATCAGCCTCGGTCAGCCAGGTTGCCAGTTCGGCGTCTTGCACAAGGTCATCCGCACCGCCGCCAAAGAAATTCGACAGGATGAATGCGGTGTCGCCGATGCCATAGCTGCCCCAGTTCGAGAAGAACGCCGGAAGCTCCTTGGCGCGCCACTTGCCGATGCCCGACGCGTACTGCTGTTCGTTCAGTTCAAGCGTCACGCCGACATTGGCAAGATCGGCGGCCACGGCTTCGGCAGTCGGGCGCGGCATGGCGGCGAAGACCATTTCCATCTTGAAACCGTCCTCATATCCGGCTTCCGCCAGCAGCGCCTTGGCTTTCTCCGGGTCGTATTCATAGGCGGTGACATCCTGTTCACAGCCGAATTGCGCCGGGTTGCATGGGGTGTTGAGAACCTCGGACGCGCCGCCTGCGAAAGCGTCGACAATCGCGCCGCGGTTTGTGGCGTGGATAAGCGCCTGACGTACACGTTTGTCTGCAATCGGCGTGTCGCCATCCATCGCCTCGGGGGCGAAACCGACATAGCCGATGCGCATGATCGGTGCGCTGATGATCTGCACACGGCCTTCAAGACGCGACGCCTGATCCGGCGGAATACGCCAGATCCAGTCCAGCGACCCCGACATCAGTTCGGCGTATTGTGTGTTCATCTCGGGTATGGTGCGTACAGAGATCTTGTCGATGGTGGCACCGGATTTGGGGCTGCCTTCATAGTGATCCTCAAAGCGCTCCATCTCGTAGCGGATGCCCGGCTCCTGGCTCACCAGCTTGTAGGGGCCGGTGCCGATCGGCGTGGCGGCGATACCCGCCGACCCGTTTTCGGCAAAGAAGGCGTGCGGATAGATCGGCAGTGCATCCGCCAGCATCTCTACCGCACCGGCAAAGGGCTTGGACATATTAATGCGGACTTTATATTCATCCAGCTTCTCGACACTGTCGATCCAGTCAACCGAGATCGAATAGCGGGTGCCGTATTCCGGGGTGATCACGGTGTTGAGCGTTTCAACCACGTCATCAGCGGTGAAATCGGCACCGTTGTGGAATTTGACCCCTTGGCGCAGGGTGAACTCCATCGTCAGCGGGCCGGTAAACTCCCAGGATTCCGCCAGCGCGGGGACGATCTCTCCGGTGTCGAGGTTCTTGTAGAGCAACCCGTCATAGATGTGCCGCGCGAGGATCAGGCCCTGACGACCGGCGATTTTATAGGTATCCAGCGGCTCTGGCTCGGCGGCGAAAGCGACGTTAAGCGTATTGGACGCCTTGTCGGCGACCGCGGGTGTGCCCAGTGTCAGCGCTGTGCTGGCAGCAAGGACGGCCAATGTGGTGAGGCCCTTTATGGAGAATGTCTGTGTCATGGATCTCTCTGTCGGTTGAGTGAAGGGAAGGTGTTTTGCGCCGGTTATCCGGTTCTATGCGGGCAGCTTTGCGCCCCGCGTTATGTCAGCCAGTGTTTCGCCAGCACGTAGCCGTTCGAGGATTGTAATCTCGTCCGCCTGCATTTTTCGGGCGCGCGCGGCGTGGGTTTCAGCCTGATCTTTGTCCAGCACGGCAACCCCGTTTTCGTCGGCCAGAATAATGTCGCCGGGCCGGACCGAGACGCCGCCACACCCCACGGTCACGTTGAAGTCGCCGCCAAGCCCACGCGGCTTGGTCGTGATGGGGGACCGTCCACGGCACCAGACTGGAAAGTCTTCTTGCTCTATGGCGGAGCGGTCGGTGACAAAGCCGTCGATCACCGCCCCCACCACGCCGCGTGCCTTGGCGGCAGCGGTCGTGACTGCCCCCCAACAGGCATGGCGCAGATCACCACAACGGTCGATAACGATGACCTGTCCGGGTTGTGCAGCGGACAGCGCCTCGGTCAGCATTGCGCCATCATCGCCAAGCATGCGCACGGTCAGCGCGGGGCCAAAAACAGTTCGATGCGGCAACAGCCCCTGCAGCGCGGGGGACATGAAACCGGATTCAAGAAAATGCCCCAGCGTCGCTGTTTCGATGTCCGAAAGGTCGATTTGAAATGTCATGCCCTGTCCTGTCGCCTGATGTGCAAGAAAGGATGGCGACGGGAGAGCGGCAGGGTCAAATAGCCGGAGATTATGGCTCGCATAATCTCCGGCTAGAAAGCAGCGATTAGATCGCGGCGGTCACGAGAAATTCTACCTTGTAGTCCGGTGTCGCCAACTTGGCCTCACCACAAGCGCGCGCCGCCGGGTTGGCTGGGTCAATCCACGCATCATAGACTGCGTTCATATCCTGGAAATCGGCCATGTCAGCAAGCCAGATGGTGACCTGCAGCAGCTTGGATTTATCGCTGCCTGCCTCTGCCAGCAGGCGGTCGATCGCGTCCAGACAATCTTGGGTCTGGATCGCGACATCGGCTCCGGCGGTGCCGACCTGACCGGCAAGGTAAACGGTGTTATTGTGAACAACGGCCTGGCTCATGCGGGGGCCGGGGTGCAAACGAGTGATGGTCATGTTTTGTGCTTTCTGATGAAATGAGTGGCAAGCTTAGCCGAACCTGCCCCAGGCGCACAGTTGCACACCATAGTCACAGTCAATTTTAGGCATTCGCGTTGACTATGTGATAGGGGATGAAAAATAGGAAACTCTACTCAGACCCAAGCAAGAAACGAATCATCCGCATGAACGCTTTGCCGCAATCCGATCTGAACTGGAACCTTCTGCGCATGTTTTACATGATTGCGAAGGAGGAAAGCATCACGAAGGCTGCAAAACGGCTAGGCCTAAGCCAGCCTTCGGTGAGCAATGCGTTGCAAAAGCTCGAAGCGCAACTGGGTTGCCAGCTTGTCTTTCGCGACAGCCGCCACTTCGAACTGACAACGCGTGGCGACAAGATTTTTCAGGAATGCCGCGAAATTTTTCACAGTGCCGAACGGATCAATCTTTTGGTCCGCGACGCCGAAGAAGAGGAACGCGGGCAGGTTCGCTATCAGATTATCAGCAATCTGATGTCACCGATGATGGACGAATTGCTGCGGCTTTATCACCAGCGATACCCTTCCGTGGCCTTCCAAAGTGAGGTCCAGAACAGTCAGGCGATCGTGCGCTCTATTCAGCAGGGGCGTGGCACGATCGGGTTCTGCCTATTGGCCGCCCCCTTGGTCAACCTGCCCTCGATCCGTCTGTTTCGCGAAGAGTTCTGTGTCTTCTGCGGGGCCGAGCATCCGCTGTTCGGGCAGGAAAGCGTCGCGCTCCGCGATCTTCAGCGCGAGCCCTTTATCAGCTTTGCCTGCGCCACCGAAGGCATGGGGCTGGAGCCGATGTCGGTCCTGCGCGAAGGCACACGGCTTGGCAATCGCATCAACGGGCTAAGCACCAACATCGAAGAGGTCCGAAGAATGATCGTGGCCGGCATGGGCATTGGCATCCTACCCCTCATGGCCGCGCAGGACGACATCAGGCGCGGCGACCTGTGGCCCATCAAGATCACGGATGAAACGATTGGTGCAGACGTCTATCTGGTGCACGCCCCGAGAGAAAAGCTATCGCCCTCTGAGCAGAAATTTGTGGATATCGCGCAGGAGCTGCTGGCGATTTACCCCAATATGGTGTGATCGCTTGCCATCGTCGCCGCTGCCAGATCCTGAAGCGCCATGCCCGCGGATTTGAAAACGGTGCGGGCACTGTCATCGCTACGGCCGGCATGGGTACCCTGACACAATTCCGCTAGGTCGGCGCGAATATGCTCTGGCGTGATCTGCCCCGCTTCCAATGGCTGCGACAGATCCCCTGCAAGCGATGCCCCTGCCCGCAGATCGACAAAAACCTCGGCCTGCAGGATCGCCTGATCGTCGCTTTCTCGCATGTCGCCCTTGAATGCGCCGATCAGGTCAAGGTGGCTGCCGGGTTTGAGCCAGCCCCCCTGGATGATGGGCCTGGTCGAGGCTGTGACAGTGCTGATCACATCCGCCGCGCGACACGCTGTTTCAAGGTCGTCTACCGCCCGAGCGGGCAGGCCCTGCTCCGCAAGCGCTGTCGCAATAGCCGCAGCCTTTTCACCGCTGCGCCCCCAGATTGAAACCGAGGTGTAGCCCCGCACCGCGCAATGTGCCGCTGCGACGGCAAGGGAAAGCTGCCCCGTACCGACGATCAGTAAATCACGTGCATCCTTGCGCGCCAGTAGATCCGCCGCCAGTGCCGACGCCGCTGCCGTGCGCCGCGCGGTCAGTGTATCACCATCCAGCGCGGCCTGCATTTGCCCGGTTTCCCCATCGAACAGCAGGTATCCCGCATTGATCGTCGGGCGGCCCTTGGCGGCGTTTTCAGGAAAGAAGGTCACCACCTTGACGCCAATGCTTTCACCGGGAACCCAGGCGGGCATGATCAGCAAAGATGCCTCGCTGCCGTCCGGCTGCTCAATCGTCAGAACCTGCCGGTCCGGAGCCTGCACCGCCTTGCCGCGATACCAGTCGCGCAACTGGCCGATCAGATCGGGCCAATCCAGCGCGGTTTCAAGCGCCTCGTGTCCGATCAATGCGCTCATCGATCCGCCCGTTTAACGACGGCATGCAGCAGAATATTTAGCCCGGCGACGAAATCCTCTGGTGTGCAGTTTTCTTCATTGTTGTGGGTGATGCCGTTTTCACAAGGAGTAAAGATCATCGCCGTCGGGCAATGGGTGGCAAGGAAATAGGCGTCGTGCCCCGCCTGGCTTTCGATATCACGCCAGTTGAAGCCCATGCGGATAGCCTCGTCGCGGATGCCGTCAATCATCTCGTGGTCAAAGATGTCGCCGCCCCATTCCCATTCATCCTCGATCACGGCCTCACACCCACACCGTGCGGCGGATTCGAACAGGGCCCGGCGCATCTTTTCGGCCATGGCGCGGGTGGTGATGGGATCGGGGTGGCGCACGTCACAAACGGCTTCGGCTGTGTCGGACAGGATCCCCGGCTTGTTGGGCCAAGCGGTCAACCGCGCGGCGGTGGCCTTGCCGTCATGCACCGCGAAATCCCAGCCGATGTCATCCACCGCGGTCAGCCAGCGCGCCCCCGCCGCCAGCGCGTTCTTGCGCAGGTCCATCGGCGTTGGTCCGGTGTGCGAGGTCTGCCCCTTGAACGACGCCCGCATCCCCCGCACCGGATAGCCGCCGGTGACAATGCCGACCTGCCGCTTCTCGGCGTCAAGGATCGGCCCTTGTTCAATATGCAGCTCGAAATAGGCGTCGATCTCGCCCGCCTGGCAAACGCGTTCGCCGTTATAGCCGATCCGCTCAAGCTCATCACCGAAGCGCGCACCATCATCGCCGATCAGATCATGCACCCAGTCGATGTCATATTTCCCAACGAAACAGCCCGAGGCGACCATCGGAGGAGAGAACCGCGCGCCTTCCTCGTTGGTCCAGTCGACCACCACGATGGGGCGTTTGGTGACATGGCCCGCATCGTTCAGGCAGCGGATCACCTCGAGCCCGGCCAGCACGCCGGCGATCCCATCGAACCGCCCGCCATTGATCTGGGTATCAAGGTGACTGCCAATCAGGATCGGCGGCAGATCGTTGTCGCTGCCGTCGCGACGGCCAAAGATATTGCCGGCGGCATCCACTTCAACAGTCAAACCGGCCTCTTCACACCAAGACCGGAACAGATCGCGCATGTCACGGTCGGCATCGCCAAGCGTGAGGCGCGACAGCCCGCCGGGGCGGCCTTTACCGATCTCGCCGGAGGCTTCGATGGTGGACCAGAAACGGTCAAGATCGACACGGGTATCGGGGGTAATCGACATGGAAACCTTCTTTCTTTCGAGGGCCGGGATCAAAACAGGATGCCCGGAAGTTCGGTAATCAGTGCGGGGAAGAGGACGAGAAGCAGCAGCACGCCGACCATCACGCCAAGGAACGGGATCAAGTATTTGAACGACGCGCTAAGCGGGATTTCACCCACCCGACAGGCGGCCATCAGGTCGATCCCCAACGGGGGCGTATTGGCACCAATGGCGAGGTTGATGGTCAGCAGGATGCCGAAGTAAACCGGATCGATGCCGTAGTGGCCAAGGATGGGCAGGAACACCGGCGCAAGGATCAGGATGATCGCGATGCTTTCCATGAAAGTGCCAAGGATCAACAGGACCGCCATCATCATCAACAAGGCGACAGTGCCGCTTTGCGTGGCCTGCGTGATACCGTTGACCGCCATCTGCGGCACTTGCTCGGCCGCGAGAATCCAGCCAAAGACCGAGGCCGAAGCGATCACCAGCAAGATCACGCCTGTCATCTCGGTGGTTTCCCGCAACAGTCGCATCAGGGTGGAAAGTGACAGCGCGCGGTAGACGAAAACGCCAATGAAAAGTGCATAGGCGACGCCGATGCCCGCAGCTTCGGTCGGGGTGAAGATGCCAAGACGAATACCCCCCACAATGATGATCGGTGCCAGCATCGCCAGGATCGAGCCCTTGGCGGCACGTCCCAGCTCACCCCAGGAAAAAGGCTCTCCGCCTTGCCATCCGTTGCGGCGCGAAATCCACCACGCCACCAGCATGAGGCCGAGACCCAGCAGGATGCCCGGGATGATCGCGGCCACGAAAAGCTGGCCGATCGAACTGTTGGTGGCGGTGCCGTAGACAATCAGCACGATCGAGGGCGGGATGACGGTACCAAGCGAACCAGCACAGCCCAAGGCAGAGGCTGAAAAGCCGGGGGCGTAGCCCTGATCCTTCATCGCGGGCAGCATCATCGTACCAATGGCCACCACGTCGGCCACGCCGGAGCCGGAAAGCGACCCGAACATCATACAGGCGATGATCATCACCATCGCCAACCCGCCGGTGCGCCGCCCGATAAGGGCCGAACACAGCGCGATGATCCGCGGTGCAAGCCCGCCGTGGACCATCAGCAGACCCGCCAGCAGGAACAGCGGAATCGCCAGCAGTGTAAAGCTGTTGATCCCCGCCACCGCGCGCTGCGCCACAACGATCAGGGGCGCGGCATCGGCGATCAGCAAATAGAACATCGACGACAGACCAAGCGCCACGGCAATGGGCGCATCCAGCAGCACCAAGAGGACGAAGACGACAAGAAGCAAAGCAAGCGCGAGGCTCATGTGCGGCCCCCTTTCAGGATCAGGCCCAGCAGTGCCACGCCGCAGCAAACGGGGAGGGACAGGTAAAACAGCCCCACCGGCAGCGAGAGCGCGGTGGTCTGATGCGCCCATGTGATCTGGGTCAGTTTCCAGCCGGTCCAGATGAACACCGCAAGAAAAACAAAGCTCGCCAGCCATGCCAGAACGGCAAAAACCCGGCGCAGCGGTGCGGGCATGGTCACCAAGTCAAGCAACCCCGCACGGAAATGCGTGCCACGCACAAAGCCCGAAATGGCCCCCACAAAGGTCAGCCAGACCAGCGCCATGCGGGGCAGTTCCTCGGCCCAACGAGGGGTGGAGGAGAACAGGTAGCGCGAGATCACGACATAGACGACCATCGCCGCAAACCCCGCCACCAGCGCCGCACCAACCCAGCGGGCCGCGCGGTCGATAAGAATGGCCGCCCGCAGCGACCCGTTCCCGAAAGTCATGGTTTCAAAAATCCTTCTGGGCCGCGGCAAAGCATGCATTCGTCACAATAGGCCGCGACAACGACCCATTCGTCCGAAATCACCTCGACCGTGTGGTCAAGCCCCGGTGGCAGGCGCATGGCTGTGCCTTCGGTCATGTGGTATTCCTCGCCCCCTGCCCGCAGGATCGCCTCGCCCTTCAGCGTCAGCGTCACCTCGTCGCGGGGATGGCTGTGCGCGGTAGACTTCGCGCCTTTCTTACCGGTGGTCACCGAAAGCTTGATAAAGCCCTCGCCGCGTTGAGCCGGGGAAAACAGCACCTTTTGTGTGAAGTCGTAAAGTTGCACCGGCTCGACCGATGCAACTTGTGTCATTTCAGGCCGCAAAGTCATTTGCGGTACTGGTCCAGGATGGTCAGAAGCTCTTCGCCATAAACGTCCTTCTGGCTTTCCCAGATCGGTTCGACCGCTTCGATAAAGGCGGCTTTGTCGACCTCGTTGAACTGCATGCCTTCTGCTTCCAGCTGGGCGATCAGCTTGTCGTTGGCGGCGGCAACCATGTCGCGCTGTTTCAGGCCCCAGGATGTGGCGGCTTCCGTGACGATGGCCTGATCCTCGGGAGAGATCTTGTCCCAGACGGATTTCGACATGGTCAGCGTGGCAGCGCCCCAGATGTGTTCAGACAGCGAGACGTATTTCTGCACTTCGAAGAAGGACGCGGAATAGATGATCGCCAGTGGGTTTTCCTGCGCATCAAACAGCCCCTGTTGCAGCGCGGAGTACAATTCACCGAACGACAGGGGGGCCGGTTCTGCCCCCAGACCTTCGAATGTTGCCAAGCGCACTTTGTCGGGCGTGACACGGATTTTCAGACCGGCGAGGTCTTCGGGCTTTTCAACGGGGCGGACGTTGTTGGTGATGTTGCGGAAACCGTTTTCCCACCAGCCCAGAACCTTGATCCCCTTGCCATCAAGCATATCGGCCAGCGCGACGCCCAGATCGCCGTCCAGCGCGGCAAAGGCCTGATCGCGCGCGCCCCAGGCATAGGGCATCTCGATGATGCCCATGCGCGGCTCGATCCCCTGGAACGACCCGGAACCGATCAGTCCGGCCTGCACCGACCCGAATTGCAGCCCCTCGATCACTTCCTTTTCGCTGCCAAGCTGGCCGGAGGGGAAGACCTTGATCGAAACGCGACCTTCTGTGCGGTTGTTGACCTCTTCGGCGAAACCAGTGGCGGCAACGTGCCAGCTGTGGCTTTCCGGCAGAACGTGGCCCAGACGGATCGACACGTCATCAGCCAGGGCGGCAAGCGGCGCAAAGGCCATAAGGCTGGCCGCCAGCAGGCCGCCTTTGATCAATGTGGTGGGGGATTTCATTTTGGACTC
Organism: Sulfitobacter sp. TCYB15; assembly: GCF_040435955.1. Classification (NCBI taxonomy): domain Bacteria; kingdom Pseudomonadati; phylum Pseudomonadota; class Alphaproteobacteria; order Rhodobacterales; family Roseobacteraceae; genus Sulfitobacter; species Sulfitobacter sp. TCYB15. Next base: position 128,077 of record NZ_CP159194.1, read on the forward strand.
TCCTGTTGTGCATTATTTGGAACAGAAGAAATACGGATCGCCGTTTCTACGCAAATAGGCTGGGCCTATAATTGAAAAAGCTTTCTTGAATGCTCAACGGTCTGACCACAGGGCTGCACTTTCGCGATGCGTGAAGGCTTGCACACCTCATGCGCACCCGCTCATGGGTCGCCCTGCTGAGTGACACGTTAGTGGAAATCCCTGCTTGGAAACAAGCGCTTGGCCTGATCGCGGGGGTGCATGGCACGGGGTTGGGTGCGGGATCTTGGTGCGTCGTCGGCTTGGGGTTGCGTGATGCCTACCGCATCATCCATCGGATGGCCGAGACGGCTGAGATAGTGCGAGACGTCTTCGATGCTATGCGCAATCACATGCACCACGATACCTTCGCGTTGTACATGGCCGGTGATGCGCAGTAAGCGCCCCGTCATCACCGCGCGGCGGAATTGTGCATAGACCTTTTTCCAGACCACCACATTTGACACACCTGTTTCATCCTCAAGCGTCAGGAAAACGACACCCGACGCCGTACCGGGCCGTTGCCGCGTGATCACCAGACCGCAGACAGAAATGGGTCTTTGTGCCATAGGCCCCAAAGGCACCTCGGGCAGCGCGTCATGAGCTGTCAGCCCCGTCATTGCCGGGCGCAACAGTTCCATCGGGTGGGCTTTCAGCGACAGGCGCATGGCCACGTAATCCTCGACCACTTCCTGCCCTAAATGCATGGCGGGCAAGGTGACGGGCTGTTCGGCAATGCCCTCGCCCTCGATCTTATCATTGAACAACGGCAAGGGCGCGTTGCCTTTGATCGCTTTTACCGCCCACAACGCGTCGCGTCGTCCCAAGCCAAGCCCTGCATAGGCGTCGGCTTCGGCCAAACGTTCCAGAACCGCGGGCGAAAGCCCTGCCCTTAACCACAAAGCTTCGGGATCGGGGTAGCCATTGCCACGCGCGGCAACGATCCACCCTGCATCCTCTTCACGAAAGCCTTTGATCTGGCGAAACCCCAATCGCAAAGCCAGTGACCCGTCGCTGCGCTTTTCAAGCGTGTTGTCCCATTCGCTTGTGTTGACGCAGACGGGGCGCACTTCGATGTGATGCTCGCGGGCATCGCGCACGATCTGGGCGGGCGCATAAAACCCCATAGGCTGCGCATTCAGCAACCCGCAGGCAAAGGCTGCCGGATGGTGGCATTTCAGCCAGGCCGATACATAGGCAAGCATTGCAAAAGCAGCGGCATGGCTTTCAGGGAAACCGTATTCGCCAAAACCCTCGATCTGGGAAAAGCAATTCTCGGCGAAAGCGTTTTCATAGCCCCGGGCCAACATGCCATTGATGAATTTATCGCGAAGCTGGCCTATCGTCCCCATCCGCCTGAAGGTCGCCATAGACCGGCGCAGCTGGTCTGCCTCGCTTGGCAGGAACCCGGCTGCGACCACAGCGATCTGCATGGCTTGTTCCTGGAACAATGGCACGCCAAGCGTTTTGCCCAGCACGTCTTCCAGCTCTTTCGAGGGGAAAACCACGGCTTCGTTCCCCTGCCTGCGATTGATATAGGGGTGTACCATGCCGCCCTGAATGGGGCCGGGGCGCACAATCGCCACCTCGATCACCAAATCATATAATTCACGAGGCTTCATCCGCGGCAGAAAGTTCATCTGCGCGCGGCTTTCCACCTGAAACACACCAATGGCGTCCGCAACGCACAGCATGTCATAGGTTTGCGCATCATCTTGGGGTATGCTGGCGATGCTGTATTTTTTGCCCCCATGTTGCGCAATCAGATCAAAGCTTTTGCGGATACAGGTGAGCATCCCAAGCGACAGGATATCGACCTTCAGGATATTCAGAGCGTCGATATCATCCTTGTCCCATTCGATGATCGTGCGGTCATCCATCGCGGCGTTTTCGATAGGGCAAAGCTCATCCAATCGCCCCTTGGTGATGACAAACCCGCCGACATGCTGGCTCAGATGTCGCGGAAACCCGATGATTTCACCAATCAGCTTGATGGTCAGCGCCAGACGCGGGTCCGATAGATCAAGCCCCAGTTGTTTAACGCGCTCGGGGTCCGGCCCGCCATTGCTGGTGCCCCAGATTTGCCCGGAGAGATTGGCCGTGACATCCTTGGACAAGCCCATAACCTTGCCCACCTCGGAGATCGCCGCGCGCGAGCGGAAATGGATCACCGTGGCGCAAAGCCCGGCGCGGTGCCGGCCGTATTTGGCGTAGATATGCTGGATGACTTCTTCGCGGCGTTCATGTTCGAAATCGACGTCGATATCCGGCGGCTCTCCGCGATGTTCTGATACAAAGCGTTCCACCACCATGGTAATCGTCTCGGGGCTGACGTCGGTGATGCCCAACAGATAGCACAAGATCGAATTGGCCGCGGACCCCCGCCCTTGACACAAGATCCCCTTGGAGCGCGCGAATTGAACGATGTCATGCACCGTGAGGAAATAGGCCGGAAAATCGAGCGTCTTGACCAACGCCAGTTCTTTTTCCATTTGCGCAATGGCCCGCGCGGGTGCCCCCTTGGGATAGCGGACCTTCAGCCCCTCGGACGCCAACCGCGCCAAACGGTCCTGGGGCGTTTCATTGTCTGCGATCTCGTCCGGGTAATCATAGCTGAGTTCGGACAGGCAAAAGCTGGACCTGGCCGCGATCTGTGTCGTGCGGCGCAAGGCCGCCGGGTGACGGGCGAACAGGCGTTTCATGTCAGCTTCGGGCTTGAGCCGTTTTTCAGCGTTGGGTAAGGCACGCGTGCCGATTTGATCGATCGTAATATTGTGGCGCAGGCAGGTCAGAACATCAGCCAACTGCCGTCGCGCACCGTGGTGCATCAACACATCCCCCACGGCCACCATCGGCGCTGCGGTGCGATGCGCGAGGGTGGCGCAGGCATCAAAATAGCGTTGATCACTGCCATCATAGCGCGGCGCGACCCCGATAAAGACATCCGCAGGAAAGTGTTTTTTCAGCGTCGCAATATCGGGCTGGCTGGCTTTTAGGGACGCTTGCGGCACAGCAATCAAGCTCATGCCCGCACAGCCTTGAACCAGATCGGGCAGGTCCAGATAGCAGGCCCCTTTGGGGGCACGTCGTTTGCCAAGGGTCAATAACCGCGTCAACCGCGCATAGGCTTCACGGTCGTGGGGCAATGCGACCCAATGGGTATCGCTATCGCGCAAGATCAGCCGCGCCCCGATGACAAGCCTTGGCAAGGGCGCATCAGCCCCCAACTCGCGGCGAAGCTCTTTAAGAGCGGAATAGGCCCGAACGACCCCGGCCAGCGAATTATGATCTGTGATGGCCAAGGCGTTCAGCCCCAACTCGGCCGCCCGAGAGACCAATTCCTCTGGGTGGGATGCCCCCCGCAGGAACGTAAAGTTAGACGTGCAACACAGTTCCGCATAGCCGGGATCCAGAGACGGGTTTCGCGCCGTCATGGAAATTCACCCTGCACAAACCAGTTCGGGTTTTGCGGCGTATAAAACAACCACAATCGCCGGCCCTGCGTTGTGTCCACTTTCCAATAATCCCGCACACCTGACCGCCAGTTGTCATCTGGCAACCACCATTCAGGGGCGATACGTTCAGGCCCTGTCGCCCGCCCCGTGGTCAGCGACATCCGGCGCCAGCGAAACTGTGCGGGCGGCCGTGCCCCGCTGGCTGCGATGGGTTCCGGCGGAAAAAGGCACAAAGGGCGCGGCCGCAGAGTGGACCATGATCCCGTGGCGATACTGTAGGCCGCTGGTACGATTTGAAAGCTCCGCTCGGGGATATGACTGTCTGCCGGTAGAAAACGTTGAATGTTTTCAAGCCCGATCCGGTTCCCAAGACGGGTGATCAGATCCTCCAGCCCGTCAGGGCGCGCAGCCGTGGCCGCGGTGATTTGTGCGTCGGCAAGGTTTTCGACCTGCGTCGCTTCAAGCCGTAACTGGTCGATGCCAAAACCCGCATCCACAGTCCGGATCCCCCGGTCAAATAAGGGCAAAATACGCATTGCATCACGCATTGGTGCCGCGAGACGCAGTTCGATTTGCTGCGCGCCCTGATCCACCCGCCGCATCGTTAACTGCAATCGCCGTGCCCCCATGGCCTGGCGTTTCAACTTGTCGCAAAGCTGATCCAGCAACCTTTTCGTGCCCGCCATCACATCAGCGCTCAGCCCGATCGGCTCGGGCAATGTCATGCGCACAGCATAGTGTGGTGCCTCGCCAATCGGTGTGATCGTCTCGTCCTGGGTGCCCATTGCCTGATCCAGGCGCAACATGACATTCGGCCCGAAACGACGCGCGATTGTCATGCGGGGCAAAGCCAATAGGTCCGATATTTTCCGCAGGCCAAGCCGCTGCAACGCCGTGTCAGTTTTCTCGTCAAGACGCAGCGCAGCAACGGGCAATGCAGTGATATCCGCATCGGGCTTGCGGGCATAATGCGTGCGCGCCCAAGCTGCCCCGCGGGTATCGGCCGCCGCGATACGCCCGGTCAGCCCCGCACGCGCAAGACGGTGACGCATATCATCCAGCATTTCCGCCTCACCGCCAAACAGATGCACTGACCCGGTGATGTTCAGGACCAAACCATCCCTCCCATCCACCCCCACCCAAGGGCAGTATCGTTTGCTCCACCGGGCAAGTGATTGCAAAAACCGCGCGTCCTCTTGGGGATTGGCTGCTGCACTGGAAAGCTCGGGGCAATAGGCACGGGCATCTGACAACCCCATGCCACGATGCAACCCCTGCGCCTCTGCCGCTTGGTTCAAACAGTAGATGCGGTCGGTATTTTTCGCGTGTTGCACCAGCGCGAAAGGGCGATCGCTATTGGCGGCCTCACGCGTCCGCGCGCGCAGCACCCTATCGCTGGGCAGTCGGGGAAACCACACTGATGCGACGCGTTTGCGCATTCCACTTCACAGTCCAAGCCGCCAATGTTCCTGATTTGTTCTTTATAAGTTTCCAATTTTGCAGAGTCGAGTCCTCGGCTGTGTTGCCCTCATCAAAAACAGGGGTGCAGTGCCATCTGGTCTGCGCGGCATTGTTCCCCATTCCTTCAGGCAAAATGCAAAGCCCTGTGGCGTTGCCTTCTTGCGCAGCCAGTTGCAAACGCCGCCCTTCCGTCAACCCAATGGGCTGTGTGAGTTCTGCGATCACCACTGCCACATGCCCCGACCGCAACGCCTCCTCGGTCGAGGCGAGCACATCGATATGACGCGGCGCCTGCGCGATCAGCAGTTGCGACGGATCAAGATAAGCCGCGCCCCCCACCGGATTGATCTGCGTGCCATGCCATGCCTCACGCACCCAAAGCGCGGCCCCGCCATTCGCGCCACAGACCTGACCCGCCAGTGCATATGCAAAAGCATAGGCAGACGCCCCGCAAACCTCATGGGTGCGGGTAGTCTTGAGCGGAAAGTGAGATTCGAAGTGGGCCATTGCTCAGATCATACAAGACGGAACAAAAGATGCACATTGAAGACATCTTGACCCGCCACTGAACTTTCATCCAGCCGGGACCAGCGGCATCACGTTGGCTCAAAGCGCCACAAAGCCCGCAGGTGATGCGGGGTTTTTTATATCGTATTTTTGTATTTGGTTGCGGGAGTAGGATTTGAACCTACGACCTTCAGGTTATGAGCCTGACGAGCTACCGGGCTGCTCCATCCCGCGGCTGTGGCCAATGTTATTGTATTGGCTTATTTATTGTCATCGTTGAGAGATACGTAGAGGTTTTGCTAGGTTTGGCGGTGACCTACTCTCCCACGTCTTAAGACGCAGTACCATTGGCGCAGTAGCACTTAACTGCCGAGTTCGGGATGGGATCGGGTGTTTTGCTTACGCTATGACCACCAAACCGAGTAAAACCTCTATGTTGCTGCTTTTGCCATTGGCAAAAGAGCAACAAGCGGGAGAGAGCGTATCCGAAGGATGCGCGTTCCCGCCCCCTCACCATTCTGGGTGAGGATGTCCAAGTCAGTACGACTGATTGTATGTGTATGCTTTTGTCCTAGTAAGAAGTCTTTCTTCTACTGGATCAAATCAAGCCTATCGAGCAATTAGTACCAGTCAACTGAACGTATTACTACGCTTACATCTCTGGCCTATCGACGAGATGGTCTATCTCGGCTCTCAGGGATACCTTGTTTTGAGGGGGGCTTCCCGCTTAGATGCCTTCAGCGGTTATCCTGTCCGATCATAGCTACCCAGCACTGCTATTGGCATAACAACTGGTCCACCAGTGGATCGTTCACCCCGGTCCTCTCGTACTAGGGGCAACTCCTCTCAAGTATCCTACACCCACGGAAGATAGGGACCGAACTGTCTCACGACGTTCTAAACCCAGCTCACGTACCTCTTTAAACGGCGAACAGCCGTACCCTTGGGACCTGCTCCAGCCCCAGGATGAGATGAGCCGACATCGAGGTGCCAAACACTGCCGTCGATATGGACTCTTGGGCAGTATCAGCCTGTTATCCCCGGCGTACCTTTTATCCGTTGAGCGATGGCCCTCCCACTTGGGACCACCGGATCACTATGGCCGTCTTTCGACTCTGCTCGACTTGTCAGTCTCGCAGTCAGGCTGGCTTCTGCCATTGCACTCAACGAGCGATTTCCGACCGCTCTGAGCCAACCTTCGCGCGCCTCCGTTACGATTTAGGAGGCGACCGCCCCAGTCAAACTACCCACCACACAGGGTCCCGGATCCGGATAACGGACCGCGGTTAGACATCAAGCAGAACAAGGGTGGTATCTCAAGGGAGGCTCCACGCAGACTGGCGTCCACGTTTCAAAGCCCACCACCTATCCTGCACATGTTCGGCCTAATGCCAGTGTGAAGTTGTAGTAAAGGTGCACGGGGTCTTTCCGTCTAACCGCGGGTAACCGGCATCTTGACCGGTAATTCAATTTCGCTGAGTCTATGTTGGAGACAGCGGGGAAGTCGTTACGCCATTCGTGCAGGTCGGAACTTACCCGACAAGGAATTTCGCTACCTTAGGACCGTTATAGTTACGGCCGCCGTTTACCTGGGCTTCAATTCAGAGCTCTCACTCCTCCTTTTAACCTTCAGGCACCGGGCAGGCGTCAGACCCTATACGTCGTCTTACGACTTCGCAGAGCCCTGTGTTTTTAATAAACAGTCGCCACCCCCTGGTTTGTGCCCCCAGCCCCTAGTTGCCTAGGAACCGGGCCTCCTTCTCGCGAACTTACGGAGGTATTTTGCCGAGTTCCTTCAACATAGTTCTCTCAAGCGCCTTGGTATTCTCTACCTATCCACCTGTGTCGGTTTAGGGTACGATCTAGCGATGGAGCTATTTCCAGGGACCTCTAAGCAGCCCATTCAATCCGATAAGGATGAACTACCCTCGAGATCCGTCACTTCCATCTGGCCCAGGAATATTAACCTGGTTCCCATCGACTACGCCTTTCGGCCTCGCCTTAGGGGTCGGCTTACCCTGCTCAGATTAGCTTTAAGCAGGAACCCTTGGATTTTCGGCGAGAGTGTCTCTCACACTCTTTGTCGCTACTCATGTCATCATTCTCACTAGTGATCTCTCCACCGGATCGCTCACGCGCCGGCTTCACAGAAAGCTCCGCGTCTCCAATACCCCGAAGGGCTAAGGAGACATGGAACTATGTCACACTACGCTCTGCTACCATGCAATTAATGCATCCTAAGCTTCGGCTCATGGCTTGAGCCCCGTTACATCTTCGCCGCAAGACAACTTATTTAGACCAGTGAGCTGTTACGCTATCTTTAAAGGATGGCTGCTTCTAAGCCAACCTCCTGGTTGTTTTGGTCGTCTCACCTGCTTTCCCACTTAGCCATGAATTAGGGGCCTTAGCTGTAGGTCAGGGTTGTTTCCCTCTTCACAACGGACGTTAGCATCCGCTGTGTGTCTGCCATCTAGTACTCCTCGGTATTCGGAGTTTGGTTAGGATCAGTAAGCCTGTGGGGCCCCATTACCCATCCAGTGCTCTACCCCCGAGGGTATTCGGATGACGCTCTACCTAAATAGATTTCGCAGAGAACCAGCTATCTCCGAGTTTGATTGGCCTTTCACCCCTAGGCACAGCTCATCCCGATCCTTTTCAACGGATGTGGGTTCGGTCCTCCAATAAGTGTTACCTTATCTTCAACCTGGCCATGCCTAGATCACTCGGTTTCGGGTCTGATCCCACAAACTCAACGCCCTATTAAGACTCGCTTTCGCTACGCCTACACCTAACGGCTTAAGCTTGCTTGTGAGACCAAGTCGATGACCCATTATACAAAAGGTACGCTGTCAGGCCGTAAAGACCCTCCAACTGATTGTAGGCGTTCGGTTTCAGGTACTGTTTCACTCCCCTCGTCGGGGTGCTTTTCACCTTTCCCTCACGGTACTGGTTCACTATCGGTCAGTAAGGAGTACTTAGCCTTCGAAGGTGGTCCTCCGATCTTCAGACAGAATTTCACGTGTTCCGCCCTACTTAATACGTCCAATCATGCTTCTTATACGGGACTATCACCCACTTTGGTTGCGCATTCCAACGCATTCTAACCACATTCATGGCTCGGCTGGTCCCCGTTCGCTCGCCGCTACTAGGGGAGTATCAATTGATTTCCTTTCCTCCGGGTACTTAGATGTTTCAGTTCCCCGGGTTTGCTTTTATAAACCTATGTATTCAGTCTATAAATACCTGTTTCTGCTTACTGATGAACCCACCGTCTGCACCTTGCGAACTTACGTCCTCAAGTAGCAAAGCGGTAGGACAACAATAAACAATCAGGTGGGTTGCCCCATTCAGAAATCCATGGATCAAAGCTTATTCTCAGCTCCCCATGGCTTATCGCAGAGTATCACGTCTTTCATCGCCTCTTACTGCCAAGGCATTCACCAAACGCCCTTTTCGCGCTTGATTTGATCCAGAAAAAGAAAGACTACCTAATATGCCCTACCGCTTCGCTACTTGAGGGCTATTTACACCAACAAACTAACGACGCTGCATAAGGCAGGCAGTCCAACGCGGGAGACAGAAGCTGGTAAGAAACTGTCTTCCCTTATTCCAGATCAAAAGCATACTTTTACCCGCCCACTCTCTAAGAGTGGACAGCGAGTAGTGCATATAGCCTACCTTCCGTGCAGGAAGCAGGCGTCACTACTCTGGTTAGTGTACTTGACTTGGACAACACGTCGCTTTCAGTCGCGATACGTTCAAAAGACCGAGGAAACAGTCAAGTAAACGCCGGCTCCAAAAGGAGCAGCAACCGAGATCATCACCTAACGCGGTGCGATCAGATCGTGTTGTTTGTTACTTCAAGATTACTCTTAAAGTAACTGTATCTCTCTTTACGATGTCAATGTGCTGAACTTCCGAAGAAGCATCAGCGCGTCTGTAGAACAGACGTTCAAACATTCAAAAAATGCTTGAAGATGTGT
>NZ_CP159194.1:140000-302047 GCF_040435955.1 Sulfitobacter sp. TCYB15
CAAGCCGGCAGTAAAGCCCCGCGGCCAGCTTTGCGCGCTCTACCAGACTGTCGACTTCGATATGTTCATTCAGTGTATGGAGCCCCTGCCCCCGGACCCCGATGGAATCGAGCGTGGGCAATCCGAGGTAACCGGTAAAGTTCCCGTCCGATCCGCCGCCTGCCGATTGGCCGGTCATCTCGAACCCCAGCTCGCGCGAGATCTCTTGCGCCACCCCCAGCATCGCCATCGTGCCCGGCTGGTCCGGTTCCCACACGGGGCGGGTCACACCGCGCGTGACCTCCATCACCACATTCCCCTTATCCGCGTTCAACGCCATCATCTTGGCAATGCCCGCATCCAGTTGTTCCTGTGTCTTGGCCATAGACAGGACTTCGGCATCGCAGACCGAAGAGACGCAGTTCACCCATTGCCCCGCGTTGATCACGCCCAACGAGAAGGTGCAGTCGTCGCTGGTCATGCCTTCGATCACGGCGACATGCTTTGCCATTTCGGCAATCGCCGACACGCCATCCTTCAGCGCCCATCCCGCGTGGCTGGGTTTGCCGCGGGTTTGCAGTTTGAACCGCGCGATGGCATAGCGCCCGATCACCGCGCCGCCGTCGGGGCAGGCAGGTTCGGGCACAAGGATATATTTGTGGCGTTTGGCCTCGGCCTCGATCAGCGCGCGGGTCGACGGGGTGCCGACCTCTTCATCCGGCGTGAACAACACGGTGACGGGCAGCGGAGTCTCGACCCCGGCGGCCAGCAATTTGCGCAGCGCATCAAGGAAGACATAATTGCCGCCCTTCATATCCATCAGCCCGGGGCCATAACAAAGCCCCCCCTCGCGCCGAAACGGCAGCTTTTGCAACGTGCCTACAGGGTGCACCGTATCCATATGCCCCAAAAGCAGAATACCCCCCTCGCCCGCGCGGGGGTGGGGCATGGTGGCGCGGACGCTGTCGCCGAACCCCATCCGGCCCGGAATCCGTTCAACCCGCGCGCCCAAGGCCGCCAGATCATGCTGCACCAGATCCATCATCCGGTTCACGGCCCCCGCGTCAAAGGTCGGGCTTTCGGTTTCGATCCAGGGGCGCAGCCCTGCGATCATCTCTTCCGTGTCAAACGGCAGCTCAAGCGGATTGGTCATGTCGGGTCTCCTCCCTATTGCGATGCCGTGATCTGCGGCAGCGCCAGACGTTTTTTGATGATAGCGTAACTTCAGGCCTTGGGCAGACGTGTTTCCACGATGCGCGCATAGATCGATGCCCCCACGGGCAGCATCGCGTCATCCAGCACAAAGCCCGGATTATGCAGCGGCACATTGCCCGCGTGTCCGACACGGCAATAGGCACCGGGCACGACTTTTAGCATATCGGCAAAATCCTCTGATCCGGTGGCCTGCTCGGTCGATTCTGACGACAGGTCAGCGCCCACTACATCTGCGGCGGCTGCGACATAGGCGGAGGTCAGGTCGGGATCGTTCATCAGCACGTCAAAGACATTGCGCAGGTCCACGTCAATCTCCACCCCATAAGACAGCGCCATGCCCGCGCAGATATCGCGGATGCGCTGATCGGCGAGCTGGGACACATCGTCGTGGAAATAGCGGATGGTGCCGGCAATCGTCGCCGTATCGGGCACCACGTTATAGGCAGAGCCCGCATTGAACTTGGTCACCGACAGAACGATGGGCTTGGTGGGGATGATATTGCGGCTGGCGATGCTTTGCAGCTGTTGCACCAAAGCGGACCCGATAACGATCGGGTCTTTCGACTGATGCGGCGCGGCGGCGTGGCTACCGGTGCCCTTGATCGTGATGTCGAAAAAGCTCGCCCCCGCCATCGCGGGCCCCGGCGTGACAGACACGACGTTGGGCTCCGAATTCGGATCGTTGTGCATCCCGTAGATCTCGTCACAGGGGAAGCGTTCAAACAGCCCCTCGGCGATCATGCGGCGCGCACCGCCCAGTCCTTCCTCGGCGGGTTGAAAGATCAGCACCACGGTGCCGTCAAAATCCCGCGTCTCGGCCAGATAGCGCGCGGCCCCCAGCAGCATCGTGGTATGGCCGTCGTGACCACAGGCATGCATCCGCCCCGGATTGGTCGAGGCATAGGCCACGCCCGAGGTTTCCTCGATCGGCAGCGCGTCCATATCGGCGCGCAGACCCACGCGGCGGTTGCCACCCCCCTGCCCCTTGATCAGCCCGACAACACCGGTGCCGCCGATGCCCTCGTGTACCTCGTCCACCCCATAGGCGCGCAGCTGCGCCGCCACGATGCCCGAGGTCCGCACCTCTTCGAACCCCAGTTCGGGGTGGGCGTGGAAATCCTGACGGATCGCGGTCAGATCGCTGGCAAAGGCTTCGATCTTTGGAATGGTGGTCATAGGGTGGCTCCTGTCACGGGGGGCGTGCGGTCAAGCGCACGGAAGTTGGCGAAATCCCAATGCCGGCCGGGCGCGGCCTCGATCAGGTTGCGGGTGTAGTCATGGCGTGGCGCGGCAAGCACCTCGCCAGCGGGCCCATGTTCGACGACAACGCCTTTCTGCATCACCAGCACCTCGTCGCAAATCTGCGCGGCGACGCGCAAGTCGTGGGTGATGAACAGCATGGCGATGCCGAATTTTTCCTGCACGTCATCCAGCAGATCAAGCACCTGCGCCTGCACGCTGACATCCAGCGCCGACACGGCCTCGTCCGCGACCAGCAGATCGGGCTTCATTGCAACAGCGCGCGCGATGGCGATCCGCTGGCGCTGCCCGCCCGAGAATTGATGCGGATAGCGGTCCAGCGCATCGCGCGGCAGGTCCACCAGCTCCATCAGTTCGGCGGCATGTTCCATTGCATCGGCGCGGCTGGTGCCAAAGTTGATCGGGCCCTCGCACAGGCTGCGCGCCACGGTCCAGCGCGGGTTCAGCGACCGATATGGGTCTTGAAACACGATCTGGAAATGCTTGCGGTGCGGCTGCAACTGACGGCGCGACAGCTTGGCGATCTCGGTCCCGGCAACAGTCACCTTTCCCGCCGTGGGGTCGATCAGCCGCATGATGGCGCGGGCCACGGTCGATTTCCCCGACCCGCTTTCGCCCACGATCCCAAGGGTGCGCCCCGGCTGGATGGTGAAATTCACATCCTGCGCCGCCCGCACCCCTTGGCTGGCGCGAAAGAAACCGCCCCCGCCATAGGTCATCTCTAGCCCGTCCACGGTGATCACATCCCGCGCCTCTGCCGGTGCCCGAGGGAGGCGCGGATCAAGATTGGGCACCGCCTGCAACAGCTTGCGGGTGTAGTCTTCCTTGGGCGCGGTCAACAACTGCCGGATCGGCGCGCTCTCAACAATGCGGCCTTTCTGCATGACGCTGACCGTATCCGCGATCTCGGCCACCACGCCCATGTCGTGCGTGATGAACAGCACCGCCGTGCCGTGGCGTTCCTGCATCTCTGAAATCAGCTTGAGGATCTGCAACTGCGTCGTCACATCCAGTGCCGTCGTCGGCTCGTCCGCGATCAACAGATCAGGGTCAAGGATCAACGCCATCGCGATCATGATCCGTTGCCGTTGCCCGCCTGAAAGCTGATGCGGGAAAGCGGCATAGATGCGCTCCACATCCGGCAGATGCACCTGCTCCATCATATCGATGGTGCGGGCCTTGGCCTCGGCGCGGGACAGATCGCTGTGCATGTTCAGCACTTCCTCGATCTGCTCGCCCACCCGCAAAACAGGGTTCAGCGCGGTCATCGGTTCCTGAAAGATCATCGCGATCCGCCGCGCCCGCAAGGCCCGCATCTGCGCCGGCTTGGCTTGGGTGATCTCGATCCCTTCCAGATCAATCGACCCGCCCTGAATTTCCAGCGCATCCTTGGGCAGCAGCCCCATGGCCGTCAGCGAGGTGACAGATTTGCCCGACCCGCTTTCACCCACCAGACAATGGGTCTCGCCCGCACGGATATCCAGATCGATCCCGCGCAACACCGGATCGGCCTTGGGCCGCCCCGCCAGCCCCACCGTCAGCCCGCGTATTTTCAGAACGCGTTTGGCATCGGTAAAGTCTTTGGACTTGAATTCCATCTCACACCTCCCGCTTTTTCATACGTGGATCAAGGATATCGCGGGCCGTGTCGCCCAACAGGTTGATCGCCAGAATACACAAAGACAGCATCAACCCCGGCCAGAAGATCAGCCCCGGCTTGATCTGGAAATAGCTCCGCCCCTCGGCCATGATATTCCCCCATGTGGGGATCTCGGTCGACACGCCCGCCCCCAGAAAGCTCAGGATCGCCTCGATCAGAATGGCCGAGGCGCAGATATAGGTGCCTTGCACGATCAACGGCGCAAAGGTGTTGGGCATCAGATGCTGCAACAAGACCTTGGGCATGGACGATCCAAGCGCGATCGCCGCCTCGACATAGGGTTCTTCACGCGCGGTCAGCACCACCGACCGGACCAGCCGCACGACGCGGGGCACCTCCGGCACGGTGATGGCGATGATCACCGATGTCACGCTCGGCCCGTTCAGGGCGACCAGCGCAATCGCCAGCAGGATCGCGGGGATCGCCATCAGGCTGTCCATGATCCGCATGATGATACTGTCGGCCAGCCGGAAATACCCCGCGACCAGACCAATCAGCAGCCCCACGGCGACACTGACCACCGCCGCCCCGACACCGATCAGCAGCGACACGCGCCCCCCCGTCACAACGCGGCTAAAGATATCGCGACCGTAAGGGTCCGTGCCCAGCAAGAAGTCATCCGACGGCGGCTTCAGCCGCGCCATCGCATTCATCTCAAGCGGGTCATAGGGCACATAGTAAGGGGCCAGCACCGCCGCGAGGACAATCGCCACAAGGATCACCGCCGCAATCGTCGGACCGACACCAATCCGCATCGCTTTGGGGACAGAGAATAAACCGGTCACAACTTGAAAGGCGCTGTGCCGAGAGCTTGGGATCTGCGTCATATCAGTACCGGATCCTTGGATCGAAGAATGAATAGGAAATGTCGATCAACAGGTTGACCGTCACATAGATGCCCGCGGTCAGCAGGATCATCGCCTGAATAACCGGATAGTCGCGCGCCAGAATGGCATCGACGGTCAGCCGCCCGATCCCGGGGATGTTGAACACGCTCTCGGTCACCACCACGCCCGAGATTAGCAGCGCGAACCCCGTGCCGATGATGGTCAGGATCGGCACCGCCGCATTGCGCAACGCATGGCGGAACAGCACGACATTCTCGCGCACCCCCTTGGCACGGGCGGTGCGGATATAATCCTCGCCCAGAACCTCAAGCATCGACGCCCGCGTCATCCGCGCAATCAGCGCGATATAGATCGTGGCCAGCGTCAGCGACGGCAGGATCGCACGGCTAAAGAACGGCCCGATGCCATCGGTTGGCGATTTATAGCCCTGCACCGGCACCCATTTCAGGTCGATGGCGAAAATCTGGATCAGGATATAGCCGATGACAAAGACCGGCACGGAAAAGCCGAGCACCGAAAAAGACATCACAAGGAAATCCACCCAGGACCGGTGCCGCCACGCGGCAATCACCCCCATCGGCACGGCCAGAGCGACCGAAATCACAATCGTCATCAGCGCGATATTCAACGTCGGCCCCAAACGGTCGCCGATCATCCCCGCAACCGAGGTATTCGACAGCAGCGATGTTCCCAGATCACCGCGCAACAGCTGGCCCATCCATGTGCCGAACTGCACCAGCAGCGGGTCGTTCAGCCCCAGACTGTCACGGATACGTTCAAGCTGCGCAGGGGTGGCAGCATCACCGGCAAGGATCGCGGCAGGATCACCGGGCGTCAGCCGCAGCAAGAGAAACACAAAAATCGCAACGATCACCATCACCGGTATCGTGGCCAATATGCGCTTGAGGATATAGAAAAACATGCCGAAGGCTCCTTGCGGTCGTAGGGGTGAGAGGCGCGCATCGCAGCGCGCCTCTCAAGGCAGATCACTCTGCCGCTTTGGTCATGTTCCAGAACACCGGCACCGGCGACGGGATCATGTCTTCGATGTTGGACCGACGCGCCTGCGGGATGATGTATTCGCCCATCATCAGATAGTTCACGTTGTCCATCACATGCTCCTGAATACGCGTCGCGATCTCTTTCTTGGTCGCGTCGTCGCTGGCCGAGACATACTCGGTCCGCATGCCTTCGATTTCAGGGTCATCGGGCCAGCCGAACCAACCGTCATCGCCGCGGCCGTTCAACATCACGTTGACCAGCGGGTCAGAGACTTCGGGCACCATCCAGTTGGTGAAGAACAGGTTCCACCCGCCCTCGGCCACCGGCGACTGCTGGGCGCGGCGTTGCACGACCGACTGCCAGTCCATCGACTGCATATCGACCTCGAACCCCGCCTCGCGCAGTGCTTGGGCTGCAACCACGGGCTGGTTGTTCAGGCTGATCACATCGGTCGGGGCCATCAGGACAATCGGCGTCCCGTCATAACCCGCTTCTTCCAGCAGTTCCTTGGCACGCTCGGTATTCGCGCCACCGGTCAGCAAGTCAGATCCCGCCTCGTCCCCCAAGGGGGTAGAACAGCCAAAGATCGCGCCACAGACTTTGTAGTACTCAGGATCACCCTGCATCGTCGCCAGCATGGATTCCTGATCCAGCGCCGCCATCGCCGCCTGACGCACCAGCTTGTTGTCAAACGGTGCATGCAAGAAGTTCGGACGCCCGATGGTGACATAGCCCAGATCATCGCGTTTCTCGACGACGACATCCTCGTTGCCCGACAGGATCGGCATCAGGTCGATCTGGACCTGCTCAAGATAGTCGATCTCCCCCGCCGAAAGCGCATTCAGCGCGGTCAGCGCATCGGGCATCGTGGTCCAGACCACCTTGTCCACATTCACGACCTTGCCGCCCGCCATCCAGGAGGCGGGCTCGTCACGCGGCACATAATCGTCGAACTTTTCATAGGTCACCGACACGCCGGGCTCATACGCGTCCTGATCAAACACAAACGGACCGGAGCCGATGTATTCCGTGATCGTCTCATCGGCAGAGGTTTCGGCAACACGCGACGGCATGATGAACGGCGGCACCGCGGATTGCTTGGAAATCACGTCAATCAGCGGGCCAAAGGGCTTGGTCAGCGTCCAGACAACGGTTTTGTCATCTATCGCTTCAAGGCTTTCGGTCACGTCAAAGATCAACTGCCCGCCGCTGTCGCGCTTGCCCCAACGGGTCAGAGAGGCAACAACATCGGCGCCGGTCACAGGTGCGCCATCGTGGAACACCAGCCCGTCGCGCAGGGTGAACGTATAGACCAGCCCATCGTCGGATGTCTCCCAGCTTGCCATTTGCGGCTGCGGGGTGAAATTCTCGTCCACCGCCGTCAACACGTCATAGATCATATAGGCGTGGTCACGTGTGATGTGCGCCGTAGTGATCACCGGATCCAGCACCCGCAGGCCGGAGTGCATGACCGCCGTGATCGTGGTTTCTTCCTGCGCGAAGCTCGCGGCAGGCACCAGCAGCGCAGCCGTGGTCATCAGCGACGCCGCCAGCCCCCGGCTTTGTTTCAATGTGGGTCGTAAAATCAGCATATCAATTTCCCATGTTGGTTGTGGTCATTGTTATATTTGGACACCGCCGGTTGATCCGCCGGTATCGGGGCGTGCAGCAGCCGCACGCGCGGCCCCGAAAACGGGACCGTTAGGAGAAAGCCGCAAACCATCGCGCAACCGCGTAAAGGGCAGGTCTGCGGGGTCGAACGGCATGGGGCCGGGGGCACGCGCCACGATAATCTCGCGCGCCCTCGGGGTGAAATCGGCCCGAAAATGGGTAGAGCTTTTGACGACAACAATTTTCTGCGTCTCTGGTGCGATCCCGACAAAGCGGAACATCTCGCGGTCAGCCATCTGCGCGATCCGCGTTGTGACAGCCACCCGCACCCCACCGATGCGCAAACAGGCCGAGGGCCCCAGATCCAGCATCGTCCCACCGTAATATGGGCCGGTGGCTTTCACTTTGCCCTCCGACAGCATCTCGACAACCGCCTCGACCTCGACGGGGCTATCGTGGGGCAGACCGGGGTGCCCGCCAATGCGAAAGACAGCGCGCGCACCCTCCCCCAACTCGTGGGCTTGGGCGGCGGAATGCGGGTCTACGATCAGCCCGATCGCCGCGTCTTGGGCACCGGCATCGATCAAGGCCCGTAACATCCCCGTCGTGGCAGACACCCCACCCGCACCGGGGTTGTCTTGGGTATCGGCAATCACCACAGGCCCCTGCTCTGCCCCTTTTGCCGCGCGGGCCGCATAGGCAACCGCCGCGTCGGGGGTAAATGTATCATTGTCGAACTCGGATTCGGCAGCGGCATAGGCATCCGCCACCGCATCTGCTGCGGCATCCGCCGCCGCTTGAGTCTCGGCATAGGCCACCGCCGTGGGGCCACAATCGGCAATATCCGCCGCCGGAAAGCCCATGAACAGCGACGCCGACAGTGCGCCTTGCGCCTCAACCTCTGTCAGGTTTTCGTACAATCCCTTGGCGGGCTGCATATCCGTCGTCTGAAACGGGATCGGCACCAGATAGGACATGCGACGGAACGCTTTGGCCGGGCGCGTGCCGGTCTGCATCACATGATCCAGCAACCGCGCCGCCATAGCACCGGTATCGGCCATGTCGATGTGCGGATAGGTGCGGAACCCTGCGAGCACATCCACCGTGTTCACAAACTCTTCCGAGATATTGCCATGTAGGTCCAACGCGGCTGCAATCGGCACATCCGGCCCCACCAATGCGCGTACCTGACGGGCGATCTCGCCTTCACCGTCATCGTGATGCGTCGCCACCATCGCGCCGTGTAAGTCCAGAAACACACCATCCAACGGCCCTGCGGCACGCAGCCCGTCCAGAATCTCGCCCAGAATAGTGTCGAACGCATCCTGCGTCACAGGTGCCGATGGAATAGCCCCCGCCCAAAGAACAGGCACCACATCCCAACCCGAATCCCCCGCGACCTTCAACGCGCCGGCCATGCCAAGGTTCACTTCCTGAAAGGCCTCGATCATCGCGGGGCCACCCACCATAGGGACATAACCGCCACCGGCCTGGAAGGCCGCCATATCCGCAGGCTCAGGCGCAAAGGTATTGGTTTCATGAAGAAATCCGGCCATGGCGACGCGCATCGGGGAACCCACCTTTAAATCATGTATCGCTTCACAAGACTGAATGTATTGCTTGGCGATACGGCTGTATTGCCATACGATGCTAGGCACTGACCTATCCTCGCGTCAACCCGGAGCGCTCAATGCCAGACCCCAAACGACCACATTCCTCTGTCGCGTCTAATTTTCAGGCAGATGCCGATAGGCTCTTTGTGCGCTCCGCCGCCCGCGCCATTCACGTGCTCAGCGCGTTTCACGAGGCCGACGGCCCGCTCAGCCTGTCAGACATCGCCACGAAGGCAGAGATCGACCGCTCCGCCGCGCAACGCCTAGTGCATACGCTCATGACATTGGGGCACATCCGGCGCAGCCCCGACGACCGCGGCTACCTGCCCGGATTGCGCTTGCTTGACCACACCCACGACACCCTACGTCTGGACCCCGTGGTGCAGGTCGCCACCCCCGTTATCCTCGAGATGCGCAAATCCATCGCCGAACGGATCGACTTTAGCCTCTATGATGAAACCCGCGTGATCTATGCCCTGCGCATGCAAAGCAAACGCGAAACGTTTTACGCCACGCTTGTGGGCCATAGCGTCCCCACCTATTGCACCGCCGGCGGCCGCGCGACCCTCTGCGCCCTGCCCCCCGAAGAGGCGCGCGAGATCATCAATCGCTTCGCGCTGCACAGCTATACCTCTTACACCAACGTGGACCCCGACAGCATCATGAACAGTCTCGAACAGGCCCGTAGAGACGGTTTTGCGCAGGTCCAGAATGAATTCGTCTTGGGCGAAGTTGCCATTGGTGTGCCCGTCGTCAACCGTCAGGGCCGCCCCTTGGGGGCCATCCACATCGCCGGGTCGCTTTCTGAATGGAGCGCCGAAGACTTTGCCCGCCGCGCCGCCCCCATCGCCCAAGAAGCCGCCCGCGCCATCAGTGGCAGTTTCTAGGCCCTAAATTCGATCCGCGTCACCGGCCCCAACTCTGCCTCCACCGCCGCAACAAGAGGGCGCAGAAGATGCGTCTCTATATAGCGTTGCGCGAATTTGCTCGGGGTGCGCAGCTCAAGCACGCCCCCTTCGAACGCCACATATTCAAGCTGCGAGAACCACGCCTTGAACTGATCCGCGTTCTCCCGCGACAGGTTCACCATCGCACGTTGCCACGTGCTCGGCCCGCCCTGCGCGGCCTCCGACGCCTCGGGTTTCGCATAATCCGCCAGTTGCACCACCTTGACCGGCGTTTGACTGCGATACCGCTCTTTCATCCGCGCATCGTAATCCGGCCCGACCAGCGGCCAGCAAGGCTCTGACAGCCGCGCGATCTGCGCATAATTCAACCGATAGGCCGCCACCCTGCCCCGCACGCCGCCGCGCGTACAAATCAACAACTGTGCGTCCGTCAGCCGTTTGATCTCGCGTTTCACCGTGCGTTCATTCACCGACCACATCCGCGCCAGATCCCGCTGGCCCACGCTCAGCTCGTCGGCGCGCCAATTATACCGAGAGGTCACCGCCGCGATCAGCCGCATCAACGAGGTCTGCAAGGTCGGTGATCCGTTCAACCCCGCCACGCTCAAAGCGGTCAAAAGGTCGTACTTGATCACCCCGGCTTCAGGGCCGGTCAGCCGCAATGGGTTCATGGTTTTGCCTACTCGATGTATCGTCTTATTTTTATTGGTCAGCTTCTTTGAGCCGATTCCGTTTATGCTTTCTACAAAGCTCTAAATCCCGTCTTCTGTCAACCCGCTGGGAAAAACAGGAATTACCCTTTTCCTTAATCCAAATTCAATTTGGTAAAGGTTAATAGGTTAAGGGGGACGCTATGGTGTCACCATATCAGGAGATCGCTGTCACCAAAACAGCCTTATATGCCCCTTGCCTGTCACCAAAATCTCTTTGCTCCGCGTTAACCGCAGCGAAATAAACCCGTTCTTCAGGAACGGCGCGCGAATTTCGGGAAAATTAGGTTTTGCCAAATTGCCGAATTCGCGTTATTCGAAATTCGAGGCTTAAAAACGCGAGTAGATAGATGAGAAATCACAACGACCTTCTTAACATGAACGAGCGCAGCTTGGAACAACAGGCCGCCGTGCGCCGCGCCACCTTCTCCCCCGGAGAGATCAAGGCCCTGCGCCCCTTCTCCATCTGGGAGATCAGCCAGTTCATGTTCGACGTCCCCGCCGACACGCTGCGCAAGAAGCTGGCGGACGACCCGACCCTGCCCCAAGGGCTGACCGAAGAGGATGGCCGCCAGCGCTGGTTCAGCCTCGAAGAGATCAACGAGCTGCGCCGCCGTGCCAAATTCCGCGGCCGCAAGCTGCTGCCCGAACGCCCCCGGGGTCGTGCCATGCGCGTGGCCGTGTCGAATTTTAAAGGCGGCGTCGGCAAGACGGTCGTCGCACAACACCTCGCCCATGCCGCCGCCCTTGACGGCTACCGCGTGCTCTGCGTCGACTTCGACCCGCAGGCGACGCTGACCCATTCGATGGGGCTGACCGAGGTCAAGGAAAGCCACACGGTCTGGGGCATCATGTGCCGCGATCTCTGCCGTGAATCCAACCGGATCATGGAAAGCTATGATGACCCCGATGACTGCCCCTACCCCGCCGCGGACGAATTGCCCGAAGACGTGCAATCCATCGGCGCGCAACGGTTTCAGGAATTCATCCAGCCCACCTGCTGGCCCACGATCGACATCATCCCGTCCTGCGCCAACGCGGCCTTCGTCGAATTCGCCTCGGCCCAATACCGCGCGCTCCACAAGGCATGGAGCTTTTTCGGCTGCGTCGCGCGCTACCTCGATGAACTGCCCGACGATCAATACGACATCATCATTTTCGACTGCCCGCCCGCCATCGGCTACCAGTCCCTAAACGCCGCGTTTGCGGCTGATATCCTCTATATCCCCTCGGGCCCGGGCTACTGGGAATATGACAGTACGACCAGCTATCTGGGCCAGCTTGGCGACGCGATGGCCGATATCTCCGAAGGGTTTGCAAGCCTCGCAGCGGACGCAGGCATTACGCTTCCTAAACAGTTTTCCGACATCCGTTTACTTATGACCCGTTTTGAATCCAACAATCCGCTGCACAGCGCCATGATCGACGCGTTCAAGAACGTCTTCGGCGCCGACGTCTGCGCCCACCCGATTGAAATGACCCGCGCGGTCGAACAGTCGGGCCGGTTCCAGATGTCGGTTTACGAACAGGACTATCGCCAGATGACGCGCGAAACATGGAAACGGGCGCGGCAAAGTTTCGACCGTGCCTATGACGAGTTTTTGCAAACCGTGCTCGAAGCGTGGAAAGAAAACGGAAAACGTAAGGAGAAGGCAGAATGAGCAGTAAAAACAAATTCGGCTTCGCCCCGGTAGAAGCCCCCACATCCGGCAGCCGCCGCAACCGCCAGCCGGGGCCCATGGGCGCCGCCGTGCGGGACGTGGCCGAAAACCTGCAAGAGGCAACGGAAGCCAAAATCGAACAGCGCCGCCGCAACGCCGAAGACGCCAAGACTTTCCGGCAGGCCCAAGGCGAAGGCCGCGTGCTCTACCAGATCGACCTGTCGGAAATCTTCACCGACGATCTGCCGCGCGATCGCCTCGCGCTGGAAGAAGTCGCCCAGTCTGACGAGATGGAGGAGCTTAAATCCTCGATCCGCGAACGCGGGCAGCGCGAACCCGTCGAGGTCTATGTCGGGCCGAACGGGCGCTACCAGCTCAAGAAAGGCTGGCGCCGGTTCACCGCCCTGTCGCAGTTGTTTTCCGAAACCAAAGACGACCGCTTTGGCACGATCACCGCGCGGGTAGAGGTCGGCGAGGATGACCGCATTTCGCGCTATGTGGATATGGTCGAAGAGAACGTCGTGCGCGAAGACCTGTCTTTCGCCGAGATGGCACAGGTTGCGATCACCGCCGCCAAGGACGACGCGGTAGAAGAGATCGACCCGGCAGAGCTGGTGACCCGTCTGTACAGCGCGCTGCACAAGACCAAGCGGTCTTATATCAAAAGCTTCGTCTTCCTTCTCTCTGCTCTGGAGGGGAGCTTGCAATGGCCCAAGGCCGTGCCGCGCAATCTGGGTGTCGATGTCGCGCGCGCGCTGCGCACACCTGATCAAGCGAGCGTCTTGCATGAGAAACTCTTGGATGCCTCGACACCGGACGAGCAGAATAAAATCCTCAAGGATTTTCTGACCACCTCGAACGAACCGACAGAGAAGTCCGCCTCCAAGGCGGAGCCAAAGCAGAAGTTCGAATTCTACGTCGGCCAGACCAAGGTCACCGCCCGCCACGGCGAATGCCGTTTGATGAGCGATATCGACTTTGCCACCATGCCCAAGAAGCAACTGGAAGAAGCAGTGCGCGCCTTTGAAGAGGTGCTCAGCAGCGGGCCTCGCATCCGGTAAACGGTTACCCATGGGTAACCACTGCCCACCCGGTTACCCATGGGTAACCACTGCCCACCCGGTTACCCATGGGTAACCACCGCGCGTCGGGTTACCCATGGGTAACCGGCAAGGGTAAAGCTGAGAGATGGCAGGGAAGGGGGCGTAGATGCGTCCCCTTTTTTGTGCGTTGAGTGGCAAGGAGCGCAAATGCCCCATTTCCCAATAGAACAAGGGGTTTTCCGCGCGAATATCGGCTTAACGCTTTGATTCAAAACAGCTTTGCGGCTGAAAGATGCAGATTTCACCGTGATTCCGCCATATAGGCACCAGAACCCGACGTTGACCCATGGACATCCCCTGAAACGCGGGATTAACGTGCGCCCATAGGGGAGGGCTGGCAGATGTCAGAAAGACCTTATCGACATATTTTTGATCTCGGGAGAAACATCATGGATCGTCGTTCATTTATTCGTGGCGCAGGCGTTGCGGGGGCAGGGGCCGTTGCTTCATCGCTGGCCGCACCCGCCGTCGCCCAAGGCAACATTACCTGGCGCATGGTTACCACCTGGCCGAAAAACTTCCCCGGTCTGGGTGTCGGCGCGCAGCGTCTGGCCGACCGTATCACAGCGGCCTCCGGTGGCCGTCTGACCGTGCAGGTCTACTCCGCTGGTGAGCTGGTGCCGCCGCTGCAATCGCTGGACGCCGTGATCGACGGCTCCGCCGAAATGAGCCACGGTGCCGCCTATTATTGGCAGAACAAGTCGCCCGCGCTGTCCTTCTTTACCGGCGTGCCCTACGGCATGACCACGCCAGAGCTGACAGCCTGGATGCGCTATATGGGCGGTCAGGAAATCTGGGACGAGATCTATGACCAGTTCGGCGTTCAGGGCTTCCTGTCGGGCAACACCGGCACGCAGACAGGCGGTTGGTTCCGCGACGAGCTGACCAGCCTTGACGATGTCAAGGGCGTGCGCTTCCGGACCCCCGGCCTTGGTGGTCGCGTATGGGAGAAACTGGGCGCCACGGTCACCAACATGGCCGCGGGCGAGATCTTTCAGGCGCTGCAATCGGGCACGCTGGACGCGGCCGAATTCGTCGGCCCCTACAACGATCTGGCGCTCGGCTTCCATCAGGTTGCCAAGAACTACTACATGCCGTCCTTCGTTGAATCCGGCCTCGCGACCGAGCTTGTCGTCGACAAGAAGAAGTATCAGGAACTGCCCGAAGACCTGCAGGCGATCATCCGTGATGTAAGCCAGGCGGAATACGATCAGGTCGCGGCCGACTTCTATGCCAACGATCCACGCGCGCTGAAAACGCTGGTGGAAGAGCACGGCGTGACCGTCCGCAACTTCCCCGACGACATCATGGAAGCCGGTGCCAAAGCCTCGGTCGAGGTGGTCGAGGAACTGCGCAGCAGCGACGACCCGCTGGTCAAGAAAACCGCCGACAGCTTTGTCGAAGCGCTGAACCTTGTCCGCACCCGGACAGAGAAGATCGACAGCCCCTACATTCAGGCGCGTCAGAGCTTCCTGAAATACTAAGCTCCGCCCGTCGGATACAGAAAAGGCCCGGTGGAAACACCGGGCCTTTTTTCGTGCTGGGGCAGGGGCTTTAACCTGCGATCAGTTTGGGCAACCAGGTCACGATCTGCGGGAACATGAACAGGATCGCAATCGCCACCACTTGCAGCATCACGAAGGGCAGGATGCCCTTGTAGATCGCGCTGGTGGGCAGGTCCGCCGGGGCGACGCCGCGCAGGTAGAACAGCGCAAAACCGAAGGGCGGGGTCAGGAACGACGTTTGCAGGTTCACCCCCACAAGCACCCCCAGCCAGATCGGATCGACATCCAGCATCAGCAGCACCGGTGCAGTGATCGGGATCACGATAAAGATGATCTCGAAGGTGTCGAGGATGAAGCCCAGGAAGAACATGATGATCATCACCACTGCCACCGCAGCGAGCTTCCCGCCCGGCAGATTGCTGAGGAATTCATGCACCAGATTGTCGCCCCCCATCATACGGAATACGACCGAAAAGACGGAGGCCCCGAGCAGGATCACAAAGACCATGCTGGTGATTGTAGCCGTGGCGACCATCGTCTCCTTGAGCACGCCAAAGGACAGACGCCAGCGCAATGCGGCGAGGATCATGGCCCCGACGGCCCCGACGGATGCGGCCTCTGTCGGGGTGGCGATGCCGCCCAGAATAGACCCTAACACGGCCAAAATCAGCGCCAGAGGCGGGACAAGCGCCACAAAGACCTCGCGCAGCAGCTTTGATTTCTCATCCGCTGGAACCGGGGTGGCAGGGCAGGATTTAGGGTCTGTTGCGGCTTTGAACAGCACATACCCGAGGTAGAGCGATACGAGCAGCAGCCCGGGCAGCAGCGCCCCGGCAAAGAGATCCCCGACAGAGACAGGCGTGGGGGCAAAGTTGCCCTTGGCCATCTGCACCTGCGAGTTGATGCCCGACAGCATATCGCCCATGAAGATCAACACGGTAGAGGGGGGGATGATCTGGCCCAAAGTGCCGCTGGCGCAGATCACGCCGGTGGCCAGTTTCGGGTCATAGCCCGCCCGCAGCATCGCGGGCAGCGAGATCAGCCCCATCGTCACCACGGTCGCGCCCACAACACCGGTAGAGGCCGCGAGCATGGCCCCGACAAGCACCACAGAGATCCCGAGCCCGCCGCGCATATTGCCGAACATCTTGCCCATGGTGAGCAACAGTTGTTCGGCGATCTGGCTGCGCTCCAGCATCACCCCCATGAAGATGAACAGCGGCACGGCGACGAGCACTTCGTTCGTCATAAAACCGATATATCGGTTGGGCAAAGACCCGAAGTTGGACGGGTCGAACACGGCCAAAGCCATGCCTACACCGCAGAATAGTAACGAAGTCCCGGCGAGGGTGAAGGCCACGGGGAAGCCCAGAAGCAGAAAGCCGATGACCCCAAAGAACATCAGCGCGGCGAGCATCTCGCCAATCATGATCGGGTCCATCAGGCGGCTCCCTCGGTGGTGGCGGGTTTGATGGCGTCCGGGCTGTATTGCATCGCGGCGGGCACAAGATCAGCCCTGCCGCCAAGCACCAGAATGGACCGGATCGCCATGGCAATGCCTTGCGCCGCAATCAGGGCCGCAAAGACGATGATAAAGGTTTTGAGGATATAAAGCCCCGGCATCCCGCCGACATTGGCAGAGCCTTCGTGGTACCCCCATGCGCGCTGCACGAAGGGCATCGAATAGATGTAGACGATCCATGTGAAGGGCAGCAGAAAGACGAACACCCCGATCAGGTCGGTGATGGCGCGGGTGCGCAGTTTGGCGGGACGGTAAAAGATATCGACGCGCACGTGATCGTCGCGCAGCAGGGCAAAGCCTGCCACCGCGGTGAACATCGCCCCATTCAGCCAGATATAGAGATCCTGCATCCAGACGTAGCTGGTGGCAAAGAGGTATCTTTGTACCACTACGGTAAAGCAGACGACGACAATGGCCAGCGCGAGCCAGGAAAAGACTTTTCCGATAATCAGATTAACAGCGCAGATGAGGGATGCTACTCCAGCGAGAAAACGCACATTCCACCCTTTTCTATGGTTTCTATCGTTCTTAACGCATGTCAATCAAAGTGCCGCAGGGGAATGTCAAGCGGGGTCTCAGCATTTCACTGTGCGAAATATTGCGCATCCGCGGCGTTCAACCGCCCTTTTTAAGATAATTTTTGACAGTGTTCGCAACTTTAGGTTACGCATGCGCTGTGACACGCTCTGCTTAGTAAGTACCAACAGTTAAAGATAAATAGTGTAGATGACACAGTCAGCCGAATTGCTTAACATGGAAACCGGTACGTTGCTTAAACAAGAGCAGGGCCGGGCGGTCTTTGCTGTGAAAGCGCCCGATGATCTTGTTGTGAAAGTACCGATGAAAGCGCTGCGGGCGTCGGACGCGGGGCGGGTCAGACCGTTTCTTTACAAACATTTCCCGACGACGCGACACCGCATGCTGTTGCGCCAGTTGACCCATGACATCGAAGTGCGGATTCGCAGCCATAACGCGGGTATCGCGTCGCCGATTGCATTCACCAACGGGGTGATGCGGACGGATATGGGGCTGGGGTTGTTGATGCAGCGGGTCGGGCCGGAAAGCGGCGGTCTGGGGATGACGCTGGACGAATTCGTCGCGCGGGATCTGCTGGATACGGCGGCGCTGAAAGCGTTGAACGATTTTTCGCGCGCGGTCTTTGCGCTTGGGGTGGTGGCCCCGGGGTTGAACTCCCGCAGCATCGTCTGGGGGCAGCAGGAGGGTAAGTGGCAACCGCTGATCGTGGACGGGTTTGGCGACCCCAATGTGATCAAGCTGCGCAGTTGGGTGCCCTATCTGCGGCACCGCGCCCTGCACCGCGGGATGGAACGGACGGCCCGCGATGTCGGGCTGCATTGGTCGCGGCGCAAAAAGATGTTTCTGCGCAACGATTACGACGCGCTCGACTAGGGTTACCCTCTCTGCCTACTCCGCCGGAAGCTGGGAATAATACAGCGCCAGCGCATCGATCTCGGCATCTGACAGATTGCGGGCGGCTTTTTCCATCAGCTCTTTGCGGGGGCCGCCGCCGCGTGTGCCCTCGCGCCAAAGCTTCAACTGCTGCGCCAGATAGGGGCGCGGCTGGCCGCTGATGCGCGGGAAGCCGGGTTTGGTCTGGTCCAGACCGGGGCCGTGGCAGGACGCGCAAGACGGCGCGTCGATATTGCCGATGGCGGCGACGCCGGCCCCTTGCTCCATCAGCTCGAGCTCTGCCGGGGACAGGGGAGCTCTCGGGGTCGGGCCATCGGGCGCGGATGCGGCATAGTGGCGGATCACACGGGTCAGGTCATCGGGGGGCAGCTGCGTTGCTGCATGGGCCATAAAGCCGCTGTCCCGCGCGCCGGTGCGATAGGCGGTGATCGCGTCCTGCATATATCCTTCGTCGAGGATATCGAGGCGGGGGATATGGCCGTTGCCTTTGCTGTCGCCCGTCGCGCCGTGGCAGGAGGCGCAATAGGTCAGCGCGGTGTCGTCGGCTGCTGCGTCTGCCGCCAGCAGCGCGTCAAAGCCCGCGCCCTCCATCTTGCGGACATGGGTGAGGAAGGCGACCATGGCCCATATCTCGTCCTCGCGGTTTTCGGCGGGCCAGTAGGGCATGCCGCTCATCTTGACGCCGTCCTTGACGATGGTGAACAGATGTTGCGGCTGCCAGTCAGCGACGGCGTCGGTGATATGGGGCGGTTCGGGCGACATGGCGTCGGCGGTGGCGGAATGGATCCGGTCGGGGGCGGCGTGGCAAAAGCTGCAGGCGCTGTCGAAATGCCCCGCGCCGAGGGCGACGAGATCGGGGTCGGACAGGTCGGGCACCTGTTCGGCGTCAGGGGCGCGGAGTTTGACCGACTGGCGATAGGCGGTGTGCAGCACCCAGGACACGCCCGGAATATGGCCCGCGCGGGCCGAGACGTTGAACAGCCCCAGCCCTACGATGGTCACCGCGCCGACAGCCCCCAGCAGGGCCAGAACGATCAGGGTTTTGATCACAGTTCTCATTGCGTTTGCTCCGTTACGTTTGGGGTGCGGGGTCGGTGCTGCGCAGGTCACGGCCCACCAGCCACAATCCGGCGATCAGATAGACCGGTGTTCCAATGCCCAGCATCAGCAGCCCGCCCAGTTGTTGCCCGCCAAGGTCGGCGGCGCGGCCGCAAATCTCGGCAAAGACATCGCGGGGGGCGAGGATCAGCAGCGCCCCCAGTAGGGTCATATGCATCGAGGTCAGCAGCAGCGATCCGGCCCCTGCCAGCCCGTTGTGCGCGCCCAGGGCGCTGACCCAGACCAGCAGCCCGACGATCAGGAAACTGCCCTGCTCCAGCGCAAAGCCCGCGGGCAGCAGATAGGCCATCCCGTGCAGCTGCGGCAGGTGCCATGCCCAGACCACCATGAATTCAAGCGCCGTTGCGATCAGCGGAGAGATCATCAGCCAGCGCAGCCGGTCGCCCAGTCCGAAGGCGAGCAGCGGTGCGACCACGGCGACCAGCCCCATATGGCGCAGCATATGGACGGGGAAGGCGGCGCCGGTCAGCCGTTCCAGCGGCACCAGCCAGAGCAGTGCAAGCAGGGCAAACCCCAGATATGTCGCCACGCGGGTCATGCGCAGCTGGCGATCAGCAGCACGGGGAGCGAGACATAGATCACCCCCACCGCCGAAATCAGCGACAGCAGGAAGGCCGCGTGGCCCATGAACTGGTGGCGGTCTTCGTTGTTGCCCGCGTCGTTTTCCCATTCGCGGTCGCGCACCACATCCCATTGCCGCCACGCGCCCCAGCCCAGCCAGATGATTGCCGCCAGAACGCCTATGGTCAGCAGCCCGATGCCGAGGCGAAGGGTGCTAAGGTAATCCACGCCGAGGATGTGATCGGCGCAGAATACGGTTGTGGCACCGTAGCAGATCACGAAATGCAGCGCCCATAGTGTGGGGCTGAGGGCGAGCCGCCAGAGGCTGTCTTGTTCCTCGAGGAATTCCTCTTGCTCTTCTTCGGTGGAGATCTGGTTCATGCCAGCAACCTTGGGGCCACGCCCAGAATAAAGCCGGTAACCAGCGCGGTCAGCACCATGAAGTGCCAGAACAGCGTGACGTTGCACAGATCGGCGTCATATTGCGGGGTCACCTTGCCAAAGATCGACCCTGCCAGCGCATAAAGCTGCATGATGACCCCCAGCAGGGCATGGGCCACCAGCCAGACCATCAGCGCCCACATGGTCGCGGGGTAGACATGGGTTGTGGGCTCAAGATCGAGGACCGACAGGATGATCAGCCCCGCCCCGCCGACGGTGCAGGTCGCGGCCAGTGCCAATGCGAGGCGTGCCAGCGTGATATGGCTGCGTTTATTGACCTCGCGCGCGAGCACGGTCGCGGCCCATGAGACGACAAACAGCGTAACCCCGAGCGCGACCGCGGCGCCCGTCGCGTGGTCCGCTCCGATGGTGATAAAGTCCGGGCGCGCGGTCCAGTAGAAGAAGAACCCGAAGACGAGGCTGGCGAAGGCGGTGCTGTCGCCCAGCATCGTGATCCAGACCGCCCACCACCCGACAGAGGTCGGCCCCGAGGCGTAGGTCGGCAGGCTGAGGCCAAGGCCCACGTCCTTGCGTTCTTGATCCGGCACCTGTGCCGTGCTGGTCCAGAGCCAGTAGAGCACGCAGACAATGGCGAAGGCACCGCAGACGATGGCGGGTTCGTAGATGTGGAAGGTGGGGAAGATGAACGCGCCGCCGGTAAAGAACGCGGCGAGCATGGTGATCCACGCGGGGCCGGTGACGCGCTGTACCATCAGCGGTTTCGCGTCGATGACCGAGGTGATCAGCGTCTCGCGTTTGCCCTCGGGGGCGTCGGGCAGATAGTAGCGGCCCGCGTCCATACGCTCGACCAGTTTGGGCTGGTCCCACAGCGGATAGCGCGAGGTGATATAGGGCACCGAACGGTTGCCCCATGCCTCTTCGGGCACATCATGGGCCCATTCCAGCGTGCCGCCGCCCCATGGGTTGCGCTTGATCTGGCCTTGGTACGCTTTGGGGCGCAGCAGATCGTAGACGAAGACGGCAAAGCCTGCGGCGGTGATATAGGCCCCGACGGTGGACATCATATTGAGCCAGTCCCAGCCCGCGCTGCCCGGATAGGTGAAGATCCGGCGCGGCATCCCCTTGAGCCCCGTCAGATGCATCGGCAGGAAGGTGACGTTGAAGCCGACAAAGATCAGCCAGAAGGACCAACGGCCAAGGGTTTCGGACAGAAGCTTTTTGCGGAAGAAGGGGAAGAAATAATAGACCCCCGCCATGACCGGAAAGACCATGCCGCCGAACAGTGTGTAATGCAGGTGGGCCACGACGAAGTAGCTGTCATGGGCCTGCCAGTTGAAGGGCACGATGGCCAGCATCACCCCTGTTAGACCGCCCGCCACAAAGATCGCCAGCGCCCCCGCGATCCAGAGCATCGGCAGGGTCATCTTGACCCGTCCCACCATCAGCGTCGCGACAAAGGCGAAAAGCTGGATGCCGGTGGGGATCACCACGGCCTCGGACGCGGCAGAGAAGAACCCCAGACTGATCTGGGGCAGGCCGGTGGTGAACATGTGATGCACCCACAGCCCGAAGGACAAGAACCCCGTGCCGACCGCGCTGAGCACGATCCACGAATAGCCCACGATGGGCGTGCGTGCGGCGGTGGGCACGATCATCGCGGCGATCGCGATGGAGGGCAGGAAGATGATGTAGACCTCCGGATGGCCGAAAATCCAGAACAGATGCTGCCAGAGCATCGGGTCGCCACCCCGGACGGTATCGAAGAACGGCCAATCGAAGGAGCGTTCGAGTTCGAACAGGAAATCCCCCGCAATCAGCGGCGGGAAGGCGAAGAGGATCATGCCGCCCACGACCATCACATACCACGCGTAAAGCGGCATGATGTTGACGCGCATCCCCGGCGGGCGGCATTTTAGCGCGCCGACGATCAGCTCGACCGCCGCGGCGATGGAGGCGACCTCGATAAACGAGAGGCCCAAAAGCCAGACATCGGGGCCGATGCCTTCTTCCTTGGTGGCGAGCGGGGGGTACATGAACCAGCCCGCCTTGGGGCCGGAATCGAACAGGATGGACCCGAAGACAAAGATGCCGCCGATCAGGAAACACCAGTAGCCATAGGCGCTGAGCCGCGGGAACGGCATGTCGCGCGCCCCCAGCATCCCGGGCAGCAGCAGGATCGAGATCGCCTCGAACATGGGCACGGCAAAGAGGAACATCATCGCCGAGCCGTGCATGGTGAAGAACTGGTTATAGCGGTCGGCGTCGAGGAAATCATTCTCGGGCACGGCAAGCTGGGTGCGCATGAGCACCGCCAGAATACCGGCGCAGAGCATGAAAAAGAACGCGGTCATCGTGTACCAGATGCCGACCTCGGTGTTGTTCACCGCCGACCAGTAGCGCCAGCCTTGCGGCGTTTTCCAAGCTGCACGCAGACGTTTTTTCTGCGCCTCCTGAACCTGCTGAGGGACGGGTTCGGCGAGCATATCCTCGGTCGGGGGGTAGGTGCCTTCGGGTTGCAGCACATCGGGGTATCTGCGGGTCATTCCAGCCCCCCCAGATAGGCGGCGAGCGCCGCGAGATCGTCGTCGGACAGGAAGTCATAAGTGGGCATATTGACCTCAGGTTTGATCGTGTCGGTGTGGCCGATCCATGTGGCGATGGCCTGCGCGTTCAGGGGCAGGGTGCCTGCGGCAAGCGAGTGGCGATTTGCCAGATGGGTCAGGTCGGGGCCGGTCTTGCCGATGGCTTTGGTGCCACGAATGCTGTGGCAGGCGCCGCAGCCTTCCTCAAGGAACAGGGTCGCGCCGGCTTGGGCCAGCGCGCCTTGGGGTGGCTTGGCATCGCGCGCCTCTGCGCTCAGCCATTGGTCGAATTCATCGGGGGGCATCACCACGGTTTCAAAGGCCATCAACGCATGGGAGGCCCCGCAGAATTCGGCGCATTGGCCACGGTAGATGCCGGGATCGGTGGGCGCGAGGGTCATGCGGGTTTCGCGCCCCGGGAACATATCGGTCTTGCCGCCAAGGGCCGGCACCCAGAAGGAGTGGATGACCCGATGGGCGTTCAGCACAAGCTCGGTCCGGGCACCGGCGGGCAGGCGGAGCTCATTCGCCGAGACGATTGTTCTGGTCTCCCCCTGCTGTTGGTATTCGACGCGCCACCACCATTGTTCGGCGGTGACGCGCACGACCAGCCCGTCCCCTTCGGCGCGGGTCGGTCCCATCAGCGGCAGGGAATACATCAGCAGCCCCCCCAGCAGGACCACGGGAAAGAGGATGCCCCCGCCGACGATCAGCATCTCGGCGGTGCGGCGGCGCATGGCACCGGGGTTGATGCGTGTGACATAGACGAACAGCAGCGCGACAAGCCCCCACAGGATCACCGCGCCGACCAGCATCACCCAAAAGAGGTTCAGCACATCCGCCGCGTCCTGACCGGCGGGGGCAAGCACGGATTGACGCCCTTCGCAGCCCGCCAGAAGCAGGGCGGCCGGGGCGATTGCACAGATGCGCCAAGGGTGTTGCAAGGGGGCTCCTTTCACTCTGACAATTTGTCCATGTCCGAGGCAAGCGGGTCCTGCCCCTTTGATTTCATGTAGAACACGGTCGCGCCCCAGAGCACGACACCCAAGCCGATCAGCACCGCGGCGATCAGGTATTGCACGCTGTCGCGCCCGGTCCACGGGCCGACGAAAAAGGCGCAAGATATCGCGCCGATATAGGGCAGGCCGAGGGGGCTGGTGAAATGGTCGTGCTCCACCGTATCGCTGCGCAGCACCAGCACGGCGATATTGACCAGCGTGAACACCGCAAGCAGCAGCAGCGCCGTTGTGCCCCCCAGATCAGGCACCGCGCCGACAAAGGTGATCAGCGCGATCGCCAGCCCGGTGGTAAAGACAATGGCCGTATAGGGCGTGCGCCGCTTGGGCAGCACCTTGCCCAGAATGGAGGGCAGCACTTTTTCCTGCGCCATCCCATACAGCAGGCGGCTGGCCATCAGCGTGTTAATCAGCGCGGAGTTCGCCACGGCGCACATGGTGATGATGCCGAAGACGCTGAGCGGGAACCAGGGCGCGCCGGCTTCGACGACCTTGAGCAGGGGGGTGGCCCCTTCGCCCAAGGCCTCTGCGTCGACAAGGGCAATCGCGGTGATCGACACCAGCAGATAGATCACGCCGGTGATCAGCAGCCCGCCGAGCAGGACTTTGGGAAAGATGCGCGAGGGGTTCTTGGCCTCTTCGGCCATGTTCACGGAATCCTCGAAGCCGACCATCGCAAAGAAGGCCAGCGTGGTCGCGGCGATCACGGGCCAGAACAGGCCCTGCTCTCCGGCGCTGCTGAAATCGAACGCGCGCCCGAAATCGCCTTGCCCGCCCATGAGCGCGGCGGCACCGATCATGATGATGATGAGCAGGCCGGTCAGTTCGATGCAGGTGAGCACCACATTTGCCTTCACGCTTTCGCCGACGCCACGCAGGTTGATCAGCCCCAGCAGCACCATAAAGCCGATGCTAATGGCGGTGATCAGGAAGGCCCCGTCGCCCAGACCGAAACTTTTCCCGAAATTCTCGGCAAAAGCCTGCGAGGCGGTAGAGGCCGAGGTGATCCCGCTCGACATCACAGCGAAGGCCACAAGGAAGGTGAGGAAATGCACGCCAAAGGCCTTTTGCGTATAAAGCGCGGCGCCGGCGGCCTTGGGGTATTTGGTGACAAGTTCAAGGTAGCTGCAAGCGGTCACGGTGGCCAAGACAAAGGCCACGAGGAACGGCAGCCAGACAATGCCGCCGACCTTTGCCGCGACTTCGCCTGTGAGCGCGTAGATCCCGGTGCCCAAAACATCGCCCACCACGAAAAGCAGCAGCAAGCCGGGCCCCATCACGCGTTTGAGTTCGGTTTTCTCGCCGTCTTGATCCGGCGCTGTTGAAACATCCTTGGTCATGGGACACTCCCTTCCCCCCTTGCCGGGGGCGTGGCCCCGACATCACAGCCGTCACCAGTTCACGCCCGTAGCGACGGCTAGCCCGTGGCGTCTTGTGCGCTGCCGCCTTTCTTGCGGATCACGCGGTAGATGTAGGTCAGCACCAAGGCGCCGATGACAACGTTGGACACGGGGTTCATGTAGTCCGCGACCAGATCGTATTGCGACCCGAGCGCGTAGCCGAGGCCGGTCAGCAATGTGTTCCAGATCACCGTGCCCGCCAGCGAGAAGGCCAGAAACGGCAGGTGATGCATCGGCGTCAGCCCCGCGGGCACCGAGATCAGCGTGCGGATCGCGGGCACCATGCGCCCCATGAGCACGGCCAGATTGCCGTGGCGGTCGAACCAGTCCGACGCGCGGTCAAGATCCTCGGGGGACATGGTGAGCCAGCGGCCATGCTTTTCCAGAAGGTGCCGCACGCGGTCGTGCCCGATCTTGCGCGCGATGATGTAGTAGAGGTAGGTGCCCGCCAGCGACCCGATGCTGCCCGCGATCACCACGCCTACAAAGTTCATCTGGTCCTGATAGGCCAGAAACCCCGCCAGCGGCATGATCAGCTCGGACGGGATGGGCGGAAAGACGTTTTCCGCGAACATCAGAAACGCGACGCCCAGATAGCCTGCGGCGTCCAGCAGGCCGGTGATCCAGTCAAACATGGGGACTCCGGTTCTGTTGCGTTGCGGGGGAGCGGGCGTTGAGGGTCATTGAGGGTCTTTCGTCGTCAGCGGGTTGGCCACACGCTCATAATATTCACTGATGGCGCGCATATCCTCGGCGGTCATTTTGCGGGCGATGGCGGACATCATGCCGCCAAAATCATTGTCCCGCTGGCCGCGTTTCCAGCGGTCCAGTTGCAGCACCATGTAGTTGGCGTATTGACCGGCAAGATAGGGCACCGAGGGCGGGTTGCCCGTGCCGTCGGGCCCGTGGCAGTTGGTGCAGGCGGGCAGGCCCTTGTCGGGCGATCCGGCCCGCGCGATGGCGGCCCCTTTCTGGATCTCTTGCGCTGAAACCTGCCCGCGCGCCACCCGCAGCGGCGCGGCGAGAGAGGCGTAATAGGCGCTGACCGCGGCGCGGTCGTCTTCAGAGAGGGATTGCGCGACGGGCGTCATCAGATCGTCGGGCCGCGCGTCGCTGGCATAGTCATCCAGCTGCTTGTCAAGATACCACGCCAGTTGTCCGGTAAGCCGCGGGAAGCTGCCCGACCCGTCCCCCTGACCATCAACGCTGTGGCAGGTCACGCAGGATTGCACATCGCCCGCGCCCTGCAGGGCGATGGCCTGCCCCCGTGCCAGCGTGTCGGCATCGGGCGGCGTATCGACCGTCATGTTGAACTGATCGCGCGCCGTATCATAGGGCTGATCCGCAGGGATCGCCTGCGCGGTGGCCAGCGCTGGCAAAAAGGCTGCGAGGGCGAGGCAGAGCAGGGGGCGGTGAGGGATGTTCATGGGGGCTCCTCTGCTTTAGGCGTCCATCAGCGGGCGCGGGTTGGCGATATAGTCGTTCTTCATGTGATCGAGCGTCCAATAGGCGACGCCCATCAGCGGCCCCGTGGGGTTGTAGCCAAGGTTCTGCGGAAACAGCCCTGCGCCAAAGACAAAGACGTTGTGATGATCCCACATCTGGCCAAAACGGTTCACGACGCTGGTGGTCGGGTCCGTGCCCATCACCGTGCCGCCGGTGTTATGGGTGGTCTGATAGGGCACGATGGAATAATCACTGCCCTCTGCCGCACGGTTGCTGGCGGAGGTGGATTTAACGTTCTCCATATTGCGCGCGATCTCATGCGCCTTGCCCATCACATAGTCGGCCATGCGCCGGTCGTTTTCGGGGAAGTTGAAGGTCATCCGCAGCAGCGGGCGGCCGTAGGCGTCTTTCCATGTTGGATCGAGGTCAAGGTAGTTATCGGGCGTCGCCATGGATGACCCGTGGACGGTCAGGCTGGCGTGGTGCAGGTAATTCTCGCGCACGGCACGTTTCCAGTCGGCGCCCCATGCGGGCGTGCCGTCGGGCGTGGGCTGGTAGTTGATCGGGCGGCCATTGGTCTGCGTGCAGGCGATATAGCCGCCGCCCAGAAACCCCAGATCGCTGTGATCAAAGTTGTCGCCGTTAAAATCGTCGATCACCGTGCCAAGCGCTCCCGCCCCCATAAAGGGGTTGGTCACCACCTGATCATCGAAAAATACGTTCACGCCCGCCATCGTCTGATAGGCATAGTTCCGGCCCACGGTGCCTGTGCGGGTTTTCGGGTCGTAGGGTTTGCCCAGACCGGAGACCAGCATCAGATGCACGTTCCACAGGCCATAGGCATTCATGCAGACGATATCGGCGGGCTGGAACACCTCTTCGCCCGCGTCGGTCAGATAGGTGACGCCGGTGGCGGTCTTGCCGTCCTCTGACTTCTCGACCCGCAGGACCTGTGCCTGATAGCGGATTTCAAAATTCTCGTGGGATTTGATCTGGTCATAGACGCAGATGATCGGGTCGGCCTTGGCATAGTAGCCGCAGCCGAAGCGTTCGCAAAAGCCGCAATAGGTGCAGGGATGCAGCTTGGCCCCGTAGGGGTTGGTGTATTCCTTGGTGGCGTTGGCGGCGGGCATGGGGAAAGGGTGGTAGCCGAGCTTTTGCGCCGCCTCGCCGAATTTGGTGGGGCCGATGGGCTGGCGCATGGGCGGGTTGGGATAATCGGCGCTGCGCGGCCCTTCGAAGGGGTTGCCGCCTTCACGCGGGCCGTCTGCCATCTGTCCTGCGGTGCCAGAGGTGCCGCAGATCTTCTCGTAGAAATCGAAATGAGGCTCAAGCTCGTCATAGGTGACGCCCCAATCCTGCACATTCAGATCATCGGGAATGAAGTCGGCACCATAGCGGTTTTCGTAATGGCTGCGCATTTCGAGGTCGGAGGGCAGGGGCCGCCAAAGCTGGCCGTTCCAGTGGATGCCCGCGCCGCCAAGCCCGACACCGGGCAGGAACGACCCGAGCCTGCGCATCGGCAGCGCCTGCTGGCTGGCGTTGTTGCGGAAGGTCAGGGTCTCTTTGCGGGTGTTGATCATATGCGCGTGGTGCACCGCATATTTCAGTTCGTCATGTTCCTTGGGGGCGGCGAAATCATCGGCGTCGTGGCGATAGGATCCGCGTTCCAGCACCACACAGCGTTTGCCAGCATGGGCAAGTTCATATGCAGCTGTCAGACCCGTCCAACCGGCCCCGATGATGACCACATCTGTTTTCGCCAGCCGCCGTGCCATGATCTACCTTTCCCAGTTGAAGTCGCTTGTGCCCGGTTGATGCCCGATGCCCATAGGGGGCTGCCGGTAGGGGCGATTGTGGGCGTCGACCGTGTCGGTGAAATAGCCGAAGGCCCCGGGGAAGCCGACCATATGCCAACTGGCATAGCCCTTGTTGCCGCCATAGATCGGGTCGGCAAAATAGCCCTGGTTCGTCAGGGCGTGGAGTTCGGTAAAGAATGTTTTGGCCCCGACACGACCGGCGAGCGCGGGCCTATCCTCGGACAGGTCGGTCATCAGCTGGTCGAGCGCGAATTGCGATTGCCCTTCAAGCGGGCCGATGACGGTCTGCATCGCCGCCAGCCCCTCACGCCAGAGCTCGGCGGGGCGTAGGGGAGATTGGTAGCCTTGCTCGGGTGTGCCTTGGGGGTGGGGCCCATCCATATACAGGTGTTCCCCGCGCCCATATCCGCCCGCAAGTTGCAGGTCGATGAAATCGACCACGCCGGCTTGGCTGGCCGAGGGGAAATCATCTTGCGGGATCAGCGTGTCACACAGCAGTGCGAGGCTTCGAGCCTCGGAATCGGTCAGGAAGGTGAAGGGGGTGCCATCAAGAGCGGCAAAGGCATGGCGCGGCAGGGACGCAAGGCCGACTGCGGCACCGAAGCTGAATAGAACTGATCGTCTGGAATACGTTGGCATACGAAACCCAAATGATTGGTCATTTGTCTAAATAACGCCCGCGTGAGCAAGATGTTCCGCCGTTTTGCAAAAAATTTTGGCGAAACTAGTCGTGGCGTTTCTGCCGGAGGCGGTCTAGTTTGCGTGGGCCGAAACAAACTCACACAGCCATGTGACTGGTTCTTGGGAACAGGGTCGCGCTATTGGGGGTTACATCGTCAAGCACTAACTAAATAGGAGCGTGCACGCATGCTGACCAAACGCCATTTTATCACCAGCTCCGCTGCCGCGTTGTTTTCTGCCCCTCTGGCCCCCAGTCTCGCCGCCGCTGCGACAACAGACAAGTCGATGTGGGACGCATGGGATGCGCAGGTAACGCCTGCGGGCTACGATCCTGCAACGACGAACCCTTGGGGCGTCGCACCCCGCTTTCTGCCCCGACTGGTAGAGGCGAACCCCGGTCTTACGCCGGGCGATATCCACGTCGATGCGGTCGCGCGGTATCTGTATCACATTCAGGACAATGGCACCGCCATGCGCTATGGCGTGGCGATTGCGCGGGGTGACCTGTACGAGCCCGGCACCTATTCGATCAAGCGCAAGGCGAAATGGCCAACCTGGACGCCGACGCAGAACATGATCCGCCGCGATCCAGAGCTTTATGAACAACACGCCGATGGGATGGATGCAGGCCCGCAGAACCCCTTGGGGTCGCGTGCGCTGTATCTTTTCGTCGGGAACCGCGACACCTATCTGCGCATCCACGGGTCGCCTAACCCGCAATCGATCGGCGGGCGTGCAAGCTCTGGTTGCGTGCGGATGATCATGGCGCATATCAACGATCTGTACGAGAACGTGAACACCGGATCACGCGCGGTCCTGTACCCGCCGGAAGAGCTGGTGACGGCTGCGACCTAAGTCCGGACCTTTGTACACATGAAAAGGCCGCCCGAAGCGAGACGCTTCGGGCGGCCTTTTTACGTCACGACGCGGGGCGCGATTAGCCCGCCGCAGCTGCCGCGATCGTTTGGGTGCAGATCGGGCGGCCATTGTCGGCGCGCAGGGGCAGGAAGGTGGTTTCGACCGGCCCGCGGTAGCGATAGACGTAGCACCCGTTGCTGGGGTCGATCTTAACCGCGGTCAGATCCTGGTTCTTGGCAGCCACCAGGCGCACCCCTTCGGGCAGTTCCTTGAAGAACCCGTCGCCCGTTGTCATCTTGTCAGTGGTGGTCTGTACATCCGCACAAGCAGCCAGCGCCAATACGGCACAGCCTGCAATCCAAACCCGAACGCTCATCGTGATATTCCTCATATGAATTTGCTATGCAGCTAGGGTATTTCGCGGGAGTTGTAAAACAAGGGCGCGTGTTTCTGGGTCACAAACTGTTGCATTGCTGCCGATGGCCGCGGCTAGTCGTGGTCTTCATAGGTGCCTGCGCGTTTTTCAAGCTTGCGCACCAGCGCGATGATGATCAGTGCGAGGATTACGGTCATGCCCGCAATCGTCCATTCGCCCAAGCCGCAAGCCACACCAACGGCGGCGGCGACCCACATGCTGGCCCCCGTTGTCAGGCCGCGCACCTTGCCTTGGGAAAAGACGATCAGCCCC
The DNA here is from genome assembly GCF_040435955.1 of Sulfitobacter sp. TCYB15. NCBI lineage: Bacteria > Pseudomonadati > Pseudomonadota > Alphaproteobacteria > Rhodobacterales > Roseobacteraceae > Sulfitobacter > Sulfitobacter sp. TCYB15. The sequence continues at coordinate 170,602 of NZ_CP159194.1, forward strand.
GCGGCAAGGAAAGCGACGCCGCTGGTCACCGCCTCGATGATACGCAGGGGGTCCATCCGGATGGTGTCGCCAAATTCGGCGCTGCGGGAGAGAAGGGCGAGGGTCAGCAGACAGTAGATGCAAGACGCGAGGCCGATCAGCATATGCGTGCGCAGACCCGCGGGCCGTTTGGAGGTTTCGCGTTCAAGCCCGATCAGCCCGCAGAATACCACCGTCGCAAGGGTGCGGGCCACAACGACCGACAGGGGCAGGCTGGGGGCGAGGGAGAATTCGTTCAGCAGATCCTCCCACATCAGCGTGTCTCCTTCGCGCAAGAGGGGTGCGGGAGAGGGAGGCAGGGGACGCTACTTTGCATGGGGGTAATCCGGTCTCTTGAAAGCTATTGGTCTGGATGTAGGGCGGTGACAGTAAAAGACCGCCCCCGATGTGGGACGGTCTGCGGTTGTTAACTTCTGTGGATCAGATCCAGTAATTCGGCACCATATAGTGTTCGTGGGTCCGGCGTTCCCATTCGCGATCTGTCACCCAACCGTCGCTGCGGGTCGGTGCGCCTTTAACCTGCTCTTCGGTGATGTCGGTCACGAAACCTTCTTTGGTGGTGTCGTATTCAAGCTTGCCCCACGGCACGGGGTGGTGATCCTCGCCCAAGCCCAGAAACCCGCCAAAGCCCATCACGGCATAGGCGACCTTGCCGGATTGCTTATCGATCATCAGATGATCAATGGACCCGATATGCGTGCCGTCGCGGCTGTAAACAGTCGTACCATTCACGTCAGAGGAAGATACGAGGCTAGAATGTGATGTCGCAGTCATGTCGAAACTCTCCTGTGTTGTGGTTACCTGTAGTTGAAACGACAGAGGCGGCGCGGCGGTTCCGCGTCCTTCGGCGGGCGGCTAACTTCTGCCGATGCGCGTGGTTTGGCCGTGCAGGCACGGGGGCTTGGAACTTTGGGTAAATGCGGCGGGTTGGTCCTTGACCAATCGACCACAGCTGGCCGGTTCAAACCCAAGCATGAAAAGGGAGATTCCAATGAAATTCGCACTCACCACCGCCGTGGCCTGCGGGCTGATGACAAGCGCCGCTTTCGCCGCCGAGACGACTGCGCCGGTTATGGATGCCGAGGGCGCAGAGGTCGGCACCGTGACGGTCCAGGATACCGAGTCCGGCGTGGCGCTGGCAAAACTGTCGCTGTCCAACCTGCCGGCAGGGGGCATCGCGGTGCACCTGCACGAAACCGGTGATTGCTCGGGCGACGGGTTCAAATCCGCTGGCGGACATATCGCGGGGGACCGCGATCATGGCGTGTTGACCGCCGGTGGCCCGCACCCCGGTGATATGCCGAATGTCACGGTGGGCAGTGATGGTACTGTAGAGCAGGAAGTGTTCTTGCCGTTCCTGAATGTCGAAGAGCATCTGATGGATGACGACGGCGCTGCCTTTGTAATCCACGGCGGGCAGGACGATTACAGCTCGCAACCCTCGGGCGATGCGGGCGACCGGATTGCCTGCGGTGTATTTGGTGCTGATCCCGCCTGATCCCCCTTCGGCAAACGATGATTTGAACGACCAAGGCCGCGCCCCCACTGGCGCGGCCTTGCTTTTGCTGCCATAGGCTACCGCTGGCACCCTGCACGGGCAGGGGGCAAACCGCCGGATCAATCAGCAAGGTTTCCCATGGCAAAAACACCCAGCCCCTGTATCGACGTGTGCAAGTTCAAACGCGAAGGCCATTGCATCGGGTGTTCGATGACCAAGGCGCAGAAATCCATGTTCAAATCGCTGAAAAAAGAAAGCCACCGCGTCGGCTTTATCCAGATGCTGACCGCGCAACAGGAACGTCTGGGCAAATACAGCCATTGGGATCTGGCCTATCGCAAGAAGCTGGCAAAACGCAAAATCGCGGCCGAGAAGCTTCTCTAGCCGCGATTTGATTTGGGTGCTGACGGGATCAGCGGGCGGGCTGGTTAGCCTGCGAGGTGTGCGCGCAGGAACCACGCGAATTTCTCGTGCTCTGTCCCGCGTGCGATGCACAGATCTTCTGTCAGCGTGTCGCCATGGTCGGCGGCCAACTGGCCCGCGCCCGCGATGGTGGAGGCCAGCGTTTCCTGCGCTTCCATCATGACGCGGATCATTTCCTTGTCGTTGGCGTGGCCGTCATGTTCGTTGATCTTGGACCGCTTCAGCATGCCTGCAAGCATCCCTTCGGCATGGACATCAAGGGCGCGAATACGCTCTGCCAGATCATCCTGCGCGACAAAGTGGTCTTCGTAGATCTTCTGGAACAGGTCGTGCAGCGGGCCGAAACCCATGCCTTTTACGTTCCAGTGAAAGTTTTGCGCCAGCATTGTCGTCACGGCGGTTTCCGCAACGCATTGGTTCAATGCATCGGCGATTGCTGTTTTTGCATCGGTTGTCAAAGCAGCTGCTGTCTGGTTCATTTTCTCGTCCCCAAGTGATTAAAATTCTGACTGGCTGGCACGGTACTAGCTTGCTGTCCATCCAACATAGACACCAAAAACGGTTTGCCAAGGTATTTTTGGAATTATTCTAAACTTGAGAAAACTGCTCGGAAATCTGACCGAGTAGATATCCGATATAGCGTCGGTCCGCGGGGGCTACGCGCGACTTGATCAGGAAGTTGAGACTGGCGGGATCGTCCTCGCGGATGCTGGTGAGGCAGCGCAGGATCCATGCTTCGTCGAACGATAGCGTGTCTGTGCCCGGCGCGAACCAGACGACCTTGCGCTGCACCGCGTTCGGCAGACATTTGATCAGCGTATCCACAAATGTGCGTTTCGCGTCCTCGCCATCAAGGCTGAGCAGGGCGCAGGCTTCGTAAAGATCTGTGCGCGCGGCGACGCGACAGGCCATCGCCGACATCCGCAAATGGGTCAGCGCGGCGCGTTGTTCGGGGGTGATACGGGGGGCGGGAGCCTGTGCCGGAGCGTCGTCGCGGTCGAGGATCGGAAGAGTCGCCAAAGATGCCATATCAAGAGAAGTCCATACATGGGGCAGGGTTCGGGCCTGTCCGGTTGAATATCTTACTTTATTTATAGGGTATAAGTATCGCCCCGACAAGGGGGAGTGTTTTAGTGGGGTATTTGGAAATATTATGTAAATACATGGGTGTAGGCAGGATGCCGCTTGTGGCGGCCAAGTTTGTGACGCAGCGGCTTGCGCCGGCGCGCTGACCTGATTAGGTCTCGGGCACGTGAATACCTTACTATTTCAGTTTGACAATGGCCGCGGGGCGGTTCATTTCCGACTAAAACAGTAAGGGACAGAATTCCATGCAAATTTCAAGGATTGCCTTGGTGGCCGCGCTGGCCGCATCACACCCCGCCTATGCGCAGGAAGCGGATACGCTTGATCTGGGGACGCTCACGCTTGAGGCGGAAAGCGATGCGACGCTGCTGCAAAACGGGTATGTGGCCGAATCGGGGCGTCAGGCCACGCGCGTAGACACCCCCATCCGTGACATCCCCCAAGCGATCAGCACCGTCGGGCAGGACCAGATCGAAGATCAGGAGCCGCGCACGCTGCTGGACGCCTTGGGCTATACCTCGGGGACGAATGTCACCAACTTCGGTTTCGACTCGCGCTATGACGCTGTCTATCTACGCGGTTTCTCGGCCTATTATGACGGGTTGTTCCGCGATGGCCTGCGTCAGGTGAACGGGCCTTCGGCGTGGTTCCAGAACCACCCCTACACGTTCGAGGGGGTTTCCGTGCTGAAGGGGCCATCGTCGTCGATGTATGGCGTCAGCGGTGCGGGCGGTCTGGTAAACATCATCTCCAAACGCCCCAAGGACGAAGCCTATAACGAGCTGAAGCTGACCTTTGGCACCGACAGCCGCAAAGAGCTGGCGTTCGATTTCACCGGCCCCGTCGGCACCGACGGACGGCTCAGCTATCGTCTGACCGGTGTGGCGCGGGACGCGGATACGCCGCTGCCGGGGTATAGCGATGATCTGGCGCTGCTGGCCCCGTCCTTCACCTATCAATTGACGGATCGGACCAAGATCACCGTGCTGACAGAATATTCTGAATCAACCCGCGGCGGTACGGCGTCTTACTACAACCCGTCGCAGGGCGAAGCGTCTGATATCTATGTCGGCGATCCTGAATATAATGACTTTGTGAACGAACAATGGCGCGTCGGCTACGAGCTTGAGCACGAGATGGACAATGGCGTGACCCTGCGCCAGAACCTGCGGTATTCCAAAGTGGATGCGGATCTTGAGTTCAGCGGCATCTATGCGGCGGGCACGGGGTTCGGGCGCTACTGGGGCCATTACCTTGAGAATTCCGAGAATTTCTCGGTCGATACCTATGCCGAGGGGCATTTCTCTACCGGTGCGTTTGACCACACGGTTGTGGCCGGTTTCGATTACACGCAGTCGTCCTATGACGCCTATTATGGCGGTGTCGGCTATGTCTCTGCCGCCGACACGGACGCGGTGGATCAGCCCTATTCCAACGGTCAGGAGATGTACCAGTATGGCGTCTATGTGCACGACCAGCTGAGCTCTGGCCCCTGGACGATGTTCCTGAGCGGCCGCTACGACTGGGTCGACATGACCACCTTTGATGCCAATCAGAACGGCACCGATACATCGCACAACGGTTTCTCGGGTCGTGTCGGGCTGAGCTATGCGTTCAACACCGATCTGTCGGTCTATGCCAATGTGTCGAGCTCTTTCGTGCCGACCACAGGGCTGGTCTATGACGACAGCACCGACCCCAACAGCGGCCGTTCGGCAGAGCCGACACGTGGGCTGCAAAAGGAAGTGGGCGTCAAATACCAGCTGCCGGGCACGGAGAGCCTGATCACCGCGTCACTGTTTGACATCCGCCAAGAGGACGGCGTGGTCTTCCAGACGGTTGATCCGGCGACGTTCAATGGTTTGAACCAGGTGCAGGTACCCTATGACCTGCGGTCGCGCGGGCTGGAGATTGAAGGCCAGTTCAACTTTGCCAATGGTCTACGCGTGACCAGCGCCTATACCTATCTGGATATGGAGATCGAGGCAGGGTCCACCGGCACCGTGGGCAACCAGCTGTCGGCCACGCCGCATCACACCGCATCGATCTGGGGCTTCTACGAGCCGCAAAGCGGGGCGTTCAAGGGCTTTGGCTTCGGGGCGGGTCTGCGCTATGTCGGCGAAAGCTATGGCGACGATGCAAATACCTACAAGAACGATGCCGAGGTCTTTGCCGATCTGTCGATGTCCTATGACTTTGGCGAAGTCGGCTATGACGGGCTGAGCGCGCAGATCAACGTCAAGAACGTCTTTGACAACACCGACCAGACCTGCAGCGCGGACTATTGCTATCGCTACGAAGGGCGCACGGCCACGGCCAGCGTCAGCTACCGCTTCTGATGGCGCGGTCTGGGGGAACTTGGGGTGTCGTCGGCGCGATCGGCGGCATCTATATTGCGCAAAGCGTGATTGCGGGCGTCACATGGTCGGGGCTGCCGGGGGTGTTGCGTGCGCAGAACCTGCCGCTCGACCAGATCGGGTTGATCTCGGTGCTGGTGCTGCCTTGGGCGCTCAAGTTCCTTTGGGCGCCAAGGGTTGAACGGTTCCGGCTGCCGGATGGCGGGCGGGACCGGTCGGTCACGATTGTAACACTCGGCGCTGCGGTGGTGATCGCGGCGCTTTTCGTGGTGGGGCTGATCGGCCCGTCGCCAGTGCTGCCTGTTCTGGCGGTGCTGATGGTGGCGGCCTTTGCGACGGCCACGGTGGATATTGCCTGCGACGGCTATGCCGTGGCGGCGTTGAAGGACACGCAATACGGCTGGGGCAATGCGGCGCAGGTGGGCGGTGCCTATCTAGGGGCTGCGATCGGTGGGGGCGTGTTTCTGATCCTTGTGGACCGCGCCGGATGGCTGGTGGGCGCATGGGGGATGGCGGCGGTGATTGCTGTGCTCTGCGTCCCCTTTACGATCATCGCGCGGGCGAAAACCGCGCAGGCGCGACCGCATCAACCGCGACTTAGAACCGCCTTGGCCCGCGCCGAGGTGCGTCAGGGTTTGCTGGTCGCGGCGCTTTATGTCGTGGCGCAGAAAACCGCGATGGGGATGTTCGGGCCTTACTTTATCGACGCGGGCTATGATCTGGGTCAGCTTGGACTGCTCAGCGGGGTCGGCAGCCTGACCTTGGGTTTTGCGGGGGCGATGACCGGCGGCGCGGTGGTGCGCCGTTTTGGCACCCGCGTGGTGCTGGCCGGCGCGGTGGCGCTTCAGGCCCTGATCCTCGGGGTAGTTGGTCTGTCGGCGGCGGGTGGCGTTTTCGCCGCGGCGACGGTGGCCCCGATTGCGATGGTCAGCAGCGCGGCCGTCATGGCCTTTGGTTTCGTCGCCCTTTACGGGCAGTTCATGAACTGGTCCGACCCGCGGCAGGGCGGCGTCGATTTTACCTTGTTCCAATGTATGGATGCGGCGGTGAGCATGGTCTCGGGCATGGTCGCCGGGGTCATCGCCGAGCATCTTGGTTACGGTTTCTTTTTTGGTGTGGCCTGTGCCGTCTCGCTTGCGGCATTGCCGCTGATCTGGCGGGTCTCGGGGCAGCGCGCACCGCAACAGGGGGTGGCCCATGTCTGATCACACTGCACAAACCGAATTGCCCGGCGTCAACTTTGCCGCCCTGCGTCGGGCCACCTTGGCCGAAGCGGCAGAGCATGACCTGCACGTCGAACAGGATGGGGCGCAGGGGATTGTCCTGGGCACCTATTACGGGCGGATCGCCTTTGCCCCGTCCGGTGCCCATTGCAAGGCCGAGATATCGACCGCGCGCGCCGATTTTCTGCAGACGTTGAAGGACAGTCTGGTGGATCAGATCGGCAGCGTCATGCCCGATGCGGCGCAAGCGATCCGCTGGTCGGATGGGGTACGTCAGGGGGCTTTGCCCGATAACGCACGGTTGATGACAGTGCAGCACCGCGAGATGTTGGACTGCGGATTTATGCGGGTCACGCTGGCGGGCGATGTGGCGCGGTTTTCTGACAGTGCGATCCATTTCCGCCTTGGCATCGCGCAACCGGGCAAGACCCCCCAATGGCCCCGCATCGGAGAGAACGGGGCAACCGTTTGGCCCAAGGGTGAACACAAGCTGCATCTGCCGGTCTATACCGCGCGGCGGGTGGATCGGGAAAACGGGTTGCTGGTGTTTGACCTCTTTATCCATGAAGGCGGGCGCACGACTGATTGGGCGCGCAGCGTTGAACTGGGGACGCAGATCCTTGTCACCGGACCGGGCGGCGGCGGCTGTATGATCACGGGGCCGGTGTTCGGATTTGCCGATGATACCGCCTTTCCGGCCATTGCCCGTATCATGGAGGCAAACCCCGATCTGACAGGGCGCATCATGCTGTATCCATCGCACGTAGATGCCGCGCATTATCCGCTGCCAAAGCACACCGGTCTGGAGGTCGTTATCGCCAGTGAGGCCGCGCGTCCCACGATGGGGCAGGCGGCCTGCGACGCGGTTTCATCTGTGGCGGACGGGTTTTTATGGTTCGCGGGGCAAAAGGCGTTGGCGACGCAAGTGCGCAAGACGTGGAAAGAGCACGGCGGCGCGGCCGAGCGGTCCTATATCTCGGCCTTTTGGTAACGCGCAGTCATCCACGCAAAAAAGGCAGCCCATGAAAGGGCTGCCTTTTTGTTACCTGCACCGGATGGCGCGCCTTACGCGGCGCTGGCGGATACCAGCAGTTGCGCCTCGTGGGCGCGCAAAGACCGGCGGGCGGCGACAAAGTTGGACATGCCGTCAGCCGCATCGAGTTCAGGGAACAGCGACAGAATCTCGCTGCGCTGTTCGGACTGGATGCCGGCCATCGAATGTGCCCCCGGCTGGAAGCTTTCGGCCCATGTCCCGTCCGCAAACACGACTTCGTGGTTGTCAAACAGCATGTGGATGTAGCTGACCCTGTCCGGCGTGATGGTTTCGATCCCGTCGAGCCCGACCAGATGTTTCGCCGCGACCAGAACTTCGCGTTCGCTGAACATGACCTCGGCCGTCTCGGAGGCGACAAGCATGCGGTGGTTCGGGCTGACCATCATATCGCGCTGCGGCACGCCTTCGCCAAAGGCACCGGCCTTGATCCGAACGGGGTTGAAGCCGGGGGTGCGCAGCAGGTTGTCGCGCCCCAGATTGCGGCGACCCACCCAGCGGACTGGCTGCATGCCGTTGTCACGGGTGACGACCAGATCGCCGACCTTGATCTGCTGCACCGGAATCTCGCCGCGTCGCGTGGCAATGGTGGTGCCGGGGGTGAAGCAGATCACGACCTCTTCGATTTCGGAATAGGTGGTGGTGCCGGTCACGTTGCCGTCCGCATCGCGGAATTCGATGGTGCCGGATTCAGGGCCCGTTTTGGTCAGCGTGTACTGCGACCGATCCAGCCCGCTGAGGTTCAGAACGTCGACATCTGTTCCGTCGGCATCTTCGCCACCCACGATGGTGTGATTGCCGCCCGAGGTAAAGTTGAACAGGTCGGAGCCTTGCCCCCCTTCGGCGCGGTCGCTGCCGCCACCCGAGGTGATTGTATCCTGCCCGTCGCCGCCTTCGATCTGGTCGTCGCCTTCGCCACCGTCCAGGCTGTCTTTCCCGCCCTGACCAAAGATCGTGTCGTCGCCCTCGCCGCCCAGAATGGTGTCATTGCCCGCTTCGATCGGGGTCACAACGGCGTCGTCAATCAGGTCGCCAGACAGGGTGAAGCCCGACTGTGTGGAACGGGTTTCGAGCGTGAATTCGATAAACTCGCGGTTCTCGAACTGGCCAGAGAACCACGCATCCTGATCGTCGGGGGAGTTCGCCTCGGTCCCCGCTGCGGTCACGGTGCCATCGGCATTGGTGACATTCAACGACGTGTCATCGCTGGTCGCGAAGGAGGTGAAGCTGTTGGTGTCCAGCGTCACGGATTCCTGATCGCCGGGGTTGTTGCGATCGAGATCGTTGAAGGTCGCGGTGGAATTTAGCGCGATCGGCTTGAACTCGCCCGTATCGACGTAGTGCTGGCGGTCGTAGAATTCGAGCCGGAAGGTCGCGGTTTCACCGGCATACCTGCTCCTGCTTCCATCACCAGAGTTCAGCAGGATCTCGAAGCCGGTGCCACCGGTAAGGTCGATGGGCATGTTGTCATTCGAGGTGTCGACGAGCACCAGCCGCGCGAAAACGCCGCCGCCATTGTCCAACGTTGCCACGTTGTCATAAAAGACGCTGTCGCCTTCGTCGGCAGAGTTGCCCGTGTTGAAAAGGCGGCTGGCATAAGACAGCGTGATCGGAGACGCGTCGTTGCCCGGTGCCGTACCGACGCCTGCATCGCCATACAGCAGGTCATCGCCCGCGCCACCGTCGATCCGGTCGTCGCCGCCTTCGCCAGACACGCGGTCGTTGCCGGCACCTGCATCGATCCGGTCGTCTTCTGCTGTACCTTGAAGGGTGTCTGTCCCTGTCGTGCCGTTGATCGCTGCCATTGTCGTCTGCTCCGCGTGATTTCTGCAAGAAACCACGGTCCGAAGTCGGCAAAGGTTTCGCAAATCGTGAAAAAACTAGCGTTCTTTTTATCGCGGTATGCGCATCTGGCAACGGATTTGACGGCTTTGTGATAAGTTGACGTAGCGACCCTCTCGCGTCAGTTGTGGGTGGGGCGATGGTTCACGTTTTACGACCAGTAGATACAAAATGGGGGCGGCATTACTGCCACCCCGCGCTTTGGTCTAAGAATTACTTGCGAAGCAATGCCAGTATGACGAGAAAAGGCAGCGTGAATATGCCCTATCTCACCGGCCTGCTTGGAGAAAATCGTGATGCCGTTCTATGCGCCCTACCTGCCAGTAACCCAAGGGTAGATCAAGCGGGGGAAAACCCCCATCTACGGTTGGATTAGCCCTAAAACCAGTGATTTGGCGACCGCATGATCGCGTGTGCTGGCCCGCAGCTTTTCTTTCGCGCCCTTGATGTGTTTCTCGAAGGTTTTTTCGCTTATCTTGAGGGTCCAGCAGATCTCGGCCGGGCGCAGACCGATGGCAAGATAGCTGAGGCAGTCACGCTCGCGCGGGGTGAGGTTGACCAGCACGCTCATGTGATCGCGGCGGATGCCTTCATCCATCGCAAAGGACAAACGTCGTAACGCGCTGCGATGCTGTTGCCAGTAAAGATCGAATTCGCGGTCGGTGCGTGTCTCGCTCACCCAAAGACCGATGCCGGAGATGGCCTGACCCGCAGGCGTGCGGTTCAGCGCGAAAGACGCACCGAACTGCATCCCGATGTCATTCTCAAGCTCGGATTGCATCTGTTGCGGCTCGGTCGCGTGGTCCAGCAGGCTGGCGTCATTCCACAGCACCTCTTTCGTGCCATTGGCGATCAACTCGACCGAGATGTCGTCATCCACCAGCGCTTGTTCCTCGACCGCGGTGATCCAGTCTTCGGGGTAGGTGTGGCGAAAGAAGCCGGCTTGGGTAAACCCACGCACGGTCGCGTCACTGGCGTAAGGGATGATGCCATAGCCGATGCCGGTGACGCCCAGATCGGCGAAGGTTTGGGTGCAGCTGTCCCAAAACGCAACATCTCCCGTGCCCGCTTTTGCGGCACCTGCCAAATCAATCAGCTTTTCCAATGACATGTTCGCCCCCCGGCCTAGGCAACATAATGGCAACGGTGTCGCCAAAAAGCAACATAAAATATGGCTGGAACAAGGCGTTCACCCTTTTGCGTAAGGGAATTTGGAGGCGTCAGGCCGGTGCATGACAAAATACCCTGTTCGGAAAATCGCAAAGCGCGTAAAAGGACACCATGAATATTTGCGCGATCACAATGGTTTACAAAGACTACTGGGCGCTGTCCCAGTGGTACGCGCATTACGGGCGCATGCTGGGGTTTGATAACCTTTATATCGTCGCCCACGGGGCCGACGCCAAGGTCGCCAGCCTTTGCCCGCGTGCGACCGTGATCACTGTGCCCCGCGAAACGCTGGAAGGGTTCGACCGGCGTCGCGGGCAAGTGCTGAACAGTTTTGCCGATGGGCTGGCCGTGTCTTTCGACTGGGTGATCCGCACCGATGCGGACGAGCTGATCTGCTATGATCCTGCACTATATACGTCACTGCACGCGGTGTTAGAGACGGCATCGGCGAAGGCGATGTTCGCGCTTGGTCTCAATGTGGCAGAGACCTTGGAGGATGATGTGCTCGCAGAAGGGCAAATGGCTCTTGGTCATCGGCGCACGGCGGTGTTCTCGGGGCACTACAGCAAGGCATGGGTGACCAAACGCGGCACGGGCCTGTGGCGCCACGGCATATGGGTCGGGCCCAAGCGCATTGAAACGGCGGTGTTTGACCTGCCGCGCGGTGTCTATCTGATGCACCTGAAATACGCCAATATCGACGCGTTAGAGACGGCAAACCAGCATCGGACCGATGTGGGGAACATGCCGGGGCGCGGCTTGCCCGGTGCCGCGTGGAAAGAGGCGGACCAGACGGCGGCACGGTTCTATGCCCGATTGGCGGGATTTCGCGACGAGACATGGGAGGTCGCGCGCGATCACGCCTACGCCACGATCAGCGCGGAGCCGGTGCGCGACACCAAAGAAAACGTGCTGCGGGCGAAATCGACAGTGTTCGAGCAGCGGGTGACCTTGCCGGAGTGGGTCGCCGCGACTTTTGGCGATACCTGATCAGTGAGCCTTCGACGCTGCGGGTTCCGGTGATGGCGCCTTTACCATGCCCTGTTCCCGTGGTGGGATACCTCGACACAGACCGTAGAATGCGTGGGAGGAGAGCAGGATGACGGATAAGATCAAGGTCGAACGGCACGGGCCGGTGACAGTGCTGCGGCTCGATGATGCCGAGACGATGAACGCGCTGACCTCTGCCATGGCGCTAGAGCTGCGTGACCTGCTGGAACGCGAAGCACAGACAGCGCGGGCGATTGTCTTGGCGGGGTCGCCGCGCGCGTTCTCGGCGGGGGCGAACCTCAAGCAGGGGACGATCGAAAGTGGCAAAGAGCTCGATGCGGGTGCCGCCCTTGAGAATGCCTACAACCCGTTGATGATGACGCTTCGCGATCTGCCGGTGCCCGTGGTCTCTGCCGTGCAGGGGGCGGTCGCGGGTGTGGGCGCGTCGATTGCGCTGGCCTGTGATGTGATTGTCGCCGGTCGTGATGCCTATTTCCTTGAAGCCTTTGCGCGGATCGGGCTGATCCCCGATGGCGGGGCGACATGGTTGCTGACACGCGCCGTGGGCCGCGTGCGCGCGATGGAGATGATGCTGCTGGCCGAGAAAATTCCCGCGCCGACGGCGTTTGACTGGGGGCTGGTGACGCGGCTGGTCGAGAATGACGCGGTTGACGCCACCGCGCTTGAGATCGCGATCAAACTGGCGAACGGGCCGGTGCGCAGCCTTGCCTTGATCCGCAAAGCCGCGTGGAGCGCCGCCGACACTGATTTTGACACCGCATTGGCGAACGAGCGCAAGTGGCAGAAAGAAGCGGGGAATACCCCCGACTTCAAAGAGGGCGTGGCCGCGTTCCTCGAAAAACGGGCACCCCGCTTTAACGGGTGATTTGTTGTCGAAGGGGCTGTGACCCCCTCTGGTTCCTGCGGGTGTCGGTCCGCGGGAACGAAATCATGATCTGTGCAGTTGTCGCCCTGAAGGGTTTTGATCATGTACCGCCACCTCATCGCCGCTGCTCTTTTGGTCGTTCTGGCTGCCTGCCAGTTGCCGAAAGATCCCGAAAACACCACTGATATTGTGGAAGGTGCCGTGCTGAAGGTCGGCGCGTTGCAAGATCCGATGCCGGATCAAGACCTGCAGGCGGTGACATTGATCGCCGCGGCACTGGATGCGCAAATCGAATGGCATCGCGAGAACCCGCACCAGATGCTTGACGCGCTTGAGGGGGGTGATCTGCATCTGCTGGCGGGCGGGATACCGAAAAATTCACCGCTGACAGAGCATACGGGCATGACCAACCCCATCGGATATGTGACCGTCGGGGCCGACCGTCCCGAACGGGTGTTGCTGCTGCGGCGCGGCGAGAACCGGTTTCTCATGCGGTCCAATATGGCGCTGCGTCCGCTGACGCGGGAGGCGCAGGAATGAACCGCTACCCCCCGCTGCCGCAAGAGATCGCCGACAAAATCGCGAAAGCGCGTCGGTTGGAATGGTGGACGCTGTTCTGGCTGGTCACGATCATTTTCGTGATGTTTCTGGTCATGGGATCAAGTCAGGCGATGCAGGCGGCGTGGATCGAAGACACGCTATCGCTGTTGCCGCCGATCCTGTTCCTGATCGCCGCGCGGCTTGAACGGATGCCACCAAGCCCGAAGTACCCCTTTGGCCTGCACCGCATCGGCACCCTGGCCTTTGCCCTCTCGGCGGCGGCGTTGACTTTGATGGGCGGCTATCTGGTGTATGACGCGGTGGTCACGTTAGTGCGGCAGGAACATCCCACCATTGGCAGTATCGAACTGTTTGGCACCGAGATCTGGATGGGCTGGTTGATGGTGGCGGCATTGGTCTTTTCGATTATCCCGCCGGTGATCTTGGGCCGCAAGAAGCTGGCCATCGCGCCCGACATTCAGGACAAGGTGTTGCATGCGGATGCTGACATGAACGCCGCAGACTGGAAGACCGGCGTTGCGGGTATTCTGGGCATCATCGGTATCTCGATGGGGTTCTGGTGGGCCGATGCCGTAGCTGCCGGGCTGATCGGGTTGGACGTGTTGAAAGACGGTGGGCGCAATCTGCGTATCTCGGTCGCGGAGCTGTTGGACGGTGCGCCGCGCAAGCTTGGCTCTGCCGAGCGTCAAGATCTGGCGGATCGTGTTCAGAAAGGCATGGACGGCGCGCCCGTCGTCAAGCTGCGCGAGGCCGGACGCTATCTGCACGTTGTGATCGGCGACGACGACGAATTGCTGCCCGATGCGACGCGCGCCAAAGAGCTGGTCGGCGAGGATGACGCCTGGCGCGTGGTCACCCTGAGCGTGAAGCCTGAAAACTAGGCTGCCGCGGGACCGCTGGAATTTTTTCTGCATTTAGTCGTGTTTTCAGCGACGGAATTTTCAGGGCCCACGTTAAATGGCTTAATGACCTGATCTGGATAGTTGGAATAATGCGGAAATTTGTGAGTTTGCTGGTGGCCGTCGGGCTTTTGTTCGGGGCTTATGCCATCACCTTTGGCCTGCCCGGCACGGATGCCACAAGCGAGGCGGCGCAGCCTCAATCCGCGGCGGGCGGGCGCCCTGCAGGTGGCCCCCCTGGGGGCGGACGTGCACGGGGGGCGACTTCGGTGGTGACGACCGCGCTGGAACAACGCCCCTACGAGGTGACTTTATACGCGACGGGCACAGCATCCTCTTTGCGCAGTGCGGATGTGGTGACTGAAACCGCCGGTACAGTGGTCGAAACCCGGCTGACCGCGAACCGCGACGTTGAACAGGGCGAGGTCCTTGTGCGGTTGGATGCGCGGACCCAAGAGCTGAACCTTGAAATCGCGCGCGCCAATCTGCAGCAGGCGACCGATACGGTCGACCGCTATGACCGGCTGCGAGCCGGTGGCAATTCTACCATTACCGATGTCGCACAGTCAGAGGCGCGCGTGGCGCAGCAACTGGCCGATGCCGAAGTGGGTCTGGCCGAAGTCGCGCTGGAAGACCGCACGATCCGCGCACCCATCTCGGGGCGTCTGGGGCTTAGCGAGGTTGAGGTCGGCGATATCCTTGGCGCCAATGACGTGATTGCAACGATTGACCAGACCGAAACACTGGTGGTCGAATTCGAACTGCCCGAACGCGCCATTGGCGTGCTGGGGCAGGCGCATGAGGTGCTGGTCTCTACCTCTGCCTTTGTCGGTCGGTCGATCACCGGAGAGATCCTTTCTTTCGACAGCCGGATCGATGCGGTCACGCGCTCGGTGACGGTGAAGGCCAAAATAGACAATGCGGAACGCATCCTCTGGCCGGGCATGACCTTTGCGGTGCGCCTGTTGCATGAAAGCGAACCGCTGCCGGTCTTACCGTCTACAGCGGTGACGTGGTCGCGCATGGGTGCTGCGGTTTGGGTCGATGACGGTGGGACCGCGGTGCGGGTGCCGATCACGATCCTTTACCGTAAAAACGAATTCGTCTGGGTCGAGGCCGACATCGCCGATGGCGCGATGGTTGTAACCGAAGGCGCGCAAAAACTGCGGGATGGGGCGAAAATCACCGCGGTCGGTGCCGAGACCGAAAAGGCACCGTCATGAGCGATACCCCTGCAAAGCCCCGTGGCGGGCTCGCCGATCTATTCGTCTCGAGGCCGATTTTCGGGATCGTCATCAACCTGCTGATCCTGATCGCAGGTCTCGCCGCGCTTGTGGCTGTGGACGTGCGGGAAATGCCCGACGTTGACCAGCCGGTTCTATCCGTGCGCACCACCTATGAAGGCGCGGTGCCCGCAACCGTCGATCGTGAGGTGACGCAGGTGCTTGAGGATGCCCTGAGCGCGCTTGAGGGGTTATCTTATATGGAATCCACCTCGACCACGGGGTCGAGCCGGATCACCATTGATCTGTCCGAAGGCACCGATGTCGATGTCGCGGCAAATGAGGCGCGCGAGATCGTTTCGTCCACGTCGCGTGACCTGCCCGATGATATCGAGGATGATCCGACCGTGACCAAAAGCGACAGCAACGCGGATGCGATTATTCGGCTGGCGCTGATGGGCGACGCGAGCCTTGATGCGTTGACCGAGCTGGCCGAGGGCGTCGTCTATGACCGGCTGTCCACTATCGACGGCATTGCAGAGGTCACCCTGCGCGGCGAGCAACCCAACGAGTTCCGCGTGACGTTGGATATGCCCGCGTTGCTTAGTCGGGGGATGACCCTGTTCGATGTCTCTGACGCACTGGCAGCGCTGCGCGATGACACGCCGCTGGGATCGCTAGATTCAGATGCGCAAACCTTGGCGCTGCGGGTCGGCAACGCGAATGTCACCGTTGATACCGTGGGCCAGATCCCGATTGATGCGAATACGCGCGTTTCTGACGTGGCGTTCGTGCGGCTGCTGCCGGAAGAGGACGCGGTACTGACCCGCGTGAACGGGCAGACCGCCGTCGGCATGGACATCACGCGGCAATCCGTGGGCAACACGCTGTCGATCTCGGAAGATGTTGCCGTTGCGGTGGCTGATCTGCAATCGGCGCTGCCTGACGGTGTTCGCCTTTTCGTGACCTCTGACGACGGGACATTCATCAGAGGATCCTTGACCGAGGTGATGAAATCCATCGCTTTGGCGACGGGGATTGTGGTTGTGGTGATCTTTGCCTTTCTGCGTTCCCCCCGTGCGGTGATGATCCCGGCGGTGACCATTCCGGTGTCGCTGGTGGGCACGGTCGCCGCGATCTGGCTGACGGGGTTCTCGGTCAATACCATCAGCCTGCTGGCGCTGGTGCTGGCGACGGGGATGGTGGTGGATGACGCGATTGTCGTGATCGAGAATATCGTGCGCAAACGCAAACAGGGGATGGGGGCTTTTGCTGCCGCTGCGGCGGGCACGAACGAGGTGTTCTTTGCCGTCATCTCTACCACCGCGACGCTGGCGGCGGTGTTTATCCCGATCTCTTTCCTGCCCGGTCAGGCCGGTGGGGTGTTCAGCGAATTCGGCTTTGTGCTGGCCTTTGCTGTCACGCTGTCGTCCATCACCGCGCTGACGCTGGCACCGGTTCTGGCGGCCTTTCTTGATCCGGGCAAATCCGCGCTTGAGGCAACGGCAAAGCCGCAAGGCTGGGCCGGGCGGATGTTTGACACGGTGATGGACAAAGCCATCCGCATGCCGTTGGTGGTGCTGGGGGCGGCGGGGGCCTTTGTGATTGTGGCGGCGGGGGCGGCGGGCACTTTGCCCTCTGCCATCACGCCCGACGAGGATCGCGGGTTCTTTCTGGTACAGGCGCGCGGTGCCTCTGATACCACGATCGACTACCTTGATACCCAGGTTGATCAGATCGAAGAGATCCTGACCCCCTATCAGGAAAGCGGCGAGGTTACCTCGGTTCAAAGCATCGTTGGCGTGGGCGGTGGCACCAGCGCCTTCATCATCGTGCGGCTCGATGACTGGAGCAATCGTGACCGCAGCCAATCCGCACTGGTCGCCGAGATCAGCGGCAAGTTGGCGCGAGTGCCCGGCGTTCAGGCCTCTGCGCGGGGGACAAACAGCCTCAATATCCGCGGCGGCGGGCAGGGCTTGCAATTCGCGGTGACAGGCAAGGATATCGCGGCGATGACCACGGCAACCGAGGCTTTGGTCGCGGCGATGGCGCAGGATGAGGCGTTTTTGAACCCGCAACTTTCCAACGACGCGGTGCAGGCGCAATACGAGGTCCGCGTTGATCCCGAAATGGCGAGCGTCTTTGGCCTGACAGAGGCCGAGATCACCCAGACCATCGGCGTAATGACCCAAGGCAAGGTCGCCGTCACCGTCTTTGCGGACGAGATCGAGACAGATGTGAATGTCGTCCCCGGTGGCCCGCCGATCGATGACCCGTCTGATCTTGATAACATCCAGCTGCAGTTGCCGGGCGGTGCCTATGTGCCCCTGTCCGCGGCGGCAGAGCTGGTGCCCGTGGTCAGCCAGTCCACGCTCGAACGGCAGGGCGGGTCGCTGGCAGTGTCGGCGCAGGCGAACCTGAACGACGGTATCGATCTTAGCGTCGCGATGACCCGTCTGACGGCGAT
This sequence comes from Sulfitobacter sp. TCYB15, assembly GCF_040435955.1. Lineage (NCBI taxonomy): Bacteria > Pseudomonadati > Pseudomonadota > Alphaproteobacteria > Rhodobacterales > Roseobacteraceae > Sulfitobacter > Sulfitobacter sp. TCYB15. Next base: position 188,317 of record NZ_CP159194.1, read on the forward strand.
TGCCGATAGCGTTCTGCCCGACGGGATGGGGATCATCTTTACCGGCGAGGCGGCGACGCTGAGCGACAGCCAGACAGAGATGTATATGGTGTTCGGCGTCGCGTTGGTGGTGGTGTTCCTTGTGCTGGCCGCGCAGTTCGAAAGCATCGCCAGTGCTGTCGTGATCATGCTGACCGTGCCCTTTGGTCTGGCGGCGGCGCTTTTCGCGATCTCGCTCAGCGGTGGATCGTTGAACTACTACAGTCAGATCGGGCTGGTGATGCTGATCGGGGTGATGGCGAAGAACGGTATTCTGATCGTCGAATTTGCCAACCAGTTGCGCGAGGCGGGGCAGGATATCGACAGCGCCATCCGTGACGCGCTGCGTCTGCGGATCCGCCCGGTGATGATGACGATGGTATCGACCGTCTTTGGCGGCTTGCCGTTGATCCTGACCTCGGGCGCGGGGGCCGAAGCGCGCATCGCCGTGGGCTGGGTGATCGTGGGCGGGCTTGGCTTTGCTACCGTCTTCACCCTGTTCCTCACGCCGGTGTTCTACCGCTATGTGGCGGTCTGGGGGGCAGAGCCGGGGATGGCGTCAAAACGTCTGACCCGCGAGGCGGCGGTCTGACGAAAACCGCGGGGCCGGTCGCAAAGAACCGGCCCCGCGTTGGTATGCTTATGACGGTGCGAAAAGGGTGTTTGCCCCTTCGCCCCGCAACAATCAGTCGATATGGGTGACCAGCGTTTCCGCCGACTTGCGTACCTTTTTCATCGGGGCCAGCCAGTCAGATTCCGCGTCGCGGTAGCCCAGAGGCAGCAGGATCACCGACCGCAGGCCGCGCTCTTTTAAGCCCAGAATCTCGTCTACCTTCGCTGGGTCGAAACCCTCCATCGGGGTGCTGTCGACCTCTTGTTCCGCGGCGGCAACCAGTGCCACCCCAAGCGCGATATACGCCTGACGCGCGGCATGGGCGTAGTTTACCTCGGCATCGCGGGGCAGGTAGTTGTTTTTCAGGTTCTCGTAATAGGCGCTGAGCAAGGGCAGGTCGCCACGGGCTTCGACATTCAGATCGGTGACCGCGTCGATGCGGTCTTTGGTGTAGTTATCCCACGCCGCGAATACCAGCAGATGTGAACCTTCGGTGATCTGGGTCTGGTCGCTGGCGGCTTTTTGGATCTGCGCCAGCTTGTCGGGGTTGGTCACGACCAGCAGCTCGAAGGGCTGGGTGCCGCTTGAGGTGGGTGTCATGCGGATGGCTTCGACGATGGTGTCGACTTTTTCCTGAGGGACTTTCTTGGACGGGTCCATCTTCTTGGTCGCATAGCGCCAGTTCAACTGCTCTAGTAGGGTGCTGGTCATCGTGATCATCCTGTTTTTGGCCGCTCGGGGCGGCGTGTGTACCGGCGCGATGTAGGAATCCCCGCGCCCCAACACAAGGAGACCGGCGCAATTCGCACCGGTCGCAGTTGGTGTAAGGGCGTCAGGTCAGGGTCAGATCGACCGGCCCGCCCCGTCCCAGTAGGGGGCACGCAGGCGGGGTTTGAAGATCTTGCCGCTGTCTTCGCGGGGCAGGGCCTCGTGGAAATCGACAATCCGTGGCGCTTTGAAACGGGCCAGTTTGCCGTCAAGGAAATCAAGCACCTTCTGTTTGTCGGCGGTGTGCCCGTCGGCCAGTTCAACCGCCGCGACGATCTGTTCGCCAAATTCTGGGTCAGGCGCGCCAAAGACGGCGACATCGCGGATGAAAGGCGCGCGCATCAGCACCGCTTCGATCTCGGCGGGAAAGATATTGGCCCCGCCCGAGATGATCATGTCTTTCTTGCGATCCGTGATGAACAGGAACCCGTCCTCATCCACCGACCCCAGATCCCCGACAGAGAAATGCCCGTGCTTTTCAGCCGAGGCGCGGCTTTCGGGATCGTTGGAGTAGTCGAACCCGCCGAAGGCATCCATGCGGGCATAGATCTCGCCCACCTGACCGGCGGGCAGCTCGTTCCCGTCGGGGTCAAGGATCATCAGCGTGCCGCCCATCTGCATCCGCCCTGCGGTGCCGGGCCGTGCCAAAGCGTCTGCCGAGGATACCATCGTCATGAACCCGATCTCTGTCGCGCCGTAGCTTTCCCAGAACACAGGCCCCCACCAGTCGATCATCGCTACTTTCAGGTCATGTGGCCACGGTGACCCCGTCGAGACGCAGAATTCCACCGAGGACAGGTCGTATTTCGCCTTCACCTCTTGGGGGAGCTTCAGCATCCGGCTCATCATGGTGGGGACCAGATAGATATGAGTGATGCGCTGAGCCTCGATCGTGGCAAGGAAGCTTTCCGGGTCGAACTTGGGCGCGACAAAGGTCGATACGCCCGGGGTGACCAGCGCGGCAGAGGTCAGCGTTGACGGCGCCGAGTGATAGATGGGCGCGGCCGTAAAGAACCGCGAGCCGGGTTTGAGCTGCAACATCTCGGTGCCTACGCGCGAAAGCACCTCTTCAAAGTCGCGCTTGGGCCCGCCCCCCAAACGCCGCACGCCCTTCGGTTTGCCGGTCGAGCCCGAGGTATAGCGCATCAGCGGGCGCATCATCTCGCGCGGGGTGATGGGGTCGGCGGCATCTACCAGCGTGGACCATTCCGGTGTCTCGGGGTCGGTCTTTGCGGCGGCATCATCAATGCCATAGGCTTGACGCAGCGCGGTATCAGGGGTGACCGCGATGACCGTGCGCCCTTCAAGGGCGGGGCGCAGCGCGTCGATCAGGTCACGGTGGATGATCACGAACTGCGCGCCGCTGTCGTCACAGATGGCGCCGGCCTCTTCTGCGGCGGCGTGCCAGTTCTGCGCCACGATGACCGTGCCGGCCATGGCCGCAGCGCGCATAACCTCGAGCTGGGTCAGATCGTTGCGCATGATCAGCGCCACAGGCACATCCGCCCCCGCCCCCAGACGCGTCAACGCCGCAGCGCCCTGCGCCGCGCGCTGTTCAAACGCCTCTCGTGCAAGCTTGCGATCAAAATCCGCAATCACCGTATCCGACATTAGATGTACTCCCATCGTGCCAATGCCCGCCCGCCACCTTCGGGCGCGCAGGTTGTTTCGTTCCCTTACGCTAAGGTAACCTTACTTTGGGGAAGGGTCCATCGGGGGCCCGTGCGCGACGTTACGGCAGAGCGGATTTCTCTTAGGTGAATCGGCACTTGACGGCTATACCGGAAATATATTCTGTTTTTCACAGATGTCTTGGGAGGGATAATCGTGGATGTACTGATTTCGGTCGTCTTGCCGCTTGGCTTGGCGTTTATCATGTTTACCTTGGGTGTCGGGCTGACACCTGCGGATTTCGCGCGTGTCGGGCAGCGGCCGCTTGCGTTTTTCATCGGGGCGCTGAACCAAAGCATCCTGCTGCCGCTCGTGACCTTTATCTGTGTGCTGGGCTTCGGCATCCGCGCGGAAATGGCTGTGGGGTTCATGATCTTGGCGGCCTGCCCCGGTGGGGTGACCAGCAATGTGATCTCGAAGCTGGCGAAAGGGGATGTGGCGCTGTCGGTGTCGCTGACGGCGGTGATCAGCCTTGCCAGCGTGGTGACCGTGCCGCTGATTTTGGGCCTGTCGATGGGATATTTCATGGGCGATGCCGCGCCCGAGATCGACATCACCAAAACCGCTGTCACCATGTTTGCCCTGACGGTGGTGCCTGTCACGCTTGGCTTGGGGGCGCGGGCGATGGCCCCCGCCGCGATGACCCGGGCCGAGCCTAAGCTGAGCGCGGTGGCGACGATCCTGTTTGCGGTGATCGTGCTGGCGGCGCTGGCGGCGAATTGGGCGCTGTTTGTGGAAAATATAGTGGTGATCGGGCCCGCGCTGCTGGTCTTGCTGGCCGCGCTGACCACCATCGGCTTTGTTGTGCCGCGTCTGCTTGGTCGGTCGGTGACCGAGGCCAAGACCATCTCGGTCGAGACGGGGGTGCAGAACAGTACCCTGGGGATCGCCGTCGCCGCGATCATTGTTGGCGGCGAGGGTGGCTTCACCGCCTATGCGCTGCCGTCGGCTGTTTATGGTATCCTGATGTATCTGATCATCCTGCCCGTCGTTTTGAAATACCGCCGCATCGGCACAGCGTAAGGAGCTTTGCATGAACACCTCTGACGTTATTATCGTGGGCGGCGGTCTGGCCGGACTGGTCGCCGCAGCCGAACTGGCTGATCGTGGGAAACAGGTCACCCTCATCGATCAGGAACCCGAAGCCTTTCTGGGCGGGCAGGCTTTCTGGTCCCTTGGCGGGCTGATGCTGATCGACAGCCCCGAACAGCGCCGGATGGGCATCAAGGACAGCCGCGAACTTGCGCTGCAAGACTGGATGGGATCGGCGCAATTCGACCGGCCCGAAGACGCGTGGCCGCGCAAATGGGCCGAGGCCTATGTCGATTTCGCCGCAGGCCCGATGCGCAGCTGGTTGTACGATATGGGGATGCGGTGGTTTCCCGTCGTGGGATGGGCCGAACGCGGCGGCAGCTTTGGGTCGGGTCACGGCAATTCGGTGCCGCGCTTCCATCTGACCTGGGGTGTTGGGCCTGGAACAATGGAACCATTCGAACGCCGCGTGCGGGAACATGAACAGGCCGGTCGCATCACGCTGAAATTCCGCCATCGCTGTTCGCATATCATCATGGAAAACGGCGCCGCGGTCGGTGTCTCGGGCGAGGTGCTGGCGGCCGACGGGGCATCGCGCGGGCAAAAGACCAACCGTGATATCGTGGGCGATTTCGAACTGCGCGCGCCCTCTGTCGTTGTCACCTCCGGCGGGATCGGCGGAGATTTCGAGCTGGTGCGCAAGTCATGGCCGACGGCACGTCTTGGGCCCGCCCCGAAAGAGATGATCGCCGGTGTCCCCGCCCACGTCGATGGCCGCATGATCGCCATCAGCGAGGCGGCGGGCGGCCAGCTGATCAACAATGACCGCATGTGGCACTATACCGAGGGCGTGAAGAACTGGGATCCGATCTGGCCCAACCACGGTATCCGTATCCTGCCCGGCCCGTCGTCGATGTGGTTCGATGCAAAGGGCAACCGCTTTCCCGCGCCGTCGCTGCCGGGGTTCGACAGTCTGGGGTCTTTGAAGATGATCCTTGATACGGGCTTTGATTATTCGTGGTTCATCACGACGCAGAAGATCGTGAAAAAGGAATTTGCCCTGTCAGGGTCAGAGCAGAACCCCGATTTCGCCGACAAAAGCTGGGTCAAAGTCTTGCAGCAACGTATCCTGAACAAAGCCGCGACCCCCGCCGTCGAAGCCTTCAAGGAGCATGGCGAGAATTTTGTCGTCGCCCAAACGCTGCCCGAGCTCATCGCCAAGATGAACGGGATGGAGGGGAATGATCTGTTGTCCCTTGAAAAGATCGAAGCCGAGATCAGGGCCCGCGACATGCAGGTCGATAACAACTTCACCAAAGACGCGCAGATCATGGCGATCCATGCGGCGCGGAACTATCGCGGCGACAAGCTGCAACGCACGGCCAAACTGCACAAAATCCTCGACCCTGAAAACGGGCCGTTGATCGGGGTCAAGCTGAACATCATCACGCGCAAAACTCTGGGCGGGTTGCAGACCAATCTTGACAGCCAGATGCTGGATGCCTCTGGCACGCCGATCCCGGGGCTGTTCGCGGCGGGCGAGGTCGCCGGTTTTGGCGGCGGTGGGTATCACGGGTATAACGCGCTTGAGGGAACGTTTCTGGGCGGCTGCATCTTTTCGGGGCGGCAGGCGGGGCGGGCGGATACGATCGCCTGACCCGCGCGCGCTAATCCGACAGGTATTGCGCCAGATAATGCTCAAGCACTTTGGTCAGCTCTTGCGAATAGGGGCGAGAGCTGCGCCGATCCGCCTGCGCCGCGACCAGATCCTCCATCGCAAGGGAAATCTGGATCGTGGTCTTGGCCACCACCACGGGATCGCCGCCCTGAAACCCGTCGGCACCGCTTTCCCATCTGTTGCATAGAAAGCGGACCAGATCATCGTGGTCGTCATCCTCGATCGCGAGCGGCCCGCGTTTCGTCGCGAAATGCAGCAGCAGCGGGCGGTAGTAGGGATGCCGCGCCAGATAGCTGCGCTGCACATCCAGCACAGCACGCAACCGGTCCCGCCATGTCGTATGGGCGTGTACATCATCAAGGCTTGCGAAAAGCTTGGCGCGTAATTCATTGGCGGTCTGCGAATAGAGCTCAAGCAGCACGTCATCAAGCGTGGGAAAATACCGATAGATAGAGCTGACAGGCACCTCGGCACGGGTCGCGATGGCGGTGGTGGTGAGGTCTTGCAACCGGTTCTCGGCCAGCAGCGCGGCCGTGGCGTTCAGGATGACATGCACGCGGGTCACCGCACGCGACTGGCGCGGCGTTTCACGGGTCCGTAGGGGGCCAAAGATGATCGGGACCATGGGTTTCCCTTTCTGCGCAGCGATGCGGGTTTCGGCAGTCCCTTAACGATAGGGGCGCAGAACCCCAAGCGTAAAGAGAGACGCTGCATCAAGCGACTGCCACGGACTGATCAATCAATCACATTTTGCGATTATTTTGATAATTATAATCCGTTGGATTGATGTATCGGAATGGCCGATAGTGCACGGGACACGACGATACTTAGGCACGCTATGACTGATACGACCCTCTCTGACCTTGTTCACGCCGATAAAACCACGCCATCGATCTGGCCGGGTCTGGCGCTTGCCGCCATGATCGCCGCGCTGGCCTTTGCGCTGCGGTATCTGCCGGGGGTGGGGATGCTGAGCCCGTTGATCCTCGCGATCCTTCTGGGCATGGCGCTGCGCAATACACTTGGCACACCCGAGGTGGCGAAGGCAGGGCTTGCGATCAGTATGCGGCCGGTGTTGCGGGCGGGGATTATCCTGATGGGGTTGCAGCTGACGCTGGGGCAGGTTGCGGCTGTCGGCTGGTTAGGGGTCGCGGTGATCGCGCTTTCGCTGGTGCTGACCTTCGGGTTCACCACATGGCTGGGCCGCGTGCTGGGGGTGGATGCCAAGCTGACGCAGTTGATCGCGGCGGGCACGTCGATCTGCGGGGCCTCTGCCGTGATCGCAACCAATACCGTCACCCGTGGCCGCGACGAAGACGTCGCCTATGCGGTGGCCTGTGTGACGATTTTTGGCTCGCTCTCCATGATCCTGCTGCCCTTGGCCGAAAACTGGCTGACCCTTGGCCCGCGCGGCTTTGGCCTTTGGACCGGTGCGTCGATCCACGAGGTCGCCCAGGTCGTTGCCGCCGCCTTCCAGCGCGGAGAGGAGGCCGGCCAGTTCGGCACGATTGCCAAGCTCACGCGGGTGATGATGCTTGCCCCGATGATCCTGTGTCTGGGGGCCTTTGCCGCGCGGCGGCGTCAGGGGCAAAGCGGTGGCGGCAAGGCCCCGATCCCGTGGTTTGTTTTCGGGTTCATCGCGATGGTCGGCGTGGCCTCGACCGGTTGGGTGCCGCAGGCGGTGCTGGCCCCCGCGACCGCTGTGACGCAATTTTTGCTGGCGATGGCGCTTGCGGCGATGGGGCTTGAGACTGATCTGCGCAAACTTGCCGCGGCGGGGGGGCGTCCGGCCTTGCTGGGGGCGGCGGCTTGGGTCTTTATCATGGGGGTCAGCCTTGCGCTGATCATCCTGACGGGGGCCGCCTGATGACACTGGACCAGTTGCGCATTTTCGTTGCCGTGGCAGAGCGTGAACACATGACCCGCGCCGCCGAAGCATTGAACCAGACCCAAAGTGCGACCAGCGCTGCCATCGCCGCGCTGGAAGAGCGTCATAACCTGCGCCTTTTTGATCGTATCGGGCGGCGGATTGTGCTGACCGATGCGGGGCGCGATTTTCTGAGCGAAGCCCGTGCCGTTCTGGCCCGCGCCGCCATCGCCAGCCAGCGGCTGGATGATCTGGCGGGGGTGAAACGCGGCAGGCTGCGGCTTGCGGCAAGCCAGACGGTCGCGAACTACTGGCTGCCCGCGGTGATCGCGCGGTTCCGCGAGGCGCACCCCGAGATCGCGCTGACAGTGCGGATCGGCAACAGCGACGACGCCGCCCGCGCGGTCGAAGCGTTGCAAGCTGACATCGGCATTATCGAGGGGGACTGCCAGCTCACCACACTCCGCGCTAAGGCGGTGACAGGGGATACGCTGCGGCTGGTGTTCCCGAGCGGTGCCGCGGGGGACGATCTTTCGCCTGAACGCTTGCGGCGCACCCCTTGGATCCTGCGTGAAGCAGGGTCAGGCACGCGCGACAGTTTTCTTCAGTGGCTCGGGCGGCAGGGTCTGGGGCTGGAGGATCTGGAGAGCACGCTAGAGCTTCCGTCAAATGAGGCGGTGTGCAGCGCGGTTGAAGCGGGCATCGGTGCCGCGCTGCTGTCAGATCTGGTGGTCCGCCGGTCGATCGAGGCGGGGCGGATGGTCGACGTGCCCATCGACACCCCGCAACGACAGTTTCACATCCTGACCCATGCCGAACGCCAGCCAAGCGCGCTTGAGGCCCGGTTCATCCACCGCGCCGAGACAAGCGCATAAGCGCGCCTCCTAGATAAGCTTCTGCCGCGCATCGGGGACAGTGGCGGGCGCCATCTTGGCGGCCTGGATCATCGCGGTTTTACCCCGCCACGCGGGCAGGCGGATGACGGCGCGGCTGTGATCCGCTTCTGCGTGGACCTCGAAATCGCCGCCGTGCATCTCGACCAGCTTGCGGGTCAGGGGCAGCCCCAGACCCAACCCGCCCTTGGTCGCGCGGTGGTCCAGCGACCCGCCCACGACAAAAGGTTTGTAAAGTTCGGCCAGTTCGACATGGTCGTCGAAACTGCCGTTGTCCCGCACCGAAATTTCGATATTCCCGTCCATGTCCTGAAACGTCTCTAGCGTGATGTCGGTGCCGCCGTGCATCACGGCATTCAACACCAAGGCTGTGACGGCAAGCTCGATCTGCTCGGCGTCCACATGCAGCGTATCCAGCATCACAGTATCACGAAGCGTGACCGTTTTGGCCGCCGCATCCGTGGTGGGGAACTGCAACCCTGCAACCGCGCTCAGGATCGCGGCAAGGTCGCAGTTTTGTTCGTTCAACCGCAGCTCGCCGGTGCTGGCGTTACTATAGGACAGGATCGTTTCGATCAGTTTCGTCAGGTGATCCACCGACCGACGGGCCGAATGGATCAGCGTGGGGTTGGTGCCGGCGCTTGCTGTCGCCTCCAACAGCTTGAGACTGCCGAAAAGCACGGTCAGCGGCGTGCGCAACTCGTGCCCGACCAAGGTCAGGAAGGTTGATTGCGCGGTTTTGTCCTGCTGCACTTCGGGGGCTTCGGGTTGGCTCCGCTCCAGTGCGGCAACGACGATACGACCCAGATCGGTGAGCAGGGCAATCTGCTTTTCCGAAGGGTATTCATGGGGCTTCAGGTCCAGCGCACACAGGCTTCCAAAGCGGTGACCGGAGGACAGGATAAGCGGCACACCGGCGTAATAGCGCGCCTCCGGCCCACCCTTGGCGACCATCGGGTGCCGTTCAAAGCGGGCGTCCTTGCTGAGGTCGGGCACGATCATCGGCGCGTCGGACATAATGGTGTGCGCACAAAAACCGGTGTCCTTGGGCATCGGGTCCAGATGCATGCCCACAACGGATTTATACCACTGGCTGTCCTCTTCGACCACGCTGATATGCGCAATCGGGCAGTCGAGCAGGGTGCGCGCCGCCTCGCATATCGTGTCAAACAACGCTTCGTTTTGTGCGGTCAGTCCCGGAATATCAAAAACGGCGCGCAGGCGGGCTTCTTCGTTAAAGGGGATCGGATAGGTTCTCATGCGGGGCTCCTTGGCTTTGGGTCAACTTGGTTAACAAATTAGGCATTCCTGCGGTCGCTTCGTGTCAGGACGGGGGGATAAGTAAGGTATGTTGACGTGACGGAAGTCGCGGCGGGCCGCCCACACATATGGTGGTTTCCAATCGCGGCGTTCCCTCCTATCGTTGCATCAATACGCAGGGCGAAGGGGGCGGAACGATGACATCCCACGGGCATGATCACAACGGCGATCATTCACATCTGACAGAAACCGAGGCGCGGGTGAGGGCGCTGGAAAGCCTGCTGAGCGACAAGGGCTATATCGACAGCGCGGCGGTGGACCGGATCATCCAGACTTACGAGACCAAGATCGGCCCGCGCAACGGTGCGCATGTGGTGGCGAAATCATGGGTAGAGCCGGAGTTCGAGGCATGGCTGCGGCGCGATTCCTCCGCAGCGATCCATTCGCTCGGGTACCATTCCCGTCAGGGCGAGCATATCGAAGCGGTGTTCAACTCGGACGAGGTGCATCATCTGGTCGTCTGCACGCTGTGCTCTTGCTACCCGTGGTCGGTGCTGGGGCTGCCGCCGACGTGGTATAAATCGCCTCCCTTCCGGTCGCGGGCGGTGATTGATCCGCGTGGGGTACTGGCGGAGTTCGGCGTGACCCTTGATCCGGCAACGCGGGTCGAGGTGCATGATTCAACCGCCGAGATCCGCTATCTCGTGATCCCGCAGCGCCCCGCAGGAACCGAAGGCTATTCGATGGAACAGCTGGCCGACCTGGTGACCCGCAATGCGATGATCGGGACAGGGCTGGCGCGCGCGCCGCAGGTGGCATCATGAACGGCGGCGCGGACCTTGGCGGGATGATGGGCTTTGGCCCCGTGGTGCAAGAAGAGGACGAACCGCTGTTTCACGCCCCCTGGGAGGCCCGCGCGCTTGGTATCGTTGTGGCGCTTGGGGCCTGTGGGCAGTGGAATATCGATGCTGCGCGATCCGCGCGCGAGGATATGCATCCGGGCGATTATACCCGCACGCCCTATTACGCGATCTGGCTGAAAGCGGCCAAGCGGTTGATGGTGGAAAAGGGGATGCTCACCGAGGCAGAGATCGCGCAATCGGTGCCGCTGACCCCCGCCGCGCCGATCAAACGCAAGCTTGCTGCCGAAGATGTCGACGCCATGTTGGCGGCCGGTGGTCCGGCGGACCGACCCGCGACAGGGACTCCCGCCTTTGCCGTCGGGGATCAGATCAGAACGATCAACAACCATCCCGCAACCCACACCCGTATGGCACGCTATGCCCGCGACAAGATCGGGACGATCACCAAGGTGCACGGGTTTCACGTCTTTCCCGATAGCAATGCGCAAGGGCAGGGCGAGAATCCGCAATGGCTGTATCAGGTGGCCTTTTCGGCGCGCACGCTTTGGGGCGATCAGGCGCGCGCGGATGACAGCGTGACTCTTGATCTGTGGGAACCCTATCTAAGGACCGTATCATGACCCTGCCCGATCTTTCGCTATTGCCCGATATTGCGTTGTCGGATGATGAACCGGTGTTTGACGCGCCGTGGCAGGCGCAGGCCTTTGCGATGGCGGTGTCCCTGCATCAATCGGGGGCCTTCACATGGGCAGAATGGGCGCAAGCGCTGACCGCAGAGGTGCATTCAGGGACAGAGCGTGACTACTACCAGCACTGGCTGACCGCGCTGGAAAAGATCGTGGCGCAAAAGCAGCTGACAACGGCGGACGAGCTGGCGGCATGTAAAGACGCATGGCACGAAGCGGCGGCGCGGACGCCTCACGGGCAAGCTATCACGCTGTGAAGGGCTCCGGCGCAGGAAACTCCGCGCCGGAGGCGATGTCTTAGCGGCCGACCCAATCGGGCAGGAACATCACGATATCGGGCACGGCGATCAACGCCGCGACGATCAGCAGATCAACGATGACGAACCAGAACACGCCCTTGAAGATCGTGGACAGCGACGCGGTATTGCCGACCACACCTTTGATCACAAAGACATTCATCCCCATGGGCGGCGTGATCATCCCGATCTCGAGCAGCTTGACCAGCACCACACCGAACCACAGCAGGCTATAGCCCGTCTCTTCGACGATGGGCAGAACGATAGGCAAGGTCAGCAGCATCGCACCGACGGGCTCCAGCATCATGCCAAGCGCAAGATAGACGCAAACGATGCCGATCATGATCAACAGCGGCGCGGCACCAAAGCCCAGGATCGCATCGGACAGCGCGTCCCCGATCCCCGACAGCGCCAGAAAGCGTGTCAGCAGGCTGGCCCCCACGGCGATGATCAGCAAAGCGGCGGTGGTGGTCAGTGTTTCGGTGATCGCCATGCGCAATGCCTTGAACGTCAGCGTGCGGTACAGCAGGGCGACAATGGTCGACAGCATGGCCCCGATGGCACCCGCTTCGGTCGGGGTGAACGCCCCGCCAAACAGACCCGCGAACACACCGATCACGATCAGCAGCACCGGCCATGTCTGACCCAATGCCTTGATCTTCTCTGTGCGCGTCGCGCTGATCTGGACCGGAGGTGCAAGATCAGGGTTCATCTTCACCCGCACGAGGATCAGCACGATATAGGCGACCAGCGTGATCACCCCGACCACCAGCCCCCCCAGGAATAGGGCACTGACAGACTGCCGCGAAATGATGCCGTAAAGGATCATCAGGATCGATGGCGGGATCAGGGCACCAATGGTCCCCGCCGCGGCAACGGTGCCCGTCGCGAGTTCGGGGCTGTACCGGTGACGCACCATTTCAGGCACCGCGATTTTACCCATCGCCGCAGAGCAGGCGACCGACGATCCGGTCACAGCGGCAAAACCCGCGCAGCCAAAGACCGACGCAATCGCAAGGCCGCCCGGCAGGCTCGACAGCCAGATCTGCGCGGCGTTGAACAGCCCTTGCGTCAGCCTTGTGTGATAACAGATGAACCCCATGAACAAGAAGGCGGGGATAGAGCTCAGCACCCATGAATTGGCAAAGCTATAGGGCACGATCCCGAGGCTCCCCCAGGCGATGTTCCAGTTGAACATGGACCAAAGCCCGCCAAAGGACACGGCGATCAGCGAGATGCCGATCGGGATACGCATCAGGATCATCGCCAGCAGGATCGCGATAAAGATGCCTGCGATTTGTAACTCGGTCATTGTGCGTCTCCGCCGGCTAGATAGGGGTCTTCAACCTGCAAGGCGTTCAACCCGTGGGGGCGGCCGGTAAGGTGACAGATGAATTTCCACGCGGCGACGATCGACATCAGGCCAAAGCCCAAGGGCAGCGCCAAATAGGTGGGCCATGTGGTCACCTTGCCGCCTGCCTCGATCGAATAGGAGCCGCCGATAAATTTCGCCAAAGCCTCGTCTCCGGTGCGGATCGCGACGGTGGCGGTCACGATGCAGGTCAGCAGCAAGGCCAGCCCCGCGAGAAAGCTTTGTACTTTGGTGGGAAACCTTTCGACCAGCAGTTCAACCGCGATGTGGCTGTCGTTTTGCTCCACCGCGGCGAGAGGCAGAAAGGCGATCGCGACCATATAAAAGGCCGAGACGTAAAGAATAGTAGAGTTCAGCGGCGTATCGAACGCAAAGCGCATGACCACGTCGATGGTGACATGGGCAACCAGCATCAGAACAATGATACCAGCCAGCGAAGCGGTCAACGTGATCACCGCAGAGATCACTGACGCGATAAGTTTCATCGGAGTATCCGTTTGCAAAAGGGGCCGTCGGGGGGCCACGCGCATCGGCGCGGCACCCCGTTGTGATCAGCGGATGGGCGGCTTACTGCGCGTAAGTCGCTGGGTCCACTTTGGAAATCACCTGATCCCAGATCACTTGGTTCAACGCGTCAGGGCTGTCCACGTCGACCACCAGATCGTTCCACTTGGCCAACAGGGGCTCGAAATCGGCGGCGATTTCATCGGCCCGCGCAACGTCGTAAGTGTCTTTGAACAGGGCGGAAACGGTCTTGAGGTCCTGACGGCTGAATTCCTTGACCGCTGCCAGCAGCTCTGCGTCGGGTTCGTGGATGTTGATCCCGGCCCCACGCGCATGTTCGATCGCCGCGGCATCGTCAGTGTAGAAGTTCCATGTGGTATGCGCCGTCATCTGGCTGCCACCCCACAGCAGGGCTTCGCGCGATGCGTCGTCCATGCCCTTCCAGCGGTCCGCATTCACATTCGCCGAGGAAACGCCCGCAAAGACACCGCCCGGTACGGCCAGCGTGATGTCGGTTACGACCTCGTGCAGGTTGTAGTTTGTCAGCTCGGGCGCGGACAGCATGGCGCAGTCGATGATGCCTTGATCCAGCGCTTCATAGGCTTCGGAAACGGGCAGACGCACGCCTTGGGCGCCGAAAGCTTCGGCGAAGCGCACGAAACCCGCACCACCGGCACGCAGACGCAGACCGTTCAGATCCTCGACGGAGGTGACTTTGACGTCCTTGCACAGCAGGTTGTACAGCGGTGTCACGCCGCCACCGGTATAGACCTGATTTTGTGCGCTATATTCTTCCAGACACTCGGGGCATTTGGTGAAGGTGTATTCGACCATCGCGCCGGTGAAGGCCAGCGGCTCTTTACCTGTGGGTTTTTCAACAAGGTTCACCAGCAGGTTCATCTCGTGCAGGAAGAGGTTGGTGGAATATTCCGCCGGGTAGTAGGGCGGCAGCACAAAGCCGACATCCGCCAGACCGTCGCGCACACCGGGCGAGGTTTCAGGCAGGCTCAGCAGGGACATCGCGAAACCGGTTACGTCGACTTCACCATCAGAGCGTTCGGCCACGGCTTCGGCGTAGGCGTCAACGGCCAGACCGATGGCAGAGTTATTCGGATAGCCATAGGCAAAGTTCAGACGCTCTTTCGCGCTGGCCTGACCGGCGATGGCAACAGCAGCGACCAATGCGGTGACTGCGACGGATGATTTATAAGTCATGTATGTCCTCCCAAACATATATTTCGGGTCACGCAACCGCGCAAAACGCGTGGTTGCTCCCTTGATTATCGGTACTCGGTACAGCGTCCATTCCCACGGTCTGATGTGTTGAGCCTATGATTTGACGGTCCAACATTCCGAGTAGTATGTTACTCTCGTAACAGGGCGCGCAGGTGTCAATAGCTGTTGGTGATGTAAGTGCGCTAACGGATAATTACGGGGGGTCCGCTGACGCAACGGCTTGTCACAACCGTTTTTTTCGGCTCAGTATTCACGCCACACGGGCAAAACCCCCGTTCTTTACTGCGCACCCGCTGTCAAAGGCTGAACCGAATGGACGAACACATCGATGACGACACGCTGACGGACGCCACCGAGGGGGCCGCACCCAAGCACGACAGCCGCCGCGAGATCATCGAGGCGGCGGCGCAGTGCTTTATGCTCAAGGGGCTCGACAAGGCGACGATGGACGATATCGCCGATGTTCTGGGCGCGACCAAGGGGCGGGTGTACCACCATTTCCGGTCCAAGAACGCGATCTACTTCGCGGTATACCGACAGGCGATGCAATATTGTTTTGACGCGGTTACCCCGCTGATATCATTGGATACTTCCAGCATCAGCAAGCTTGAATTGATGGCCCATGCCCATGCGCGGGTGATGATGGATACGCTGCCCTATCAGCGCAGTATCCGCTTGGGCGTAGAGGTTTATTTGCGCGGCTCCACCACCGAGGCAGAGCGCGGCGTGCTGCGCGAGCTGATTACCCTGCGCAACGACTATGAAAATCTCTACCGCGAGGTGCTGCGCGCGGGTGTGGCGCAGGGGGAGCTGGACGTGCCGAGCATCGAAATCGCCAGCCGAGCGTTGATGGGTGCACTGAACGGGCTGGTTGACTGGTACCGTATCCGTCCCGATCAATCCGAGGGGGAGCGTGACGCGCTGGCCCGCGCTTTGGCGCATGCCGTGGTGCATGGCACCACGGCATAATCCGTTTTCCTAGGCCGGTTTGGCCGCCGCATCCGCACGGCGCTCTTTCGCGAGATAGGTGTGATATAGCGCCGGCACACCGATCAGCGTCAGAACAGAGGCAAAGCCCAAACCGCCCATGATCGTCACCGCCATCGCGGCAAAGAACGAATCGGCCAGCAGCGGCACCATCCCGAGGATCGTTGTGACCGCCGCCAGAACCACTGGGCGCAAACGGCTGACACTGGCGGTGACAATGGCGTCGTGCTGGTTCAGGCCGTTTTCTTTCTGCACGTCGATCTCTTCGACCAGAACAATGGCGTTCTTGATCAACATACCCGACAGCGACAGCAGCCCCAGCAGCGCGGTAAAGCTGAACGCCAACCCCGAGAACAACAGCCCCAGTGCCGCCCCGTTGATCGCCATGGGCACGATGGTCCAGATCACCGCGGTCTGGCGCAGTTTGCCGAACAGCAGGATGGTGATCAGCAACATGGTCCCGAAGCTCAGCGGCATCTGCTTGCCAAGCGAAGCCTGCGCGTCGCCCGCGTTCTCGAACTCTCCGCCCCATTCAAGGGTATAGCCGACCGGCAGTTCGATCGCCTCGATCAGCGGGCGGATCTGCGGGAAGACGGTGGGCGGGGTGACGCCTTCGATGACGTTGGCCTGTACCGTGATCGTCTGCACGCGGTTGCGCCGTTCGATCACCGCGTTTTCGGCGGTTACCTTGAACCCGTCGATCACTTGGCTCAGCGGCAGGTAGTCCCCAAGCGCGGCAGAATAGACGATCTGGTCGGGCAGCTGCCCATTGCTCGCGGATTCCGCACGCGGCACCCGCACGATGATGTCGATCAACCGGTCCCGTTCGCGGTAGGTGCCCGCGGTGATCCCATTGGTCGACAGGGCAATCGCATCCGCCACATCGCTGCGCCCAATGCCCACGGCCTGCGCACGATCCTCCGCATAGACGGGACGGGTCACAAGCACTTTCTCGCGCCAATCGACATGTTCGGTATGCAGCAGCGGGGTCGCGTCACGCAGGATATCTTCTGCCTGATCGGCCAGATCGCGCAGCACTTCGGGGTCTGGCCCTGAAAAACGCGCCTCGATATCCGACCCGCCACCGGGACCGAAAATGATCCGCTTGGTCTGCACCTCTGCCCAAGGCAGCGCGTTGATCGCGAACTGGTCAAGCTCGGCGCGCAGGGCGGGGATCGCATCAGCCGAGGTGGCGCGCACCACCAGCTGCCCGATCGAAGGGTCGCTGTCCCCGGGCGTGTAGGTCAGAACATAGCGCGTCAGACCGGCACCGATGGTCGTCGTCACAGTGTCCACGTCGTCGCGCGCGAGCAGCCAATCCTCGATCACCGCAAGATCGCGGGAGGTCGACTGGATAGAGCTGCCCTGCTCTGCCTTGTATTCAAAGTAGAACAGCGGCGTGTTGGACGCGGGGAAAAACTGCTGTTTGACCTGACCAAAGATCATCACACAGGCCACCGTGGTGCCGATCAGGCCGGCAAACACCAGCCAGCGGAACCGCAGCACCAGCCGGACAAGGTTGCCATAGCTGCGGAAAATCGGGCCGTTATACCCGCTGTCGTCATCCGCCAGCCCGCCGATCTTCAGCATATAGTGCCCCAGCAAAGGCGTCACAGTCACCGCCACGACCCACGACATCAATAACGAGATCGCGATCACCGCAAAAAGCGAGAACATGAATTCGCCCGTGGCGTCAGGCGACAGACCGATCCCGGCAAAAGCCATGATCCCGATGACCGTGGCCCCCAGCAGGGGGATCTGCGTATTCTGCGCCGCTGTATCCGCGGCGGCGACCGAGGGCCGCCCCTTGCGCATTTCTTGCTGCATACCCTCGGCGATGACGATGGCGTTATCCACCAGCATCCCCATGGCGATGATCAAGGCCCCAAGGCTGATCCGTTCAACTTTGACGCCGAACAGATACATGAAGAAGAACGTGGCCAGCACGGTCAGCAAAAGCGATACACCGACAACAACCGAGGCGCGGACCCCCATGAACAGCGCGAGCACCCCGATCACCACGCCCACGGACATGGCAAGAGACAAAAGGAAGCTGTTGTTGGCTTCATCCACGACGCGGTGTTGTTCGTAGATCGGCGTGATCTCTACCCCGACGGGAAGGAAGGTTTGCAAGGTCTCAAGCTGCGCTTCGACGCGTTTGCCAACCTCGACGATATTTTCCGATTCCAGTCCCGAAACGCCAAGGGTGAAGACCTCTTGCCCGTCTTGACGCAAAAGGTGGTCGGGGGCGTCCACACGGCCCCGCGACACGGTTGCCACGTCCAGCAGATTCAGCACCTCGCCCTGAAAGCCGAAGGTCAAGGCGCTGATGTCATTGACACTATCATCGCCCGAAGGACCGTCGATCCGCAGGTTGGTATCGCCAGTTTCGACAAAGCCGGTGGGGTTGATCGCTGTGGATTCACTGATCGCGCCGATGATCACGCTGGGATCAATGCCAAGCTGTGACATCTTTTGCGACGACGGTTCGACAAAAATCGCCTCTTCCGGCAGCCCGTCGATATCGACATTGGCAACACCGTCGACCGTCAGCAGGTCACGCCGGATAAAGGTCGCGATCTCCCAGATCTCGGAATCCGAAAAGCCGGGGGCGGAGACGGCATAAAGGATACCGAAAACATCGCCAAAATCGTCGTTCACCTGTGACGGATAGGCCCCCGAGGGCAGTGAGCTTGCCGCGTCAGACACACGATCCCGCAGATCATCCCAGACCTGTGGCAGCTCGGTCCCGTCGTATTCATCCTGCATCTCGACTTCGATGACCGACAGCCCGTGGGTATTGCGCGAGGTGACGGTCTTGACCTCGTCCATCTGCTGGATTTCAGCCTCTAGCACCTCAGAGATTTCGGTCGCCACCTCTGCCGCGCTGGCACCGGGATAGGCGGTGGCGACGATGGCGGATTTCAAGGTAAAGCTCGGGTCTTCCAGCTTGCCGACCGACAGGTAGCCAAACACACCCCCAAACAGGGCAAAGAGGATGAAAATCCACGTATAAAGCGGATTTTCAATGGAGAAACGTGCGATTTTCATAGTTTACTCGATGCTCAACCCGTTGAAGGGGCGCACGGTGTCGCCCTCGCGCAGCAACTGTGTGCCAGCGCCAACAACCAGGGTGCCCGGTTCAAGCCCCGTGGCGATGATATCTGTGCCGGTATTCGAGGACACGTCGACGTTGACCCAGCTGACCTGACCCTGTTCGCCGGTCTCGTCGGGGGTATAGACCATGACCCGCGCCTGATCGTCCGCCATGACCACGGCAGAAGGGGGCAGGGTCGTTGCAGTGTCGTCACCAGCCGCGATCCGCGCGGTGACGCTCATCGATGCGCCGGGGATCAGTTTGGGCGTGACCCGATCAGAGGGGAGCGCCAGCGTCACGCGGTAGCTTTGCCCGATGCTTTGCGTTTCGGCGTTGAATTCGCGCAATTCAAGCGGCACACCACCGGCAAACAGCGGCGACGTGCCGGTAAATTCGACGTCAGCCGCATTTGAATACATCTGGAACATCTGCTCGGGAACGTCGATCTCGACCCGCACTTCCGACATGTCATGCAGTCGCACAATGGCCTGACCCGGAGAGACATTGGCATAATTCGGCGTCAGACGCGAGGCGACCAAGGCGCGGAAAGGGGCGATCAGCGTTGCGTGGTCCAGCGCCTCGCGGGCCTCGCTCAATGCGATCCGCGCCAGATCGCGGGCGGTTTCCGTATCCTGCGCCT
The DNA here is from genome assembly GCF_040435955.1 of Sulfitobacter sp. TCYB15. Lineage (NCBI taxonomy): Bacteria > Pseudomonadati > Pseudomonadota > Alphaproteobacteria > Rhodobacterales > Roseobacteraceae > Sulfitobacter > Sulfitobacter sp. TCYB15. Next base: position 207,798 of record NZ_CP159194.1, read on the forward strand.
GTGCCGTGGAAACTGCATTGCTTTTGGCCAGCGTTTGCGAACGTTCGAAATCCCGTTCGGCTTGGGTCAGCTGCACCTCGGCACGTTGTACCGCGCGTTCAAACGGCACCGGGTCCAGCGCCGCGATCTGCACGCCTTCTTGCAGGAACTGCCCTTCTTGTGCGTCGAACATCACCATGCGGCCGCCGACCTCGAACGACAGGTCCACTGTTTCCAGCGCTGCGATCTTGCCGAAAAAGACCCGCTGCACCTGCGACGCGGCGCCGCCCGCCTCTATCAATTTGACCGACCTGATCGGCGCGGGCGTGCCCGAGGGGGTCAGGTCGTCTGCGTCCTGTGCAACGAGAGGCGTCGCAAGGGTGGCGCATAAAAGGACGGAAATCAGCTGCTTCATGTCAAAGGCCTTTCGAGTACTGGGCGGTACTTACGCGCAGTGACGTACAGTTCAACCCCCCTTGGTACCGTTCAGCACTTTTATTTCACCCATACACGTCCTAGTTCTGCAATATGAATGAAAACGCATCAAAATCGCGAATACTGTCGACAGCGCGCGCCCTGTTCTTTGTCAAAGGCTTTGAAAAAGTCACGACGGACCTTTTGGCGCGCGAGGCTTCTGTGTCCAAGGCGACGATTTACCGCCATTTCGACAATATGTCGGAGATCCTGCAAAATGTGCTCGAGGCCGAGGCAGAGGTTTTTCGCGCCGAGGTGTTGGGAGATATCTCAGACCATCCCGATTTGCGCACCGCGCTGATGTCGTTCGGGCGGAAATTTCTGAGCTTTCTGGGGGAGCAGGACTCGGTCGAATTTACCTGTCTGATCCACGAGGTCGCTCGCGATTACCCGCAGATCGGGCGCACCTTCTATACCGCCGCCTTCGAGGCGGTGTGCGCCGCCGTTTGCGGTCTGCTGGTGCAAGGGCAGGAAAACGGCGACCTGCGCGACGATTTCGACCCGCGTGATGTGGCCGAAGACCTTATTTCATTGCTCAAGGGCTTTGGCATGGTCCGTGCGCAACTGGGGCTGACGACGCTCCCCTACAAGGATGTCGACCAGCATGTCACCCGTGCGGTCGATACCATTCTGGTCGCTTATCGGGCTTCAGACGGGGTCGGGTCGGCGTAATTCGCCACATGCATGATCGCGGCCTGGGTATTGTCGCCGCTGATGTTCAGCTTGGGGCCCAAGGGCAGGGCGCTCATCCCCAGACGGTTCATCCAGCGTTGGAACACGGCAGGCACGATCCCGATCACATGGGTCGCCCCTTGTTCGGTCGCGGCACGCGCCATGCCCCGGATCAGCTTGGTCTGGATCGCCAGCCGCCGGTGCGCGGGCTCGTTTCTTGACAAAAACAGCCGCGTGGCCTCCCAGACATGGGGCATCACCGGCGCGTCTTCGTAAAGCACATATTCAGGGATATCCGGCAACATACCGCGCTGCGCGTCTTTCAGCATATAGGTATAACAGCCGCATTGCGCCGTGGTCGGCAGCAACCGTACGCCCGCCAGCACCCGACCGTATTCATGGATCACGACAGACCGGCTTTGGGGGGTGTCGTACTGGTCAAACTCCATCCCTTCGGTATGGGGCAGATCCCATTCCTTTTGGTCGATAAAAACTGATTTGCGTGCTTTCAGAAAATCTGAATAGAGTTGGCCATACCGATATTGGTTGCCGATATGCACCACTGTCTCTTCCAGCCGTGTCGCGTATGAAGGGACATCACTTTCAACGGGTCGTGTCTGAAGAGCGGCCTGAACCGAAGGCTCCAACTGGATCGTCTCTGCACGCTGGTGCGATTTTGCGTTCTGGATACCCATTGTTCTCTGCCTAAAGCTCCGCTCAAGTAACGAAAAAGTTAACAAAATGCATACAGCCACGGTTCTGCCATGATCGCAACAAATTTTCCACCAATAGTTGAGGTGTATCGTAGTGAAATATCAGCAGATTCGTTTGGCGCTCAATTCCGCGCCAGGCTGACGGAGGAAGCGCAACATGGAAGCAATTGACAATGTTAATTTGCCTCAGGCCCGCCCGGTTCTAAGCCGGCTGCGGGATTATGCGCTTGTGGGCAGTCGTGCGTTTGGCCAGCGGGCGATCATCTATACCGCAGCTATTGCTTTGGCAGGCTATTACTATGAACTGAGGGTCGCGCTGTTTTTCTTTTTCGCGATCGCCTTATGCGAAATCTATGACATCGTCGTGCTGCGCTACATCCTGCGCAACACCCGGTCCAAGACCCTGAAGATCCGCAAATCGCTGTTCCACATCTACATGACCACGGCGCTCAGTGCGACGACGATTGCGCTTTTCTGCATCTCGATCGCGATCCAGCAGGGCGTGGGAAACAGCCACTTTCTGCCGCTTTTCCTGTTGATTTCCGCCTCTATCTTCGCGGCGATGAACAACCACCAGTTTTTGTATGTGCTGGGGTTTCGGCTGGCGATCTACATCGGGGCGATCCTCTATATCCCGATCCGCGATGTCGTCGTGGCGCGCCCGTCGCTGGATTCTGAAATCTGGCTGAACCTCTTTACCGCGCTGTTTGTTCTGGGCTTCGTGTTCGAACTCGCCCGGACCTTCATCAAGGGGTATTCCGCGCTGATGAAGAACCGCCTCGCGCTTCAGACCGAGAACAAGAATGCCCTCGCCGCAAGCGAGGCCAAGACCCGTTTCCTGTCCACCGTCAGCCACGAATTGCGCACGCCGCTCACGTCGATCCGCGGTGCGCTTGACCTGATCAACGCAGGGTCAGCGGGCGAGGTGCCGGACAAAATGTCGCGGCTGCTCGATATCGCGACGCGCAACTCGAACCGTCTGGGGGACCTGGTCGGGGATTTGCTGCTTTTGCAATCAGCGGATGTGGGGAAATTCTCGCTTGATCTGGGTAACGTGGATCTGGCCGAGGTCGTGAGCACGGCCGCCCATTCGTTCCAGCCCTATGCCAGCCGCTTTGGCGTCGCGGTAGAGATCAACGTTGCCGCAGACCAGCCCATCGTGCGCGGCGACAAGAAACGGCTCGATCAGGTGATCGTGAACCTGCTGTCCAATGCCGCCAAATTCTCCGAGGCGGGGGGCACTATCCGTGTGGGCCTCAAACGCGAGGACGAGAACCTCGTGATTTCGGTCGCGGATCAGGGCATCGGGATTCCCGAAGGCAGTGAAAGCGTCATCTTCGAGGAATTCGGTCAGATCGATTCAAGCGATCAGCGCAAGTTTCAGGGCACGGGCCTTGGCCTGTCTATCTCGAAACGTATCGTCGATGCCCACGGCGGCAGCATCGCCTATAAAAGCAAGCTCGGCGTGGGCACCACCTTCTGTGTTGTGCTCAAGGCAGCGGATGCGGCCAAGGCGGTTAAGCCCGAAAGCTATTCCACCGCCGCCTGATCTACCGGCACGGCCCGCAACATCAGCGGGCCATCGGGCCGCATGGTAAAGGTCAGGTTCGGCGGCGCGACAGGGTGGTCCGTCAGTTCAAAAGACGCCCGCCGTAGCGCCGAGGCCAGCAGCACCATAATCTCTGTCTCGGCATATTGCGCCCCGATGCAGATGCGCGGCCCGTCCCCAAAGGGAATATACTGTCCGCGCGGGTACTTACGGTCCAGAAACCGGTCATGCTGGTACAGCGCCGCGTTGTCCCACAGCAGCTCGTTCCGGTGCAGCGCATAGACCGGGAACATGATCACGTCGCCCTTCTTGAACGTCACATCCTTGATCGTTACCTCATCCGTCGCATCACGGGCGAACAAGGCACCTGCGGGGTACATCCGCAGGGTTTCCCGCACATGTGCGTGCAGCTTGGGCATTTTGGGCAGATCGTGAAAGCCGATGGGCCCGTCACCGCAGGCCTCCATCACCTCGGCGCGCAGATCGGTCTGTACATCGGGGTGCATCGCCAGCAGATAGAGCCCCCAAGCGATTGTATTGGCCGAGGTTTCATAGCCCGCCGCGACAAAGGTCAGCAGGTTATCGACCGTCGTTTCGACATCTTCCTTATCCGTCTCAAGCGCCTCGATCAGCAGGTCAAGAAAATCGACCGCCTCTGCATGGCGCTGCGCGCGGCGGTTGGCGATCACGTCATGGGTCAACTGCCGCAGATCACGGATCGCTTTCTTGCTGCGCAGCCATTTCAGACGGGGCACCCACTTCGGCAGCCCCATCAGATCGAACAGCGACATATAGCTGATATAGTCGGTGAACCGTCGCATCCCCTGACGGACATCCTGCTTGGACACAGCCTCGTTCCCCGAGAACATCACCCGCGAGATATTGGTGAGCGTCGCCTCTTGCGCCGCATCCGATACATCGACCTCGCCCGCCGTGCGCGCAAAGAAATCCGCCAGCTCGTCGCCGGTCTGGGCAAAATGTCGGGTCAGCACGGGCAGGTTGCGCGCGGCAAAAAGCGGGGCATAGCGATGCCGTTGCATGCGCCATTTCTCGCCTTCCGACAGGATCATGCCGTTGCCGACAACGGGGCCGATGACGTTATGTGTAAACTCCGCCTTGGGAAAGCGACGCCCGACACCGGCCAGCAGTTCGGTCACCATATCGGGGTCACAGACATAATGGATCTTGGCCGGCCCTTTCAGATAGCTTTGCGTGCGCGTCGCATCGGGGATCACCGAAAAGATGTTCTTTCCCGCTTTTTTGGCAAAGTCGATCAACCCGACATCGGCCTTGGCCAGATCCGCCTCGACAGGGATCGGGTGCGCCGGTGTCGCCCCATCGGGCGCAGGCATATTCTGTGTATTCATTGTCGTCTCCTTGCCGGCCCACGGGTGGCGTTTATCACACCGGTGTTTCTAGCAGGGAAACAATGATTAATTCTATCTAAAGTTACGCGCCAACGCGAAACGTCAGGTCGCAGAGGTCTTGATGCTGTGGCTGCGTAAATGTGCGGCAGCGTCGGCACGGGTCATTTTGCCTTGGGCCAGTTCCACCATCATATCGGCGTGTTCCTGATCCACAGCGGCCTGCAGCTCGTATCCGTTCTGGTCCAGAAAATCGCTGGCGACAAAGAAGGCCGTGCGCTTGTTACCATCGACAAAAGCGTGGTTGCGGGCGATGGCTTCGGCATAGCAGGCGGCCAGTTCAAAAACCGACGTTTCGCCAAAGGCATATAGGTTCATCGGGCGGGCCAGTGCGGATTCCAGTAAGTCACCATCGCGCAACCCGCGCGCGCCGCCCGCCAGTTCCAGAACGCAATCATGCATGTATTCAACAAGTTCGCGGGTAACCCAGCGGGGCTCCGTCATCGTTTGGCGAGTTCCAGTATCGTGCTGCGATGCCGTTCAAGCCCGCGCGCCACGCGGTCTTTATCCTGCGCGGTCACCCCTTCGGTCAGGGCGGTCAGGCGACGGTATTCATCCGCTGACAACAGCACCAGACGGTCACGTTGATGGCTGGTGATGATGACAGGCTCGCTCATCGCCGCATCGCTGAATGCGCCGATGTTGTTCTTGAATTCGGTGGCGGTGACACGTGTCATGGGGCTCTCCTGTAGCGTCACCGCACAATATAGGCAAAATGGACATTTTGTCCATATAGGCCGTGGTCACAGTTTTGGCTGGACCGTTAAGGCAAGACCAGTTCTTCCCCGTTCTGCCAGCTTTGCGCCAGCGCCTTTGCCTCACCCTTTTGCTGGGGTGCCAACTGCTGGCCCATTTGCATCAAACGTTTTTCGGGCGCGTCCAGCGCGCCGTCGCGGTCATAGGCCATCGCGGTATCCTGCAACGCCCATGCGGTCACGGCGTCCGGTGTGACGCTGATCCCTTCGGCATAGAAATGCGCGAGCTTGGCAAGGGATCGGGGCTCTCCGCGTTCGGCGGCGGCACGGTACCAGCGCGCGGCCTCTGCCGGATCGGCGGGGCGGCCCTGACCGTTTTCATACAGCAATCCGACGTTCAGATAGGCAACGGGTTCGCCGTATTCCGCAGCTTGCTGATACCAGACCATCGCCTCGTCAAAGTCCTGCTGCACACCGCGCCCAAGCGCATAGTGCTTACCCATGTTGACCTGCGCAGCGGGGACGCCATTGCGCGCTGCCTCATAGTACCAGCCGACGGCTTTCTCGTCATCTTGCGAGGTGCCAAGCCCCTCGGCATAGAGGTTGCCCAGATTGATCTGCGCGGGGGCATAGCCCTGTTCTGCCGCGAGCCGATACCATTCAAGCGCTTGGCCGTGGTCCTGCTTTACCCCGACGCCGTGGTTGGCCATCCAGCCCAGCGAATATTGCGCGTCGGCCAGACCCTGTTCCGCCGAGGCACGCAAAAGCTGCTGTGCTTCTTCGGGGGCTGCCTCGCCGCCGCGACCTTCCAGCACCAGGATGCCCAAGCGGTATTGGCCCATAGCATTGCCTTGCTCTGCCGCTTTACGATACCAGGCGCGGGCCTCTGCATCGCTTTGCGCTGTGCCTTCGCCCAGTTCATGCATGTTGCCCAGACTGAACTGCGCCTTGTCAAACCCTTGGGCCGCAGCGCGGGTGAAATAATCGAACGCGGTTTTCGCGTCGGGGTCGACGCCCTGACCAAAGCGGTAGGACACGCCCAGAGAGTTCAACCCGCAGGGGTTGTTCTGCTCGGCAGACTTCTTGGCCCATGCGACGGAATCATCAAAGCTTTGCGGCACACCATCGCCGCCGCGATAGTACAGGCGGCCAACCTGACATTGCGCCTCGGCGTCGCCCTGTTCGGCCAGCGGCAGCAGCAGTTCCAGCGCGTGGGTATAATCGCCTTGCTCGAACGCGGCCATGCCGTCCTGTACGGTCTGGGCCTGCGCGGCCACGGGCATCACCGCGGCCAGTACAGTACGGCCAAACCAGCTTCGTTTTGATTTATCTGCCATCGAAAGGGTCCTTCTTGTCGGGTGGGCAGCCTGCTGCCTTTTCGCGTTTTCGTAACGCGTTTCCCCTATCGATGCACGCCGCCACCCCGCCAAATCTCGGCGGAAAATTGCGTGCTTCTGCTGTGGCTTAGGCCGTGGTGCACCGACCGGCAAAGACCCGCGCGCGGGCGCGGGGGTGATCGGCAAAAAGGATACCCATGGGTAACTTTAGGCAGGCGCCGCAGCGGCCCGACGCGACGCGCGCTGCGAGACGAAGGCGCAGACCAGAAGTTGCGAGATATGGTAGATCATCAGCGGCAAAACGATGGCACCGACCAGATCAGGCGCAAAAAGCGCCGTGGCAATGGGCAACCCGCTGGCAAGGCTTTTGGTGGACCCGCAGTAGAACAGCACCGCGCGATCCGCGTCGGGCATCCCCGCAGCCTTGCCAAGGGCGATCATCGACCACATGCCCACGGCCAGAAACAGCCAGACCACGGCGAAAAGCAGCATCAGCGTGGTGACGGGGATCGCAGACCAAAGGCCCGAGACTGTGCCCGCGCTGAAAGCAGAGTAGATGATCAGCATGATCGACCCGCGGTCCACGATCATGGTCAGCAGCTTGTGGCGTTGCACAAACCCGCCCACCAGCGGCCGCATCACCTGCCCGACGATGAAAGGCAGCAAGATCTGCACGCCGATTTTGCCGATGGCATCCAGACTGACGCCGCCGTCGCCCTGATGCAGCAGCAAGGTCACCAGCACCGGCGTCAGAATGACCCCGATGAGGTTGGAGACGGACGCCGCGCAGATCGCCGCAGGCACATTGCCGCCCGCAATCGAGGTGAAGGCGATAGAGGATTGCACGGTCGAGGGCAGCACCGACAAAAACAGCAGCCCCATGGTCACCGTCGCCCCGAGGATCGGGCTGCACAGCGTCGCCAGAACCAGGCCAATCAGCGGAAACAGCACATAGGTCGCGCCAAAGGTCATCCCCTGCAGGCGCCAATTTGTGATGCCAGCCTTGACCGCGCTTGGGTCCAGCTTGGCCCCATAAAGAAAGAACAGCAGCGAGACGGCCCAGAAGGTCACCCCGCGCAGGCCCTCGGCGGCGATACCTGTGGCAGGAAGCACAATGCCCGCGATCACGGTGGCCAGCAGCAAGATCATATAGGCGTCGATGCCGATGCGTTTGATATAGTTCATGGGAATGCCTGCGTTGTCGAAAGATCGATATAGGGGCGCTGCCGGCCCGTAAAGGGCGAGCGGGGGCGTGACACCCCGCTCGCCCCTGTGGCGCGGGATCAGAAGCCTGCGGCTTGCCCGTCTTTGCGCGGATCAGATCCCGCGGCGTAGCCGCCTGCCGCATTGCGTTGCACCAGTTGCGCGCCGCCGAAGCCAAAGGCGTTGTCCGGTGCCTCGATCTGGATCGCATGGCCAAGCGCCTTGAGCCCGTCGAGCAGATCGGCAGGCATCGACGGTTCGCAGGCGACGGCCAACCCCTCGATCGCGCGCCAGCGGGGGGCATCGGCCGCGGTCTGGGGGTCTTGGTCCCACAGCTGCGTGCGCAGCAAAAGCTGCATATGGCCCTGTGCCTGAATCGGCCCCCCCATCATGCCAAAGGCCATCAGCGGCGCGCCGTTCTTCATGGCGAAGCCCGGAATGATCGTGTGAAAGGGGCGTTTGCCCGGCGCGACCTGATTGGGGTGGCCGTCCTGCGTCGTGAAGCCAAAGCCGCGGTTCTGCATGGACACACCCGTGCCCGGCACCACCACGCCAGAGCCGAAGCCCGCGTAGTTCGACTGGATAAAGCTGACCATCATGCCCGAGGCATCACCGACGTTCAGCAGCACGGTGCCGCCCTGTTTCGGGGCCCCTGCGCCAAAGTTCTGCGCCTTGTTGGCATCAATCAATGCGGCACGGGATCTAAGGTAATCGGGGTCAAGCAGGGCCGCTTCGTCCACGTCGGTCATGTGATCGCGATCGGCGACATAGGCGTGCAGATCGGCATAGGCGAGCTTGATCGCCTCGATCTGCAAATGCACGGCAGCCAGATCGTCGGGGCCGTGGTCGCGGATGTCGGTGTGCTGCAACATGCCAAGCGCCATCAGCGCGGCGATGCCCTGACCGTTTGGCGGGATCTCGTGCAATTCCACGTCGTCAAATCTTTGGCTGATGGTGCCGCACCAGTCGTTGTGATGCGCAGCCAGATCGTCGGCTGTCATCGCGCCGCCATTGGCCTTGGCGAAGGCCGCGATCTCTTGCGCGATCTCGCCTTCATAGAAGGCGCGACCCTTGGTTTCGGCGATGGCGCGCAGGGTGCGTGCGGCGCCGGGGTTGCGGAAGCGTTCGCCGGGTTTGGGCGCGCGCCCCTCGGGCATGAAAGTCTCGGCAAAGCCGGGCTGGTCCTTGAGCACCGCGGCCCCTTTGGCCCATGCCGTGCCCACGACAGGCGACACGATAAAGCCGTCTTCGGCATAGCGGATCGCGGGGGCCAGCACGGTCGACAGGCCGAGGCTGCCGAATTTTTCAGACAGTTCGACCCAGGCGCTGACGGCACCGGGGACGGTCACGGCGTCCCAGCCATGTTCGGGGATGCCGTCCTTGAAATACTCGGGCGTCCAGGCGGCGGGCGCGCGGCCCGAGGCGTTCAGCCCGTGCAGTTGCTTGCCGTCCCACAGGATGCAGAACGCATCAGAGCCAAGGCCGCAGCCCGTGGGCTCGACGATTGTTAGCACAGCCGCCGTGGCGATGGCCGCATCCACAGCGTTGCCGCCTTGTTGCAGGATGGACAGACCGGCTTGGGTCGCCAGCGGTTGCGAGGTGGCGACGACATTCTCGGCCAGGATGGGCGAGCGGCGCGACGGGTAGACGGGATCATGACGTAGGCGCATGGGATGGCCTTTCTGTAGATGTACGGTTTTTGAGGTGACTGCGGATGGCCCAGACAATGGACACGAAAGCCGCAATCAGGAAAATCAGGCTGATGGGGCGGGTGAAGAACAGCGTCGGGTCTTCGTCCGTCATCAGCGCGCGCCGCAGGTTGGTTTCGGCGATCGGGCCCAGAATGACCCCCAGCACCAAAGGTGCCAGCGCATAGCCAAGGGCGCGCAACGTGTAGCCGGTGATGCCGATAAAGATCAGCAGGTAAAGGTCGGTCACGCGGTTGTTCAGCGCAAAGGTGCCCACGACGCAGCAGGTCATCACCACCGGCACGATCAGCCATTTGGGCACTTCGGTCACCCGCAGGAACAGCCGCATAGAACAGATCGACACGATCAACATCATGAAGGACGCGACCACCATTGCGATGAACATGCCATAGACAAGGTCACCGTGATCCATGATCAGCCGTGGCCCGACCGAGATGCCATGCACCATCAGCGACGCCATGAGGATCGCATCGACAGCCGATCCGGGGATGCCCAGACCGATAAGCGGGATCAGCCCGCCGCCCGCGGTGGCGGAGTTGCCCGCCTCGGAGGCGACGATGCCGTCGGGTTCACCGGTGCCGAATTTGTCACTATTCTTGGACCCGCGCTTGGCCTGGTCATAGGCGACGAGGTTGGCGATGGACCCGCCCGCACCGGGCAGGGCGCCGATCAGCACGCCGACGATGGACGACCGCAGCAGGTTGACGGGACGCATCAACACTTCCTTCATCACGGTCCATGTCTGGAAATCGATGGCCCCAGTGACCAGCGCATTGCCCGACCGCACGCTGTCGGCATTCTCTACCTCTGACACAAGCTGGGAAATGGCGAAGATCCCGATCAGCACGACCAGAAACGGCAGGCCGGCCTGCAGCATCTCTATGCCGAAATCAAAGCGCGGGCGGCCCATGATCGGGTCCGTCCCCACGGTAGAGATTGCAAGCCCGATCAGCCCCGCCAGAATGCCGCGCATGGCAGAGGTGCCGACAAGGCTGGCGACGATTGTCAGGGCAAAGACGATGAGCGAAAAATACTCCCACGGGCCGAGGCGCACGGCGAAAAGCGCGAGCGGCGGTGCGGCGAAGATCAGCACGATGGTCGAGATGACGGTGCCAAAGAAGGACGCCCAGACCCCGATGGACAGCGCGCGCCCCGGTTCGCCGTTGCGCGCCATGGGGAAGGCGTCAAAGGTGGTGGCGACCGACGATGGCGTGCCGGGAATGCCCAGCAATGCCGCCGAGATCAGCCCGCCAGTATAGCCGCCCACATAGACCGACAGCATCACGGCGATGCCTTGCAAAGGCTCCATCGTGAAGGTCAGCGGCAGGGTCAGCACAATCGCCATGGTGACGGTGAAACCGGGGATCGCCGCCGCAACGATGCCCGCGACGGACCCCGCCAGCATATAGGCGAGTGTCGCCAGCGTGAAAATCTGCGCGGCCCCTGTCATGAAATCAGTCATTCAAAGCACTCCGCGCGGCAGGAAGACGGTGAACACTTCGGCAAAAAGCCAGTTCAGCCCGAAGGAGAAAACCACAGCCACCACAGCGGCGAGGGCGATTGACTTGGGCGTGCGTGGCATCAGGATCACCTGAAGCACGAAAAGGAAGATCAGGCTGGCGATTGAAAACCCCAGCACCGGAATGACCAGCAGATAGGCGGTGAGCGCGCCAAGGCAGACAAACACCAGATAGCAGCGTTTGGCCCATGCTACGGCCTGTGCTGCGAAATCACCGTAAGCGTGGCGGGGGATCTGGCGCAGCGCGTCGATGATCGCGATGGCTGATACGATCGCCATCGCGCCAAAGATGATCTTGGGGAAAGCCCCGGCACCAAGCTTTTCAAAACGCGAGGTCGCAATGCCGCTGGCCGAGATGAACAATGCGATCGAGGCCAGCAGGAGGAAGACATAGCTCAGAAGGCGGGCAACCAAGCCCGCCTCCTGTGCCTTCATGGGGTCGTGCCCGTTCATGGGGCCAGAACCGACGACAGCGATTTCACTGTCTCGTCCAGTTTGCTCAGATAGGCGCGGTAGTCTTCCTGACCGCGGAACCCGACATCGGCACCCGCGTTGTTGGTCTGCTCGATATAGGTGGGGTCTTGGGCCATCTCTTGCAGCGCGGCTTCAAGCGTGTCGCGGACCTCTTGCGGGGCCCCTTTGGGCATCACGATGCCGCGGGTCACGTTCAGCTCAAGATCCTGACCCAGCTCTTTGAAAGTCGGCACATCGGGGGCGGCGTCCACCCGGTCGGTCGCGCCGACGGCAAGGAAGGTCAGATCGCCGTTGTCGACGAATTGTTTGGAGGAGCTGATGTCGCCGATCGCCACATCAAGGTTGCCGCCGACCAGCGCGCGCACGCGTTCGCCCGTGCCCTCATAGCCGACGTATTTGAATTCAAGCCCGAAGGCCTGTTCGATCATCGCGGCGTGCAGATGCGGGACGCCGGCCAATGTGACGCCCATGGAGATCTCGCCGGGATGTGCCTTGGCGTAGGTCACGAATTCTTCGAAATTGCTGTAGTTGTCGGATTTGCCCGCCACCAGATACTGGGGCGATGCTGTCATCAGTGCGATCGGGTCAAAGTCATCCCATGCCAGATCGGTGATGCCGGTTTCGGTGGCGACCAGCAGACCTTCGTGCACCTGGCTGATGGTATAGCCATCCGCGGCGCGGCGCGAGGCCTCGCGCAGGCCCACGGTGCCGCCGACGCCGGGCATGTTGATCACGGGCATTTCCACGCCAAGGAAGGGCTGCACATTGTTGGCCACAAGACGCATCAGCGTGTCAGAGCCGCCACCGGGTGACCAGGGCACGATGAACTCTACCGCGCGTTCGGGGTAGGTGTCGGCTGTGGCGGGGGCTGCAATCAGGCTGGCAGCGGTGAAAAGGGCGGCAAGGCCCGAACGAAACGTCATAGGAGGACTCCCTGTGAGAGAAGCAGCGGTTTATCCGCCACGGGTTTGGTGTCAGTTTCGTGAATAACACAAGAATAACCATATCAAAGCGTGTAATTCTTGCCATTACATTTAGTATATCTTATCTTGAGGTATGGATACACGTCAGCTTGAGACTTTATTGGCCATTAGCCAGCACGGCGGCTTTGCCGCGGCGGCGCAGGCCGTAAACCTGACCGCCTCTGCCGTCAGCCAGCAGATCGCGGCGCTAGAGGCAGAGATCGGCACGCAGTTGTTCGACCGCACCCGCCGCCCGCCCGCCTTGACCACCAAAGGTGCAGAAATGGTCCGCTCGGCCCAGTCGATCCTGCAGATCGTGTCGGACACGAAAGCCTCCGTCGCGGGGGAGCAGATGCGCGGCACCGTGGCGCTCGGGTCGTTGCGGACCGGGGCAAATTCACTGATGCCGCAGGCGCTTGCGACGCTGCGCGCCAGCTTTCCCTACCTGAACTTTCGGCTGCGCGTCGGTGTGTCCGAGGAGCTGATGAGCGAGGTCGTCTCGGGCCAGCTGGATGCGGCGGTTGTGGCGGATCACGTGGCGGTACCCAGCAGTCTGCGCTGGACCCCTGTGCTGACCGAACCGCTGATCGTTCTCACACCGCCCGGCACGGGGACGATCACGCTGGATGATCTGATCCGCGACGTGCCCTATATCCGCTATCGCACGCAGGTGCCGCTGGCGCGTCAGATCGACACCGAAATCGCCCGCCTTGGCGCCGCGCCGCGCCAGATCGTATCGGTGAATACGATGCCTGCCGTGGTGGGCTGTGTGCGCGCGGGTCTGGGCTTTGCCATTATCCCGCAGATCGCGCTGCACGATGCTGAGACGGCCTCGCTTGACTGGTTCCCTTTCGGGGCGCCGCCGATCCATCGCCGTCTGGGGCTGGTGCAGCGGGTCACCTCGCGCCGCGCCGAGGTGCTGGCGGCTTTGGTCACCGCGCTGATCCAGCAGGGGCTGTCGGCAGAGGTCTACGACTAAGCCCGCGCGCGCCAGCCCTTACGCCAGATCGCAAGGCCGATCACCGTGCCATAGACCACCATCGCGCCGCCGATGGCGATGAAGATGCCGCGCAGGCCCAAGCCGCCGGTTTGCATCAGGATCAACGCGCCGATCAGCGCCACCGCCATCCGGCTGAGGCTGCTGATCACCGGCCAGACCATATGCCCCGCCCCCTGCGACGCGAAATAGAGCGCGAGACCGAGGGCGAAGAAGGCGTAGAACGGTGCCACGAGGCGGAAATAGCTGCGCCCTGCGTCCAGCGCGCCGGTGTTGGACGGGTCAAGGAACATGCCAAGCCAAAGGTCGGGAAACACGGCGAGCAGCAGCCCGATACCGCCGACGATCACCGCCGCCGCGCAAGACCCGGTCCAGGCCACGCGCAGGGCGCGGTCCACCTGACCGGCACCCATATTCGCCCCGACCATCGCCGTCATCGCGGCACCGATGCCAAAGATCACGGGGATCATCAGAAATTCGAGCCGCGCGCCAAGGCCGTAACCGGCCAGCGCCTCTTCGCCGAACCGGCCCACGAGCCCTGTCATCATGATGATGGTGATCGTGGTCAGCAGGGTATTCACCGCCGCCAGCGCCCCGACGCTGAGGATATCGCGGAACATGCTGATATCGATCCGGCCCAAGGCACCGCCAAAGCTAAGCCCCGTGCGCCCCGACAGGATATGCGCCATCGCCAGCACAGCCCCGATCGCAAAGGCGAGCACGACTCCGATGGGCAGCCCCGCCATGCCAAGTGCGGGCAGCGGGCCCCACCCCAGGGCGAAGCCGCCCGACAAGGGGATCGAGATGATAGACACCAGCAGCAAGAGCACGGCCGGGGTCTGCATATCGCCCGTGCCACGAATAATGCTGAGCGACGCGTTGCACAGCCAGATCGCCATGCAGCCGGGAAAGAAGACCAGCGCATAGGTCGCGGCGGCAGAAACGGCATCGGCACCGCCCCCCAGCAGGGTAAAAAACGCCACGCCAAACAGCCCGACCAGAATGGCCATGATCACGGCAAAGGCACCTGCGATCATCCACGCGACCACCGCCAATGTGGCCGCCCGCGCGCTATCTTGCGCGCCAAGTGCGCGCGCCACCGCGGCCGAGATCGCCCCGCCGATGGCCCCCGCCGACAGCATTTGCGTCAGCATGACCAGCGGGAACACCAGCGCCAGACCGGCCAGCGCTGTCACCCCAAGGAGGCTGGCGAAATACGCCTCGGATATGCTTTGCACGGTTTGTACGAACATCGCCAGGACATTGGGCGCGGCAAGCTTGGCCAGCGTCGGCGCGATTGGTGCCTCTAGCAGGGCGCGGGTCCGGGTGGCGCGAGCCTGCGTCGCGGCGGCGGAAAGGGCAGGGGCGGCGTTGGGGGTGACGCGGGCCATCAGCTGGCCTTGCCGAGCTGCGATGTGGCGACCTGATGTGGCATGGTTTCCCCCGTTCGAATGCTTGGAGTGGCGAGCTTTCGCCTCTCGGTTCCTTTTTGGAATGCACTACGGGTAAGTTCTCTTTCGGAACCTGTCAATGCCTGCTAGGATCAAGGCATGAAATGGAACGAGCTACAGAATGAATCCTGCCCCGTGGCGCGGGGGCTGTCCGTGGTGGGCGACCGCTGGACCATGCTGGTGCTGCGCGATTGCTTTCTGGGCATTCGCCGGTTCGAGCAGATGCAGGACCGGCTGGGGATCACGCGGCATGTGCTGGCGGACCGGTTGCGCAAGCTGGAGGGGGCCGGCGTGCTGCGCCGCGAGGCCTATCAGGAGCGCCCCCTGCGCCACGAATATCGGCTGACCGAACGGGGCAAGGCGCTGTATCCGATGCTGGTGTCGCTGATCGACTGGGCCAACGCCCATGTCCCGATTGAAGGCAGCCCGTCGGTCACGTTGGTCTCGCGCAGTGCGGGCACGCCGATCGCGCCCATGCTGGTGGACCGTGTCACCGGAGAGGAGATTACCCACCGCAGCGTCAGCGCCATCTCGAACGCCGGTGCGAAAAAAGCATAGCGGCTTTCCGCCGCCCACCGGGTAAAAAACTTCGAAACCTTCCAGCGCAGGACCGATTGACAGGAAGGGGCGGGTGCATCAACTGTCTCCCATGGCTTTTGAGCGCACCATATCTTTCTGGCTGAACGCAGTGGCATGTCTTGCCTTTGCTGCGGCGCTGGTGCTGTTTCCGCCGTCCGCGTCCCACGCGGCGTCGGGGATGCATGACGGGCATTATGCCAACGTTATGGATGATGTGGCCGATATAAACGCGCAAGACGCCCTGCATGATCATAGCACTATGGATCGTGACGCTGTCGACAATCACAGTGACAAAGCCCCTTCGAACACACCTGACGACAGTGCAGGCAATTGCTGTAACGGGATGTGCCTGTCCGTCGTGCTGATGGACCACGCGCATCCGCAAGACGATGCCGTCACTGCGGGCACCTACAAGATCGGCCATGCGCAGGCGCGTTCGCTTGAGGCGCATGGCTTTCTGCGTCCTCCCCAATCCTGATCTGATTTAGACCCGCTTTGGGGTCTTTGCGTCGCGCCAGCGTTTCTGGCGCGATCCCTAGAAGATCAATCAGGTACATCACATGAAATTCCATTTCGTTTTGGGGGCTTGCACCCTGACCCTTGGCGCCTGCACGCAGGATGTCAGACCCTTGCCCTACACGCCGACACCGCTGCCTGCCGTAGCCACGCAAGAAGCCACGCTCAGCACGACCGTCGTCTCTCCCATCAGCCACCCGAACCCGCTGGCCGGATATACGTATCGTGGGCCCACAGGACCGCGTGACTGGCGCACCGTGAACCAAGAACAATCGGAGGGGAACTGATGCACGTCCGTAAACTGCCGCTGATCATCGGCTTTCCCCTTGTGCTCGGGGCCTGCGCCACGGCGATCCCAAGCGCTTATACCGACCCCAAAGCCGGTTTTGCCAATGTCGCCAGCCAGATCACGCCCGCGCTTGGTAAACGCACCGTCTTTGCCGAGACCCAAGCAGAAAACGAAGCGGTGAAACGCGAAGTGCGCGCGATGGTGCAGGGCAAGACAATCTCGGCCGATACGGCGGTTCAGGTCGCCTTGCTCAACAACAAGGGGCTTCAGGCGTCCTATGCGAATGTCGGATTGTCCGCCGCCGAAGCATGGCAGCAATCGACGCCGGAAAACCCGATCGTGTCCATCGGCGTGCTGGGGATCGGGGCACCCGAGCTGGGTGCCTACCGTGCGATCGAAGGGTTGATCCGCGCCAATCTTCTGGATGCCACCACGCGTAAACAACGCCGCGCAATCGCTGACGCGAGCTTTCGTCAAGCGCAGCTGACGGCGGTGAACGATACGCTGACATTGGCCAACCAGACCCGTCAGGCCTGGGTCAATGCCGTGTCCGCCTTTGAGGTGGTGGGGTATTTGAAACGCGCCAAGGCGACCTCGGACGCCGGATCGGAGCTGGCCCGTAAGCTGGGGGAAACCGGCGCGCTCAATAAAGCCGCCCAAGCCCGCGAGCAGGCGTTCGACGCGGAGCTTGCCGGACAGCTTGCCAAGGCACGGCTGGACGCGACCACCGCGAAGGAAGAGCTGACGCGCCTCATGGGGCTTTGGGGGGCTGACGTGAACTACTATGTGCCTGATGCCTTGCCGGGGCTGCCGCGGTCCGTGGGCGGCGTTGCCAATGTCGAAGCCAAGGCGCTGCGCAACCGTGTCGATCTGCGCGTCGCAAAGCTGGGTCTTGAAGCGCAGGCAAAAGCCTTTGGCCTGACGGATCAGACCCGCATCGTTAGCGATCTTGAGATCGTCGCAGGGGCCGAGCTTGAGCGTGAAGCCGAGGGGGACGATATCGAGAAAGAGATCACACCTCAGGTAGAGCTGGAATTCGCGATCCCGATCTATGACAGCGGCAAGGCGCGGATGCGCAAGGCAGAGCTGTCGTATCTGAAGGCGGCGAATGTGCTGGCGGAACGGGCGGTCAATGTACGTTCAGAAGCGCGGGGGGCCGAACGGGCCTACCATGCCTCTTACAAGATCGCGCGCCACTACCGCGATGTTCTTGTTCCGCTACGCAAGACCGTCGAGAACGAAGCCCTGCTGTCTTACAACGGCATGATCACCAACACCTTCGAACTGCTGACCGATGTGCGTGAAAAGCTCGGTGCCGAGCTGGAAGCCGCGGATGCGAAGCGGGCGTTCTTTATGGCGCAGGCGGATCTGACCGCGGCCATCTACGGCGGCGGTTCAGGCAGCGGCGGAGGAGCCTCCGAAGGCGCCACGTTGGCCGCTGGTGGCGGCGCAGGACACTGAAAGGAAACAATATGATGAACAGACGTCAACTACTCGGTGCCGGCGCGGCGGGGGCGACACTTGTGTCCTCTCAGGCGTGGGGCAAAACTCTGAACATGGGGCTGCCGGAAGTTGCGCATATGGACAGCGCCGCGACTGCGGTCACGGCGCGCCCCTCGACGGGGGTGGATTACACGCCCGTGGTCACGCTGAACGGCTGGACGCTGCCCTACCGCATGAACAACGGCGTCAAGGAATTCCACCTAGTCGCGGAGCCCGTAGAACGCGAACTGGCCGATGGCATGATCGCGCATCTGTGGGGGTATAACGGCCAGTCCACCGGCCCCACGATCGAAGCGGTCGAAGGCGACCGTGTGCGGATTTATGTCACCAACAAGCTGCCAGAAAACACATCCGTCCACTGGCACGGGCTGATCCTGCCCTCGGGCATGGATGGCGTGGTCGGGCTGAGCCATCCGGGGATCAAACCGGGCAAGACCTTTGTCTACGAGTTCGACCTGACCAAATCCGGCACCTTCATGTACCACCCCCATGCGGATGAGATGGTCCAGATGGCGATGGGGATGATGGGCATGTTTGTCGTCCACCCCAAAGACCCGACGTTCATGCCGGTGGACCGTGATTTCCTGATCATGCTCAACGCGTTCGACATTGACCCCGGTACCTATGTGCCGCGCGTCATGACGATGAACGACTTTAACCTATGGACATGGAACAGCCGGATTTTCCCCGATATTGATCCGCTGGTCGTGAACAAGGGCGACAGGGTACGGGTGCGCGTCGGCAACCTGACGATGACAAACCACCCGATCCACATGCACGGCTATGATTTCAAGGTCACCTGCACCGACGGCGGCTGGGTGCCGGAAAGCGCGCAATGGCCCGAGGTCAGCATCGACATTCCTGTCGGCGCGATGCGCGCCTATGAGTTCACGGCGGACCACCTGGGCGATTGGGCGATCCACTGCCACAAGTCGCACCACACGATGAATGCCATGGGCCACGACGTGCCGACCTTTATCGGTGTCGATAAATCCCAGCTTACCCCCAAGATGCGCAGCTTCAAGCCGGGCTACATGCCGATGGGTACGGCGGGCATGGGGGACATGGGCAAGATGTCGATGGAACTGCCCGAGAACACGATCCCCATGATGAACGGCTGGGGTAAACACGGGCCGATCGAAATGGGCGGCATGTTCTCTGTTGTAAAGGTACGCGACGGCATTGCGCCGGACGATTATTCCGACCCCGGATGGTACGATAACCCCCCCGGCGAGGAAGCCTATGAGTGGACCGGAGAACTACCGGAATTCGCCACGAACAACAGCCCCAAAACCATCCTGACCCCGAAACCAACGCAAAAGGGATAACCCGTTTTGCATCCACATAACACTTTGAAAACCATACAGGAAAACATAATGAAAAACCTTCTGATGACCACCGCCTTCGCCATTGCTTTGACCGGCCCTGCCTTTGCGGCGGGTTCCCACTCTGGCGGGCATGATGACGACCACGCCGACAAGCATGCCGAAATGATGGCAGTGGGCAAACCCGGTACGGCGGCTGACGTCACCCGCACCATTGCCGTCACCATGCGCGAGACCGACGACGGCGATATGATCTTTGAACCCGACAGTTTCGCGTTCGAGCAGGGGGAAACCATCCGCTTTGAGGTCACCAACAAGGGCGAGCTTGAGCATGAGTTCGTGATCGATAACGCTGAAGGCAACGCCAAGCACAAGGAAATGATGGCGAAGATGGATATGGAACATGACGACCCCAATTCGGTCCGTCTTGAGGGCGGCCAATCGGGCGAGGTGATCTGGACCTTTGCCAATGCCGGCACGTTTGAATTCGCTTGCCTGATCCCCGGTCACTATGAATCCGGCATGTACGGCCCCATCGAAGTCAGCGCCAAAGCCGAGGCAGAAACCGAAGCGGCAGAGGTCGTCTATACCAAGGGCACCGTCAAGAAAGTTGACACCAAAGGCGGGAAGGTCACCATCGATCACGGACCATTGGTCAACCTTGATATGCCCGCGATGACCATGGTGTTTCGCGCCGATGAAACCATGATCGGCAAGCTCTCTGCAGGTCAGAGCATCGAATTCGTCGCAGAGCCCGTCAAAGGCAAGCTGACCGTCGTCGAGTTGAAGTAATCCACACGCGGGCTCCGGTCATACATCGGTGCCCGCCCCATAA
Source organism: Sulfitobacter sp. TCYB15 (assembly GCF_040435955.1). Classification (NCBI taxonomy): domain Bacteria; kingdom Pseudomonadati; phylum Pseudomonadota; class Alphaproteobacteria; order Rhodobacterales; family Roseobacteraceae; genus Sulfitobacter; species Sulfitobacter sp. TCYB15. The sequence goes on from NZ_CP159194.1 coordinate 228,003, forward strand.
GAGGCGAAGACATGAAAACATCGCGTGTATTGCTGTGGGTTGTCCCCTTTGCGCTGCTGACGGCAGCGGCGGGCGGGTGGTATTTCTCGCATCATGATCAACCCGAGACCAGCCCGACCGAGCTTGCGGAGGGGGCCTTGGCACCCGTGAAGGTGCCGGACAGTTTCACCGATCAGGAGCAGCTGGGAAAGCGCGCCTATGATGCGGTTTGTGCGGCCTGCCACGGGGCCAATGGTCAGGGGCAGGACGGCGTCGCACCGCCCTTGGTGCATGTGATCTACGAGCCCAGCCACCACGGCGACCGGGCGTTCCTGCTGGCCGCGCAAAACGGGGTGCGGGGGCATCACTGGCCGTTCGGAAACATGCCTCCCGTCGAAGGGATCACGCAGGCCGATGTGATGGACATTGTGGCCTATATCCGCCGCCTTCAGCGCGAGAACGGGATCGACTAAGCCAAAGGGCAAGGCCCCGAGGTGCGTTACACCCGGGGGCCCGTGCCGTTTCAGAACATCCGCGAGATCGAGAATTTCACGTTCCGACCCGGTGCCGTGCGGGTCGACAGATGCGGCGTATAGGTTTTGTCAAAAGCGTTCTCTAGCCCGACGCGGAACTGCGTATCCTTGAGAATACCGTTTTGCGGGACATAGGTGGCGCGCAGATTATGGACCCCAAATCCTGCCGAGGTCTCGCCGTCGTCTGTTACGGATGTGTTGCCCACGACCTCCCAGCTCAGGTCAAGCTCTTTGCCGAATTTCTTGCCCACGGTGACCCGCAGACTGTCCGCAGGCAGCAACCGCCAGTCGCCGGAAGCACCGCCCGGTTCATACTCCGTCCCGCGCACCACATTGGCATTCACGTCAAAGTAAAGACCGGTGTCCAACGCGTAAGAGGCTTCAAGCTCCAGCCCCGAGGTTTCGACCCGGTCCAGCGCCGGTGCAGGCGGGCGTACCCCCGAGACCGAATAGCTGCTGACATCGGTCAAGGTGGTCTCGTAGTAGACACCCTTGATCGCGAATTGGTCCCCGTTGCGGAACAGATCATGACGGTCAAACGAGGCACCGATCTCGTATGTCTCTGCCTTCTCGGAAGAGGTGATCGCGGCATCGGTGCCCAGATGGTCGATCATGGGCAGCCCTTCGGTATAGGCGGCACTGGTGAAAAGGGCCAAACCATTCCCGAAGGCATAGCGCACCGATAGCCCGCCCATCAGCGTGTTGTTTTCATAGGTGCCATCATTCGGTGCCGCTGATCCGGTGATCTTCGATGTCTCGTAGCGCAGCGCCGGTGTCACGGTCCATGCATCAGTGATGCGCATGTCATCCACCGCATAGACAGCGACGCGACGGTCCTTGCCGCCGGGGGCGTTGCTGGCATCTAGGCGTTCTTTGTGGATCAGTTCAAGCCCGGTCCGCAGATCATGGGAGACAACGCCCGAGGTGAACAGGCTTTGGTTTTTGAACGCCAGTTTCGTTGTTTGATATCGATGATCCGCATTCGCCAAGGCAAGAACACCGGCCCCTTGCGGGGTGCCTTCAAGGGGTGAGCTGCCCGAGACATAGCTTTGGTCGATCTGTTGGTCGGCGTAGGATAGCACGACATCAAGGTTCACCAGATCATTGTCAGCTGGGTTAAAGTTGTACGTGAGCACCGCGGTCGTGGACTCCGTATCGCGGTCAACGGTGCCAAAGGAATCCGCCGTGGTGGTAAAACTGTCAAAGGGCACGTCGCGGTCGCTTGCGGTGGTGTGCGACAGGCTGAAGGTCAGCGATTGATCGCGGTTCTGGCCAAAGCTGTATTTCGCCTTGATCAGTCCCGACGGCAGGGTGAAGGCGCTGTTACCGATAGTCGCCCCGTCCCCATCCACCTGATCGTTCTGGTCGCGCCACGTGTAGTTCAGCAGAAACTCCATATCTTCGGTCGGTTGCCACGCCAGCACGCTGGAAGACGTGATGCCGTCGCCGTTCGTGCTGAACTCCAGCGTTTGACCCAGTACATAGCCAAGCTCACCATCCGTCAGATCCGACGCGTCTTTCGTCTCAAGCCGGACGACACCGCCCACGATCCCGGATCCGTATTCAAAGCTGCCGACGGACCCGCGGATCACATCGACCGACTTGTAAAGGAACGGGTCGGTGAACAGCTGGGTGCCGATCCGGTAAAGCCGCTCTGCCCCGGTGGTGGCCCCGTCGATCTGCACGGCGACTTTGGAATCCGCACCGTAGATATCGTTCGCGCCGAAGCCGCGGATGTTGATGCCGGACCCTTGCGGGGTGGACCCGTTCACAAGGCTCACGCCGGGAACTGAATCGATCAGCTCTGCCACGGTGCCCGCCTGACGGTCGTCGATCTCCTCTTGGTCGACTGTGGTGATGGATACTGCCGTATCGGTCTGCACCTCGCGTTTGCTCTCGCCCAGAACGAGCGTGCCTAGAAAGCCCTCCTGCGCGGCGAGGGGGAGCGGGGTTAGGGAAAGAAGTATCAGGCTTGTCGTACCCCTTAATAGGGCACGGGTTCCAGCGGCTTTGGTCATCGAAGACATCCTTGCAAGCAATAGGTTTGACGGAATGCTTGCGAGGGGCTGGCGGTGAAAAAAGGGGCGTAGAGGGGTTGCGCTCTTGCGGGTTCTAAAAAGACTGACTAAAAGTGTCAACATTAAAGGGCAGGTTCTGATCTGCGCCTTTGCCAGCGGATGCCCGACGCGCGTCGCCAGCCCCCTCTCTTTTAACCCATATGGCGAAGGTGCTGCATGACCCATTCCGTTCCCCCGACCCCCGAGGATATCCGCGCCTTCCGCGCCGACCACGCAAAGCTGCGCGAACGTGATGTGGCCGACAAGCTCAGGATCAGCGAGGCGCAGTTGCTGGCGGCCTATACCGGCGATGGCGTGCGGCGTATCAATGCGCACCCCGACGAGATCATGCGCGCCGCCCAGACCCTGGGCGCGGTTATGGCGCTGACCCGCAACCCGTCCTGCGTGAACGAAAAGGTCGGCACCTATGATAACTACCACCCCGGTCCCCATGCATCGATGATCCTCACCGATGACATCGATCTGCGGCTCTTTCCCAGCCGGTGGCATCATGCCTTTGCCGTAGAGAAGGAGACGGACGCCGGTACGCGCCGCAGCCTGCAGGTGTTCGATGCTGCGGGGGATGCGGTACATAAGATCTTTCTGCGCGACGGGTCCGATGTGGCGGCCTTTGATCGCGCCAAAGCAGGGCTGACGCTGGAAGATCAATCCCCCACCCTTGACGTGGTACCGCGCGACCCTGACGAGGTGCCGAAATCCGATCTGTCGAAGCTGGACATCCTGCGAAAGGAATGGGCGCGGCTGACCGACACGCATCAGTTCTTGCGCCTGACCTCCAAGCTCAAGATGAACCGCTTAGGGGCCTACCGCATCGCGGGCGAGCCCTTTGCACGCGCTTTGCAGCCTTCTGCTGTCGATGCCATGCTGCATCAGGTGGTCGCGCAAGAGCTTGAGATTATGGTCTTTACCGGCAATCGCGGGTGTATCCAGATTCATTCGGGCCCGATCACCACGCTGAAATCCATGGGCCCGTGGCAAAACGTGCTGGACCCCCGCTTTAACCTGCACCTGCGGCTTGATCACATCGCCGAGGTCTGGGCCGTCGACAAGCCCACGCAACGCGGCCCCGCTGTTTCGGTCGAGGCCTTCAACAAGGACGGGGGGCTTATCCTTCAGGTCTTTGGCGTCGGCAAGGAAGGGCGCGATTGTCGTCCCGCATGGGGCAAGCTTGTCGCGGGGCTGGAGAGCCTGAACGTCGAGGTGCCCGCATGATCCGCGCTTTCACGACCGCTATCAGCGTCGCGGCGCTTGGCCTAATCACAGCGCTGCCCGCCACGGCACAGGAACCCACAGGGGGCGTCGTCTCCATCGGCGGCGCGGTGACAGAGATCGTCTTTGCCCTCGGCGCGCAGGATCAGTTGGTTGCGCGGGATACGACCTCTAGCTATCCGCCTGAAGCCGCTGCCTTGCCGGACGTGGGCTATATGCGCGCGCTCTCGCCCGAAGGGGTGCTGGCCACAGGCCCCAAGCTGATCATCGCCGAGGAAGGTGCCGGACCGCCCGAAACAATCGAGGTGCTTGAGCAGGCGGATATCCCCTTTGTCATCGTCCCTGACGACTATACCGCCGAAGGGGTCAGCACCAAGATACGCGCCGTCGGGCAGGCGCTTGGGAAAGGGCCGCAGGCCGAAGCGCTGGCTGCTGAAGTGCATCAAAAGCTGGCAGCCGTGTCCCGCGCGACGCAAGACCGGCCCGAGGCAGAGCGCAAGCGCGTGATGTTCATCCTCAGCACCCAAGGCGGGCGGATCATGGCGTCGGGCACTGATACCGCGGCCGCGTCGATGATAGAACTGGCTGGCGCGGTGAATGCGGTCACGGGGTTTGCGGGCTACAAACCCATCACGGACGAAGCCGTGCTGGCCGCAGCGCCCGATGTGCTGGTGATGATGGCGCGTGAAGGCGATCACAACAGCACCGAGGCAGAGCTGTTCGCGATGCCTGCCATATCCGTCAGCCCTGCGGCGGCCAGCCGGTCGCTGGTGCGGATGGACGGGCTTTATCTGCTGGGGTTCGGGCCGCGCACGGCAGATGCTGTCACCGATCTGCACGCCGCGCTTTACGCCGACTGATCCGATGACCGCGCTTGCAGATTTCGCCCCGCCCCGCGACCGCCGTCGTGCCGCGCGCAAGGCGCATGTGTGGCTGGCGGCTGTTCTGGCAGTCGCCGCCATCGGCAGCCTTGCGATCGGGGCGTCGGGCACATCGCTGTGGCATGCCCTGGCCAAGATCGTGACCGGTGCGCCGCTGACGCAGCTTGAACGGGTAGTGCTTTGGGATATCCGTTTGCCGCGGCTGATCATGGGCATCTGTGTCGGGGCCGCGCTGGCTGTGTCAGGCGCGGTGATGCAGGGGCTGTTTCGCAACCCGCTCGCGGACCCGGGCCTGCTTGGGGTAAGTGCGGGTGCCGGATTGGGCGCGATCGTGGCAATCGTTCTGGGCGGGCTGTTGCCGGTGGCTGTGCTCACCATGGCAGGCTTTTGGCTGATCCCGCTGGCGGCCTTTCTGGGCGGATGGGCGGCAACCTTGCTGCTATATCGCGTGTCGACTCGGCGCGGGCGCACCTCTGTCGCGACGATGCTGCTGGCGGGGATTGCCTTGGGCGCGCTGACAGGGGCCTTGGGCGGGCTGCTGATCTATTTCGCGGATGACACGCAGTTGCGCGATCTGACGTTCTGGGGGCTCGGCTCGCTTGCCGGTGCCACATGGACCAAGGTCGCCATTGCGGGGCCGCTGATCCTTCTGGCGACGGGTGTGGCTATGCGCTTGGGCGGCGGGCTGAATGCGCTCGCTTTCGGGGAGGCAACAGCCGCGCATATGGGGGTGCCGGTGCAGCGGGTGAAGCATACCGCCATCCTCACGGTCGCCGCCGCCACCGGTGCGGCGGTCGCCATGTCCGGCGGGATCGGTTTTGTCGGGATCGTCGTGCCCCATCTGTTGCGTCTTGCCACGGGACCCGATCACGAACCCCTGCTGGTGAACGCTGCCCTGCTGGGGGCCACGCTGTTGCTGACCGCCGACATCATCAGCCGCGTCATCATCGCGCCGGCGGAACTGCCCATCGGGTTGATCACCGCCATTCTGGGCGCACCAGTGTTTTTCTGGATCCTACTGCGGCGCCGTGGGTTGGTGGATCTGTAATGCTGCGCGCCTGCGATATTGTTGCCCGTATCGGCAAAAAAGACATCCTGCATGGGGTCGATTTCACCGCCAATGCCGGCGCGCTTACGGCGATTGTCGGGCCCAACGGCTCGGGCAAATCGACGCTGCTCAAGGCGATCACGGCCGAGGTCGATTTCACCGGCCGCATTCTGCTGAACGGCGAAAACGTCGCCGATCTGCACCCGTGGGAACTGGCAGCGATACGCGCGGTGCTGCCGCAGTCTGCCACGCTTGCGTTCCCCTTTACCGTGGCCGAGGTCGTGCGCATGGGGCTACGACGCGGCATATCGGGACACCGCGACGATATCCCCGCCCGCGCCCTGCATGCCGTGGGGCTAGAGGGCTACGCAGACAAGCTTTATCAAGAGCTTTCGGGCGGAGAGCAGCAACGCACGCAGCTGGCACGCGTGCTCTGTCAGGTTTGGCATCCGGTGCGGAACGGCTTGCCCCGTTGGTTGCTGCTGGACGAACCTGTTGCCAGTCTGGATATCGGCCATCAGCTTATGGTGATGCGGCTTCTCAAGGAATTCGCCAATCGCGGCGGCGGCGTGGTCGCGGTCATGCATGATCTGAACCTGTCGGCCATGTTCGCCGATCACATGGCGATGATCAAAGACGGCCAGATCCTGAAGCACGGCACGCCCGCCGACGTGATGCAAAACGCCATCCTGTCCCAAGCCTATGGCTGCACCCTGACCGTCAATACGCCCGCCGCAGCCGGTCAAAGCTATATCCTGCCACACGTCGCGCAGGAGCGTATGGGGTAGGGCCGGGCACCACGCCAGCGCGCTGACATATATATCGGTTGACGTATGAGCTTCGACAGACTGACGTAAATGTGACGCTAGACCTAGACACCAGCGTCTGACGGTCTATGTCAACCGACACACCACACCAATCACCCAGGACAGACCATGCCGACACAGCCCACCGATAAGATGGCGACAGAGCTTTTGCATGTGCAAGAGGAGCTGGCGGCAAAGAATGTTGACGCGGATGCGCCGAAGAAACGGGCGCAGCGGGCGTCGCATCGGTTGAACTTCCTCGAAGCGATGATGGAGACGGTGCCCGTCGGGGTCGTCATGGCCGATGCCGAAGGCAAGATTATCTACGGCAACAGCCACGTCGAAAAGATGGTGCGCCACCCTGTGTTGCATTCTGACGACGTGGACGCCTATGGTGAATGGGTATCGTACCATGCTGATGGGTCCCGTGTACAAAGCCACGAATACCCTCTGGCGCGGGTGATCCAGAACCGCGAGGACCATGTCGAGATCGACGTGGATTATCAGCGCGGCGACGGCACCCGCTTTTGGATGCGGATCATCGGCGAGCCGGTGCTTGACGGCGAGGGGGAGCGGATCGGCGCGACCGTCGCCCTGATCGACATCGACGAAGAACGCCGCTTGCGCGAGGCGCAGAACATCCTGATTGCCGAGTTGAACCACCGTGTGAAGAACGCATTTAGCGTGGTGAAATCCATCGTCAGCCAGTCCTTGCGCAAGATGAGCATTCAACGCGGTATCCGCGAAACGATTGACCAACGGCTTAACGCCTATGCGACGGCCCACTCCAAACTGGTGGGCACCACATGGGACCGTGCTGCTATTGGTGCCGTGGCTGCCGATGTGCTCGACCCTATAGGCGGCGGTCGGATCACGTTGAAAGGGCCGGAGGTAGAGGTGCCATCGCGCCAGGCGCTGTCCTTGTCGATGGCATTTTATGAACTGGCGACAAACGCGATGAAATACGGCGCCCTGTCGGTTCCTGACGGTGTTGTGAATTTATCTTGGGAACAAGGAAGTGCCACCGAGGGTTCCCCCCTTGAACTCCACTGGGTGGAACAAGGCGGCCCTGCCGCCGAGAAACCCAGCGAGACAGGTTTTGGTAGCTTCATCACAGGGCGTGCCCTCGAGGCGGAAACGGGCGGGAAAATCGATACGGTTTTCGGGCCAGATGGATATGAATGGCATTTGAAGATGCCGCAACAGACGGAAGAGCAGGCAGTAGAATGACAAATCAACCTCAGAATATTTTCATCGTCGAAGATGAGGTCGTGGTCGCATTCGAGATGTCCGACCTGCTGGAAGACATCGGCTTTAACGTCGTAGGCCCGAGTATCCATCTGGAAGACGCCAAGGAAAAAGCGCGTGATGGGGATATTGATATCGCCTTTCTTGACGTAAACCTTGGGCGCAACAAGACATCGAAACCCGTGGCGGATATCCTGCGCGAACGGGGTATCCCTTTCGTGTTCATCACCGCATATGACGCCGACCAGATCAGCTTTCTCGGGCCGGACGACCGCGTCGTGAAAAAGCCCGTGAGCAGCCAGAAGCTGATCGAGACGCTGCGCCGTGTCTACCCAAGCCTAGAGACCGAGTAAGGCCTCCCAAAAGGACCCGCAGGCAAAATCCCGCGCGCCGCGACACTGCGGCGCAGGGCAGGGCTGCTTTGCCGCAGTGACATCGGCCATGTGTGAACATATAGTGAACATATGGCTAAGCAATCTGTAGAGCAAAAACTGGCAATCCTGAGCGACGCGGCGAAATATGACGCGTCTTGCGCCTCTTCGGGGTCGACGAAACGCGACTCGCGCGATGGCAAGGGCGTGGGGTCGAACGAGGGGTCGGGCATCTGTCATGCCTATGCGCCGGACGGGCGCTGTATCTCGCTTCTGAAAATCCTGATGACGAATTTCTGCATCTATGATTGCAGCTATTGCATCAACCGTGCCTCGTCCAACGTCACTAGGGCGCGGTTTAGTGTCGATGAAGTGGTGAAGCTGACCATCGAATTCTATCGCCGCAATTATATCGAAGGGCTGTTCCTGTCCTCGGGCGTCATCAAGTCGCCCGATGCGACGATGTCTGACATGGTGCAGATCGCTCGCAAGCTGCGCCACGACGAGAATTTTCGCGGCTATATTCACCTGAAAACCATCCCCGACGCCGCGCCAGAGTTGATCGCCGAAGCAGGGCTGCTGGCAGACCGACTATCTATCAACGTCGAGCTGCCCACCGATGCCGCCGTTCAGCAATATGCGCCCGAAAAGAAGCCCGATCAGATCCGCAAAGCGATGGCCGATTTCCGGCTGCGTAAAGAGGTGTCGAAAGACAAATCCCACACCGGCAAGCTCCCACCACGCTTTGCGCCTGCGGGGCAGTCGACGCAGATGATCATCGGGGCGGACGGGTCGAATGATGCGGCCATTCTGGGCCAGTCCACGCGGCTCTATTCCAGCTACAAGCTCAAGCGCGTGTATTATTCTGCCTTCTCGCCGATCCCTGACAGCTCGGCCAAGCTGCCGCTGATCCGGCCGCCTTTGCAACGCGAACACAGGCTTTATCAGGCGGACTGGCTGCTGCGGTTCTATGACTTCCAGCTGGACGAGATTACATCCGTCACCGCGGACGGGAACCTTGATCTTGAGGTCGACCCGAAACTCGCATGGGCGCTGGTGCACCGCGAGGTGTTCCCGCTGGATGTGAACCGCGCCAGCCGCGAGATGCTGTTGCGTGTGCCGGGGTTCGGGGTGAAGACGGTGAACCGCATCCTGTCCACCCGCCGCCACCGCACCCTGCGCTACGAGGATCTGATCCGCATGGGCGCATCTATGAAAAAGGCGCGCAGCTTTGTCACTGCGGGGGGCTGGTCCCCCGGCGGGCTGACCGACAGTATTGATCTGCGCGCGCGGTTTGCGCCGCCGCCTGAACAGTTGACCCTGTTCTGATGCACCGCGCGGTCATGCCCAAGATCGGCACGGCGCAGGCGTGGCGTGATGCGGCGCGGCAGTTTCTGGCCGCCGGCATCCCGCCCGAGGCGATCCTGTGGGGCGATACCAGCACGGCGCCCGATCTTTTTGGCGACACTGCCCCGATGCAGACGGGCGGGCAGGTGACCGTGCCGCGTAGTTTCATCAGCATGGCAAGCAGTGTCGTCTGGCACAGTGATCCCGAACGGTTTGCGCGACTTTATGCGTTTTTGTGGCGGTTGAAGGACGCGCCGCAGTTGATGACGGATCGCGGCGATGCTGATCTGTCGCGTCTGCGGCGGATGGAGAAGAATGTGCACCGCTGCCAGCACAAGATGAAAGCCTTCGTCCGTTTCCGAGAGATTGGCACGCCCGATGCCCCCCGCCGGTCCTTTGCCGCGTGGTTCGAGCCGACGTATCACACGGTAGAACCCACCGCCGACTTCTTCCTGCGTCGGTTCAGCGATATGGATTGGCGCATTCTCACGCCGGATGTCTGCGCGATTTTCGAGGGGGGCAAACTGACCTTCCGCGAGGGGCAGGAAAAGCCCGCCCTACCTGAAGACGCGAGCGAACAGCTGTGGATCACCTATTTCCAGAACATCTTTAATCCCGCGCGGCTGATGGTCAAAGCCATGCAGTCCGAGATGCCCAAGAAATACTGGAAGGACATGCCCGAGGCGGCGCATATCCCCCAAATGATCGCCGACGCCCCCGCCCGCGCCCGCGCCATGGCCGAGGCCGCGCCCTCTTTCCCGCCGCAGCGATTGGCGCGGGTGCAGGCGCAGCTTGCCGCGCATCAATCCGCATGGGAGGGCCCGAAAGACGCGCTGGCCAAGGATATCGCCGCCTGCACCCGCTGTCCCTTGCATTGCAATGCGACACAGGCCGTACCGGGCGAGGGCCCCATGGATGCCGATCTGATGATCGTGGGTGAACAGCCCGGCGATCAGGAGGATTTAAGCGGGCGGCCCTTTGTCGGGCCTGCGGGGCAGCTCTTTGATCAGATCGCAGGGCGGGCGGGGTTGGCGCGGGACAAGGCGTTTGTGACCAATGCGGTGAAACACTTTAAATTCACCCCGCGCGGTAAACGGCGACTGCACCAACGGCCCAATGCGTCAGAGATTCAACATTGCCGCTGGTGGCTGGATGCCGAGATCGCACAGGTCAAACCCAAGCTGATTTTGGGCATGGGGGCGACGGCCGCCGAAGGGCTGACCGGACGGCGCGATGCCATCACCGCCCGCCGTGGCACGGTCGAACAAACGCCTTCAGGCACGCCGGTCCTGCTGACGCTACACCCCTCGTATCTTTTGCGCCTCCCCGATCCTCAGGCTAAAGCCGACGCAACCGCCCAATTTCAAGACGATTTGACCGCCGCCGTACGAATGTTGGCCTGAAAAGGCGTAATTTCGTAGGGGGTAGTTGCAATATGGATGTGGGATGCCATATACCATCCACATGGATGGAGAATAGAGATGAGCAACGTCAGGCAGCTACGGGAAAAGCAACCCGAGAACGAAAAGATCACGATCAACCTCGGCTTTGTCGATCTCGGGCGGATCGACCTGCTGGTGCAGGAGGGGTTTTATTCTAACCGCAGCGATTTCATCCGCATGGCGATCCGCAAGCAGTTGGATCACCAGTCGGAGACGGTGACACGGTCTATCGACCGTCACACAATGGAAATGGGTCTGCGCGATTACTCCGTCGCGGATCTCGAGGCGGTGCAGGCAGCAAATGAAGTGCTGCACATCAAGGTTGTCGGACTGGCCCGTATCGCGCGCGATGTGACGCCAGAGCTGGCCCTTGCGACCATCGGCTCCATCAACGTGCTGGGGGCGCTTCAAGCCAGCACCGAAGTCAAGAAAGCACTCGGCGACCGGATCAGTTAGCTCCGGCATCATCCTTAAAAGGAATGCGACATGACAGATGAATTTAACGCGGCCCTGCGCCGTGCCGGAAAACTTGTGCGCGCTGGTAACCCCAAAGCGGCGACCGAAGCCATCCAGAACGCGCTTGGCACCGGAGGGTTGGGAAGCATGGCGAAAGGTAGCAAAAGCCCCATTGGTAAAGCCAAGATCGGCCGCGGCCTACGCGAGACGCTTTCGGGGCTGGCGCAATCAACCCTGAACGGCGGCGACAGCATCGAGCCGGACCTGCCCGAGGGGGCCACATTCGACAGCGGCAGCTTTTCCTGCAGCGCAGGCAGCCGCGACTATCGGCTTTATATTCCCAACCTCAAAGGCTCTGCGCCGACAGGTTTGGTGATGATGCTGCACGGGTGCAAACAATCCCCTGTGGATTTTGCCAAGGGCACGGGCATGAACCAACTGGCAGAGGCGCATGGGTTGATCGTGGTCTATCCGGCGCAATCCCGCATGGCGAATATGCAGAACTGCTGGAAATGGTTTGACCCCGCCGATCAGATGCGCGGCGCTGGTGAACCGGCGATCCTTGCAGGGTTGATGCAACAACTTCATCGCGACCATGCCATTCCCCAAGGGCGTAGCTTTGTTGCGGGGCTGTCGGCCGGCGCGGCGATGGCTGTGGTGCTGGGACAAACCTATCGGGATGTCTTTGACGCGGTGGGTGCCCATTCCGGTTTGCCCTACCGTGCGGCCCATGATGTGCCATCGGCTTTTGCGGCCATGGGGCAGGGGGCAACAGGCTCTGACACAGGGGAATTCATCCCGACGATCATCTTTCAGGGCGATGCGGATAGCACTGTGAGTGCCGCGAATGCGGATGCGATCGCCAAACACGCCCCAAACGGACCCGAGGTTCTGGACGACGGCAACACGGGCGGGCGCCGTTTTTCCCGCCGCAGCGTGATGGCACCGAAAGGCCATGTCGTGATGGAACAATGGACCGTCTCGGGCCTTGGTCACGCTTGGTCGGGCGGCAACAGCGCGGGGTCATATACGGACCCCACAGGACCAGATGCCAGCCGCGAAATGCTGCGGTTCTTCCTCGATTTGCCTAGGAAAGGCGCATGATATGACACACTCCCTTACCTTTGACGCCATCAGCGAAGCCACGCCGGGCCCGAAATGGGCAGCCCGATGGGCCCGTTCATGGCCCGCCTACGAGGCATGGTTCACTGCACGCGGCGGCGACAATGGCCCTGACCGCGCAGCCTGCGAGGCGGCCCTAAAGCAACATATGCCCGAGTTAGTGCCTGTTCACGCCAAGCTCACAGCGCTCGCGGGCGGGTCGGACCGTGCAGCACGCTTCCTGTCCACGTGGTGCCCGCCAAGCTATCTGGGCGGATGCTCCCTTGCCGTGGCCACATCGGACGACGACATTCGGCTGGTGCGCAACTACGATCTGTCGCCTGACTTGAACGAAGGTCTGCTGCTGCACAGCGCCTGGACCGGTCGGCGCGTGATGGGTATGGTCGAATTCCTTTGGGGTCTGTCCGATGGCATCAATGATGCGGGGCTCAGCATCGCGCTGGCTTATGGCGGGCGGCAGGAAACAGGGCGCGGGTTCGGTATCACCACAATCCTGCGCTACGTTCTGGAAACCTGTGAAACCGTGCCCCAAGCGCTGCGCGTGCTGCAACGCGTGCCGTCGCATATGCCGTATAATGTGGTGGTCGCCGATGCCTCGGGTGCGGGTGCCAGCGTCGAGATGTATGCCGGTGGCGGGGCAAAGGTGCAGCCGCGGCTCGTCGCCACAAACCACCAGACCGACGGCAGCACGCCCGACAGAGGCAGTTTTACCCGCACGTTTGAACGGTCAAAACACCTTGTGAGTGTCTTATCCGAAGGGGTCACGCCGTCAGCGCTGGCAGGCCAGTTCACCCAAGCGCCGCTCAAGCAAGACCGCTACGCCGAAGGGTTTGGCACGCTTTTCACCGCCGAATACGAACCCAAACGCCGGAAGATGACGCTGCATTGGGACGATGAGGTCTGGCCCCAATCCATCGACGCGTTCGAGGAAGGCACGCGGCAGGTCACCTATGGCAGCACCCCGTCATCGGTGGCCGCAGGGGGTGCCATCGATTGGGTGCAAATCGGTCTGGACTACGCAGCGGGCCGCGGGGTTGATTGGCGTAGGTTTGTTCCCGCCGGGGGCGATGTGGCGTAGGGCGTCGAAGCGGAAGGCCTTGCTATATTACGCGGAACAGACCCTACAACACGCCAACGGCAGACACGTCTTCGTTGAAATCGGATTGCCAAGCACAGGCGCTATTCCGGTTTCAGTCCAAGCCCCAAGCGGTTCGCGTGCCAGGCGGCTTCCGCCCGTGAGGAGATGCCGAGCTTGCGATAGACGATCTTGATATATCCCGCGACGGTCGTTTCTGCGATGTTCAATGCGGAGGCGACCTCGGCGTTGCGCAGGCCTTTGGAGATGAGCGTGAGCACTTCGGTCTCCCTCTCCGTCAGGCGCCCGTCCAGGCTGGCGACCGGCCCGGTGAGGCGGAAGTGTTCCATGATGCGGCGGGCGACAGAGGGTGATATCGCCGGCAACCCCATAGAAAGCTGCGTCAGCTGGCGAGAGAGCACCGCCGCCTCTGTCTCTTTCAGCAGATACCCGTCCGCCCCGGCGGAGAGTGAGGAAACAATGCTCGCGTCGTCGCCCATTACCGTGGTTACGACCTTGATTGCAGAGGGGCTGGCCTTGTTCAGGCCGCGCAGGATTTCGAGACCCGACCCATCAGGCAGGCCCAGATCAATCAGGGCGAGATCTATCTGGCCATCCAGTTTTGACAGCGCCGTCCGTACCGAGTTGGCCGTGCATATTGTGGCCGCCGGATATGCTGATCGTACGATCTCGACCAGCCAACGCAGGGTTTCGACGATATCTTCGACAATCAGGATACGCTTCATTCTGCTGCGGCCTCTTTCTGAGTGCTGAAAAGAGGTAGAAACGCGGTCAAGGTGGTGCCCTTGGCACCGGTGCTGTAGCTGAAGGCACCTTGCAACTGGGTGAAGCGGTTTCTCAGGTTTCTAAAACCATTGCCAAGCGAGGCGACGCTGCTGTCAAAGCCCGAGCCGTTATCGCTTAGCGTAAGCTGCAACCCATCGCTTTCCAGGGTAATCTGGACCTTCGCCTCTGTCGCGCCCGAGTGGCGTAGGATATTGCTGGTCCCCTCTCGCAGGAAGGCGCGCAGCGCATGCGCCAACCGATGGGATATACGGCCTTTGGTGATCTCGTCGGCCTGCCACGTGACGGTGATATGGGCGGCCTCGAAATGGGTGATGATTTCGGCACGCAGATCGGCGAGCAGATCGCGGAGATCCCAATCAGTCTGATCCGGGTTTGAAATCAACTCTCGTAGATCGGCGAGGGTCTGGCGGATAAGAAGATCTTTGCGTTCCCGAGGGCCGGTATGCAGCGCGCTGAGCAGCAGCACCCCTATGTTGTCATGCATGTCGCGATTGATGCGCAGCCGCTCTGCGCTGACGGCCTGAAGATAGGTCTCGTGCTGGGACAGGCTGGCCTCAAGCAACGAGAGGATCGCATCGGCCCGCGCCAGATCGCGCGACGAGAAAAGGCGCGATCCTTGCCCGGCCAGCTCAAGCGACAGTGCTGGCAGATTGCCGATAGATGCGAGCGTCAGGATACGGCCATCGTCTTGCAGTGCGGTGATCGTGGTAGACGCCGGTTGATCCTTGATGCGCAACGGATTGAAAATATCGGACCAGAACTTACGCAGCAGCCTCTGCTTGTCTTCGGGGTCTCTCGCATGGGCGATCTGGGTTACCCTGCGATACAGCTCTTCCGCCGGGATCTCGCGGTTGCGCTTGAGCAGCACCCAGACTTTGTCGCGCAAGGGCAGGTAAACCATGCAGATCGCCGCGAGTGCGATGCCAAATGCAGGGGCGCGCCCCACCGAAAGCCCGTAGATGAGCGCGGCATCAAGCCCCAGAAGCAAAGCCACCCCAAGGCCGTAGAACAAGATGCCGTAGGACCAATTCGCCAGGTCGAACAGACGGTAGCGCGTCACCGCCAGGGCAATACCGGCGTAGATAATCAGGAAAAACAAAAACGCGGTGCTTTGTTCGATCACCGGGGCCAACCCCATGAGCGTCGGCAGGATGGACGTTAGCACAAAGCCACCCGCACCAACTGCAACCGACACGCCAAGCCAGCCCAGCATCGCCCTCGCGGCCGGGTCGCGGCGATTGGCGGCGACTTGTGCGGCAATGACCAGCAACAGGGCCACCATGATGATCGCGATGAAATCCGGGGCATTGTTCAGGTTGTCCGGCCAGCCGGGGCCAAGCACCAAGAGGATACAGGCACCGATCAGAAGTGTCGGTAGCCAGAGCACAGGTTTCGGAACAATGCGCCGCGGGTACGAGAGGAACAACGTCACCATACCGATCCCGAACAGCAGCGATCCACCGGGATTTACCCGGCAGGCCACCGAATAGGCCTTCAGACTAAGCGCGAGCTCGCGAGAGCTGTAGATCGCGGCGCTCGACGATGCCAAGGCCAGCCCGATCCCGGAAAGCAGAAACCACCATCCGGCCTGTTCATGAGGGCGTAGGCAGACGACCCAGGTCCCGATAAACATGCCCACGAACGCGACAAAAATTTGCGTCCAGAATTTCATCGGCAGATCCGAAACCGGACGGCTTTCCTGGACCCTTGCCGATACGCTTTCAGGGCCGTCGGCTTGGTCGAACGTCAGGGTGACTGCGCCGCTGCGCAACGCGTCATGCAAGCGATCCTGACGGTCAAAGAACCGACGCAGGGTCTCTTGATCGCTGATCCCGTCGGGCTCTTCTATCAGGTCTAGGGGTGTCACCGGGATTGGGGGTTGGTTATCCGCTGAAACGCTCAAAAGCCGCTTACCGATCATTTCGCGATCCATGGCGCTGCCCTGCGCGATGTCAGTGACGACAACGCTTTGCCCCACCACGCCAAGCCTGAGCCCGAGCCACGGCTGGGCCGTCGCCACCCACGTCAGGGCAGCGGCGGCGGCCAGATAGAGCACGACGCAAAGCGCGAAAACGGCTCCTGGGGCGACATGTGGACGTGTCATCTTATGGACCACACAGCGAAATTTATAATTGCAAATTTAATCATTCTATACGGCTCATCTTCTCAAAATACTCTTGTCCAAGGACACCCCCTGAACAGGGGGGAGACGATTTCATGAAGTAGGTATCTAAAAAGTGAAGAAGAATTTTTTAAATCAAGCAAGGGGAATTTCATGAAACACGCACGTCTTAGTATTGTTATTGCAAGCCTTGGGGTGGCGACGGTCTTGTCTGGTTGCAATGGAAGCAGCTCTGCCGGCGGGCTTGCTGGCGGCGGGCAGGATTTTGAGACAGCCTTTAACGCTGTCAGTCAAAAGGCCCCCACTTCGGATATGCCCACGTCGCTGAAAGCCAGCTACGAAGGTCAGATGAAGGTCGGCGTGAACAGCGGATCGGCTCAGATTTTCGGCACCGATATCGATGCGAATAGCGCGGAAATCATTGGCGATCTGGCAGTCGATGTGGATTGGACCGACGGGCAGACCACCAATCCGTTCACCGGAACCGCCTCCAACATCGTCGCGACAGAGGCGGGCACCTCGAACTCCGTCAAACTGGACGGGACGCTGACGGTCGATCAAGGCTTGCCAGCCTCGCTCAGCCGCACCACCATTCCGGCGCAGGTCGTCGCGGGCGTCAATGTCCCCGAGCAAAACACCGGTGCGATGCTGTTCCATATGTCCGGTCGGCTGAGTAATGGCGAGAATGAAGGGGACGCCACCTTGCAGTTCGGCGGCAACTTCATGGGGCCGGGTGCGGAATCGATGCTTGGACCGGTATCTGGCGGTATCAACGATGTGAACAATCCCTCGCCGCAGATTTTCGACGCGGGCGTCGGTGGTACATTCTACGCCAACAAGAAATAGAAGCGACGGATAAGCGGGTCTCTTGGATGCGGTCAATTACCGGCCGCAAAAACCCGCTTTCCCCGCGGCAGCCGAGGTCTTTGATGCGGCGAATTTTATACAATCTATTTTTAATCTTACTGGCCTCGCCATTAGCGGCCTTTTCCCTTGATGATGCAGAACAAAGCATCCTCAAGGGAAAAGCCGCAGAGGTTATTCCATTGCTCGAGGGGTATTCACCCAAGACTGAGACAGAGACCCTGCGCCGGATGTGGATTCTAGGGGTCGCCTACAACCGTTCCGGAAAATCACACCAAGCTGTTGCCCCGCTGGCGCGGCTTGTGATCTTGCGGCCGGACGATCCCACGTTCCGGCTTGAGCTGGCGAACGCATTGGTGAAAAGCGACCAGATCGAACGGGCGCGATATCACCTTGAACTGGCCAAAGGTGCGGGTTTGTCGCCCCCTGTCCAGGCAAAAGTGCAGGCGGAGCTTGACCGTTTGGCCAAACCGAAAAAATGGCAGGGCTATTTCCGTTTTGCCATTGTGCCCGAAAGCAATGCCGCCCGCCGGACCTCTGCAGAGACGGTGAACCTCAGCGGCTTTGTGCTGCGGCTGGACCCGAATTCCCGCGCCCAATCCGCCACAGCGTTCGAGATTGGCACGGGCGTCGCGACCGTGCCGCGTCTTACGGACGCCTTACGCGCCAGGTTCGCGCTGGATCTGGATGCCCGGCTTTTCGACGGGCGTGCGCCCGATGAAGTGACCCTTCGGACCAGTGCATCATTGCTGCATTTCGCCAATGAGGGGCGTCTTGTCTCGGCCGAGATCTATGGATCGCAGCGCTGGATTGATGACGCGGCCTATGCGCATACCTACGGCCTTGGCCTGTCCTATACGCGCAACCTCGGCACCCGCGCCCGCGCCACGGCGGTGCTTCAGCGCGAACGTATCACCTACGATGGCAGCGGTGTCGACGTGAACCGAACAGCAGGTGCTGCGCAATTCGCTTATGCGGCATCGTCGCAGCTTGTGTTTCGCGTAGGTATGCGCGCGGAAACCCGTGCCAGCTCTTACAGCCCCGTCGCGGGCCATGCGGCGGGCGTCACCATCGGCGGCGATTATTCCTTTGCCGGCGGTCTTCGGGTCGGGCTGGACCTGTCGTTTGACCGGAACGAATTTGACGGCGTGCATCCCATCTTCGGCGTTGCCCGCGTCGACAAGAAATCAAGCGTCATGCTGAACCTGTCCAACCAGAACTGGAGCTACAAGGGCTTTACACAGGTTCTGAGGCTCGGGTTTGAAGAGCAACGCTCCACCATCTCAATCAACAGGTTTCGCAACGCAACGGCCAGCATCGGCCTGACACGATCGTTTTGAAGAAACTAGGCCCTAAGTGGCTGGCCGCTTGCATAGGTTTCGGTCATGCCTTCGAGATATGACCCGTCACCCGGCAAGCGAGCCTGCGTTCAGCCCGGAAAACCGGGTTGAACCCTCAGCTTCGCCTGCCGGGTGCCTTGGCGCAAGGCTACGCGCTATTTGAAGACCGGCTGGCGCTTTTGCATCTTGGCGGCGACGACCTCCGCGAATTCCGGAGATTTCAGTTGTTCGGCGAACAGTAGTGACTCACGCTCCATCTGGGCGGTCATCTGGTCTTTGCCATGACGGATCAGCGCCTTGGTTTTGATAACCGAGGTCGGTGCCGCCTGCGCCAAACCAGCCGCAAGCGACGCGACTTCGGTGGCAAAATCGGACGAGGGAGCGACACGCGACACCAACCCAAAACGCAGCGCCTCTGCCGCATCAAGAACGCGATTGGCCAGCAGCATATCGTTCGCCACGGCCATGCCGACGGTGGCGGGCAGCAAAAGCGACGAGGCGGCCTCTGGCACCAGTCCCAGTTGGACGAATGGCGTGCTGAATGTGGCCGTGTCGGCGGCGATAATCAGGTCGCAATGCAGTAGCATCGTCACCCCGACACCAATGGCCGGGCCGTTTACGGCCGCAATCAATGGTTTGGGGCAGGTGGAGATCGCGGTCAGAAACCGGATAACGGGCGGCACACCGTCGCTGCGGGTTCCCTTGGCAAAATCCTGCAAGTCATTCCCGGACGTAAAGTAGTCTTCCGCACCTGTGATCACGAAGGCGCGTACCGCGTTGGACTGGGCATAGTCTTCCAGCGCGTCGGCCATGGCGGCATACATATCCTGCGTGATGGCATTGCGCTTTTCGGGGCGCGCGATGGTCATGGTCGTGACGCGTTGGTCGGTGTGTAGCTTGATGTTTTCGGTCATGTTTGATCCTGTTGATTTGAATGGCGGTGGAAATCGGTTGCGGTTGAAGGCGCGCCCATGAGCCAATCGCTGAATTCGGCCCATAAAGCGTCGCGGCCTTTGCGCAATGCGCCCTCGTGCCCGATCCGCGTTACACCGACCTGCGATGGTTTGCGGATGATCACCTCGTGCGGGGCGGCTGGATAACACTTTAAAAGGTCGGATGCGGTTGACGGCGTCGCAATCGGGTCATCGGGAAAGATCCAAGACCGGATAGGGGCTTTGACCTCGTCGTAGTGATGCGGTGCCAGTTTCGTTGCGAGGTCCGGTTGAAAATAGCTGCGGCGCTGGCTCCACCGGCACCATGTCTTGAACAGTTTCGGCGGCAGCGCTTCGCCCCGCCAGCCGCCCGCCGGTTTGATATAGCCGTAGCGCAGCAGCAAATAGGGGCCCAACACCCACCAGAAATAAAGCTCGGACGGGATATTGCGCAGGTGGTGGCCGCCGAAAAATCCGGTCCCGACAGAGACAAACGCATGTCGGGTGATCTTGGACTGGTTCGGCATGAGGCCGACAAAATGCCCGCCTACACTGTGGCACAGATGGGTCAGCGGCAGGCCCGGTGCCGCCTCCTCCAACGTATTTAGGGCGGCGGGTGCGTCAAGCCGTCCCCAGTCAGGGTAGTCGATCCCGGATCCGGCCAGATCCTTGCCGTTCGATCCCCCAATCCCCCGATAGTCATAGGTCAGGACAACGGCACCTTGGCGGGCCAGATACATCGCGAGGCCGGTATAAAACTGACGCGGGAACCCCGTGCCGGCCGAGATCAATACCGCGATTTTGGGCGAAGGTGAGGTATGGATGTCCGCCTCCAGCTCCCATCCATCGGTGGCGGCGAAGCGGATTGTCGTTTGGGTAATGTCTTCAGTCATCGGCTGACCCTTTCTTCGGCGGGGTAGGGCCGTTCACAATGCCGTCCGCATTGTCTGCCAGATGCGTCAGAAACCGTTCAATAATGACCTGTTCCTCAGCAGGAAAAGGCGCAAGCAGCGCCGCATTGAACTGGCTGATTTCGCCCGCGCCCTGTTCAAGCACCGCGCGGCCCGGCTGTTCAAGGTAGATATGTATGACACGGCCATCCACCGGCGACGGTGACCGACGCACCAGACCCTTTGCGCACATGCGATCCACAAGACCGGTCAAGCTCGACTTGCCCATTGCAAGGGTCGAAGAGAGATCACTGATGGGCTGCCCGTCCCTTCGCGACAGGATCAACAGCACCGCAAGCTGTGACGTGGTAAGCCCTATCTTATTGCGCGTGCGACGGTCGGCAGCGCGAAAGAGCGCTGAATGTGCGATCTGGAGCTTGTGAAAAACCTTGAATGTATTGGCCATAAATCAATTCGCATGTGAACTAGTTTGTTCGTATATGAATTAAATGCACCCGACAACATGTACCGCGTCACAGACATTGGTGACGTTACGACACGGCCGCGGCCTGCGGCACCGCGACGGCGAACAGGGCTTTTTGCTGCCTACTTAGTCAACTTCTGTGCCTGAATGATCTGCTCGGCAAGCTTGGCGAGATCATGTGAGGTAAAGTCAGGTTCCGGTACGCCGGGCACGTGCAGGGTGCTGTTATGTGGCCGCGCGATAAAGGCACCGCGGCACCCAACGGACTGCGCGCCGATGGTGTCCCAGATGTGACATGCGACCATGCACAGGCCTGAGATGTCGACGCCCAGACGGTCGGCAACCATCTGATATGTCGACGGATGTGGTTTGAAGTGACCAACCTCGGCTACGCTAAAGTGGTGGTCAAAAAGCGCTGCGATGCCGGCTTTTTCAAGGGGTGTCGGTGCGGGGGATGGGGCGGAGTTCGTCAGGGTTACAAGCGTGAACCCCGCGTCGCGCAATTTGGTCAAGGCCGGGGCCACATCGGCGTGGGCGGGCATCGATCCAATCAGTGACTTCAGTTCGGATACGTCGCTGTCCTGAATGGCGATGTTTTTATTGTCGCCAACCATCCGCAGAACACCGCTGGCCAGATCGCCGAAGGGCGCATAGAGCCCGGACAAGGTCACTGTTTGTGAATACAAGATCAGCTCTGGAAACCACTCGCGCAGGACCGCGGCATTGCCGAACACGCGGTCGAAAAACGGCTCTAGTGTCGAGATATCCAGAAGGGTTTCGTTTACGTCGAAAACAATGGTCGAAAAATTTGTACGGTCTGGCATGGGGGGGCTTTCTGAGCGTGCTACTTTTCGGCAGCATTCATCCAAGTGTTTGAACACAATGGCGGGTACGTTTCACAATTGCACCCATGCCATTGCTTCGTCAAACTATGCGCGAGGTCAGCCGTCGGTCCCCATTTCGGGCAAGCGCTGCAATCGGGTAAGGCAATCGATATGAAAAAGGTCACTGCCAAAGATGTTGCCGCCCGCGCGGGCGTTTCGGTGTCCGCCGTGTCGCGCGCGTATCGGGGGAATGCCCCGATTGCCGAGGATAAGCGCAAAGCGATCTTTGCTGCTGCCACGGCGCTTGGCTATGTGAGCAAAGTCGATCAGGTGTTGGCCAAACAATCCAGCAACACGATCTCGATGGTGCTGAGCGAAATGCGCAACCCGTTCTACCCCATTGTGATGGACGAATTGACCCGAATGCTACCAGGGCGCGGGCTCAAGGCGATTATGCATGTGGTGCCAGCGGCCGAAGATGTGGACACGATGATCCGGCAAGTCATCGACTTCCGCACGCAGGGGGTCATTCTGGCAAGCTCCACAATCACCTCCGGGCTGGCGCGTGCCTGTCGTCAGAACGGGATTCCCGCCGTGTTGCTGAATCGGGTACAGACCGACAGTACCATGATGGCGGTGTGCTGCGACAATTACGGGGGCGCACGGACAATCGCGCGGCGGTTTCTGGACGGTGGCCGACAGCGCATCGCCTTTATCGGTGGGCGGCGTGATACCTCGACGCATCTGGAACGCATGCGAGGGTTTCGCGACCAGTTGGAAGAGGCCGGACGCGAGATCGCTGTGCAGTTCGACGGCGGGTTCAGCTGCCGCCAAGCCTATGCCGCTGCGCAAGAAATGTTGGTCCAGCGTCCGATGCCGGACGCCGTGTTCTGCGCCAATGACATCATGGCGATTGCCATGCTCGATGCTGCACGAAACAAAGGCATCTCGGTCCCCGGTGATCTGGCTGTCATCGGGTTCGACGACATTCCGATGGCGGCGTGGGAATCCTACCGGCTGACCACAATGCGCCAGCCACTGCGCCGCATGCTGGATCAAGCGGTCGATATCATATTAAGCGCCGAGAGCTATGTCGGGACCGGTGATATCCGTGTTTTGGCGGGTGAACTCCAAGAACGTCAAAGCGGGTAGTGAAATTATTTCATTAACGCAGACAGGAATTGCATAGCGGCTATGCACTGTGGCTAACCTCCGTTCGAACGTCCCTATTGGGATCGTTTCATGATATTTGGAGGATACCCATGAAACTACGCAACTTCGCTGTCGCCGCTGCACTGTCTCTTGCCGGGCTTGGGGTGGCATTGCCTGCTCAGGCTGAAACGCGGCTTGCTTTCGGTGCGACCAATTCGCAAAGCGCGCATTATGCCTATTTCGCCTCGCTCGCGAAAATCATCAACTCTGCCTATCCGGACGCCTATCAGGCTTCGGTCGTGGAAACGGGTGCTACGGTCGATAACCTCAAACGCATGGCGCGCGACCAGTTGGATATCGGGCTGATCACGACGTCGACGCTGTATCACGCCTACAATGGCATCAAGAGCTTCGACGGCAAACCGATCGAATCCAAACTCCTGTGGGCCTATTCTCTGGCACCGCAGAACGCAGTCGTTCGCCGCGATTCCGGTATCGAGAAACTGTCGGATATCGACGGCAAGAAGTTCGGACCGGGCATGCGTGGATCTTCGACCGAAGCCACGGCCTTGGCTGTGTTCGACCTGCTGGAAATCTCGCCTGATTGGGTGCGCGGGACCAACAGCGAACAGGCCAACGCCATCAAAGACGGCCGGTCTGAAGGCTTTGTCAAAAGCGCCGTGGGAACGTCCTTCGATGCACTTACCACCGATATCGCGGCCTTCACGCCGCTGACTGCGCTTGGCATCGACGACGCGCAAGAAGCCAAGATCCGCGAAGCGCTGCCGGAGCTTTCCATCGTGGACATGCCGGGCGGCGAGATGGAAAATACGGGCCCTTACAAGGTCTGGGGATTCATGATCGGTGTCTCTGCGCGCCCCAATATGGACGACCAGACGGCCTATGACCTGACCAAAGCCGTGATGGAGAATATGGACGAGCAATCCGCCGCTTTCCCGACGGTAAAAGGCTTGAACCTGCCAGAGCTGACCCTGCAATACGCAACCAGCCCGCTGCATCCTGGTGCCATCCGCTACTACGAGGAAATCGGCCTGACCGTGCCCGCGCGCCTCAAGTAAAAGACCTGATCTCAAAAGGGGCGGCGCGTGTCGCCCCTCTATTTACCATTTTCGCCAAGGTGCCGTGATGCATAATCTTCCGATCTTCGCTCATTTTCGACAGACCGCCATCGCGGCTCTTGCAGTGCTTCTGGGGGTGTTTGTGTTCTACACCTCTTTCAACGGGCCGTTTGAATCGCTCGTGCAGCGTGCGATCTTTGTGATGATGATCACCGCCCTGGCCGTGCTGATGCACCCGCTTTTCGAAGGCAGCCGGCTGCGCCCGCTTGGTATCGCGATCGATGCGGTAATCGTCGGCGTGGTGACGGTGTCAGGTGCCTATATCATAGCCAACTACGAAACCATTATGAACGATCTGCCTTGGGCGAACGGTTGGGATATGCTCATGGGGTTCGGCACACTGGCCTGCGTGCTTGAACTGGCAAGGCGCAGCTCCAACTGGGTGTTCCCCCTTATCGTCATCGCGGCTGTGACCTATGCATTCTTCGGCTATTTGATCCCCGGCCAATTCGGGCACCGTGGCTTTGACGCCGGCTATCTCACCGAGATCATCTTCCTGTCCGACCGTGGCCTATGGGGTATGCTGGTCAATGTGGCCTCGACGACGCTGGCGGCATTTGTGCTGTTCGGCGCGATCCTGTTGCACACGGGCGCAGGCGAGACATTCTTTGACCTCTCGGCCCGTTTGGGTGGCTCCCGGCCCGGTGGGGCGGCGAAAATCGCGACCTTCGCATCGGGCTTCTTTGGTGCGATCAACGGCTCGACCGTCGCCAATGTCGCAACGACGGGGAACTTCACCATTCCCCTGATGAAGCGGCTGAAATACCCCCCTGCCTATGCCGGCGCGGTAGAGGCGATTGCATCGACCGGCGGGCAGCTCGCCCCCCCGATCATGGGGACAGCCGCCTTTGTCATGGCCGAGCTTGTGGGCGTGAACTACTGGTCTATCGCGCTCGCGGGCGTTGTGCCTGCGCTGTTGTTCTACCTTGGCATCTATTCAACCGTTCACGTCATCGCGCGCCGTCAGGGCTTTCGTCCGGTGACGTCTGAAGATCTACCCGACTGGCGCGGTGCCATGACCTTTGCGCGGCTCGCCCCTATTGTCGCCGCCCTGCTGGGGCTTGGATTTGGCGTCCTTAACGGCAATTCCGTCGAGCTGACGGCCTGTTACGGCATGATTGCCATGTTGGTGGCCGTCCTTGTCGCGCGGATCTCGAGTGGTGAGGATCCCCGTGCCGTCATCGGCATTATCATTCGTGCGCTGGAAGCGGGCGGAAAAGGTGTTGTCATTGTCGGGATCCTTCTGGTCGGCGCACAGGTGTTTGTCGCCATGATCAACCTCACCGGGTTTGGTGTCGCCGTAACAGCAGCGGTGTTGTCGATCGGGCAGGGGCAAATCTGGCTCATTGCCGGGCTCATGGCCATTGTCTGCCTGATCGCGGGCATGGGCCTGCCGACCTCGGCAGCCTACGTCATGGTCGCGGCTGTTTTTGCCCCGGCGCTGATCCAACAGGGTATTGATCCGCTCGTGGTGCATATGTTTGTGCTCTACTACGCGGCGCTGTCGGTCATCACGCCGCCTGTCTGCCTTGGTGTTTTCGTAGCGGCGACCATTGCGCAGGCGCCGTGGATGAAGGTCGCGGGCGAGACGTTGCGCCTTGGGGCGACCGCATATGCCTTGCCGATGCTGTTCCTCGCCTATCCCGGAATGTTGGGCGGTGGCGAAGCCGGAGACATCCTGCGTGCCATCCTGTCCGGAGGCGTTTTCGCCTTGGGCGTTGCGCATCTTCTGGGCGGCGCACGGCTGCCTTGGGGTGGTCTGTCGCGGCTGCTTTGGGTCGTGCCGATTGGGCTTGCGCTGATGCCGCCTTGGCCGGCGACGGCGGCAGCCGCGGTCGTGTTCGCGGTCTTGGTGGTCTTCTCTCGCAAAGCCTTGGGCGCTGCGGAAAATGTCGAAATGCAAACGGCTTAAGGGCCAAGGAGTGTACTGGAAATGATGACGAATGCTGAATTCAAGGCGCGGCTGGTCGCACGAGAGCCCATGCTCGGGGCGTTCATCAAAACGCCCCATCCGATCGTGATCGAAATCATGGCCCGGGCAGGGTTCGATTTCTTGGTCGTCGATGCAGAGCACGCGCCCTTTGATCGGGGCACCGTTGACGCCATGACCATGGCCGGACGTGCCGAAGGATGCCCCATCGTGGTGCGCGTGCCAGTGGCAACAGCGGATTGGGTGCTCAATGTGCTGGACGGCGGCGCGGCCGGTGTCATGGTGCCTCATGTCGAAACCGCAGCGCAGGCCAAAGAACTGGCGCGCGCCGTGAATTACGGCCCCGGCGGGCGTGGTTTTGCCGGCACGTCACGGGCGGCCGACTATGCAGGCCGCAGCCTGAAAGAGCATCTGTCCGTGGCGCGAAGTGAAGTCGCCTTGATCTGCCAGATTGAAGACCCCGACGGCGTGGTCAACCACAGTGAAATTGCGGACGTAGACGGCGTAGATGCGCTCTTTATCGGGCGCGCTGATCTGGCCGTTTCTCATGGTCTGTCCGATTTCTTTGCGCCTGAAGTGGCAAAGATGACGCGGGACATCCTTTCCGCGACAGGGGCGGCCACGGGACTCTATTGCGCCCCGACAGAGCCTCTAGACGCGCACCGCGACGCCGGAGGGAGCTTCTTTGTCGTGGGGTCCGAACACACGCTCATGCAATTGGGCGGTGCAGCGCTCGTGGAAGATTTTAAAAAGAGAGACGCGCGCTGACATGACTATGAAATAATTGCAGTAAATATAGAAAATATTGCAACTCGGATTGGTCAGCCTAGAAATGACCTATCACTGCCAGCGCCTGACCAAAGGACCGAACCATGACAATTACCTACCTCAAGAAGGGCAAATCCGATGCTGCCCGTGCCGATGACGACGCCAAGACCCGTGCGGTCGTCGAGCAGACCTTGCAGGACATCGAAACGCGCGGCGACACAGCGGTGCGCGAATTGAGCGAAAAGTTCGACAGCTACAGCCCGGAAACGTTCCGGCTAAGCCAGCAAGAGATTGACGACCTGATCCGTCAGCTCAGCCCACGCGAATTGCAGGACATTAAGTTTGCGCAAGAGCAGGTCGTGAATTTCGCCCGCGCGCAACGCGCTTCCATGACCGACATCGAAGTAGAGACGCTTCCGGGGGTCATTCTGGGGCACAAGAATATCCCGGTTCAATCCGTCGGCTGCTACATCCCGGGCGGGAAATTCCCCATGGTCGCCAGCGCGCATATGTCTGTCGCCACGGCCAAGGTTGCCGAAGTGCCGCGCATCGTGGCCTGCACGCCGCCCTTTAACGGAAAACCAAACCCGGCTGTTATTGCCGCCATGCATTTGGGCGGTGCGGATGAGATCTATGTCATGGGCGGGATCCAGGCGGTCGGGGCTATGGCGCTTGGCACAGAGACGATCGATCCGGTACACATGCTGGTTGGCCCCGGCAATGCCTTCGTCGCCGAGGCCAAGCGTCAGCTTTACGGACGGGTGGGGATTGATCTCTTCGCCGGCCCGACCGAGACGATGGTTATCGCGGATGAGACAGCAGCGGATGCCGAGCTGTGCGCGACCGATCTCTTGGGGCAGGCGGAACACGGCTATAACTCCCCTGCCGTTCTGCTGACCAATTCGCGTCAATTGGCCGAGGATACTTTGGCCGAGATTGACCGACTGCTGCAAATTCTCCCGACTGCGGCCACAGCCCGGACAAGCTGGGAGGAATACGGCGAGGTGATCGTCTGTGATACCTACGACGAGATGTTGCAGGTGGCCGATGATATCGCGTCGGAGCATGTGCAGGTCATGACGGACCGTGATGACTGGTTCTTGGAAAACATGACCTGCTATGGCGCGCTGTTTTTGGGCCCGCGTACGAATGTCGCCAATGGTGATAAGGTGATCGGGACCAACCACACGCTGCCCACGCATAAGGCGGGGCGCTATACAGGGGGCCTTTGGGTTGGTAAATTCCTCAAGACCCATTCCTATCAGAAGATTATGACGGATGAGGCCGCAGCAACGGTCGGGGCCTATGGTTCGCGTCTATGCATGTTGGAAGGCTTTGTGGGGCACGCCGAACAATGCAATGTCCGCGTGCGGCGCTATGGCGGTGAGAACGTGCCGTATGGCGCAGCCGCAAGCTACCGCGAAGCGGCCGAATAGACCGCTGTTAACATAGGAGATCTTGATGCAACTTCCGTCCTTTGCCGGGTTTGACCTTTCGGGGAAACGCGCGTTTGTGACCGGTGCCACCTCTGGCATCGGTCTGGGGGCCGCGACGGCCTTGGCCAGGGCGGGGGCGCATGTCGTCTGCGCCGCGCGCCGGGCCGGACCGTTGGGCGAGTTGCACGCCGCGATGAAGGCCGAGGGGCTGAGCTGTGAGACGCAAGAGCTCGACATCACCGATGTGGATGCGACCCGCGCGGCATTCTCCGGTCTTGGGGCGGTTGACATCGTGGTCAATTCCGCCGGCATGGCCCGCCACGGGCCTGCGCTCGACACCACGCCCGAGGATTTTGACGCCGTCATGAATGTTAACCTTCGGGCAGCCTATTTCCTTTCCACCGCCGCCGCCGACCAAATGATCGCAGCAGGCCGTCCCGGCTCCATCATCCATGTAAGCAGTCAGATGGGCCATGTCGGGGGCATCGATCGGGGGGTCTACTGTGCATCGAAGCACGCTTTGGAAGGGATGGTGAAAGCGATGGCGATCGAATGGGGCCCAAAGGCGGTGCGCATCAATACGCTATGCCCCACCTTCATCCGCACGCCTTTAGGAGAGCAAACCCTATCCGATCCCGCGCGTCTGGCTTGGATTGAAGAAAAGATCAAACTGGGCCGCGTCGGCGAGATCGAGGATATCATGGGCCCGATCGTCTACCTCGCGAGCGATGCCTCTGCGATGGTGACGGGCACAGCCTTGATGGTCGATGGCGGTTGGACAGCCGAGTAAGGGACAAAGCGGTCAACGAACACGGGAGACGCAGGATGGCGGCAAAACCCTATCCGCGCCCCGCAATGAATCCAAGCGTGACAGCCGCGAGCAGGCCGTTGCCCGACAGATAGCCGCTGTCGCCCTTGCCCGATACCCCGCAAGCGGCACCGCCAGCGGCGTATAGATTGTCGAATGTGCCACCCTCTGTCCTGCGCACCTTGGCCGTCGTCGGGTCAACCTCAAGCCCGCCTTGCGTGTGAAACAGCGCGCCGGTCACCTTCACCGCGCAGAAGGGGGCGGAAAGGGACGCCGCACCCCATGTGCGGCCAAAGGCATCACGCCCGCCCGCCGGAATATCAGTGATCGTTTTCGCCAAAACATTTGCGGGCAATCCGACCTGTGCAGCCAGTGTTTCGACCGTATGCCCTGTAATCACCGCCCCTTGGGCCTCGGCGTTCTTGAAATCCTCGAACTGGCGGGCAATCTCGGCGATGCGGGCGTCGAATATGGTCCACGCCACGCCGTCAGGCTGCGCCAGCACGGCCCGCGCCGCTTCGGAGTAGCCCTGCGCCTCGTTCCAGAACCGCTTGCCGGTCGTATTCACCTGAACGCCGCCTTCGGTGATTGTGGCCCATGTGATCAGGATACCGTGAGGGTGGGCGACATTGCCGTGCCCCTGATAGGCGCCCAGATGACGGCGGCGCGCGCCAAGCGCCTCGCCCCAGCTGATCGCCTCTCCTCGGTTGCCGTCATGGCCGAACCAGATCGCGTCCGCGATATCCGGCATGTGGTGGGCGACCATGGCGCGGTTGCCACCGAACCCGTTGCACGCAAGGATCAGCCGGTCGCAGCCGATATCCTCGCCGCTTTGGTCAGGCAACGACACCCGCACCCCTGCGAGCGTTGCGCCTGCCGCATAAAGCCGGGTGGCGCGGCGGTTGCAGATCAGCGGAATATCAAGCGCTTCGATCCGCGCGCGCAGGGCGTCGATCAATTCGCGCCCCGACCGTGAGGGCAGCCCGTGCATCCGCCGTTGGCTGTGACCGGGGTAATCAAAGTCACGCACAAGAGAGAACGGCAGCCCATGTGTTTCGACAAGCCAGTCGATGACCTGAGGGGCGGTGCGGGCCATCGCAGCGACCAGTGCGTCATCGTTTTCGTGGTGCGCTTTGGCCTGAATGTCGGTGGCAAAAACGTCGGGGCTGTCACTGATCCCAGCGTCCTGTTGCAGGCGCGTCCCTGCCGCGGGGATCAACCCGGCGCTCAGCGCGGTAGAGCCTGTGGGGGTCGCGTCGGCCTCTAGCAGCAGCACATCCTGACCTGCCTCATGCGCCGCCAGCGCCGCGATCATGCCGCAGGCCCCCGCGCCGATGATCAGGGTTTCGACCTTTAGATCGAAAGCCGACGGCGGGGCGGCGACATCAGGATTTGCCATCGAACCGCTTTCCAAGGGCCAGCATCTCGGGGGTGCCAATCGCTGCATTCAACCCGTCGAAATCATGCATCCGGTCGGAAAACGCTTTGTTAGAGCCGGTTGCTTTCAGGCTCGCGTAATAGTCTTGCGCCGATTTCGCCAAAGCGCGCACGATGCCGCCGGGAAAAATCACGATATCGAAGCCCATATCCTCTAGTGTGGTCGCCGAAGAGATCGGGGTCGCGCCGCCTTCCACCATATTGGCCAGCAGCGGGACACGCCCCTTGAAGGTATCGGCGATGCGCGAAAGCTCTCCGCTGTCGCGGGGGGCCTCGATGAACAATACATCGGCACCGGCGTCGATATAGCTGCCCGCGCGATCAATCGCCGCGTCAAAGCCTTCTACCGCGATGGCGTCGGTGCGGGCGATGATCAGCGTATCGTGGCGGCGCGCATCGGCCATGGCGGCGATCTTGCCAGCCATTTCCTCTTTCGAAATCAGCGATTTATCAGACAGATGGCCGCATTTTTTGGGGTAGGTCTGGTCCTCCACCTGCAAAGCAGAGGCGCCCGCGCGTTCATAGCTTTGCATCGTGCGCCGCGCGTTCAGCGCATTGCCGAAACCGGTGTCGGCGTCCATGATCACCGGCAGGTCGGTGCGATCGGCAATCAACGCCATCGTATCGGTCATCTCGGACGCGGTGCTGAGCCCGATATCGGGGCGGCCCAAACGGGTATAGGCAACCGCTGCACCGGAAAGATACAGCGCCTCGAAGCCTGCGTCGGCGGCAAGGGCGGCGGTCAGCCCGTCATAGACACCGGGGGCGATCAGAATATCGGGGGCGGTCAGGCGTTGGCGCAGGGTCATTGGGCACCTCCGACAGCGGCGGTGGCCTCGGCGCAGGTCATCACCTGCGTCACCGACCCCAGCGAGGTCAGCGTCGCCTCGTGCACGTCCTGTTTGAACGCGGCGCAACCGTCCGACAGCAGCACCGTATGGATGTCGCGCAGATGCGCATCCCGCACGGTACTGGCGACACCGCCGTTGGTGACGATCCCGCCGATGATCAGCGTGTCGATCTTCATCGCGCGCAGCACATATTCAAGCCGTGTCTGGTAAAAGGCGGAGTAGGCGACCTTCTCGATCGTGAAATCCGCCGGGGCGAGCGTATGTACCAGCGCGTGGCCAAAGCCGCCCGGGGTAAAATCGCCCTTGGTCAGGAAGGGGCGCAGTTTCTTGAGATGCGCGGCGATCAGCGGTTCGTCATCGCGTCCCGGCACCAGCGTGAACTGCGCCGAGATATAGGTGCCGCCCGCCTTAGTCAGCGCGGACTTGAGAGGCGCGATCCGGTCGGGCAGGGCGAGGATGCTCTCGGCCCCCTGACCCGCCCGGCCATAGGCACCTTCGGGATGCAGGAAATCATTTTGCAGGTCGATGGTCAGCAAAGCGGTCGTGGCAGGGGTCATGCGGTGGCCCTTTCGATCAGAGTGTTGCCGTAGGCGTCGACTTTGCCGACCAGTCCGGGTTCGATCAACACGGTTGTGTCAGGTTGCTCAAGGATTGCGGGGCCGGGGACTTCGGCACCGACCGGCAAGGAAAGACGGTGATAGAGCTTCGTCTCGTGCCACTGTCCGTCAAAGTGGACCTGACGCGTGCCTTTCAGCGCGTCTTCAACGCTGCCACCGACAGGGGCGAGTGTGGACAGATCAAAGCGCGGGCGCCGTCCGGTGATGGCAGAGCGCAGGTTGATCACCCGTCGCGTGCCATTCTCAAGCAGCCGCCCATAGGTGGCGTGGTAGGCGCTGTCGAATGCAGCCGAGATATCGTCCTCTGTCGGGGGTGTCACTGTGCCATCGGTCGCGGTCACCGGCAGCGTCACCGATACCGTATGCGTCTGGCCGAGATAGGCCATATCAAGCGTGAACTCCGTATCGCGCCGTTCAAAATGGGTGCGCGAGGCTTCAAGCGTGGCAAGCCCGCCATCGACGTGGGTTTGCATGAAACCGGTCAGCGCCCCAAGGTCGATGCCCGACAGGGTGGCGTTGATGGTTTGCACGAAATCCTGCCGCATATCCGCGATGACGCAGCCCATGGCAGATGTTACCCCCGGGTAACGCGGCACGATGGACCGCGCCAGACCGACCTCTGCCATCATGGCACCGGAGTGCAGCGCACCACCGCCCCCAAAGGGCATGAACGCAAAGCGTTTTGGATCAAACCCGCGCTCGATAGAGACAAGTCGCAGCGCGCCGGCCATGCGGCTGTTGGCCACGCGCAAGATCGCCTCGGCGGCTTGCAGCGCGTCCAGCCCAAGGGGGGTGCCCACATGTTCAAGGATCGCGGCTTTTGCCGCCTCCACGTCCAGCCGGTCCAGCTTGCCGCCGATGGGGTTGTCGGGATCAATACGGCCCAGAACGACATTGGCGTCGGTCACGGTGGGGCGCGTGTTCCCCTGACCATAAGCGACAGGGCCGGGCGTGGACCCGGCGCTTTCCGGCCCGATGTTCAGCAAGCCGCCCTTATCGACCCAAGCGATAGAGCCACCGCCCGCGCCGATTGTCGTAATCTCGATCATGGGGGACCGGACCACCATCCCGAAGTCGATCGACGTCTGTTGCGACAGCATCGACTGGCCCTTGGCGATCAGGCTCACATCGAAAGAGGTGCCGCCCATGTCGCCGGTGATGATATCAGGAAAACCGGCGGCTTCGGCGATGTAACCCGCGGCGATGACCCCCGCTGCCGGACCCGAAAGTGCCGTGCGCACGGGCAGACGCGCCGCAGTCGCCGCATCCATCACCCCGCCATTGGACTGCACGATCATGAACTCGCCCGCAAACCCGTCCTGTTTCAGCGCGGTTTCAAGCCGCGCGAGGTAGCCAGAGACTTCGGGTTGCAGATAGGCGTTCAACGCGGTGGTAGAGAACCGTTCGAACTCGCGGATTTCGGGCAGGATTTCGCTTGAGGCCGAGACATGGGCATTCGGCCACATGGCGCGCACAGCTTCGACCGCCAGTCTTTCGTTTTCGGCATTAGCATAGCTGTTGGCAAAGAGGATCGCACAGGCAAGACAGCCCTGATCCAGCAGCTCTTGCGCGGCGGCTTGCACCGCCTCGAGGTCCACCGCCTGACGGATCGTGCCATCGGCAAGCGTGCGTTCCGGTACTTCAAGGCGCAAGGCGCGATCGACAACGGGCGTGAAGTCCCCTCGCAGCCCCCAGGTGCGCGGCCGGTCACGGCGGCGCATTTCCAGCACGTCGCGCAGGCCCATCGTGGTGATCACGCCGATCTTGGCCCCTTTGCGTTCCAGCAGCGCGTTGGTGCCGGCAGTGGTGCCATGTACGACGACAGAGACAGTCGACAGATCATCGACCCGCGATCCGATGCCCGACAAAAAGCCCGCCGATTGGTCGGGGCGCGAGGTGGGAACCTTGGCGACCTGCGCGCTGCCTGTCGCCTCGTCCAAAACGAAAATATCGGTGAAGGTGCCGCCGACATCGACGCCGATCATGCGGTTTGCGCTGGTCATTGGGTCACCTCTTTCCAGTCTGGGCCATAGGTCTGTGTCGCGTACTCGGGTGTCAGCAGGCCGCCCGCCACGTCGCGGGCCACATCGGCCGCAGCTCGGTTTGCGGGCGCGCCATAGCCGCCACCGCCGGGGGTATCGAGCCGTACGGACTGGCCGCGTTGCAGCTTGATGCCTACCATTTTCGAGGCCATGGGCGGGGCGTGCCAGCCGTCGTCTTGTTCGTACTCGAACCGGTTCAGCGCCGCGTCGCCCCCGCCTGCGACCCCTTTCGGCGCAAAGCGTCCGCGTTCGCCGAACAGAAAGGCGGTGGCGGATTCCTCAAGCACTTCGATCTCGTAGGTGGCCCCCATGCCGCCGCGATGCTGACCCGCGCCGGCGCTGTCGGGGCGTAGGGCCCATTGTTTGAACATCACCGGATAGGCGGATTCGAGGATCTCCATCGGGGGGATGGTCGCGGTGGAGATCGGCGCATTGCCGTGGTTCAGCCCGTCCCCTTCGGGAGAGCCCCCATGCCCGCCGCCGTAAAAGCTGAACATCACCCAAGGTTGACCATTCGCGCGTTTGCCCGAAATCGACAGCGCGTTGATCGTGCCATACGCGTTGGCAACCACGCGGTCCGGTGCCGCCTGCGACGCGGCGGAAAAGATCACATCGACCATCCGCAGGATCGTTTCGGTATAGCCGCCGACCGGCGCCGGGAAGGGGGCGGACAGCAGCGACCCTTCGGGGATCTTCACCTCGATCGGGCGCATCACACCGGCGTTGGCGGGCAGGCTGGGAAAGATATGTTTGATCGCGACATAGGCCGTGGCCACCGCCGTGGGAAGCGCGATATTGACCGGCCCTGCACAGCGATCTGCCGTGCCGGTGAAATCCAGCAGCATCTGATCGCCCTTGATCTCGAGCGCGACCTTGATCGGCAGCGGCGTATCGGTGATGCCGTCGTTGTCCAGGAAATCCTCTGCCTCCCAGCGTCCATCTGGCAGGTCTGTCAGCTCTGTCCGCATCAGGGTCTCGGCGCGGTCCTGCAGCGCATCCAACGCCGCGCGCACTGAGTCGGCACCGTATTCCGCCAGCAGTTCGTCCAGACGTTTCTTGCCCAGATCAAGCGCGCCGAGCTGGCCGTTCAGATCGCCTTGGGCCGATTGCGGCAGGCGGGTGTTGCGCATCAGGATGTCGATAATGTCGTTCTGGACCTTGCCCGCTTTGGCAAGACGCACAGGGGGCAGCACGAAGGCTTCCTGGAAGGCGTCGGTGGCGGCGGGGTTGTAGTTGCCCGGCACCGCGCCGCCCACATCATGCCAATGCCCGACCGAGGCGAGATAGCAAAACAGTTTGCCGTCGTGAAAATAGGGGCGCACCAACCGCATGTCGGACAGGTGCGTGCCGCCCAGATGGGCATCGTTGAAGATATAGATGTCGCCGTCTTCCAGATCGCCATTCTCAGCCGCTTTGTCGATCACCGCCTTCACGGCAAATGACATCACCCCGACAAAGATCGGCAGCCCGGACTTGCCCTGCACAAGCGTGTCGCCCGACACCGCATGATACAGCCCGTGCGATGCGTCATGTGCTTCGGCGATGATCGGGTTAAAGGCGGCGCGGAACAGGGTTGCGTCCATTTCGTCGGCAATCTGTTCCATCCGTCCGGCCAGAACGGCCAATGTAATCGGGTCGATGTCTTGGGTCATGGTTGGGCCTTTGTTTCTGCGATGTCATTCCAGACGTCTTGGCGGGTGATGAAGCCGTCGGTGACTTCGAAGCGGTCGATAAAGCGAATATCGGAAAATGCGGTCCCGTCGGGCCATTCGCCTGACAGCGTGCCGTGGCAATAGACGACCGTGGCCGGCCCGTCGCCGGGCGCAAGGTCAATCGAGGCGAGGGTTTTCTTGACGAAGCGATAGCGCGGCGCGGCCCACTCCAGCAGATCATCAAGCTCTGTCATAGGCGCGGCACCGGGGAAGTGCATGGTGAACCCGTCGCCTAAAAGCGTGCGGGCGGTAACGATGTCGCGCTGCTCCATCGCGCGCAGGTATCGCGCCACCATTGACGGGGCATCCGGCAGGGCGGGGGCGGGCGATCGGTGCTGACCGCCGCGCATATAATCGGTGGCGGGCATTTCCTTGATCATCACTGTCACCGCATCCGGTGTCGCGGGAATCACCGTGCGCGCGGCATTGGTCAGCGCCTTGCACAGCCTTGTTTTCTGGGCTGCGTCATACCCTTGCAGCACATGAATCTCGATGATCGGCATAAAGCCTCCTGCGTCAGATCTGTATTTTTTGTAATACAGATAATTAAATGTGCATAGATCAAATAATTTGATTTTTGTCAGATAGATTTCTTGCTTTTGAAAAAACTCTTTGTAGGGTTGGAAGGGATTGGAAGGATTCAAATGACACTTCAAAGCACATCTTCGAAGGGCAGGGGGCTTCCCGAAGGGGGTAAGGCGCGGCGCGTTTACCTACATCTGCACGAAGAGATCATGCGCGGCGTCTACGCCGCCGGTGCGGTTTTGCCGGGTGAGCAAAAGCTGGCGGTAACGCTGGATGTGTCGCGGGTGACCGTGCGCCGTGCGCTGGACGCGCTGGAAGGGGACGGGCTGATCTCGCGCCGTGCTGGGTCAGGGACGACTGTTTGCGCGCCCAAGGTGCAGCCCGCGCTTGCCGCGGATTTCAATACATTGATGCCGCAGTTGGTCGAGATGGGTCAGAACACCACCGCGCGGCTTTTGTCCTTTAGCTATGGTGCCGCGCCGGGCAGTGTGGCCACCGCGATGGGGCTGGATGCGCAAGCGCGTGTACAGGTTGCGGTGCGTCTGAGGTTGGTGGAAGGGGAGCCGTTTTCCCACCTGACCACCTGGGTGCCCGAAGATATCGCGCATAACTATACAGAGGCAGAGCTGGCGACGACGCCACTTTTCCGCTTGCTGGAACGGTCTGGCGTCAAGGTTGCATCAGCCCATCAAACGGTAAGCGCGACCCTCGCATCGCCCGATGTGGCGGATGCGCTCGGGGTAAGTGTCGGCGCGCCGCTGCTGTCGCTGGACCGTGTGGTGAAGGATGAGGATGGACGCGGGGTTGAATACCTGTCTGCGCTCTATCGCCCCGATATGTTCCGCCTTGAAATGGCGCTGAGCCGTGTCGGCGCAGGCGAGGCGCGCCATTGGGAGCCGGTGGTGAAACCGGGCCGGAAGGGGGCCGCAGAATGACCGCGCCGCAGACCCTCTTTGGCAAGCTTTGGGCCGCACATGAGGTGATGCGGCGCGATGATGGCACGTCACTGCTATGGGTTGATCGACATCTGGTGCACGAAGGATCGCACCACGCATTTGTGAAACTGGAGAGCCGCGGCATGAAGGTCGCCGCCCCTGATCTGACCTTTGGGGTCGTCGATCACTATGCCCCCACCCGCGCCGGCGAGATGGCGGCGGATATCCGGCGGATGATCGACACATTGGGGCGCAACGCCAAGGCGCAGGGCATCCGGCTCTTCGATCTACGGGATCCGGGGCAGGGCATTGTGCATGTGATCGGCCCCGAACAGGGGCTGACCTTGCCGGGGCTGCTGATCAATTGCGGCGACAGCCATACCTCAACGCATGGGGCCTTTGGTGCGCTGGCCTTTGGCGTCGGTGCGACAGAGGTGGCGCATATTCTGGCGACGCAGACAATCTGGCAACAACGCCCCAAAACGATGCGGATCACCGTGGACGGGGCGTTGGGGGCCGGTGTCACGGCCAAAGATCTGGCGCTGCACTGGATCGCAGAGCTGGGGGCCGATGGGGCACGCGGCCACGCGATTGAATATGCCGGCCCCGCTGTCCGCGCGTTAAGCATGGAGGGGCGCCTGACGCTGTGCAATCTCAGCATCGAAGGGGGTGCGCGCTTGGGGCTGGTGGCCCCGGATCAGGTGACATTCGATTACATCAAAGGGCGCAACTTTGCCCCGAAAGGCGCGGATTGGGACACGGCCCTGCGGGACTGGTCCCAGCTTGCGACCGACACAGACGCCCGTTTCGACCGCGAGGTTGCAATCAACGCCAGCGATATCGCGCCAACCGTGACCTGGGGCACCTCCCCCGAAGAGGCGCTGCCCATCACCGGACATGTCCCTGATCCGGCGCAGCTGTCGGGCAGCAAACAGGCGCAGGCGCGCGCGGCGCTGGAGTATATGGCGCTGGAACCGGGAATGGCGCTGGACCAAATTACAGTCGATCAGGTGTTTATCGGATCGTGTACCAATGGCCGGATCGAAGACCTGCGCCTTGCCGCCAAAGTATTGGCGGGGCGCAAGGCCGTCGTGCCGGGGTTGGTGTCGCCCGGATCGGCGCAGGTCAAGAAACAGGCCGAAGCCGAAGGGTTGGCCGAAGTGTTTGTGCAAGCGGGGCTGGAATGGGCCGCATCGGGCTGTTCGATGTGTGTCGGCATGAATGGCGATCGGGTCGAGGCCGGCAAACGCTGCGCGTCCTCGACCAATCGTAACTTCAAGGGCCGTCAGGGACGCGGGGCGCGGACCCATCTGATGAGCCCTGCGATGGTCGCCGCCGCTGCGGTTACCGGACATCTCGCCGATGTGCGCCCGCTGCTGGAGGGACGCACATGACCGGCTGGACACAGATCAATGGCACCGCCGTCGCGTTACCGCAGGAAAACGTCGATACCGATCAGCTTATACCGGCGCGCTTTATGTCGGCGCCGCGGGCTGACGGCTATGGCAAATTCCTGTTGCATGACTTGCGTCAGGATGCGGCGGATCATGTGCTTGATCGCCATGCAGGGGCAGATGTGTTGATCACGCGGCGCAACTTCGGCAGCGGCTCAAGCCGCGAGGCGGCGGTCTATGCGCTGGTTGATTTCGGGGTCAGGGCCGTCTTTGCCCCGAGCTTTGGCGACATCTTTCAAAGCAATGCTGTCAACAATGGACTGCTGCCCGCCCGTCTGAGCGATGCAGAGATTGACGCCCTGCTGGACGCGATCGGCACCGATGCTGTCAGCGCGACAGTGGATTTGGAAAAATGTGCAGCGGTGATCGCGGGGCATACCCTGACGTTCGAACTGGATCCCGTCTGGCAAGAGAAACTGGTGAACGGTTGGGATGATATCGACCTGACCGCCCAGCATAACGACCGCATCAAAGATTTTCGCACGGCACGGTTTGCCGCGCACCCGTGGGCAGTGCCCGCATCCTAAGACGTGCTGATCCCCGCAAGAGGGACAGGGCGGCAACATAACGGGGTCCAACAGCCCCACCAACCGGGAGTATATACGATGAAACAGACAATCCTTGGCGGTATCCTCGCCTCGACGGCGCTGACCACGGCGGCTTTTGCACAAGAGACGCTGACCGCAGTGCACGCCTTTCCTGAATCGCTGATCTATACCAAGTCGTTCCTTGAATTCGTCGACAAGGTGAACACCGCCGGTGAAGGCGTTGTGCAGATCGAAGTGCGCGGTGGCCCCGAAGCCATCGGCATGTTCCAGCAGCCCGACGCCGTCCGGTCGGGTGTGGTCGATATGGTCTATACGCCGGGCAGCTTTTACGCAGGGGCTTTGCCTGAAAAAGACGCGCTGGTCACATCCAACCTGACAGCGGTCGAAACCCGCGCCAATGGCGGGTTGGACCTGATCGACCAGATCCACCAAGAGAAGATGGGCGTCAAATACCTCGGGTGGTTCGATTCCGGCGTATGCTACAACCTGTGGACCCGTAATGAGCCCAGCCTTGACGCAGAGGGGAACCTGGATGTGTCGGGGCTCAAGCTGCGGGGCAACGCGGTTTATAACGCCTTCTTCACCGACTATCTGGGCGCGCAGGTGATCGATCTGCCCACAACCGAGGTTTATTCTGCGCTGGAACGCGGCGTGGTCGATGCAACAGGCTGGACACAGATCGGCCTTATTGACCTTAAATGGAACGAGTTCCTGAACTACCGGATCGAACCCTGCTTTTTCTCGACCGATCTTGGCACGATTGTGAACCTCGACAAGTGGAACTCCCTCTCGGACGAGGCACGCAAAATCCTGCAAGACGTGGCGATCGAGCACGAGAAAGCCTCGGCCGAGAAGCTGGGCGCGGTGCGTGATGAAGACTTTGCCAAGCTCGAAGAGGCAGGCATGACCGTTGTGACGCTGGAAGGGGAAGCGGCGCAAGACTATCTGGGAGCGGCGACAGAGAATACGTGGAACCGGATGAAGGGCCTGATGGCCGAAAGCCCCCAAGGCGACGGGAACTACGACAAACTGATCGAGCTGTTCTACGACGCGCAGAAAAATCAGTAAGCCACATCTGGCGCGCCCTGATGGGGCGCGCCTGCTTTCGTTCAAAAGGGGCAGCCATGGCGCGTGTCGGACAAATTTACAGAGGTTTCCTTTACGCGATGGCGGGGATTGCCGGGGCCATGCTGGTGTGGCTGATGATTTCGGTCATTCTGTCAGTGGTGATGCGCAACAGCGGGATGCAGCCCTTTGCGTGGCTCTTTACCTCTTCTGAATACGCGATCCTGTATATGACCATGCTCGGCGCACCTTGGCTGGTACGCGAGAAGGGGCATGTGCATATCGAACTGGTGACCGCGGCGCTGCCCGAAGCGGCACGGCGCTTTGTCAGCCGGCTGGTCGCGGTGCTTTGTGTTGTCGTGTCCTTGATACTGGCGTGGAAAGGGGCAGAGCTGTGCCTGAACAACATCGCGCGCAATGATCTGGATGTGCGTGCGTATTACTTTCCGAAATGGATACTGACGCTGGCCTTTCCGGTCAGCTTTGGCCTGATGGCGATTGAATTTTCCCGATTTGTTTTTGGCGATGACCTGATGCACTCCGGCGAAGCAGGGGTACACGAATAATGGAATGGTTTGAATCGCTGGCCCTTTTGCTGGGCTCTATTCTGGTGCTGATGGCCATCGGGATGCCGGTTGCCTTGGCTTTTCTCGCAGCCAATATCGTTGGGGCGTGGTTCTTTATGGGCGGAGCCAAAGGGGTCACGCTGCTGCTGAACAATGGGTTCGGCGGGCTGACCAACTATGCGCTGGTGCCGATCCCGTTGTTCTTGCTGATGGGCGAAATCTTTTTCTACACCGGTTTGGGCAAGCGCATGTTCAATGCCATCGACCGTTTGCTGGGCAAGCTGCCGGGGCGGCTGTCCTATGTCACGGTTCTGGGCGGCACGGCATTTTCAACGCTGTCTGGGTCCTCCATGGGCTCCACCGCGTTGCTGGGCAGCCTGATGGTGCCCGAGATGACGGAACGCGGGTATAAAAAGCATATGTCCATCGGTCCGATCCTTGGCACGGGTGGTCTGGCGATTATCATCCCGCCCTCGGCGCTGGCCGTGTTGTTGGCAACCTTAGCGCGGATCGATGTGGGCGCATTGTTGATCGCGGGGATCATTCCGGGGCTCATCCTTGCCAGCCTCTATATCGCGACAATCTATATTCAGACCCGGATCGATCCCGACGCCGCCCCTGCTTACGAGGTTGAAGACCTGCGCTTTGGCCAGAAGATGCGCCTGTTTTTCGGCGATGTGGTGCCCATGCTGTCTGTCATGGTCGTGATCGTGATTGGCATGGTGGGCGGGCTGATCACCCCGTCCGAGGCCGCGGCATTCGGGGCGCTTGGCGTGTTGATCTTGGCGGTGGCCTTCCGTTGCCTCACATGGGAAGCGATGAAGAAATCGGTGATCGGCGCGATGCGGGTGACCCTGATGGCCTATCTCATCGTCTTCGGGTCGGCCACCTTCAGCCAGTTGCTGGCGTTCTCCGGTGCTTCCAGCGGGTTGATCCGGTGGGCGACGTCGTTTGATCTGGCCCCTGTGGCGATGCTGCTGGTGATGTTCGGCGTCCTGCTGCTGCTGGGTATGTTCATGGAGCAGATTTCAATGATGTTGCTGACCGTACCGATCTTTTTCCCGCTCGCCACAACGCTGGGATTTGATCCGGTGTGGTTCGGTCTGGTGATCCTGCTGGCGCTCGAGATCAGCTTTACCACACCGCCCTTCGGGTTGTTGCTTTTCGTGATGAAGGGCGTCGCCCCCAAAGGCACAACCATGCGCGAGATCTACGGATCTGCCTTCCCCTATATGGGATGCTCGGTGCTGCTGGTGTTCTTGTTGATCCTGTTCCCGCAACTGGCGCTGTGGCTGCCCGGGATGTAGTCGGAGCGTCGCGTTGCAAACTCGTGCATATCATCCGCCGCTACTGGACCAAGCCGGCCAGCATTCGGCGGTATTCGGTGCGATTTGACAGGGCGACGCTACCCGCAGGTAGTCCGAGCAATCGGTCGCAGATTTCACCCTCAGATCGAAGGCGCCTGTCAAGTGCGTCAACTGCCGCGTCAAGATCGTTCGCGCTCGCCAGGTCAAATGCCTTGATGAGAACCTCCCGACGGCCCTGCGAAAGGCTTAGCATCAACTCGGCGGTCAGCCCTGCATCAACGGGGTTGAATGTTCCCTCAGCAATACCGGATTCAATAATGGCTTTAAGGACCGGCATCACGACCGCCGCCTCGGCGTCACAGATCCGGCGGTAGGGGATCTCGTTGCCGGGCCGTGAGAAAATTCGCACGAGACCGCGCAGTTCGTTGACGTTGTCGGCCGTCCATTGCGCCGCGCCATCCAGCAAACCGTTCAACTGGACCAATGCATCGCCGTTGTTCTGGCTCATCGCGGCTTCAGTGGTCTGCATCGCTTGTTCAGTCATGCGCCCGATAAGCCCGCTCAACAGGTCTTCTTTTGCGGCAAAGTGGTGGTAAAAGCCGCCGCGTGAAATGCCTGCCGCTTCCTGAACATCCGCGATTGTCACGACATCCCAGCCCCGTTCCATAAACAGCGCTTGGGCCGCATCAAGGATAAGATCTCGCCTTACCGCTGGTGCCATACGCACACGGCTGTCTCTTTTTGTATCGGTCTTTGCCAATGCGACGTCTCCATAGCCATACAGATCGTTAACCATACAGATCTTTAGTCGGTAAACACCTAGGCCCGTGTCATTCGTCGTTCAAGACCCATGAGCAACTAAATGCTGATTGAGGTCGTACGTGTTCAGCAAAGCGCATTTGATCCATCGCGATTGCGCTTCGTTTCAGCGGTAGGATCACTGGATGCCTCGACGTCACGTTGACGTTTCATGCGCACCGTCTATCTCCCGCTTACAGACTGCTGGTCTGTTTCTAAAAAGCGTCATATGATGCGACCTCTTTGAACGGCGGCCTACATGGTATGCATGTCTGAAAAGGAACCCTGTGTGTGAGAGTGAAGGCCAACTGGAAATGAGCGACAGCGAAAACAAAGAGCAATCGTCTTTCGAGGACGATAAAGGCGCGTCGCGGTCGGCGTGGATTGCTGCGGCTTTGGTTGTCGCCATCGTCGGCTGGATGGGCAGCGGGTATATCCTGCCCTCGGGTGACGAAGACGCAGGGCAAGCTGAAACTGCCCCCGCCAAGCCCGTTGCCGTGGCGGTTGAAAAATCGACGCCTCAACAGGTCACGATATCCTTTCAGGCGGAAGGGCAGGCGCAGCCTGACCGCGATACGTCGATCCGCGCCGAGGCGTCAGGCGACGTCGTGGATGTCTTGGTGATGGAGGGGGAAGAGGTCGAGGGCGGCGCGGTGATTGCTCGGCTCTCTGCGACGGGAGCTCAGGCGGATCTTGCACGGGCCCGCGAAGAATTCGCCCGTGCGGACCGAGAGTTCAAAAACGCAACAGAGCTATTGAACAGAGGGGTGGCGACTGCCGATCGGGTCAGCCAAGCACGCGCCACGCTTGCCGCCGCCGAGGCGTCAGTGACCGCAGCGGAAG
This sequence comes from Sulfitobacter sp. TCYB15, assembly GCF_040435955.1. NCBI lineage: Bacteria > Pseudomonadati > Pseudomonadota > Alphaproteobacteria > Rhodobacterales > Roseobacteraceae > Sulfitobacter > Sulfitobacter sp. TCYB15. The sequence goes on from NZ_CP159194.1 coordinate 271,794, forward strand.
AAGCGATAGAGGCACTTGTTATCTCGGCCCCGTTCACCGGACGTGTCGAAGAGCTGTCACTTGATGCGGGTGAGTTTATTCAGGCGGGTGCCGAAGTCGGGCGCATCGTTGATAATCGGCCGCTAACAGTCGCGTTGCAGGTGCCACAACAGGCGCTTGGTCAGATCAAAAGCGGCCAGACCGCGACGGTAAATTTCATCACCGGAGAAGAGCGAGAAGGCACGGTGAGCTTTGTCAGCACGGCTGCAAATGCCGAGACCCGCACGTTCCTCACCAAGATCACCGTGCCGAACGAAGACCGCGCCATTCCCGCCGGTATTTCCGCGGAAATTCGAATCCCGACGGGTTCGACAAGCGCGCATTTTGTGCAGCCCTCGACGATATCGCTTAGCCCAGAGGGGCGCTTGGGCGTCAAAACCGTTGATGAGAATGATATGGTTGTGTTCACCCCCATTCGCATCGTGCGGGCAGAGATCGATGGACTGTATGTAAGCGGCCTGTCGGACGCGGTGCGGATCATCACTGTCGGTCAGGGTTTCGTGAACGAAGGCGAAGAGGTGGCACCGTCATTGCAGAGCAAGGCGGATGACGGTGAGGAAAACAGCACCCCTCAAGATGGGCAGCCCGCGCTTCCCATTCCCGATAGTGACGCGGCAAGCGACGAAGGGCAGCGGGAATGAATACGATTATTGACGCCGCATTCTCGCGTGGCCGTGTCGTTCTGATGGTGCTTCTGATGCTCTTGGGCGTAGGCGCGGTCGCCTATGTCGCCATCCCCAAAGAAGCCAACCCCGAGGTGCCTTTACCGCTTGTTTACGTCTCCACGGGCCTTGAAGGGATCAGCCCGTCTGATGCCGAACGCCTGCTGATCGAGCCGATGGAATCCGAATTCGCCGCGATTGCCGGGCTTGAGAAGATACAAAGCAACGCATCCGACGGCTATGCGAACGTCCAACTGGAGTTTACCCCCGGGGGTGACATCGACGAAGCGCTGCGCAAAGTCCGGGAAGCCGCAGACAGGGTCGAAGGTGATTTGCCCGAAGCCGCCTATGACCTCACGGTGACAGAGATCAACACGGCGCTCTTCCCGATTATCACCGCGCTCATTTCGGGGCCGGTGCCAGAGAGAACGCTCAACGCTATCGCCGATGACGCGCAAGAAGCCATCGAAGGACTTTCCGGCGTTCTGGAGGTCGAGATTGGCGGCGCGCGGGACGAATTCCTTGAAGTACTGATCGACCCGACGGTTTTCCAAACCTACAATCTGAGCTTTGATGAGCTAATCGGCCAGCTTCAGCGGAACAACCGTTTGATTGCGGCGGGGGCCATTGAGACGGGGGGCGGCCGCATCGTGCTCAAAGTGCCGGGCCTGATCGAGGACCTGCAAGACGTCATGGAAATTCCGGTAAAGGTGCGCGGAAATACGGTGGTGACATTCGAAGACGTCGCAACCGTCCGCCGCACCTTCCAAGATCCGACGGGCTACGCACGTATCGACGGACAACCGGCGCTTGCGCTTGAGGTGAAAAAGCGGTCCGGAGCGAATATCATCGAAACAGTCGCGGCCACGCGTGCTGCGCTGGAAGAGCTGCGCAAGGATTGGCCCGAAAGCATCGAGGTAACCTACCTGCAAGATCAGTCCGAGCAGGTAGAGACTTTGCTGAGCGACCTGGAGGCAAACGTCATTGCAGCGGTTTTGCTTGTTATGATCGTCATCGTAGCTGCCCTTGGCCTTCGGTCGGCTATCCTTGTCGGTCTTGCCATTCCGGGGGCGTTTCTGGTGGGGGTAACGGCCCTTTGGGCGATGGGGTTCACGATGAATATCGTGGTTCTCTTTTCGCTGATTTTGGTCGTCGGGATGCTGGTCGATGGGGCCATCGTAACGGTCGAGCTGGCGGACCGTCGTCTGCAAGAGGGGGATGATGCGCAAACAGCCTATGCTTATGCCGCCAAGCGCATGGCCTGGCCGATCATCGCCTCAACCGCCACGACATTAAGCGTGTTTTTCCCGCTGCTGTTCTGGACCGGCATGGTCGGCGAGTTCATGAAGTTCCTGCCCATTACCGTGATCCTGACCCTTTTCGCGTCCCTGTTCATGGCGCTCATCTTCATCCCTGTACTGGGTGGCCTCATCGGGAAACGCCAGCCGCAAAATGCCGCGGCCAAACGTGCGCTAAGCGAAGCTGAAAAAGGTGACCCACGGCGCATTGGCGGGCTGACGGGGGCCTATGTGCGTCTGTTGGAATGGGCAATCCTCAGGCCCGGTGCGACGGCGTTGCTGGCGCTTGCCATGCTGCTTGGCAGCTTTGGTCTATACGGGCAGTTCGGCACTGGCCTGTCGTTCTTCCCCTCGGTAGAGCCTGAGTTCATGCAGGTGCAGGTGCTTGCCCGTGACAACTTCTCTATCTACGAACGTGACGCGTTGGTGCGCAGAGTTGAGCAGCGACTGATGGGCTATGATGAAGTGGCCACCGTCTATGCCCGATCAACGATGAGCGCAGGGCAGGGCAGCGAAGAAACCATCGGTACGATACAGCTTGAGCTCACCGAATGGGACAGGCGACGCGCGGCAGAAGCCATCGGCACCGATATCCGGCGTGATGTCGCGGACATTGCGGGCATTGATGTTCAGGTCCAGACCGAAAGCGGCGGACCCACCGCTGGCAAGCCGATCAACCTTCAGATCGCGGCGCGCAATCCGGCGGTGCAGGGTGATGCTGTCGCCCAGGTCTTGTCCATCATGGAGCAGATTGGCGGTTTCACGGATGTGACCGACACGCTGCCGCTTCCGGGGGTAGAGGTGTCCATCCGCGTGAACCGCGCCGAAGCCGCGCGATATGGCGCGGATGTCAGTCTTTTGGGCCAAGCCGTTCAACTATTGACCCAAGGGATCGCCGTCGCGGATTACCGGCCCGAGGACGCGGACGGAGAGCTGGATATCCGGGTTCGGTTCCCGGCCGAGGAACGGTCTTTGTCAGAGCTTGGAAACCTGCGCGTTCCCACCTCTGCCGGATTGGTACCGATCTCCAACTTTGTCACCTTCGAGCCGGTTGAACGGACGGGCACGATCACACGTGTCGATGAAAAGCGCGTCGTGACGATAGAGGCAAATGTCGCACCCGGTTTGTTGGTCAACGATCAGGTGACGGCTTTGCAACAAGCCCTGGACGCCGTGGATTTGCCCGACGGGGTCAGCTATAGCTTCGCCGGCGAGGCGCAGGACCAGACCGAAGCGATGGTGTTCCTTGTTGGTGCCTTCGTGTCCGCGATTGTCTTGATGCTGGTGATCCTCGTTCTTCAGTTCAATAGCTTCTACCAAGCCTTCGTGGTGATGAGCGCGATCATCTTCTCGGTCGCGGGTGTTCTGCTTGGCTTGATCGTCACGGGGCGCCCCTTTGGCGTTGTGATGGGGGGCATCGGGATTATCGCGTTGGCAGGCATCGTGGTGAACAACAACATTGTTTTGATCGATACCTACAATGATCTACGATCCTCTGGCATGCACCCGCGCGAGGCCGCCTTGCGCACAGGCGCACAACGTTTGCGGCCTGTTCTTCTGACATCGATTACCACAGCGCTTGGCCTGATGCCGATGGTGCTGGGGGCCAACCTGAATTTCTTCACGCGCGAAATCGTCTTTGGCGCGCCATCGACCCAATATTGGACCGAACTGTCGAGCGCGATTGTAGGGGGGCTGGTCGTCGCGACCATTCTGACCCTCATCCTGACACCTGCCATGCTGATGTTTGGACAAAAGCGAAGCCTGCAAGGGGACGAGGCGACGCCAGCGGAACGGCCGAGGAGAGCGTGGTTGTCGAGCGTATTCAGACGTAAACGCGCAGACCCTCAACGCTGACCGGGCGTGCGGTTAACATCCCTCGATTAGAAACTCCGCGCGTTCACCAACCATTCGAGAGCATCATCCCAGAATAGTCAGGCCGAGCCGCACTTTAGCCCAGACCTTCCGATCTATGTCGGTGAGCGAGGTCAGAAACTTAACGTCCACTTGGATATGATGGCCGGGCACCTGTTTCTGATAGCGTTTGGTGTGTAGCATACGCATTCGTGTGCCTCTGGGCAGCCGATTGAGGCCATTGCGCTTGAGGATACGGTAGACCCCTGCATCCGAGATTTTGATTCTGTGGTACTGAATCGCCCCGGTTTTACCGGAGACCTGTAGCTTCATTTTACGCGACCATATCGAGCACATCGTGCTGTGCATAGAAGTTCTGTTCAGCCTCCGCTGGCGGGATGTTTCCGATGGGACCAAGTAGACGCCGGTTGTTGAACCAATCGACCCAGCCAAGGGTGGCCAGTTCCAGATCCTGCATGTTGCGCCACGGTCCTTGGCGATGGACCAGCTCTGTTTTGTAGAGACCGTTAATTGTCTCAGCGAGGGCGTTATCATAGGAATCCCCGACGCTGCCGACCGACGGTTCGATGCCAGCCTCAGCCAAACGCTCGGTGTAACGAATGGACAAATATTGACCGCCGCGATCCGAATGGTGAACCAACCCACTTTTCTGGACCGGCCGTCGATCATGCAGGGCCTGCTCCAAAGCATCGAGAACAAAGTCCGTTTTGGCGGATCGCGAGACCCGCCACCCCACGATGCGATCAGCAAACGTATCGATGACGAAGGCCACATAGACAAAGCCCTGCCATGTCGACACGTAGGTGAAGTCGCTGACCCAGAGAAGGTTAGGGGCTGGTGCTCGGAACACGCGGTTCACCTTATCACGCGGACAAGGCGCTGACGTGTCAGGGACGGTTGTTTTGACGACCTTGCCCCGCACAGCCCCACGGATGCCAATCTGTTTCATCAACCGTTGCACCGTGCATCTTGCAACCTCAAAGCCCTCACGTTTCAACTGATGCCAGGCCTTGCGCACCCCGTAGACCTGATAATTCTCATCCCAGACGCGTTTGATCTCCGAGCGCAGCTCTGTATCCCGCTGATACCGGGCAGAAGCTTTGGAAGGGTCCGCTCGGCACGCAAGTTGGTGATAGAATGTTGACGGTGCGATCGGCAGCACCCTGCAGATCGACTCGACACCGTAAACAACGCGCTGATCCTCAATGAAGGCGATCATCGCTTCAGTGGGCGGTCGAGTTCCGCCTGCGCAAAATAAGCTGACGCCTTACGCAGTATCTCGTTGGCCTGACGCAATTCCCTGTTCTCTCGTTCGAGAGTCTTGATCCGGTCGCGTTCCTCGGTTGTCACGCCATCACGCATGCCGCTATCCTTCTCGGCCTGCTTGACCCATCCGCTCAAGGTCTGGGGAATACAGCCGATCTTGGGTGCAATGGCCGCAATCGCGCCCGCCTGCGTTTCGTATGAGCCTTGATGCTCGAAGACCATCCGGACCGCACGCGCGCGAACCTCAGGTGAATAGCGATTTGCCATTTTGCTTTTTGTCATAACCATCATCCTTACTTAAGTTGATGGTCTCCGACAAACTCGGGGCGATTCATACCGTGCCAAGCACCAGACGATCCTGATCGGCCTTTGATGATACTTCCGGCGCAGATACAGAATCCTTTCAGCGATCTCGGGTGGTGTTTGATTGGCCGGGTTCTTTAGAATTGATTTGGCATTCTTCAAACCGGCTTCGCCATGCTTTTGATAGGCATCGCGCCATCTGTAGAAGCTGGATCTCCCAATCCCAAAATACCGATGCCTGGGAGTGTCATGAACTTTGTGTATCTGGTCTGGCCCATGCGGGTTTTAGATACAGTCACGCATTGAAGCGATCCTCAAACATTATGGCGAAATGATTGCGGGCCGCAAACCATTCTCGAACATTTCGGCCGCCTTTCTCAAACTTGCGGATCGCCAAGTAGATCAGCTTCGTGGCTGCGTCCTCGGTCGGGAACGATCCTCGCGTCTTGATCGATTTGCGGATTACACGGTTCAAGCTTTCAATCATTGCCCGGCGGGCGCATGCAAAGCATGCTGCCGAGAGGGGGCGTTGGTGGTGTAGATGATCTTTCGGATGGCGGGATCAAAAGCAAAGAACGGGATCACTTCCTGCCAAGCTCTGCGCCAGGCCGGTGCGATGGAGGCATATTTCCCGGCCCATTTTTCCTCGAAGGCATCCAACTCCAAGCCAGCTTGATCGGCTGTAGGGGCGCTGTAAATCCGCCGTAGATCAGCGGCCACTTCCTTGCGATCTTTCCAGGCACAGAAGTTCAACGACTGGCGCACGAGATGGACAATGCACGTTTGCACGGCCGTGTCCGGAAAGGCTGCTGTGATAGCATCAGGGAAGCCCTTGAGACCATCTACGAACGCAATCAGGATGTCTTGCAGCCCACGGTTCTTCAGCTCTGTCATCACCGAGAGCCAAAATTTGGCGCCCTCGTTGTCAGCGATCCAAAGACCAAGAACTTCGCGCACGCCATCCCTGCTGACACCAAGGGCCACGTAGACGGCTTTGTTCTTGACCATGCGGCTATCGGCGTCGCGGATCTTGACTCGTAGAGCGTCAAAAATGACGATGTGATACATCCGGTCCAGCGCCCGGGATTGCCACTCCCGAACCTCATCCAACACCGCATCGGTCACACGGCTGATCAAGTCTGGCGAGACTTGCAGGCCATAGACGTCCTCAAGATGAGCACGGATATCGCGGACCGTCAGACCGCCGGCGTAAAGCCCGATAATCTTGTCATCCATCCCATCAATGCGGGTCTGTCCCTTCTTCACCAGTTCAGGTTCGAAGCTACCGTCCCGGTCCCATGGCACAGCTATAGGCAGTTCGCCATCTTGCCGCTTCAATCTCTTGGCGGATGACCCGTTGCGACGGTTGGTCTGATCAGGCGGGGCATCCTTGCCGTCTTCATAGCCCAGATGTGCCGTCAGCTCAGCACCGAGCATTCGTTCCATCAGCTTAATCTTGAGCTCTTTCATTAGACCGGCATCGCCAAGCAGGTCTTCAGGCCGCTCGCAGCCCTTCAGTAGTTCGTCCAGCAGTTCCTCGGATATGGTCATCGTCCTTGCTCCTCTCAGGAAGAATGGACCAGATCGCAATTACACAGAAGATCGGACGCTCTCGCATGCCTTACGGGCATTCCCGATCTTCTCGGCGTGCTGGAGCGCTCTAAGCTTGCTCTAGTTCTTCGTTCGTCATGAAAACTTCCTACACCCCAAATTGGGTAATTTACAGAAAGTGTCCCGAGAGTCCGTACATATCTACACTTCGACATCGAGCGCGCGAAACTTCCCAGACACAACAAGGTGGTCAAAGCGATCAACTACATGTTTGAGAAGCATGGCCGATGGCAGGCCTTCGCGGCATTCCTCGATGACGGGCGTATCTGCCTGACGAATAATGCGGCCGAACGCGCCTTACGTGGCGTGGCATTGGGCACAAAGTCGTGGCTCTTTGTAGATTCCGAGCGCGGCGGTTAACGGGCTGCCGCCATGTATACCCTTATCGTCACCGCCAAAATGAACGACATCGACCTGCAGGCCTGGCTCGCCGATGTTCTCGCCCGGCTGCCCGACTTGCCCGTCTCGCGCATGCATGAACTTATGCCTTGGCACTGGAAAGCTCACTTCCTTCCACAAGCAACGTAACCAGGCAGCTGAACACAATGCATTCCGTCAAGACTATCGACCGCGTCGCTGTCGAACTGGGCGAAACCGTTAATCAGAGCCTCGATCTCGCCATCTGTATGAAAACCGAAGATGGTATAATCCGGGTCTTCCGCCCCGACGACGATAGTGTCATCGCCTTCGCTCCGTTTAGGATCGAAAACCTGCAGGAGCTCATCGAAATGAACCGTGATCCCGAGCGACAACCTCGTTGTGGCCTACGCCGGATCCTTACGGATTACCGCAGCAACATAAAACTTCAGGCACTCTCCCTTTTTTTGGTAGCGCGGACTTTTGAGTTCGGACCTGACTTCTAAAAATAGCTTTCGCGCCATCCGCAATTTTAACCAGATTTCTTTTCAACGTTTTTAAGATTTCCCGACCACTTGCGTTTTGAGGCCGATTTTTCTGGGCAAGCAATGTAAACGTAACACGCTCGCTCTGATCGCGCCTCTTAACAAGGGGTTAAATATGAGCAGATCAAAAAGTAACAAAGTAAGGCATGTAACACTTCGTGTTACACAAGATGAACGTGAAGAACTGACCAAGAGAGCAGCGGGACGATCGCTTTCTGATTATATTCGGGGGCGGGTATTGAGCAAGCAAACGCGTGCACCGTTGCAGCTTTTAGAGAGAGAAACCATCAGACAGCTGAGCAAAATCAGCGATTTGATTGCGGACTATTCACCACACGTCGAGACACATCCCACACTGAAGAGAAGGGAAATTATAGACTTTCTGGGGAACGTGGAAAACGAGTTACACACCGTCCGGTTTTCCATCCTTAGAAGCGGCTCAGACCATGGCAATTGCTAAGATATCACGTCCACGTCGGGCAGGATCAACGGTTCGCTATCTCGTCAGTCCCCGTGACCATGCGGGAAGGCCGCGAGAGTCCGTGTCCGTTGTTGCCAGCACGATTGGAAGAGCGCCCGACACCGCAGTCAAGTTTCTCAATCACGTTGCCAAACTGCGTCCTCGTCTGAACAGACATCTATATCACGTGTCTATTTCGGCGTCCCAAACCGACCGTGAACTGTCGCGGAAGAACTGGGCGGGAATAGGTCGATCTTGGTGTGCTGGAATGGGTATCGAGAATTATATGATTGTACTTCACGATGCCCACATCCATATCCTTGGTTCCCGGATCCGCTTAGATGGTACAGCAGCATCAGACAGAAACGACTACCGCCGCAGTGAACTTCTGCTTCGCAAAATTGAAGCTGAGTTTGACTTAGAGTCAACGCCATCATCGCATGTTGTGGATGAAGCCCGCCGGTCTTCACATCGGCGTGCTCGTTCGATGAAGGAATTACACGCTGTCGAAAAATCCGGGACTTGTCACAAGGATTTCATACGCGCAGCGATTGATGAAGCGATGGCCGGTGTACCCGATGAGACGCGTATGAGAGCGGCTCTGGACGAGGCTGGCATCGACATGACGATTGACCAGACAGCAGACGGTGCCCCCTACGTTCTATTCGGTTTCCACGGCCGTCAATACGGGCCGCGTAGTTTGGGGCAGGGCTACAGCCTCACCAATCTAGTGCAAAAAGGCTTGCGACTCAGCGGCCCCCAGAACGCTACCGCTCGTCAAATACCGGTACCACCATGGGCTCTTGACGTCGCAGCGGAAGCCGACCAACCACGGGGTTCTCAGACCCATGATGAAGCCGTTCGGCGCTTAAGAGGTGTCGGTCACGAAGCTCATGAGGTCATCACACGCTTTCGAAGTGCTAAACTGACAAAAAATGGGCCGCCTGATCCTGATCGCCACGACACCGGGCAGCTACGAGATGATGAACCACCCGATGTTACCTAGCCTGAGCTTACTGCTCAATTTGCCAGAAAAACCCGCCAGCTAATTATTCATCGCATTTCAAGCCTTTACTGTCGGACCCAGCAGGGATTTAATTTCATATTTTTGCGTTATCATATTTTTATTTCATATTTTCCTTATCATCGATCCAGTCTCGTATCATTCGGCGGATCATTTCGGGTCGTGTCGGTAAATCGTTTTCTTCTTTCCGAAAGCCGTCTATTTTTTTTATTATATCGCTATGGAGCCTGAGCATTATCCCAGATGAATCGACAGGAGGGCGCCCTTTTTTAACCATTTTGCAATAGTTCCCTTAATAATAGGTTGACATATTGATATAATGGTATCATAATAATGCAAGCGAGACAAGGGGTGCAACCCTTATCCCGCTCTAACACAACGATCTATGAAGGAGATCATTATGCTTAACGACTATTTTAACGACCCAATTGACCAAGCGACAGGCCAAAATTTCGGGGTCTCGCCACAATCTCTTATGTTCGAACGTCTCGTCAGCAATATGCAGTCGACGCTCGATGAAGAAGTTTTCTTTGACGATACTGACTGGCCGGATGGGTTTGCCTGGGGCAGCGAGACTGACGCCGTGTGGGAAGGCTTGGCGGAAGACGCCAAATTGCTGGCTACGTTCCGCACTCGCAAGCCGGCGGACAAACTACTGTGTCGGGCCGCGGGCGTGATCCATCGTGCTATTCGTTCCAAATCCCCGCTCGAGTTGGAAGCGGCACAGGTTAAACTCGCGCAGATTATGCAATCCGCAGCTCCAGCTCGTGTGTATTTTATGCTGGAAGAAGCGGAGCTCTCTCTAGAGCAGATGGCCGAGCGCGCAGAGGCCGATGAGCCTGGAAGCGATCTCGGCTTCACGCCCGACGCATAAGTCTCGAACCTTTCCATAATTTTTGCCCGTGTCCAGCGCCGCAGAGGCGGCTGGCGGGGCGACCTATTGCTATTCAAGGATATTAAAATGACACATCAACCGACCTTGGTCGGGCTCGAAGAGGTGTTTAACCGCCCTTCGACCACCCTTCACCAAGACCTTCTTCAGTTTCCCGAAATTGACACGGAAACTCGTCGATACCACGGCAAACAGTTTGGGCGCGCAGGCGAATTGCTCGTTGAAAGCGTATTCTTAAGTTTAGGACTACAAAGCGTAGGAGTCGCAGAGCATTCACCTTTCGATTGCGTTGTATTCCTTGAGCAGGGCGTTCTGCGTGTTCAAGTCAAAACTGTAACGCGTCCACGCGGCGGATGTTTTAACTTCAACGTTTCCCGTGGGTACCACCGATCACCAGCCGGAGTTCGCAGATATTCAGACAATGACTTTGATCTGTTGGCACTCGTCTGCTTGTCAGAAAACGTCGTGAAGTTCACCACGGACCGACGTCGATCACAGTCTATCGGTGTTGAAGAAATAGCGGCTCTAAGACGTCGACCGGGCGCAAGTTTCGAGGCTGCACTGGCTGATCTAGGCGTTGACCAGATGCCCCCAGCGCCCGTCGGCCTGATGCCGTTTTGTTATTGAGCGGGGTGAATAGTATGACCGAACTCCTACAAAAACCCCCACTGTTTCCGACCGCATTTTCTGCCGATCTGGCGCGAACTACCGTCGCTGCGCTACGCGAGAGCGCACTTGCTGAGTGGAGATCGAATGCCGAGCGCTTTTACGATTATGACGATCGTGAAGCAGACGGCGAAGCATCTATCGACTTGTTGAAACCGCCCGTTCGCCGGGTTTTTGAACACGATGTGCGGCGCAGACCGGACGGTATTGAAGGGGCACCCGCTGCGGAAACACTGACACCCAGTGAAATCGAGCAGTGTTTTGCTGATGGTGATGACCCGTTTGCCTGCACTGACTTAGAGATCTCACCTTTATGGCAGATACAACCACGTCCGGTAGCTGTTCTCGCCATCATTTTAATGTGCGCTACGATTAAGGATCAACATGCGCTTGAGCAGGTTTTCCGCCCGGGGGGACTTACTCTGATGCTCTTCCCATCAGCTCAGATGCGGTCTCAGCTTGAAAGCGTTTCTGCAGAGGTGCTGGCGCATTGGCAAGAAAAACAACCCTGTCCGACAGGTCAGAACGTTGCTTGTCATATCTATGCGAACACTTCTGATCTTGCAGCGAGCGAGCAAAAGCGCTCGATCCCTAAGTTCAGACAAGCGATCGACAAAAGTCTGACGCGCCGCGCGCCCGTTCTAGCGGTTTGTGGTGCGAAACGTCAGTTATCTGCGGAACAGGAAAGCCTCCTCTATCAGAGCTTTCGCTGGCCTGGTCTATCTGCGAAGGCAATAATTGAGACGATGCGATTAACTCATAGTAATACGGGCCAGCTTGCAGAAGACGAGCTACTGAAGCGACTGCCAGGTTCTGACGCGCTTCGCCGCTTAGAGCCGCTTCAAGTTGCTGCCGCGTTCGAAGAAACGACGACACTACGTGTCGCTGACCGTATTTCACAGATTGTGGCGGTTCAGAACAGTGGGCCGCGCATTACTCTGAGCGATGCGGAAGGATGTGGCGGCGCTATGCCACCGCTGAAACGGATGCTCGAAGATCTGAATGCGTGGCGAGAGGGCAGGGCGGCTTGGTCGGATTTGACCAGAAGCGCCATATTCTATGGCCCACCGGGGACAGGAAAGACGATGCTAGCGAACGCCTTCGCCGGAAGCGCAGGGATTCCTTTGATCACTACGTCGTATTCTGACTGCCAAAGACATGGCCACCAAGGTGACATGCTTGCAGCCCTCGCGACGGCATTCGAGCGCGCAGCGCAACAAGCGCCTGCGGTTTTGTTTATCGATGAAATCGACAGCTTTTCCGATCGCTCCTCAAAAAGGCTAAATGACGGCTATCTGCGGGGTGTGGTCAACGGTCTGCTTGAACAGATTAATCAGGCGGCGTACGTCGAAGGTCTTATTCTGCTGGCCGCCACCAATCATTTAGACATCGTCGACCCTGCAGTTCTTCGCAGCGGGCGGTTTGATCTAAAAGTGGAGATTCCGTTACCTGACCGTTCTGGGCTCGAGGGAATTCTCGCGCGCAAATTGGGATCCGCAAACAATCCGGCTCTGAATCTGAGCGCTATTGCAGAGCGCATTCTTGGGGAGTCTGGTGCCACCGCAGAAGCGCTTATCCGCGATGCGCTCAGCAGAGCGCGAACAGATCATGTACCCTTGGCGCAAAAACATCTGGAAGCGGCGACCGATCAAATTGCGCCGGCACTGGACACAGCGCTGTTGCACCGTGTTGCGATCCACGAAGCAGGACATCTTCTATCAGCTCTGTTGTCACCCTTACCCACCCCTTTGGGTGTTTGGGTGACGGCAAGGGGAGGGAGGGTCGAGCCAGCGCCTCTTGCCACAATGACGTCTCGACTAGCAAAGGCAAAACTCAGAATGTGCCTCGCCGGCCGCGCGGCTGAAAGGTTGGTCTTGGGTGGGGTAAGCAATGGCGCGGGCGTGGGCCCCGCAAGCGACCTCGCGCAAGCAACGGTTCTTGCCGCTCAGATGGAACTCAATTGGTCGTTCGGCGAGTCCGGCTTGGCCTGGCAGGATGTAAGCCAATTGGATTTTCAAAAGCTACCAGGCAAGACGCAGCAGCGGATTGAGGCACATTTGCAAGAAGCAGAAACGGCAGTACGGGCCTTGCTCAATGATAACATAGATATGCTTAAAAACATCGCGGCTGAACTCGTGCAAAAGAAAGAGCTGACCCGGATGGATCTTCTAAGCCTTTCAAAACGCCTGTCTTCTGAAGCGCCGAACGATGCAGACGAGATGCCCTCGGCACACCTCATCGCCAGCTCCTGAGCGCTTTCGACACCTTGATATTGGCAGGGACCCAGAGGGTCCCTGCCAATCACCTGACGCCGCGATTACTGTTGCTTCGACAGTATTTTCGGAAAGCCTGTAGGGTCGTGCCGAATAGGGTGCTTCCAGGCCAAGGTTCTGCGGAGGCATGCGTGTATCCATCATGCCATCAACCCATCAGTCGGAGTTTCATCCCAGACGCAGAAGTTACGTGTCGCGTGCCGGATCATATTTTCATGCGCAGAGGATCGTACGACGACCTCCATGAACTCACGTTGATTGTCATAGCAATAGTCGCGCTCTGCGTGGATGAGCCGCCAGCCGTCGTGTACCCGACGCATGACGACATAGGTCGTGATACTTCGACCCATCGGCGAATGGGCTACCGATTTTCCAGCTGGACGAAAGCGCACTTCAGCCCCAGCTCTGTTTTTGACCGTAATGCCGCGGTCCTCCATTATGCCTTCAAACTCGTGGGCCAGGTCAATGAGCATTTCGGCGCATATAGTGTATGCTTGCGCTCTTCCGTTCACCAAAGCGAGCACCGAGATCAATCCTGACAGAATTGATTGTTCGAGCTGGGCCTTCTCAAGCTCCTTAGTCCTCAACTCAGCATTAAGACCCGCTAGTTTCTCAGACTGCCAGTTTTCCAGCCAGCGGCTGGATTGTTCCGCCCTTTTAATATCCATTGTGATCGATTTTATTTGGAGGCCTAATTTTATGATTTTGTTGTTTATTTTAGAGCTTGTAATAATTGTCGAATTTTTCATATGCCTTTTCTCCATTAATAGCATTAACTTGTAATCCCAGAATTTATATTGTATATCTCTGGCCTTCTCAAAAATGATATACACGAATATGTTTAAAACATGATGAAAGTATTTAGTAATATATGCAGTGATTGATATATTATATGTAATTCCCTTAAAGTCAGCTTGGGAGATACGTCAACCGGCAAAAGGAGATGCTGTCTGTAAATGGATTTGGTCTCCATTAAAGCGCGAGCTAGCCGTTAGCTTGAAGAGAGATGACGCAGATTGGCGGGTGGACTGGTACCGATGGTGCTATGAACCGACCTGGATTTCTAAATGCGCGACATCGTCTCGGGTGCGCCTTCGGCTTTGTATTGTACCGAACGGTTTTGCGATATTGTGCGGGTGGGGGGGGATTGTGGCGACACGTCTGACGCTCACTCTGAGCCACACCATGCGTCTGTTTGATGAAAAGCCTATAAGCATAGCAGTCAACGGATTAAGGCGACGGCAGCGGAGCGGCCGCTGAGTGCATGATTACCAGCTGTATTCAGCCGCAAACGTGCAAACATGCACTGGGATCTAAGGCATCCTAGATTTGGAGATGCTTTGTCTGGCATTTGTTGGCTTGAGACAGACGAACGTGAAAAATGCACTCGGACGTAGATACCCCAGCACTTGTAATAAATGCTGGGGTATTGTCAAATTTAATCAGAAAGCTCGTGTTCAAGGCAACATCTCGCCTTTCGAATCTTAACACCTGGTAGAAGTAGTTTGCGAATAGATTCTTCGCTTTCTCCCTTCTCCAGCCTCTTAATAGCTAGTGCAATGCGGCGAACATACGTTACGCAATCAGCACCTTGGAGCTCCGCACAGTGGGCTGCCGTGCGTGCCGCGGTCATTTGTGAATACGGATAGGCCCTGGATGGGGCGCGACACATTTCGACGGCATCCGTGCGCTCCGCAGCGTAAAACCTACCGGCGTTATCCCAAGTGCCAGGGGGGTTAGACCTACGTGTTTTACGGAGATGGAATTCCATCGCGGCGTCGATCTCTTGGGAGGAATATGCCAGACCTAAGGCTGTTGTATTAATTAACTTTTGTATAGTATCGTTCATGAAATTCTCATATATTAATATAAATTTAGTAATTCGATTTTATTTTCGAATTACTTAAATTGTTATAGTACTAAAAGGTTTCATAAAAATTTACGTTTTGCGGGTACTGGCCTCGACGCAGCTTGTGGACTTCGGGAAAGGTCATGATGGACTGGAGGCAATCTTGTCATCTCTGCTGCACAATCGCCTGCCGGGTAATCGACGAAACCACCGCCCCGGTGCTGGATCCGGGGCGCGGTAAAACCAAAACTGGCTATCTCTGGGCACTGGCCCACGATGACCGAACATGGGGCGGTGAAGATCCGCCCGGTGTGGTTTACTTCTATGCCCCCGGGCGGGCGGGCGCGAATGCCGAAACCTACCTGACAGGCTTCGACGGTATCCTGCAGATCCAGGGCTATAACCGGCTGACCAAACCCACGCGCAAGGGCGGTGCCCCAATTCGGGTGGCCCATTGCCGGGCGCATGCGCGCCGCAAACTGAAGGAAGTCTTTGACCGCGATGGCTCACAAATCGCCGCCGAAGGCCTGCGCCGCATTGCCGAGATCTATGCCGTCGAAGCCGATATCCGTGGCATCTCCCCCGGCCAACGTCTGTCGGCCCGCCAGACCCGCATTGCTCCACTGATCGCGGCCTTCGGCGATTGGCTCCAGGATGGACGCCTCAAGATCTCCGCCAAGTCTCGGCTGGGTGAAAAGCTGAACTACATCCATAATCACTGGGACGGGCTGCAGGCGTTCCCGGCCGATGGGCGTGTCGAGATCGATAACAACCGCGTCGAAAACCTGATCCGCCCCATCACCTCCAGTCGGAAAAACGGCCTTTTCGCTGGACATGATGAGGGTGGTATCGTCTGGGGCCGCATCGCCTCACTGATCCAGACCTGCAACATCAACGGCGTCGAGCTTTCGACTTTCTCAAGACAACCCTCACAACGATAGCCAATGGTCACCCACTAAGCGACATCGACGACCTGTTTCCATGAAACTGCAAGACGTCAAGCTGACCCGACAGTGGCCTCTAGGGATCGCTTATATGCGTCCCATCATATCTCTAAAATCAAAAAACCCGGCCCCATCAGGGGCCGGGCTTCTTCCGCCTATTCGGCGGTCGACATAGTGAGTTAAGCCGCCTATTCGGCGGGAAACTTGGCTGCCTATTCGGCCGCCTTACCTCGATAACCATACACACAACTAGATAAAGCATGATTAACGAATGGTCTTTTAGGTGTCGGTACCTGATATTTAGACGTCTAAGCACCATATATGTCCAGCCAGTAGTCCATAAGAAACTCTACCGCAGTCGCCATCGCGAAACCCCCGCCGAATATCCGTCAGAAACGGAATCGCAGCTCAGGCGAAAATTGGGAAGGTACTGTCCAGACAACGCTTATGGGTCTTCAGCCGCAGTCTGCAAGTATTTTTAGCTTCGTCTGAGTGGTTCACCTTGTATGTAATGGGGCGGTATCGATCTTAGAAAGCGTGAGTAATTAGCTAATGTAGTAGGAGGGGCTGGCTGCATTCGCCCATGGTGCCTGCGTTCAGTTTTCGCACTATGGGCTTAGTTCATGAACTTTCGTGTGAAATTTACCAACCGCTCAGCCTGAAAAGCCACTGATTTTTTGCCGGTATCGCTCAGCGCCCCTGGCGTGCATGAGTAACCATAAGGGTTTCCGCCATCTTCGAACTTAATCGGGTCGGCGTAACCGGGTGGTACGATGATCGCGCCCCAATGCATTGCAGTTGTATATATCGACTGAATTGTCATTTCCTGGCCCCCTTGGGGGTTCTGAGCCGATGTAGTCGCGGTGATAGCCTTGTTCGCCAGAGCGCCATTTTGCCACAGTGGGCCGAGTGTATCCACGAAGGCGCGGAATTGACTAGCTGAAACGCCGAAACGAGTTGGCACTGAGATGAAGTATCCGTCTGGCCATTCCATGTCATCCGGTGTCGCTACCGGTATGTCTTTCATCCTCTCCAGCTGTTCGCGCCAAGCGTCTTGACTGTTCACCGCCTCGTCAGGAGCAGTTTCCTTGCAGCGGCGCAGCCTGACATCGGCACCGGCGGCCTTGGCAGCGTGAGCAGCCTCAACAGCGATACCGTGATTGGTCCCATACGCTGAATAAAATAGAACTGTGATCTTCGGCTTCATGAAATCCCTTTCCCGTCTACTCTGCTGGAAACTGTTGTCCCCGCATAATGGTTCCGAATGCCGCAAGGTTTCAGAGATCAGTGCCAGACCACATGTCGGGACATAGAAAATAGTGCACGGCGTGTTTGAACTCACGCTAAGTTGCAGTTCTTGATATCTCGTTCTACCCCAACCGGTTCCGGATTTTCATCAGCTTGCTTTCAAAGAACTCAGCGGGCGCCGGGTAGCCAAGGCACATGCGCGGCGTATTGTTGAGGCGGAGGCAAATCGACTTCAAATATCGATTTGTCAGCGCCGTCGTCGCGGTTGATGTCGACACATGGTATCACTGGACGCTCTACTCAGCATTCGGTGTTCAGCTGTTTGCGTAGCCAATTTGCCTCTTCGGCGACGATACCATGTCCGGTGTTGGGCAAGATTAGCGTCTCAACCTCTGCCCCCATATCGCGCAAGACATTGGCGCTCTCACGCACCCGCGCCAGTGGGATATGTGGGTCTCGCTCATGGCAGCCGATTAGCACTGGTACATCCGTAAGTCGGCCCGCGTAGTCGAAGGTCTTGCCGGTGCGGTCATAGAGATCGGCGCGCGGGGCCCCGCCCGCCTCTCCGGTTCCGACCAGCCCGCCGGAGAGCGCGGCCACCGCGCGGAACGGACGCGCCAGCCGCGCTGCCGCTTCGAGCGCCAGACAGGCCCCCTGCGAGAAGCCAATCAACGCTACGCGCGCTGGATCGAAGCCTTGATCAGACAGGTCATCGAGGAGGAAGGAGATGATGCTCAACCCGCTGCCGAATTCCGGCTCATTGGCCTCCAGCGGCGCCAGAAAACTATCCGGCCACCAAGACTGCTCGGCCGCCTGAGGTGCAAGCACGGCGACATCCGGCAGCGCGAGGTGGTGGGCCAGTCCGACCATATCCTCCGGAGCGCCGCCCCGACCATGGATTATCACCAAAGCCAGCCGCGCACGCTCAAGCGGGGCACCGGCGGTGACCAGCCGTTGCCTAGCGTGCGGACCGGTACCGCGGGTCGCAGTCGCCATACCGCTCATTTCGGCACTTGGATATGCGGCAGAACCTGCTCGATACGGTCGCGGTGAGCTTCATATTTCTTGGGAAGTTTCAGCTCCTCGCCCAGGTGGGCCGGATCTTCGTCCACCGCAAATCCTGGTGGATCGGTGGCGATCTCGAAGAGCACACCGCCAGGCGTACGGAAGTAGATCGCGTCGAAATACTGCCTGTCGATAACCGGAGTGATCTGCTGGCCCGCGGTCGAGAGGCGCGCACGCCATGCCAGTTGCTCGTCCTGATTCCGCGCGCGGAAGGCGACATGATGGATTGTCCCGGCACCGGAGCGTCCGATGGAACGGGCGTCCGAGGTCATCAGGTCCACGGCTGAGCCGCGTTCGGGGTCGGTCGAGCGGTAGCGGATGCGAGCTTCCACCCCGTCGGTGCCGCCGGTTGTGCTGGCCTCCTCGGCTTCGCGGACATATCCCATCGCTTCGAGCACCTCGGCGGTGGCGACGACTTCTTCAAGCCAGAGCGTCACACTGTGAAACCCCTCGTCCCGAGCGCCGCCCTCGATCAGTTCGACGCGCAGCCCGTCCGGGTCCTTCAAGGCAATGGCACGCTCGCCGAAACGATCAAAAGGTCCTTCGAAGTCGATGGCGGCTTCGGCCAGTTCACCCATGCGCCGTTCCAGATCGGGGACCGCATACGCCACTGCCGACGCCATACCGGGCCCTGCACGGCCCGGACCGGCATCCACGAAGGGAAAGAAGGTCATGATCGATCCGGGTGCCGCGTCCTTGTCACCGTAGTACAGGTGATAGGTGCCGGGATCGTCGAAGTTCACGGTGCGTTTGACCAGCCGCTGCCCGAGGGTGCGCACCCAGAAATCGAGGTTATCCTGCGGCGGGCCAGAGATCGCAGTAACATGGTGCAGTCCGGGGATGGCTTGGGAAATACCTTGGGACATAGTGCTCTCCTTAGGATGCCAGCAGCGCGAAGCACGTCCGGCGTATTGTTTCGGTTGGTTGGGAGCTTATGTAAGGCGATAGTTACCAAGTGAAAGTAGTTACCAAATGGAAACCACCCAGAAAAAGGTGCCCGGCCCCAAGGACCGGTATCCAGTTGACATCTCCTGCGCGGCGGACACGCTGCTGCGCAAGCTTTGGGGACAATGGAAAACCCATGTGATCTACGTATTGGGCGATCACCGGACCTGCCGCTTCGGTATGTTGCGACGCCAGATCACCGGCATCTCTCCCAAGGTGCTGACCACCCGCCTGCGCGAATTAGAAGCAGACGGGCTGGTTTGGCGCGAACAAGAGAATACCATTCCGCCCAAGGTGACCTATGGGCTGACTGAGACAGGCCTTGCCGTGCATGCGGTGCTGAAGAATATTGAAAAGATTGAGCTCTAATCACGCTTGAAAAAAACGGAGGTAAAACGGATGAACCAGTATATTATTAGCTACGTGCGTCGCACCAACTTTTAAGTTGGCAGTTATTGGTGCTTTCGGCCCATTCCTGCCGTTCACCGACTAGTCAAAATGCTGCGGTCGCTGCCCGGTTTGCGGTCATTTTCTGCAATCGAAAAATCTCGGAGGCGACGAACTGGTGTCGTGCGGACAAATCTGGCGTTCAGCATTTTTGATTTGAAAGGCTATTCTCTGCCCATGGTGTCGATCAACACGAACGTCCCTCAAACTACCAGCATGGCCAAGACTGAAGCCGCACCGCAGCTTTCTACATGCGGTGTTATGAGGAGAGCCGCATCCGTCACACTGCTGACGCCTTGGATCTTCTGGCGATCTCACGGAGTGCTTATCCAAAACCAAGCGAGAGCAGCCAATATGTCTCGGCTGCTCTCGTTTATAGGGGGGCGTATGCGGCAAGCGCCACAAAATGGATCAGGCGCGGATCAACCCCATTCCATCTCGCCGGTCAGAACCTTGCTGCCGACATCCAATGCAACGGTCATCCCCAGAACGGGATAGCGGGCTGTCATTGCAGCGTGAAGCTCTTCCGAATTTTCCGCGGTAGCCAGCTCTTCCTCAATGGCCAGGAGATAATCTTTTGTAAATTCCACCGCAGCGAGACCCATCGGCGCGTCCGGCGTCATGTGACCGGGGACGACAACCTGCGGGTTACGGGCGATGATGGCGTCAAGGTTGGCGATCCATGCGGCGCGCTGTTCTTTGGTGGGGGTGTCGGCGGTCCAGACGTGGGTGCCGGAAAAGACCATAACGCCGCCGAACACGGCTTGCAGGTCTTCAACCCAAAGATAGCGACGGTTCTCCAGCCCATTGGCGGGAACGATCTCGATGGCGTGGCCATCCACTGTCAACGTCGTGCTGTCGTCGGCGTCTGGAATGATCACCTCGGCCACAGTCGCAGGGCCGTTTTCGCCAAGTTGTGGTCCCCAGGTTTCGACCTTCTTGGCCACATTGGCGTTGATGGCCGCGACTGTCTCGCTGGCTGCGATGACGCGGGCCTCGGGGAAGGCTTCGACGATCGGGCGCAAGCTGAAATAGAAGTCAGGGTCGCTTTGGCTGATGTAGATGGTTGTCAGCGTTTTGCCTGTCGCCTGGATCTCTTCAGCCAAGGCGCGGCCATCGGGCAGGGTGAACCCACCGTCGATCAGGACGGCTTCGGTGTCGCCTTGGATCAAAACGGGCGCACGGTAGAAACCGTTTTCGCCTGCGACGAAGTGTGTCCATGTCAGGCCATTCGTGTCTGCAAAAGACACGCTGGGGGATATCAGGGCGGCGGCACCGGCTGCGGTGGACAGTTTCAGAAGGTCTCTGCGGTTCATGGTGTTTCCTTTCTCTATGGTGGGGTTACGCACGCCCGAGCGCTGCGAGGATTGCGTCGGGTCCGGCGTAAAGTTTGCTGGCATCCAGTGCGAACTGGGTGCCGTCGACATCGGCGATCAGGGCGGGAACGCCTTGCAGGTGGTGGGATGACATCAGATCCCGTGCCACCGCGCCGCGTTTGCGCACAAGCTCGGTGAGGGCGGCATCGGGGGACAGAACGCGCGCGGCGGCGTCTGTCAGGCCGAGGTCGGTCAGAATGTCTGCGACAACCGCCGCAGAGGTGATATCCTTGCCGTCGACATATCGTGCCCTCTGGATGGCCGAAAGGGCTTCGATCACGCGGTCGGGGGCGCTATCCGCCACAGCAGTAACGGCGAGCGTCGCGATGGTGGAATCCAAAGACGCATCGTCGGCCCCCAAAACATCGCGGCGGTAGGCCTCACTGAAGGTCTGTCCGCTCAGCGCGGCAATGCGTTGGTCATTTTCCCACGCCTGCGGGGCAAAGCTTTTCATAGGCCGCGCGCCTGCGCCGGAAAACAAGCCGGTCGCCTGTGGTTGGACGTCGACGGCGGGGTGGGCGGCGAGCGTGGCGATGGTCGCAGACGTGCCGTAGCACCAGCCGCACAGCGGATCGAACAGGTAATGTAGTTTTACGTTTTGAGTCATGATCTGTCTCCTTAGCTATGGAGATAGGGCCACCCACTATCTGTGATAAGACGTGTTATTTTGACAGATCGTATGCTAAAAGCTAACAGTGGGAATATGGTCAAATCTCATAATCTCAACCGGTTGGCGTATTTTGCCGCTGTCATCGAAACCGGCTCTTTTACCAAGGCCGCAGACCGCCTTGGGGTCACGAAGGCTGTCGTCAGCAGTCAGGTGACGCAGTTGGAGCAGGAGCTGAAGACAGCGCTTCTGGTACGCAACACGCGCAAGGTCAGCAGCACCGATGCGGGGCGGCTGTTCTACCTGCGCTGCACTTCGATCCTGAACGAAGCGGAAGAGGCGTTTAATGAGGTGTCGCAACTTTCGGAGCACCCCGTCGGCACATTACGTCTGACCGCTCCGAATGATTACGGGACGACAGTTGTGGCCCCGCTGGTCGCAGCGTTTCGCCGGCAGTACCCTGGTTGCCAGGTGGAGCTCTATCTGGGAGATGAGATTTCCGATCTTATGGAGGGAGAGCTTGATCTGGCCATTCGGGTCGGCTGGCTGCGCGATTCCACTTTGCTGGCGCGCAAACTTGGGGGGTTCCAACAGCTTCTCGTAGGGTCGGGCAAGGCTTCCGACCTATTCAAGGACGTGGGGCACCCGAACGATCTTGCTCACGTGCCATTTATTGCGAATAGGGCCTTATCCGAACCGCTGCACTGGCGGTTCCAAAACGCCGCCGGCGAAACGGCCCCCGTCACCGTGCAAAGCAATTTAACAATCGACAGCGCGCCCGCGATCCTGGCCGCCGTAGAGAATGGCGCAGGCTTGGCGATCCTGCCTGACTATCTGGTGCGTGATCGTCTGACCTCAGGGACGTTGACGCAGGTTTTGCCTGCGTGGCATCTTCCCGAAGGGGGGATATTCTTGGTGCTCCCGGCAGCAAAGTTCCGCGCCGCAAAAGTAACTGTCTTCACAAAAATGCTGCGGCAAGCGGAAAAGTTAAGAGAAAATGGTTAGGTGTCATAGCCCGCGCCCAAGAAGTTTTGCTCCGCACAATTGCTAAATATCCCTGAATGCCCGTTATCATTCTTGGGGAGCCAATTGGGCAAATGCAGCTAACGGCAGATCTCCGCCCTCCCTATCGGATGTGGAAGGCAGTCGCTCACGTACCATATCGGTATTTCATCTCCAGATCGGTACGCTCCGGTGCAGCGGAGTTCTTATGAAGGCCACGTTGAGTGAAAATTACGGAAACTGGCATGTCTAACCACCCTAAGATTTTTGTTATAAGGACGTGTCCGATGACTATTCTATAGATGTGCTGAGACCGCCTACCCAGATTAACACATTCGCGTCTACATTCGGTGGTGCTCCAGTACCAAATCACTCGTTCAAAGCAAGTAGCAGCAACTCGCTTCAAGATAAGCGAGCTGCAGGGATTAAGTTTAGTCAGTAGACTATGCAAGAAAATGGGTAGCGTAGTCGCTTACCAAAAGCCGCGCTGGC
This sequence comes from Sulfitobacter sp. TCYB15, assembly GCF_040435955.1. Lineage (NCBI taxonomy): Bacteria > Pseudomonadati > Pseudomonadota > Alphaproteobacteria > Rhodobacterales > Roseobacteraceae > Sulfitobacter > Sulfitobacter sp. TCYB15. Next base: position 295,040 of record NZ_CP159194.1, read on the forward strand.
TCTGCATCCTCTTTAATCTGGGAAAAGCGTGTAATGGGTTCATGAAATATATTGTCGGTTTCGTCGTCGTTTACCGTGCTGACCTCGCCGATTAGCACGTCCGCCCTTTCGCCCCAGAAGGCATGCCAATCTCCGGGGCGCAGCGTGATGCTCTCGCCCGGTTCAAGCCGTAGCTTATCGCCCGCTTTGAACGGGACCGAGAGACCGTCGCACATGACGGTCCCGCCGCGTTTGGGATCTAGTTGCCCTTCGGCGTCGGAGCCGAACAGCTCCACCACCAGGGTGCCGCCACCCCGATTGATGATGTCTTCGGCTTTGACGACGTGGGTGTGCATCGGCGACAATTGATCTTGACGCGAAACAAGAAGTTTCTCGGCATAGCACATGCCCCGACCGGCGTTCAGATCGCTCAGACGTCCGTTGCGAAGGGTAAATAGAACCAGCCCCATATCGTCAAAACGCCCCGCGCCATAGTCGGTTACATCCCAACCACAGCGTGCGTCGATCAGATGTGCGGCGCTGTTTCGTCGCTTGATGAACTCGGACGGGCTCCACTGTGCGAAGGGCGGCAGAATGAAGCCATGCCGTTCGAACATTTCGCCTGCGGCTTCAAGAAGCGCGTTGATTTCAGAGCGTTTCATTTCGGCTTTGTCCTTTCGGTCAGACCTGCTGGGTTGTACTGAAAAATTGGCTATAGATCGGGTCACAGGCGGCACCAAGCGCGCGCGCCTCGCCCCCGATAACACCCTCTGCGACTTCAGGCATCAGCAATCCGCGACTATCTTCGTCCGGCAGTTTTTGACGTACAGCCGCAACCAAACGGCTGCGCACATCTTCGGGCAGCGCGCCGTCGATGATCACCGCCTCAAAGTCGATCACTGCACAGGCGGACATGCACGCCTGTGCGATTGCATAGGCCGCGCCGTCTATCCAGTCAGTGACCTCTGCATCAAAGCCTGACCAATCCTGCGGTTGCTTCCAAAGATCCCGATAGCCCCTCCCGCTCTGCGCCAAGGCGCTTTCCAGAACATGGACGGAGGCGACATCAAGTAACTGCTGGGTCCGGCCTGCGCGGTCACCAACTCGAAGGGGGCCAAATGCACCAGCGTTGCCGCGGCTGCCTTCGTATACCGCCTGATTAAGAACTATACCGCCGCCGATAAACGTGGAGACAAAGAAATAGGCATAATCGCTAAACTCCCGCCCGCGGCCATATACCTGTTCGGCCCAACATGCGCTTGTGGCGTCGTTCATCATAAAGACAGGAAGATCGGTGAACCGCGCAATTTCGCGCTCGAACGAGAGATCTTTCCACGAAAGGAATTCACCCGGTGTGTTCCCGTCGGACGCCCCCCATTTCCAAATTTCAAACGGCGCCGCGATGCCGAAACCGCAAAGCCGTTCTGTCCCCTTCGGACCAATCTCCACGAGCGCTTCTGCATAGCTTTCCGCGAGGAAGGTAAAGACCGTCTGCGGTATGGCGATGTCGTACATCAGGTTGCGCTTGAACAATGTCGTGCCGCAAAAATCCATGACGATAAGGTCGCAGCTACGACGCCCCAGCTTGCACCCGACAGAAAGAGCGCCAAGGGGGTTCAGCGCGATTGGGACCGAAGGTTTTCCAACCTTTCCCCGCACGGGCTTGCATTGACGGGTCAGGCCGTCGCTTTTCAGCTTGCGCAAAATGACCGAGATTGTCTGCGCTGAAAGACCGGTTTGCCGTGCTAAGTCGCTACCCGGTGTCGGCCCATTGCGCTGCAGAAGGGAGAGGATTGCCCGTTCGTTCGGATTGCGTAGCCGGTTCTGATCCGCGCGATGTATCGCGTCTATGCTGGTAATCGGATTCATTAAATATGCTCAAGCCATAGCGGTTTCATAAATTTAATTTCAGGCGAACTGATTAATAAGTCAACTTGATTTATTTATTGACAGGACACCCCTTTCGAATATTTTTGACGACACGGGAACGCACCGAATCGTGCCGTTATCAAAAAATTCTGGGAGGAATTGTCATGAAGAAATTAATCGCCGGGACCGCGTTGGGCTTGATCGCAATGGCAGGAACAGCATCGGCTGATGCACATTCCGTGTCGGCCTGCTTGATCACAAAGACCGATACCAACCCCTTCTTCGTAAAGATGCGCGAAGGCGCGCAGGCCAAGGCGGAAGAGCTTGGCATGCAGATCAACACCTATGCTGGCAAGATCGACGGTGATCACGAGACACAGGTGTCCGCGATCGAAACCTGCATCGCCAATGGTGCGAAAGGTATCCTTCTGACGCCGTCCGACACCTCTTCTATCGTGCCAGCCGTTCAGCAGGCGCGCGATGCGGGTATCCTCGTGATCGCGCTTGATACGCCTCTTGATCCAATCGACGCCGCCGATATGACCTTTGCGACAGACAACTTTCTGGCGGGCGAATTGATTGGCCAGTGGGCCGCCGCCGCGTTGGGTGACGACGCTGAAAATGCGAAAATCGCCATGCTTGATCTGGCCGTGAGCCAGCCGACTGTCGGCGTTCTGCGCGATCAGGGCTTCTTGCAGGGCTTTGGTATTGATCTGGGCGATCCCAGCAAATGGGGTGACGAAACCGACCCCCGTATCGTTGGTAACGACGTAACTGCCGGCAACGAAGAAGGGGGCCGCAAAGCGATGGAGAACCTTCTCGCGCAGGACCAAGACATCAACGTCGTCTACACGATCAACGAGCCAGCCGCCGCCGGTGCCTATGAGGCGCTTAAGGATATTGGCCGCGAGAACGACGTACTGATCGTTTCTGTTGATGGCGGCTGTCCCGGCGTTCAAAACGTCGAAGAGGGCGTGATCGGGGCGACTTCGCAGCAATACCCGTTGTTGATGGCGTCCAAGGGGATCGAGGCGATCGCCGCATTTGCCAAGGACGGGACGAAGCCACAAGCCACCGAAGGCAAGGACTTCTTTGACACCGGTGTTGCCCTGGTTACCGACAAGCCGGTTGACGGCGTCGATAGCATCAGCGTGGCCGAAGGCAAGGACCTGTGCTGGGGCTAACCCCTTAACGAGTAACGAGCAAATGCCGGGCGATGACAATCGCCCGGCCCCCGTCTCGCGCGCGAGGCTAACGATCACAGTCGAACGAATTGGAGCGACAAATGTCCACCGGTGATAATTATGAGGCCGCAGCCTCGAAGAGCGCGACGGATGTCGCACGTTTCGATCGCACCTCTGACGGATTTGTCAAAAAGATGCACCACGCCTTGCATGTTACGCCAGCGCTTGTGCCGCTGATCGTGCTCCTTGCGTCCATCGCTGTCTTCGGTTTGTTACTGGGGTCCCGCTTCTTCTCTCCCTTCGCGTTGACGCTGATCTTGCAGCAGGTGCAGATCGTCGGGATCGTTGCTGCCGCCCAAAGCCTTGTTATCCTAACGGCAGGCATCGATTTGAGCGTTGGCGCGATTGCTGTCATCTCCTCCGTTGTGATGGGGCAATTCACATTCCGCTATGGTCTGCCCGCCGAAGTCGCCGTGGCCTGCGGTCTTATCTTCGGAACGCTGATCGGCACTATTAACGGTTGGCTTGTGGCCGTGATGAAACTGCCCCCCTTTATCGTGACACTTGGGATGTGGCAGATCGTGCTGGCCGCCAACTTCCTATACTCCGCCAACGAGACAATCCGCAGTCAGGTCATTGCGGCCGAAGCCCCACTCCTTCAACTTCTCGGCGTGAAATTCAATCTGGGTGGTGCGATCTTTACCCTAGGTGTGGTCTTTCTTTTGGTCTTGGTTCTTGTACTGGCATACGTGCTTAAGCACACCGCTTGGGGGCGGCATGTTTACGCTGTCGGTGATGATCCCGATGCCGCCGAATTGTCCGGCGTTAACGTAAAGAAAACCATCATCTCTGTTTATGCCATAGCAGGCCTGATTTGCGCCTTCGCTGGATGGGCCTTGATCGGCCGCATCGGGTCGGTTTCCCCTACGTCCGGCCAGTTACTGAATATCGAAAGCATCACGGCGGTCGTGATCGGTGGAATTTCACTCTTCGGCGGCCGGGGCTCTATCTTAGGAACGTTCTTCGGAGCCTTGATCGTCGGCGTCTTTACTCTGGGGCTGCGGCTGGCGGGCGCGGACGCTCAATGGACATATCTCCTGATCGGCGTGCTGATCATCGCCGCCGTCGCAGTGGACCAATGGATTAGAAAGGTAGCAGCCTAATGGAACCTATGTTGAAAGCCCGTGGTCTGGTGAAACGCTACGGCAAGGTTACTGCCCTAGATCACTGCGACTTCGATCTCATGCCGGGCGAGATCCTTGCCATCATCGGCGACAATGGTGCCGGCAAAAGCTCGTTGATCAAGGCAATCTCGGGCGCTGTTATCCCCGACGCAGGAACCGTAACGCTAGACGGTAAGGAAATTCACTTCCGGTCCCCCATAGATGCGCGCAACGCAGGCATCGAGACGGTGTACCAGACGCTTGCCATGTCCCCCGCACTTTCTATCGCAGATAATATGTTTATGGGACGCGAGTTGCGCAAACCCGGCTTTCGCGGCTCTGTGCTGCGCCAGCTTGACCGTAAACGCATGGAAGAAGTTGCCCGAGAAAAACTTTCCGAGCTTGGGCTGATGACGATCCAGAATATTAATCAGGCGGTAGAAACACTTTCGGGCGGGCAGCGACAGGGCGTCGCTGTGGCACGGGCGGCTGCGTTCGGCTCTAAGGTTATCATTCTTGACGAACCGACTGCTGCGCTTGGCGTAAAAGAAAGCCGCAAGGTCCTTGAACTTATCCTCGAGGTAAAGAGCCGCGGTATTCCCATCATCTTGATCAGCCATAACATGCCTCATGTGTTCGAGGTTGCCGATCGCATCCACGTACACCGTCTTGGCAAGCGCCTGTGTCTGATCAACCCCAAGGAGCATTCCATGTCCGACGCGGTGGCCTATATGACCGGTGCCGCCGTGCCAGACGCCGCATAGAGCACGACTGTGAATACCGAGCTACTCGCCAAAATTGAGGCTACATCTTTCTCTGGAAAACGACGACTGGTTGCCTTGGTCGGCGCACCGGCCAGCGGCAAGTCCACCTTGGCCACAGCCCTGGCCGAAGGGAACGACACCATTCAAGTCGTACCGATGGACGGTTTTCACCTCAGCAACGAGATCCTGTCCGAACGCGGTCTGCTCGGTCGCAAGGGCGCGCCAAATACGTTTGACAGTGCGGGGTTTGTCCATCTCGTGAAACGGCTTAAAACCGAGGATGACGTAGTGTTCCCTTTGTTTGACCGAACGCGCGATCTTTCTATTGCAGGGGCGGGCGTACTGCGCCCCGAGACCACGACGATCATCGTAGAGGGCAACTATCTAATTCTGGACCAGCCCCACTGGCGGGATCTCGCACCATTGTGGGATCTATCGGTACAGATCGACGTACCGCTTGATGTATTGCGGCAGCGGCTGCTGCAACGCTGGGCCGATCACGGCTGCGAACCGGCGAAGGCGGCTGAAAAAACAGACAGCAACGATCTGCCAAACGCCACTTTGGTGCTTGAAAACAGTCTGCCGTGTGACGTCGTCCTTTCCGACAATCAGATTCTACGCGCATCGCAGCCGGCTCAGCCCCCCATCTCCAAGGTATAGTTGTTCAATGATTTTATGCTGCGGCGAAGCTTTGATCGATATGATCCCCGCCCCGACCTTGGCAGGGCCCGAGGGTTTTGTTCCGCATGTCGGCGGTGCCATATTCAACACTGCAATCGCCCTAGGGCGGCTCGGTATTCCCACCGGTATGTTGACAGGTCTATCAACGGATATGTTCGGTATACAGTTGGCGGCGGCCCTCAAAGCCAGCCACGTCGATACCTCCCGTGCCGTGGTGTCAAACCGCCCGACTACGCTCGCATTTGTCCAGCTAAACGGCGGCCAAGCGACCTATAACTTTGTCGACGAAGGCTCCGCCGGACGTATGTTGACCCCCGTTGATATGCCCACACTGACCACTGACGTCTCGGCCTTATATCTCGGCGGGATCAGCCTAGCCTGTGAACCAAGCGCGGACGCGTATATCGCGCTACTCAAGGCCGAGGGCGCGCACCGCCCCGTCATGATTGATCCCAATATCCGACCGGGTTTGGTCGATAATATTCCGGCATACAGATCGCGCCTTAAAGGTGCTATAGGGCTCGCAGATCTCGTCAAAGTGTCTGACGAAGATTTGGAGTGGTTAGTTCCGGGGCCGTCGTCCCTCAAAAGCAAGGCAACCGCGCTGCTTGAACTGGGCCCCGACGCAGTAATCCTGACCCGCGGAGCAGAGGGCGCGACCGGCTATCTGAAGTCAGGCGCAGAGGTACAAATACCCGCTGTCCGCGCGAAAGTCATTGATACCGTAGGTGCAGGCGATACTTTCAACGCTGGCATTCTTGCACACCTGTTTGACGCCGGAAAGCTGACCAAGATAACGGTATCAGGCATCACGACAGAAACCCTGCAAAGCGCCATCGAATACGGCGCAAAAGTCGCCGCAATCACAGTAACCCGCGCGGGAGCAAATCCACCTTGGCGTAGTGAAGTTGACTGAGCGTGGCGTTTGGGATTTTTTGCGACAGCTGATCTAGACGAAAGCGATCCTTATGAAAGAGCGTTAGTTTCTGGGATCATTTTACAACCAGGGCTCAGCGTTTGCTAAAATGGATCAATTGCCACCGCTGGCAAAACTGCGCTATCGGTTGTGGCGGCCCCGTTCCCACCACGTTGAAATGGAGCTTTGCATCTACAGCGAGGGTCTCCTCTCCGCCCTTCCTATTGAAAGACGAGAACGGCCCTAACCGGCCTTTGACTAAGGCTCCATTCGCCGCGATGCAGCTTTCACTTTGCTGACATTCATGCGCAGTGCAGCATTTTATCTGCTGGAACGTCGGTCTGCGGACGAAGCCGACTTTCAGCGTCACCAAACTTGACCTGTCTATAGCTTTACACCTTAGGAGGGTCTCGAAGGTCGAGAATCGGTGTGAACGGACAAGGAAGCGGACA
>NZ_CP159195.1:0-176725 GCF_040435955.1 Sulfitobacter sp. TCYB15
TTGGCGGATGGTTCTCATAAAACTCTAGGATTGCAGCTAAATGTCATCGGGCCGTTCGATTTGCGGCGCACCGATGGGTCACGTGTCACCATCACCTCGAAGAAGGCGCGCGCTGTGCTGGCGATGTTGGCGGTCGCCCCCGGTGGCAGGCGCGAAAGACGTTGGTTGCAATACAAGCTATGGAGCGAACGCGGAGAGCGTGAGGGTGCGGCGAGCCTGCGCCAGACGCTGTCTGCCCTGCGCCGTGCGCTTGCCCCGATGGGCGATGTGCTGGAGGCGGATCGCACCACGGTCACGCTGTCGCTGAGCGAGGTCGCGGTAGATGCGCTTGAGCTTTCGTCGGTGGCGCAGCGGTTGCCGGGGCAGGCGGAGTTCCTTGAAGGGCTTGATATCAGGGACCCCGAATTCGACAACTGGCTGCGCGAGCAACGCGCCTTTTGGTCCCGCCAGCTAGAGACCTCGCAGGGCGGTCCCGACCCATCAGAGGTTGACTTCGCCCCGCCGCTGGATGTGCCCTGCGTGACGCTCATGCCCTTTGCCAGTGCCGAGCCGCTGACCCCTCAGGCGCAAGAACTGGCAGAGCAGGTGTTGGACCAGCTGGCGCGGCATCGTTGGATCAGCTTTATGGATTGGGCCGTGCACAGTGGCCGCAGCGCCGCCGGTGCCGCGCGGCCTGCGACGGCGAATTACGTGGTGACCGGCCAGTTGCGCCAGAGCGGCGGGCGGTTGGTCTTGATGGTGGAGCTGACGCATCTGACCACGGGGCAATCGGTGAAACGTGCGCAGTTTACCGCGCCGCTGGCCGATGCTGCCGACATCGGGGCGGGGTTTGCCGCAGTCGCGCGGGATATGGCGATCGAGGTGGCGGGGAATTTCAGCTGTGCCTTGGCGCAATCCTACGAACAGCGGTCCCAGTCGCGGCCGGCACAAAGTGACGAGGCGCTGGTGTGGCAGGGGCGTTGGCATATCAACCGTCTCACGGCCGAGGATTTCGAGAAGGCGCAGGCGATCTTCGAGGATATCATCGCGCGCAACCCCGGTCATGTAGAGGCCCATGTCTATCTTGCGCTGACCACGCTGTGGCGGGTCTGGACCTGCCGCGCCGATCCGCGTGACATCAAGCTGGCGCGGCGACAGGCGCAAAAGGCGATCAAGCTGGATGTGTCGGACGGGCGGGGCTATTGGATCGCGGGCTGTGCGGAATGTTGGCTGGGCAACAAGACGGCGGCTGTGCATTACACGGACGAGGCGATCCGGCTGTGCCCCTCGCTGGCCTTTGCCCATGACCAGCGCGGCACGAATCTGGCCTATGATGGCAACCCCCTGGCCGCGCTGGAGGCGCTGGAACATGCGATCCGCCTGTCGCCGCACCACCCGCAGCGCTTTTGTTTCGAGGGGGAGACAGCCCTTGCCGCGCTGCTGGCCGGGGATCTGTCGGCCGCGTTGCAGCATGCGGATCACGCCTTGTTGCTGCGCCCCGCCTATTGGTACGCCCATATGGTCAAGGTCCTGGCGCTGCACCGCATGGGCCGCCCCGACGCCGTGGCGCGTGCCAAGCGCGACCTGTACGAGTTCGAGCCCCGTTTCAACCGCAGCTATATCAACTGGCTTCCCTTTTCGGACCGGTCGCTGAACGCACGTATGATTGAAGAGATGTTCTAGGTACGGCGCGCCGGCTGGTGACCCCCCGGGGGGCCTTTGCAGAAGGCATCCGACGCATGACGAAATATGCAGACAACTACGCTGGTATCCGGCAAGCGCAGGCGGAGGAGCGGGCGCATCCCTCTGATCTGGGAACGCGGCATTTCACGCTTGATGCGCTGAACGGCAGTTGGGTCGCACAGCTGCGTAGCCGGATCACGCAAGGGCTGATGAAACATGGCGGGCTGCGCCTGATGCAGCGGATTGCGCCGGTGGTGCGTTTGGGGCCATATCACTTTGTCACGCGCCACGCCGATATTGTCGCGGCATTGCATCGGCCCGATGTGTTCGGCGTGCCCTTTGGCCCCGAGATGGAAGAGATGGCAGGCCCGCCGGTTTTTGCTTTGGGCGATGATGCACAGACCCATGCCGCGCAGATGGCGATTTTGCGCGATCCTTGGGCGGCGATTGATCCGGCGACCCATGTGCGCCCTGTGGTGCGCCGCGTGACCGAAGCCTTGCTGGAGGATAGCGGCGGGCAGATCGACATGGCGCGCGATGTCTTTATGCGCGTCACGGCAGAGGCCTGTCTGAAGACCTTTGGCATCGCAGCCCCGAGCGCGGAGAACTTTGCCGCGTTTTCGGCGGCCTGTTCCTCGCTGATCTTTGCCGACCCCTCGGGCACGCCTGCGGTGCGTCGGCAGGCGATGATCGGGGCCAAGCGCATCTGCGATCTGCTGGATGCCAGCATCGACGCCTATGCCAAGCTGTCCGCCGACGAGCGGGCGGACCCCGCACAGGCGGGGTTCTTGCAAGGGTTGATGGATCAGGTCGCGCGGCAAGGCGATGCTGGGCCGGTTTGGGAACAGTCGGACAAAGACACCGTGCGGGTGATCCTGTTCGGGGTGATCACCGGCTTTGTGCCCACCACCGCGCTTGCGGCGGGCAAGATACTCGACCAGATGCGCCGCAAGCCGGACCAGTTCCATCAGGCGCTGCGCTGTGCCGCGCGGGCCGAAGCCACCCCCGATGACCCGCAGGCCCGCTTGGCCCTGCGCGACATATTGTTCGAGATCGCCCGCTTCAATCCGTCGCTTTTTCCCGGCCAGTTCCGCCTGCGTAAAGACGCCGGCGATACGCAGGGCCTGCCCGAGGCGCTGCGGCGGATCAAACCCGGTGCCGTGGTCATTCTGGCAACAGCGCAAGCCCTGCATGATCCGCGGGTGGTGAAACACCCCAACCGCTTCATGCCCGGCGAAGGGTTTCTGGCCAAGGACGGCACCGCGCTGCCGGATCTGTCCTTTGGTTTGGGGATGCATCACTGTCTGGGGCACGAGATGGCGCATGAGATCATCACCGAGGCATTCCAGATCATTCTCTCGCGCCCCGGCATCGCCTTTCTGCCCGAGCGGCCAAAGTTCTATGGCCCCTATCTGGGCCGCTTGCGGATGCGGTTCGACATGGTGGAAGGCCACGCGGCACAGTCGACGATCGTGGCGCCTGTGCCCTTGAAAGAGGGGGTGGATATAGAGGCGCTGCGCGCGGTCCTGGCGGGGTTGCAGGAGGAGACATCAGATTTGAAGCAGGGGCTTGAGGGCACGGGGATCGTGCATTTCGCGAGCCTCAATCTGGTTAATCTGGGGGCCGAGACGCGGCTTGATGCGCGGCCCACCCATCTGCTGGCAGAGTTCAACACCGATGGCATGCCGCGGGACGCGCTGGCGCGGCTGGCGCAACGGATCGACGCGCCCTGTTCGACCGTGCTGCCGTTTCTGAAAGATGCGCAGGGCGGGTTTATCGCGGCGGTGCGCGCGCATCTGCTACATCCCGATACCAAGCCCTGGGGCACCATCGGGGTGAACTTCAACGGCACCGAACATATGCCCGTGCGCCAGATCGAGGAGGAGAGAAACCTCTATGACTGGGCCGAGGCGCAGGTGCGGCAGCGCGCAGCCGAGGGCACCACGGACCCTGCCGATCTGGTGGCCGATATCCGCAGACAGATGCAGGAGGACCCTGCGAAAGCGGCGCTGCTGTACCGTCCATCCCATCGCTATCCGCGCTTCTCGCGGCACAAGGATTTCCCCTTCTCGGGGTTTATCGCGAAATATGCGGGGCTGGGGCTGAAGCCCTTGGCGGTCTTTGCGCTGCTGGCGTTGGTGCTGCCTGTGGGGCTGGTCGCCTTTGGTATTGTCAGTCTGTTGCAGGCGGCGGATGTCTATGTCTCGCTTTGGATGGTGCCGCTGTTGCTGGCGCTTACGGTGGCGGGCGGGGTGCTGGCATGGTTGCGGCGGGTCGAAACACGCGAGACGCCGGATGACCGCTATGCGCCTCATGATCACGTCGCCGCCGTGCAAGCGATGGAGGATCTGCCCGGTTACGCGCAGAACCACATCACCTCGGTCAGTGCCTTGAAGCCCGGCCTGCTGCGGCGGCTGACCACGGCGCTGGCGTTTCACATCATCAAATATATGAAAATCCTGTGGTTCCGCCCCGGCTTTGTCACCGATTTCGCCACGATCCATTATGCGCGCTGGTACTGCCCCAAAGGCAGTCAAAAGCTGATCTTTCAGGGCAATTACGACGGCAGCTGGGAAAGCTACCTCGAGGATTTCATCACCAAGGTGCACCGTGGGCAGACGATGGCGTGGAATAACTGCGTGGGTTTTCCGCGCAGCCGGTGGTTTTTTCTGGATGGGGCGCAGGACGGTGACAGGTTCAAACGCTGGGTGCGGCGCCAGCAGGTGCAGACGCAGGTCTGGTACAGCCGCTTTCCAGAGCTGACCACTGGGATGATCCGCACCAATGCGCTGGTGCGCGACGGGCTGGCGCGGGCGCTGACCCATGACGAATATCGCGCGTGGGCCACCCTATTCTACACCGCGCCGCGCCCCGCCGATGCGATCGAGACGGACCAGGTGCAGACCTTGCTGTTCAACGGGCTGGGGCGGCATCCGTTGATGACCGCGCGGGTGCTGCGCTTTGACACGGGGCAGGGGGGCAAACGCCTGATCGCGCAGTTGCTGCAAGAGGCGCGCAATGCCGAAACCCCCGGTGCGCCCTGGGATGCGCGGCTGAGCTTTGGCGACGCCTATCCCGATTATCCGGCGCATTTCATTGCCCTGTCCTCTGGCGGGCTGTCGCTGCTGGGGTTTCCCGACACGCCCCACGACGGGCGCGCGACGTTGCCCCATGCCTTTGCCAGCGGCATGGCGGCACGGGCGCGGGTGTTGGGCGATGCGGGCACGCCCGCCGATCCCGCCCGCTGGCGATGGAGCGACGGCGCCGCGCACGCTTTGCTGCTGTCCTATGCCCGCGATCCTTCGGAGCAGGCGGCGACCGACGACACGCTGACCGTGATGTTCGAGCAATATGGCATCGCGGTGGACAGTATCGTGCGGGCGGATCTGCAACGCCGCGGCTTGGCCCATAGCGACGGGTTCGGCACGCGTGACGGTATCTCGCAGCCGATCATGCGCCACACCCAGGCCTTTGCCAAAGGCAAGGCCGCGCCGGATGATGTGGTCGGCGCGGGGGAGTTCATCCTGGGGTATCCCGATTCCCGGGGCTACCTGCCGCTGGCGATCACCGTGCCCGCCGATACGCCGGCGGCGCAGGGGCTGTCGGCGGTCGAGCGGCCGGTCACGGATCTGGTGCCGCGCTTTGGGCGGCTGCATCTGGGGGACCAGCGTGATTTTGGCCGCGGCGGGAGCTTTCTGGCGGTGCGGCAGATCTTGCACAATGACAAGGCTTTGAAGGAGTTTGTGGCGGCCAAGGCGCGCGGGCTTGAGGCGCGACATCTGCCGCAAAAGGGCATCGCGGATGCGATCCGCGAGGATATTCAGGCCGACATCAGGATCCGGCAGGGCGACCGCATGCCCGGCGACAAGGATATCGTGCTGGGGGATATGCAGCGCGGGCAGATGGATCAGTCGCCCTATGGCGATGTGCCTATGGGGCCGGATGCACGGCAGATCTGGATGGAGCAATGGATCACCGCCAAGATCATCGGTCGCTGGGCCGACGGCAGTTCACTGGCGCGCAACCCGTCGGTGTCGCGCAGCCTGCGCAACCGCGCGCGCTATCACGCGGTCGTGCGTCGCTATGTCGGGCTGCGCCTCAAGGCATTGCAGGCCGCCACGGGCCAGCGCCCTGCGACCGACGGCCATCTTGTTGCGCTGCAGCAGTTCCTTGACCGGACACGCACGCCAAGGGGAAGCGGCCGTTTGGGCGTGCATGGCGGGCTGAGCATGGATGAGACGATCTGGACGACGCAGGGCTGGGCCGCGTTCAACGATGCCTTGTCAGAGCTGGAGCATGAAGTCGGCCCCCTTGGCATACCGCGCGATCTGCTGCGGCCGGTGATTCCCGACAATGATTTCCGCCATGGCGAGGATGACCCCTTGGGGCTGTATTGCCCGATCGGGTCGCATATCCGCCGCGCCAACCCGCGCGACAGTTTCCGCCCCGGTCACGAGATCACATTGCAGATCAACAACCGCCATCGGCTGTTGCGGCGGGGCCGGACCTATAGCAGCGCGTTTGACACGCCGCAGGACGCAGGCTTGATCGACGCGGGCTGGGTGCGGCGCGATACCGAGACCGTACCGCCGGTTGAGCAAGAGGAAGGCACCTTCTTTATGTGCTTTAACGCCAATATCGAACGGCAGTTCGAATTCGTGCAGCAGACCTGGATCAACGCAGACGGGTTCCACGGCGGGCGGCATGGGCCGGACCCTTTGATCACGCCGAAACAGAAGGGTGATACGTTCATTATTCCGGGGTCGGAGGAGTCGCTGGCGCTGGATATGTGCCCGATGTCTCGCGCGGAAGGGGAGGGGGTCGCGCAGCCTGCGCCGGTGGATTTCACCCGAACGGTGGCAGGGGGGTACTTCTTTATGCCAAGCAAACAGGCGCTGGCATATCTGTCGCAACTATAGGTTAGGCCCCCTAGCGTTTAGCGATGAAAAACCGCCTGATGCGTTCTTTTTTCACGATTTTTTCACGGAGCGCCGCGCAAAAAATTACGGTACGTTTACGGTCGATTTTTAACCTTTCTTAACCTGCTGCGATTTCGGCAGGCACCCGCCCGCTTGGGGCTATTTAGAAAGGGCATTCAAATGAAACTTTACATGCAACTGATGACAACGACCGCGCTGGCGCTGAGCGTCGCGGCCTGCGGGTCATCGAACGGGGTCGACAAGGTGATTGATGTGACAGACATCACCGAAGAGGCGCAGGCCAAACGGACCTTTGCGACAGACGAGGACGGTGATCCGGTCGATGCCGGTGCTGCGATCGCGTCAGGCAAGACACTGACCGCGCGCGCCGTGGGCGTCGCCTTGCAGAACCTGAACTATCACACCGGGGAAACCAGCACGACGACTGATGTCACCGCGTCGATCAAGCGCAATGATGATGGCGCGCTGACCGTGACCATCGACGGCGAAGAGCTGGCGTTCACCCCTGCCGACGTGAATGGCGAAGGTGACGGCTACGAGGTCGAGGTGGATGGCAAATTCGCCGGGGTCTATAACTTTAATGGTCCGGTCGAAGAACTGCTGACGGCGGGCAATGGCTTTGCCCAGGTGGTAAGCATTTTCCGGACATCCGAGAACGCCGAAGGTCACGTGTCGGGTGACAATACCTTTGCGATCTTTGGCACAGAGACGGCGGATGAAGATCTGAAAGATCTGCCAAAAGCCGAATATACGGGTCGGTCGCGGATCAATGTTGTGCCAAACAGCGGCTTCGAATCGAACAGCGAAAGCCGGTACAAGGTGCGTAGCGAGATCGCGATGACGGCAGACTTTGGCGCCGGCGAGATCTGGGGCACCATCGGGAACACCACCATCGAAGACCCCGAAGACGGTGAACGTGATGCCGTTGAAGGGACCATCGCGATGGATAAAACCACGTTCGATAACAACGGTTTTGCCGGGACATTGACGGCAGATGCGGACTTCATCAGCGATATCGACGTCAATAGCGCCGAAGGGACGTACTCCGGTGCGTTCTATGGGCCAAACGCCGAACAGGTTGCCGGTGCGCTGACATTTGGTATCGGCGCTGACGACGGGTCGCTGAACGGGAACGGCTACTTCTCGGCCGACAAAGTCGACTAAGGTCGACGACAACGGGATAGAGAAGCGTCGATCAAATTACGGGTCCCGCTTCTCTGGGCGTGGGCATGACCTCAAGCCATGCCTGCGTCTCCCCATTATTTCATGTGGGAGACGCAGTGCAGAGTTCAGGTTTCACGCCGATTTAACTGCTTGAGGGTTAATCCATGAAACATCTTCTTTTTGCCGCCCTGATGGGCGTTCTTTTGGCGTGCCAATCGCCCGGACAGGCGCAGGCCGCGACACCACAGGACTATCTGGAACAGGGAAACTATGACGCCGCGCGGGCCAGTCTGGCGCAGTTGGTCAAGGGGGATCCGAACGGGCCCTTGCATCAGGCCTATCTGGAAGGTCAAATCCTGATGCGCCAGAACCAGCCTGCGGCGGCGGTTGATCTGTTTCGCGATCTGGTACGCATCGCGCCCGATTATGAACCGGCAAGACGAGAGCTGACCCTGCTGCTGGCCTATCGCGGTGATGTGACCGCTGCGCGCTATCATGCGGAACGGTTGGTCGCGGAAACCGCCGACGAACAGCTGCGCGCCGGATTGCAGACCTTTATCCTGAACAATACCTCGCGCAAGCCCGGCGGCTTTGCCCTGCGGTTCGCGCTGTTGCCGTCGTCGAACCAGACCCGCGGCAGTGCCGAGCAGGAGATCCTGATTGGCGGGGTGCCGTTCACGCTGAACCCTGCATCGCGCGCGTCTTCCGGGGTGGGGCTGGCGATTGGCGGCACGGCGTGGCGGCGCTGGCAGTGGAATGAAAGATGGTCCGGCGTGGGCACCGCCAGTCTGGATGCGAAATTCTACGATTCCGCGCTGAACACCGAAACCACGGCGGTCGCTCGGTTCGATGTCATTCGTGGCGGGCAGCGGGGGCGGTTCTCTTTCGGGCCGATTGCCGAGCTGAGCTTTTCTGATTCAGACATCGTGCGACGCCGGTGGGGGGCGGAGCTGCGCGGCGCCTATCAGCTGCGTCCGCGTGATCTGGTGTCGGGGGCGCTTCGGTTTGATCGGCAGACCTATGACCAAAGCCCGTTTCGGGACGGGCACCGGATGCGGGCTTCGGTCTCGTACCAACATCGGCTGACGCCCACGCTCGGGCTATCCTTCGGCCTGTCGCAGCTGCGCGAAACGACACAGCGCGCGCATCTGGATCACCATGAAACCGGCGTGTCGATGGGGATCGACAAACAGTGGAAATCGGGCCTGTCGACCGGCGTGATACTGGCATACGAACAGGACAGATACGACGGCATCTTCCCCGGCACCACGACCCCGCGCGAGGATGACACCACCAGCCTCACCTTCACCGTGCAGCACAACAAGGTGCAGATCGGGAAATACGTGCCGCGCATCACCTATACCTACACGCGGGCGAAATCGAATGTGGCGTTGTTCGACTATGACAGCCACGACATCGGGGCGAGTCTCTCGCTCAAGTTCTGACGTGGGGCGGGCAGCCTGATGGTGTGCCCGTTCCTGCAAACACCAAAGAGACGGCCCGAATATCCTGACAAAACACAGGTTTGCGGGCCATTCGGGCATGCCCTTGCCGTAAAACTTTCAAAAAGTTGGATTAATTCGCCTGCCTTACCTTGCGGCGCCTCGATCCGAGGTGCAGAAAGACGCCATCTACGCGGTGGTCTGCAAAGCAAGGGAGACACGTATGAAAGACTGGAACGCTTTGGCGAGCGCGCTGTATGACGGCAGCTTTCGGCCGATGTTCATCAACGGTAAATGGTGCCCGGCCCAATCGGGCGCAGAGATGGATGCGCGCAATCCGGCGAACGGGTCTTTGCTGGCGACCGTACCGGAGGGGGGCGCGGCGGATATTGATGCCGCCGTGAAAGCCGCCCGCGCGGCGTTCGAGGGGCCTTGGGCCAAGTTCACCCCGTTCGAGCGTCAGGCGCTGCTGCTGCGCATCGCCGACAAGTTCGAGGCCGAATGGGAACGCCTGTGCCTGTCGGACACGTTGGATATGGGGATGCCGATCCAGCGCACGCTGGCCAACAGCCGTCGCGTTTTGGGGATGTTGCGGTTCTATGCGGGGCAGGCGGTGATGATCCACGGCCAGACAATCTCGAACTCCTTCCCCGGCGAGATCTATTCATCCACCGTGCGTGAACCCGTGGGCGTGGTCGGGGCGATCATCCCGTGGAACGCGCCAATCGCCGGTTCCGTCTGGAAGATCGCGCCCGCGCTGGCGACCGGCTGCACCGTGGTGTTGAAACCGTCCGAGGAGGCGTCGCTGACCGTGCTGATGATCGCGCGGTTGATGCAAGAAGCGGGGCTGCCCGACGGGGTGCTGAATGTGGTGACTGGATTGGGGGCCGATGCCGGTGCCGCGCTGGCGGCGCATCCGGATGTGGACAAGATCGTGTTCACCGGATCAACCGCCACCGGTCAGGCGATTGCCCGCGCGGCGACAGGCACGTTGAAACGGGTCTCGCTTGAGCTGGGGGGTAAATCGCCGGTCATCGTTTGTAAGGATGCGGATATCGACAAGGCGGTGCCCGTGGCCGCGATGTCGGTCTTTGCCAATTCGGGTCAGATCTGCATCGCCGGATCGCGGCTGTTTGTGGCGCGCGAGATCCATGATGAATTCACCCGCCGCGTGGCGGAGTTTGCCGCAGGGCTGAAGATCGGGCAGGGGATTGACGAGGGCACGGATATCGGGCCCATCATCTCGGCCCGTCAGGCCGAACGGATCGCCGGTTTCCTGTCGGACGGTCCGGCCGAGGGCGCAACGGTTCTGACCGGGGGGCAACGCGCCGAAGGGGCGGCGCTGGAGGGTGGGCATTTCATCCAGCCCACCGTTTTTGGCGGCGTCACCGACGACATGCGCATCGCCCGCGAAGAGATCTTCGGCCCCGTGATTTCCGCGCTGCCGTTCGATGATCTGGACGAGGTCGTGACACGCGCCAATGACACGCCCTATGGGCTGGCTGCTGGTGTATTCTCGACCAATCTGGGGACGGCGCACAAGCTGGCACATCGGCTGAAAGCAGGGTCGGTCTGGGTGAATATGTATCACGCCATTGATCCAGCGGTGCCCTTTGGTGGGGTCAAGATGTCGGGGTATGGCCGCGAAGGCGGGACCGAGCATCTGGAAGAATATCTGGACACCAAAGCGATCTGGATCAACGCGGATTAAACCGCGCTGCGGGACAAAGGGAGGAACGCGATGAAAGTTGGCATTATCGGTGTCGGTCTGATGGGCCACGGCATTGCGCGGAACGTCTTGCGCAAGGGCAAGTTCGAACTGGGCTTTCTGGATCACCCCGGCAACCAGCCGGTAGACGAGATTACGGGCCTTGGCGCGGTGGCGTATGACACGCCTGCCGCGCTGGCGGCGGTGAGTGATGTGATCATACTCTGCGTCACCGGATCGCCTCAGGTGGAGGCGATTGTCACGGGCGATCACGGGCTGGTGTCGGCGTTGAAACCCGGCGCGGTGGTTGTCGATTGTTCGACCGCGCTGCCCGACAGCACCCTGCGTATGGGCGACGCGGTGCAGGCCGCGGGCGGGGCCTATCTGGATGCGCCGATGACGCGCACGGCGAAACACGCCCATGACGGGGCGTTGAACCTGTTGGTCGGGGGCGACGCCGCGGTGCTGGAAAAGGTCCGGCCCGTGCTGGCAAGCTTTACCGATACGGTCGACCACGTCGGGGCGCTTGGTCACGGGCACCGGTTAAAGCTGCTGCATAACTATGTGTCGGTCGGGTTCATGACCCTGCTGGCCGAGGCCGCAGCGCAGGCCGCCGATGCGCAGATCGATCCGCAGGTCTTTGTGGATGTTCTGGCCGGTGGTGGCGGGGCCAGTGTCGCGCTTGAGCGTTTGGCCCCCTACATCACGCAAGGCGACCGCGAAGGGCTGCCCTTTTTCGTCAGCAATGCACAAAAAGACATCGACTATTACCGTGCCATGTCGACCGCATCGGGGGCGCAACAGACCGTCGCCGATAACGTCTCTGCCGCGCTCGCCCGAACGGTCGAGGCGGGGCATGGTCAGGCCTATGTGCCCGAGCTGGTAAAGTTGTTCCGGAAATCCGCGCAGGGCTAAGGCAGCGTTGCGCGGTGCCACGAGGGCTGCATCTTGTCAGCTTTGGTGGGTTTAGATAGCACATCCACAAGGTTACTGGGAGGTTACCATGAAATTCAATCTGACACATTTTGCGGCCGCAAGCGCCTTTGTCGCGCTGGCGGGTGCCGCCGCTGCGCAGACCGAGATCAAGATCGGCTATGCTCTGGCCCCCGACAGCCACTACGGCGTCGCGGCGCAGAAATTTGAAGAGGTGGTGCTGGCGGAGACCGGCGACCAGTTCAGCTTCAAGCATTTCCCGTCCTCGGGTCTGGGCGGCGAACGCGAAGTGATCGAGGGGCTGCAACTGGGCACCATCGAGGCAACAATCGTGTCCTCGGGCACGCTGGCGAACTTCGTCCCCGCCACCGGTGTTTTTGACATTCCGTTCCTGTTCAGCGGGTTGGACCACGCCCGCGCAGTGCTGGACGGGCCCATCGGTCAGGACATTCTGGGCGAGTTCGACACTGTCGGCCTGCACGGTCTGGCATGGGGCGAACAGGGCTTTCGCCACATCACCAACAACCGCAATGCGATCCACACGCCTGCCGATGTCGAAGGGCTGAAGATCCGCACGATGGAAAACCCCGTGCACCTCGCGGCCTTCGACGCCATGGGGGCCGCCCCCACGCCGATGGCTTGGCCCGAGGTGATTTCGTCGTTGCAGCAAGGTGTGATCGACGGTCAGGAAAACCCGCTGTCGGTGATCGTTTCGGTCAAGCTGAACGAAGTTCAGAAATACCTGACCCTGTCGGGCCACGTCTATTCGCCCGCGATGCTGCTGGTGTCCAAACCTTTCTGGGATGGGCTTGACGACGATCAGAAAGCCGCGATGGAGAAAGCTGCAACTGAAGCGGCTGCCGCGATGCGGGGCTATGTCGACAACGTGGAAACCTCGGGTGTGGAAACGCTGAAAGAGCGTGGCATGGAAGTAAACGCCCTGTCCGCCGAAGAGAAAGCCGCGTTTCAGGCGTCGATCAAATCGGCCTATGAAGGCTACTATGACACCTACGGCCAAGAGCTGGTCGACTCGATCGTAAACTTCGAGTGAGCAATACCGCCGGCATCCAAGGGGTGCCGGCGACATCGGGCGAGGGGAAGCCGTGAAGAGACTGGAAAACATTTTCGTGGCGTTGAACGGTTGGGCGCTGATCCTCATGCTTTCGGCAATGACGCTGGTCGTCGGTGCCAATATCACCCTGCGCTATGTGACCGCCCATTCGCTGCCTTGGGCAGATGAGGCGGCGCGCTATCTGATGATCTGGATGACCTTTGGCGGCGCGGGACTTGTGCTGCGCACCGGCGGGCATGTCGCGATCACCAACCTACAGGATGCGCTGCCCAGCATGGGGCAAAAGCTGCTGCGGGCGGGGATTGCCTTGGGGCTTTTGGTCTTTTTCGGTTTCATGGTCTACGTCGGCATCCAATATGCGCAGCGCATGCAGTATCAGGTCACACCCGCACTGCGGATGCCCTTCCTGTATGTCTACGCGGCGATGCCGGTCGGGTTTGCGCTGCTGATCGCCCACCTGCTGCTGATTGCGCGCCCCTTCATCATGGCCGGGGATTATAAACGTATGGATGGGGCCACCGCCGACCCACTGCCCGGAGGCGCAAATGGCTGAGATCCTTTTTCCCGCGCTTTTCGTACTGCTCGCCCTTGGTCTGCCCGTGGCCTTTGCCATGGCGATATCCGTCTTTGTCGCGCTGAGCTTCGGGTCGTCCTACCCCAACCTCGTTGTGGTGAAAGAGATGTTCTCGGGCCTTGATAGTTTCCCGCTGCTGGCGGTGCCGTTCTTTATCCTCGCGGCGGAGATCATGACCGGCGGGGCGGTGACCCTTGCGATGCTGCGCTTGGCACAATCGCTGGTGGGGCATCTGAAAGGGGGCTTGGGTCATGCGAATGTCGTCAGCTCTGCCATGTTCGCGGGGATCTCCGGCTCGGCGCTGGCCGATGCTGCGGGGCCGGGGACGATGATGATCCGCATGATGGAGAAGGGCGGCTATGGCCGTGCCTATGCCGGAGCGCTCACCATCTCGAGCTCGGTCGTGGGGCCGATTATCCCGCCGTCGATCACGATGATTATTTATGCCATGCAGGATCAGCAGGTATCGGTCGGGTCGCTGTTCATGGCGGGTGTGCTGCCGGGTATCCTGATCACCGCAGCGGTGCTGCTGGCCAACGCGCGGGTCAGCCACAAGCGCGGCTATGCCAGCGGCGCACCGATGCCTCCCTTGGCCGAGATCGCGCGGATCGCGCTTTACGCGCTGCCCGCGCTGATGTTGGTGGTGCTGATCGTCGGCGGTATCCGTTTTGGCGTGTTCACCCCGACCGAAGCGTCGGTGATCGCGGTCTTCTACGCGCTGTTCGTCGGCATGTTCATTTACCGGTCGCTGCGGGTCGCGGATCTGCCCGCGATCATCCTGCGCGCGGCCCTGGTGTCGGGGGCGGTGCTGTTGATCCTTGGCGCGGCGCGGGCCTTTGCCTGGGTGTTGATCATCGAAGGCGTGCCGCAGTTTCTGGCAGAGACGATCATTGCCTGGGATCTGTCGCCGATTGTCTTTTTGCTGGCGGTGAATGCGCTGTTGCTGGTCTTTGGCCTGTTCATGGACCCGCTGCCCGGGGTTATGATCCTTGTGCCGATCCTTGCGCCGATCAGCTTTGCGCTTGGCATCGACCCGGATCATTTCGCGATTATCGTGATTGTGAACCTGACCCTTGGTCTGACCACACCGCCGGTGGGAAGCCTGATTTTTGTCGTCTCGTCGGCGGTGAACATCAAGCCATCGGCCCTGATCAAGGAAATGCCGCCGTTCTTTATCGCATTGATGGGGGCGTTGCTGTTGATCACCTTTATCCCTGCGCTGTCCACGTGGTTGCCGACGCTCAGCGGGTTCTAGGGGAAACTGTCCTTTGATATCGGGTTGTTTGCCAAGGATAAAACCCAATTTAACCGTGCCTTAAGCAAAATAAACTTTCCCAGATTCGTGAAGTGTGGTCATGTTGGGGAAAAAGTTGGGCAGGCAATGACAATAACTTATGCAGCAGCGCGCAATGCGCCGATGTTGGCGTTGGAAGATGAACGTGTCCTGTTAAAGGATTGGCAGGTTAGCAAAGATAAGTTCGCGCTTGAATCCTTGGTGCTGTCGCACGCGCGTATCGTGTTCTACTGGGCGCGCAAGCTCAGCGATGATCAGGCCGAACGCGAAGACCTGATTTCCGAAGGGATACTGGGGCTGATCCACGCCGCCGATCTGTTTGATCTGGATCGGGACGTGCGGTTTTCGACCTATGCGAAATGGTGGGTCAAGAACGCCACGATGACCGCCCGCAACCACCTGCGCGCCATTGTCGAGACTCCGGCGGGCGTGCAGAAAACGGTGCAGCATTCCATCGACGATGATGACAGCTTTGCGCTGCTGGCCTCGGAAGACCCCAACCCCGAAGAGGCCGTGATCGCGCAGTCGTCGCAAACCCTGATCCGCGCGCGACTGCTTGAGGCGATGGAACGGCTTCAACCGATGGACCGCGAGGTGCTGCGGGCGCGGACCTTGCAGCAGCCCCCCGAAAGCATTCAGGATCTTGCCACGCGGATGGAGGTCACCCCCGCCAAGCTGCGCCAGATCGAACGCCGCGCGATGTCGCGATTGAAGTATGAGCTCGCGGCGCGTGGCGTCATGACAAGCAAGATGCACTGAGATGAATGTCGCTCTATCCGCATTGATGACGGGGCAGGCTGGCGTGAAAGCCGGCAAGGGCTCCAGCGCCGTGCCCGAAGGGTTTGCCGCGCTGATGGGGACCGTAGCAATTGGCGAGGCAGGCGCGGCGGTGCCGCCCTTCACCATCGGCCCCGATGGTGAGCCTATTCTGCTGGGTAGTGACGATGCCACCGCCGAAGGGATGGCAGATGTGCTGGGGCTTTCCCTGACCACAGAGCAAGCGGGCGATCCGACGGCCCTGTCGATGGAGGCTTCCTTCACCGGTCTGATGACGGCCGCCCAACCGACGGGCGAGGGGGCTACCGCTCAAGCAACGGGGCAAGTAGCCACCGCGACCACGGTCAGCGCCCCCGCAGTCGCTGTGCCACAGGCATCCGTGCAAGGTGTCGCGGGCGACGCAGACCCCCAGTTGCCGTTGGCCGCGCCGACATTGGCCGCTGACGCGGTAGCGGCCAATGTGACGCAATCCGCTGTTAAGGTCGCGCCCGAAACGGCTGCACCTGCTGCGCCATCCCCTGTCGAGGCGAAAACCGATGTCAAAATCGCGGCACCCGCACCGCAACCCTCTGCTGTGCCGCAGCCCGTTGCTGCCCCCGCGACAGCAGTAGCGGCACAGCAACCAATCGCTGCCACGGCAGAGGTTCAAAGCGTCGCGCAAACGCAGGGGGTGGCGGCGGTGCAACCTGTCCCTAAACCGCAGGTTAGCGACAAGGTTTCGACCCCGCCGCGTGCAGCACCCCAAGCCGCGGCCGCTGTTGAGGGAACCGCCCCGCCAGAACCATCAATCGACGCGGATACGCCCGTCGCGCCGTTGCGACAGGCCGCTTTCGGGGCAGAGCAGCCGACCTTCTTGAACGCAGGTCAGAATGGCGCAGCCGCACAGGGCAAAGCGCCCGTTGATGTCACCGCGACCTTCCGGCCCGCCGAGGTGGTTCAGGCGCAGCCCGTCGAAAGCAACGCGCTGATCCTCGCCGACCAAGCGAGCGATCTGAAAGCCGCCGCGCCAAGTGCCGAGACGCAGGCCAAACCTGCACCGAAACCCTTTGCCGATGCGCTGATCTCGCAAGTGAAGGCCGTCGAGGCGAAAGAGGGCCGCACCTCGGTCAGCTTGCATCCGCGCGGGTTGGGGCAAATCGAGATCGAGGTCGTCACCGACAAGGATAGCGGCACCCGCGTTGTGGTCCGTGTCGAGAACCCTACCGTGCTGCAAACGCTGCGCGATGAACGCCAGCTTTTGGCGCAGGGGCTTGGGTTTACCGACGCGGGCAGCTTTGAATTCCAGCAGGGATTCTCGGACGACGGTGCGCGCGATCAACAACGCTCTACCGCGGGGTTCGGTGGGGGCATTGATGACGGCGTAGGCCCCGTGACCGCTGGCGTTCAGCACAAAAATGTGGTGGATGACGGACAACTTGATATTCTCACCTAAGGGGGTGTGATCCATGCTGACAAGCCAGACACTGTTGAACAATTTCACAAGCTCGAACCAAAGCTCGGCGCAGGATTCACTGGGCCAGTTGGGTGAGGATTATACCAAGTTCCTGACCCTGCTGACCGCGCAGATCCAGAACCAGGATCCGCTTGAGCCGGTCGATAGCACGCAGTTCGTCGCACAGCTTGCGCAGTTGTCGCAGGTGGAACAAGCGGTGCAGACCAATACCCAGCTTGAGACTTTGACCAGCCAGATCAGCGGCTTGCTGAATCTGGGGGGCACCGATCTTCTGGGGCGCGATGTCACGGTGCAATCCGATGTGGTGATGCTGGAAGATGGCACGACCTCGACCTCATACGAGGTGGGGGCCGGCGCAGCCGAGGTCAGCGCGAAAATCTATGATCCGCTGGGGCGCAATGTGCGTACGATCAACGGCCTGTCCACAGTATCCGGCACCACGAACCCGCTGGGGTGGGATGGCAAGGACGATTACGGCAATGCGCAGTTGGCGGGGAAATACACCGTGGTGCTGACGGCGAAAGATGCCGCTGGCAACAATATCGCGATCCAGCCGTCGCGCAGTGCTCGCGTCGAAGATGTACGTTTCCGCGAGGGAGAGATCATCTTTGGTCTGGACGGCGGCGAAACGGCATCGTCGATCACGGTAAAATCGGCGAGCTGATCGGGTCTGTCAGTTGCGTAGGCTGGTATTGGCGTAAAAGCTGTTCAGCCGTGCCGTGCGGACCGCCGGGAAATTAACGTAGAGCTTGCGTACGATTTGCGCGGCAAGCTCTGCTTTGCGGGCTTCTTCTTCGATCGGTTGGGCGAGGCTCAGGTCGGTTTCCGCAAGCTCGGCGATCGCTGACACGGTTGCGTCACGCAAACGGGCGCGCCCGACGGCACCGTTGATCTCGTGAAACGACAAAGCCCCCATGACATAGACATCCATGTCAAACACCAGATGCAGGATTTT
The DNA here is from genome assembly GCF_040435955.1 of Sulfitobacter sp. TCYB15. Lineage (NCBI taxonomy): Bacteria > Pseudomonadati > Pseudomonadota > Alphaproteobacteria > Rhodobacterales > Roseobacteraceae > Sulfitobacter > Sulfitobacter sp. TCYB15. The sequence continues at coordinate 17,975 of NZ_CP159195.1, forward strand.
GCGGCTCTGGATGATCTGCATGGTAAATTTGCCCAAGGGCATCTTGAACATCAGCTCTTGCGTCGCCGCCTGATCCGAGGGGGCCGATGTCGTTGGCCGCATAAAGCGTTCCCCGACATAGCCCATGGCCCCCGCACCAATCACGCAAACGGCGATGATGATGTATTTGATCACACCCGCGTCCCGCCTTAGTAGGGCAGGAACACTTCAAGCGCGTCCTGACCGTAGCGCGCGGTTTGCACCGTCGAAATCTGCCCGCGCCCACCATAGGTGATCCGCGCCTCGGCGATCTTGTCGTAGTCGATGGTGTTCCCGACGTTGATATCGGACTGGCGGATGATGCCGGCGATGCGCAGCTCGCGCAGTTCGTTGTTCACCTTGACCTCTTGCCGTCCGGCGATCACGAAATTCCCGTTGGGTAGGGTCTGGATCACAAGGGCGGCCACACGCAGACGTATCGTCTCGTTCCGGCGGATCGACCCTTCGCCTTCGCTGGACGAGCTGCTCGACAGGCCAATCAGCTGTCCGCTGTCGGTCGAGGTGTCGAAGTTCAGGATATCGGGGTCGTCCACCCCAGTGGAGGAGGACCGGCTGCGCCCTGTGGCATTTTGCAACTGCGCGCGGTCATCGATATCGATCAGAACGGTGACCAGATCGCCCACGTCGCCGGCGCGACGGTCCTGAAACAGACGCGGTGTTGAATTGCTCCAGAGGCTGGCCTGATCGGCGCGTTTGGGCTGTTCGGGCGCTTTGGGCAGAGGCATCGGGATGCTCACGCGGTTGACCTCGCCCATGTGGTCGGGGCTCAGCGTCAGATCACTGACCGTGGGGTTGTGGGTTTCCTGAAAATCACCACAGGCCGCCAGAAAAAGCGCCGAAGCTGCAAGCAGGCAGCCGAGCCGAGCAGGAAAACGAAGGGATGTCATTGTACGACCTCGACGACGCCTGCTGCCATCGCGATGGTCGACAGGGCCTTGTTGCTGGAAAGATTGACGACGCGCAGTTCCTGACCCTTATGGGCATCATCCAGGGCACGTCCTTTGGCCGTTAGCTGCAGCCCGCCGTGGGTCAGGCGGATTTTGACCTTTTCACCGCGGCTGATGATACGGGGCGGCATGACCGAATTGCGCGGGACGGGGCGGCCGGTGACCAGCATACGACGCACCTGCTGGCCGACGAGTTGATCATATTCATTGATCGCATAGCTGCCGACCCGCTGCATCGGCATTTCGACCAGCGATACGTCTTGGGCGCGGACGATTTCATCGGGCACGATGCGCCGGTTGGGAACAGGCACGGTCAATGTCACCATCGCCAGACCCCATACGCGTTGCGGGACACCGCTGTCGGTTACCACATTTGCGATGAATTGGCCCGAGTCAGGGTCGATCCAGAACTCCTGCACGAAGTTGCCCTTCTTGATCATCCCCTCGGCCATGCGGATATCCAGCTTGGCTTTCGCGGGCAAAGTAGCCCCCAGTTCGGCGACGGCGCGTTCCTCGATCAGGTCGGTCACGGGCACGGCTTGTGCAAGCACAGGGCCCGCCACCACAAGAGCGGCGGCAAGCTGGAACAACACGAAAAGGGCAATGGCAACACGTTTCATCGGTTCAACCCGTTACTTGATCTGGTTCGTCGTGGTCATGATCTGATCGGCGGTCTCGATCGCCTTGGAGTTCATCTCGTAGGCGCGCTGTGCCGAGATCAGGTCGGTGATCTGCTGGATGATGTTGACGTTCGACTGCTCAAGATATCCCTGCCGTGTGATGCCGACGCCGGGAGTGCCGGGGACGTTCTGCACAGGCTCACCCGACGCGGCGGTCTGCTCCATCAAGTTGTCACCGACAGGTTTCAGGCCCGCTTCGTTCAGGAAGGTCGCAAAGTTCAACTGGCCCAGTTCCACCGGTTCAGGGTCGTTTTCAACATAGGCCATGACCACGCCCTCTTGATTGATTTCGACCTGACGGGTCAGTTCGGGCACGATGATCGCGGGCTCTACCTCATAGCCGTTCAGGGTGACCAGCTGGCCTTCGGCGCTCAGTTGGAAGTTCCCGTCGCGGGTAAAGGCCTGTGTACCATCGGGACGATTGACGGTGAAATAGCCGCGCCCCTCGATCGCGAGGTCCAACTGGTTTTCGGTCTGGATCAAGCCGCCCTGGATGTTGTGACGGATCACGCCCGCCGCTTGCACGCCCAAGCCGATATCAGTGCCTACGGGCCGCGCAGTGCCTTCTTCGGATGTCAGCGATCCGGCGCTCGCAAAGCTTTGATAGACCAGATCCTGAAACGCGGCGCGCCCGCTTTTAAAGCCGGTGGTATTGGCGTTGGCGATGTTGTTGGCGATGACGTCAACGTTGGTCTGTTGCGCCAACATGCCCGTGGCCGCGATCCCGAGTGCTTTCATCTTATGCTCCTTCCGGCGGCGTTATACGCGCCCAAGTTTCTGGATGGCCGTGCGGGTCAGATCATCGTCCGACCCCATCAGTTTGACCGAATTCTCATAGGCCCGTTGGATGTCGATCAAACGGGTCATTTCAAGGACGGCGTTCACGTTGCTGCCTTCGATAAAGCCCTGCTTGACCTGCGGGTTCTCCATCTGCTGCGGCTGGCCTGCGTTCGGGGGCAACTGGTACATGCCCGCGCCCATGGGCAGCATCTGCGCCGCCTCGTTGATCGCGACAACGCTGACCGCGCCAAGCACCGCGCCTTGGGGGTTGGTCACGGTGCCGCTGGTGGTGATCACCACCTCGTCACCCACATCATCGGGCAGCACGACAGGCCCGCCGCCCACGCCAAGCAGGGGCATACCGCCTGCGGTTTTCAACTGGCCGTCGACATCCACAACAAGGCGCCCGTGACGGCTGTAACCTGTTTCGCCGCCGGGCAGCTGGAAGCTGAGCCAGCCGTCACCGGCCACGGCGATGTCCATCGGGTTGCCGGTCTGCATCAACGGGCCGTCGGCAAGTTCAAGGTACGTCCCGCTTTCGCGCACATAGTTGATCGCGTTGTCGCCGCTGCCATCGGGTATGGATTCCAGCACGGGGTGGATCGCCTTGTAGCCCGAGGTCGTGGCGTTGGCGAGGTTATGCGCCGTCGTGTCCATGCTGCGGGTCAGCGCGGTTGCCTGAGAAAGCGCCACATAACTGATATTGCTCATCTCATCCTCCGGCGGTGCTGAAGCATCACGAAAAAACGCATTGTACATGTCATTGCAAATACAAATTTTCATGAATACAAGGATAAGGCAAGTTCTATTTACACTCTCAAGGATAGGTGTGCGCCAGTATATTTGCATAACGGTGGTTAAGGCGTTGCTGGTTCTTGCGGTTCCGGCGGGTGTACTTGTGGCCGCGCCCTCTGATGTGGTTGATACGCTGGATCACAGCGCGTTGGACGCAGGGCAGACATGGCGGCGGGATCTGGATTTGCGGCGCTGGTCTCCAGACGGGTTGCGTGATGATTTGCGGCACAGCATTGCCAAGCTCGGCAGCCAACGGGGCAGCGACCAGACGCGGGTGATGATGGATGTGGCCGAACTGTATATGGCCCATATGCTGCTGTTCGAGGCGGGCTCTATCCTTGCCGAAGTGACCCCTGATACGCCGGTTCATAAGCGCCGTCACCGTGCGCTGTCCGACGCGGTGCGTCTGCTGGCGGGGGTAGCACCGACCGCGGTAACGCCCCCTTTCAACACGTCTCCGCTGGCAGGCAACCGACCAGATCGCGCCTTTTGGGCTAGTCTGGACGCGATTGCCACCTCCGACGTTCGGCGCTTGTCGGATAATATCGAGCCAAGCTTTGGCGGGCTGAGCACACAGCCGGAGTCCGTCGTGCGGGCCGTTCTGCCGGTGCTGCTTGAAGCGGCGATTGAGCTGGATAAGCGTGAATATGTCGACGCGACGCTGCGCCTGCTGGACGAAATGCCAGAGCTGGCGGGGGCCGAATCCGGTACATTCCTGCGCGCACGGGCCGCGCAAAAGCGGGGGGACGCGGCGACCGCGCTCAAGATCTATCTGGAAGCGGCAGAGGGCTGGGACCAATACGCCGTGCGCGCCCGTTTGGCGGTTGCGGATATGGCGCTTGCCGATGGCGGAAGAGGGGCGCTGCTGGCGGCGCAATCGACCCTAGAAGGCGGATCAGAGGCGTGGCGCGGCGGGCGGTACGAGCTGGAAGTATTGCGCCGGCTTGAACGGGTGTACCATGCATTGGGCAATCATCCCGAAGCCGTGTTGACCCTTGGCCGTATTCTGCTGCGGTTCCCCGAACCTGCCGAAGCCGCCCCGATTGAGGCGCAGGCGCAAGAATTGCTGGCAGATATCTATAAGGCAGGGGGCGAGGGGCAGTATCCGCTGTCGGCTTGGGTCGCGCTGCATCTGCGTTTGCTGCCCTATTTCCGCTATACCGAAGGGTTCACGGCGCAGATTGAAACACTGGGTGACTACGTCCTGAAGCTGGGGTCGACCGATCTGGCGGCCAAGGAATACCGCCGTGCCGTGCGTATCTTGCAAGAAAAGCAAGAAGAACAAGGCACCTCCCGCGCGGCCGAGATTTTTCGCCTGAACATGAAGCTTGCGCAGGCGCAGGTGCAGGGCGGGCAATTCGCCGATGCACGGCTGACGTTGGAGTTGATGGATGTAAGCGTCGCCCCCGAGATGGAGGAGGCGCATCAGAGTTTGCTGGCGCAAACCCTCTCTAAACTGGGGGATAAGCCTGCGTTGCTGAAGGCGTCCGTCGATGCGCCAACGGCGCAGCATTTGCGCGATGTGGGGCTCGCGCTATCAGAAGAAGAGCGCTGGCCGCAGGCGGCGGACGTTCTTTCGCAGCTTTGGCGGACATATCCGCAGGATTTTTCCTTGCAGGATGCCACGCGCCTGTTGATCGCGGCCTATCGGTCCGAAGATCAAGAGACGCTACAGCAGGTGACGCGTTCGTTTCCCAGTCTCACGCCATCTAAAGATTTGATTTCGCTGGCAAATAGCATATCCGAGGTGCGCGATAACGTGCTGCCGCTGAGCGCGGGCGGGGCGGCGAAGCGGTTGGAGCAGCTAGAGAATGCCTTTGAAAGCATCGCGAATTCAGGGATATCTCCATGAACTCGGCTGCAAATTTCGGCTAAACCAAGGTTAGACAAAAATAAATCGCGAAAATTTAACCTTCTTTAAACCAATTCGATTATTTGTCCTGTTAGGCAAGAATACCAAGAACGACAACGAGGTAGGAAAATGAGCATTTCAAGTGCGCTTCAGACGGGTGTCAGCGGGCTGCGCGCCAACTCCAAGGCGGTTGGCAGCATCTCCGAGAACATCGCAAACTCGAACACGGTGGGGTACCGCCGCGGGTTCGCGCATATGGTCACGACCACTGCCTCGGGCGGGAATGGCGACGGGGTCCTGTCGGTCAACGCCGTTGAAGAGCTGGACATCGCGACAGCAGGCGGCCTGATCTCGACCAACTCCTCTACCGATCTGGCGATTGGCGGGAACGGTTTCTTCGCGGTGTCGATGAACCCGAACGAGACAGTGCAGACCAACTACATGCTGACCCGCGCGGGGTCGTTCCTGCCGGATGAACAGGGCAACCTGAAGAACGCGGCGGGATACTATCTTGCGGGCTACCCCTACGGGCTGGAAGGGGACATCGGATCGGTCGACCGGACGTCCTTCAAGGATATGGAAACGGTTAACATCGGCAATCTGAACATCTCTGCCGGCGTAACGTCGACCATCACGGCCTTTGGCAACCTGCCATCGCAGGACACAGGCCAAACCGATCCCGGCGCACCTTTTGTCACCTCGTCCGAAGTGTTCACCGCCTTGGGTGAAAGCCAACGCGTGAGCTTTTCCTGGGCACCCGGCACCACGGCGAACACATGGGATCTGGCGATTGCGGACCAGAACGGCAATGGGCTGGGCAGTGTCACGATCGAGTTCAACAACGCCGGACCTGCGGCAGGCTCTCCGCTGAGCTATAGCAACATCAATTCCACCGCGACGGCACCGGCCGCCTTTACCGTGGACCCTGCGACAGGCGTGGCGACGATCACCCTTGATAACGGGGTTGTTCCGCAAGAGATCGACATCACCCTTGGCAAGCCCGGCGCATTCGACGGGATCAGCCAGTTCGCGGGGGACTTCAGCCTCGCGTTTGATCGGGACGGGTCCAGCGCGGGCGAGTTGGTGCGGACCGAGATCACCGAAGACGGCACATTGTTCGGCGTTTTCGATAATGGCATGCGCCGCGCGCTTTATGACATTCCTGTCGCTGTCGTCGCCAACCCCAATGGGCTGGTCGAAGTGAAGGGCAACGCCTATCGCCTGTCGGGTGAAACAGGGTCGTTCTCTGCTTTGCAGGCCAATTCTTCGACTGTGGGGTCGATCAACGCCGGTGCGCTTGAAGGGTCTAACGTGGACATTGCGCAAGAGATGACCGACCTGATCAAGGCGCAGCGGGCATTTTCGACCAATGCCAAAGTGATCACCACCGTCGACGATATGATGGATGAAACCACCCGTCTGAAACGATAAGCCAGACGGTCTGACCGGAGCATGACATGAGCCTTTCGGGCGCGCTGAATTCGGCCACAGCCGGTTTGCATACGACACAGGGTCAGTCGCGGATCGCGGCCGATAACGTGTCGAATGCGATGACCCCCGGTTATGTCCGGCGCGAGGCGGTGCTGGTCACCGCCAGCGGCGGGCAGGGCGGTGCCGTCATCAGCGAGGTCCGCCGCGAGGTTGATGCGACGCTGCAACGGATGTCGCGGCTCGAAAACAGTCGGATGACGCAGTATCAGTCTATTCAGGAAGGGCTGACCACCTATACCGCCTATCTGGGCCAACCCGGGGACGGCACATCGCCCGCAGACCGGTTTAACGATTTCCAGAACAGCCTGACAACGCTGGTCAATATGCCGTCGTCGAACGGGGCGCAGACATCCGTTGCGCTGGCGGCAGAGGATTTGGTGCGGTCGGTCAAAGGGGCGGCGACAACGCTGTCCACGACGTTGAACGACGTGAATATGGAAATCCGCTATGAAGTCGCGGACCTGAACACGGCCTTATACCAGTTGCGCGATCTGAATGCCTCGGGCAGCGGCTTTACCCCCGGTTCGCTGGAGGCCGCGCAGTTTGATGAAAAGGTCGACACGATCCTTGACCAGATTTCCGGGATCGTCGACACGCGGATACATCGGTCTTCGAACGGGTCGATCAGCCTTTATACGGTCAGCGGGGCCGCCTTGCTGGAGGGGCGCGTCGTGCAGGATGTGACCTTTAACCCCAGCGACGGCACATTGATGGCGGGTAATCAGGACATCACCCCGTTCAAAGACGGTGTACGTGGTATTCAGCACGGCAGTCTTGCGGGGCTTTCCGAGCTGAAGCGAGAGACTATACCGCAGTTTAGTCAACAGTTGGACGAATACGCGCGGGGGCTGATCCAGACCTTTGAAGAGGCCGATGCCAGCCTTGCACCGGGCGAGGCGGGGCTGTTCACAGATAACGGGATCGCGTTTGATCCGGCAAATATCACAGGTCTGGCGAGCCGTTTGCAAATAAACAGCAAGATCTCCTCTACCGGCGAGGCGGAGGTTTGGCGTATCCGCGATGGTCTGGGGGCCACGTCCCCTGGTGCAGGGTCTGAAACGGTGCAGATCAACGCATTTCTGGCAGGGCTCGACACGGCGATGAATGCGGCGACGGGCACGGGTATTCCGGCCGAGGTCACTTTGCGCGATTTTTCGGCAGAGATGATCACCAGCCAAGCGGCCACGCGCGCACGGGCAGAGAATGACTTTAACGCCGCGGCCTCTGCGGCCGAGGTCGTGATGTCGGCGCGGCGCAACTCTGAAGGTGTGAATATTGATGACGAGATGCAGCAACTGCTGTTGATCGAACAAAGCTATGCGGCAAACTCCAGAGTGCTTACAGCAGTGTCAGAGATGATCGACACGCTGATCGCAGCGGTATGAGGCAGGGACAATGGTTCTAGGTATCAGCAGTTTTTCGTCGTTCCAGTTTAACCTTTTCAACCGTCAGAACGTGCAGCGCACGACGCTGGAATTGCAACGGGTGAGCGAAGAAGTCTCTACCGGAAAAAAGGCCGACATCTATGCCGATCTGGGCCCGCGCGCGGCCTCGGTGATGAAGCTGCACGGGCGCGAGGCGAATACCCAGACCTTCATGACATCGAACGACGTGCTGGCGAGCAAGCTTGACGCGATGCTTGCGTCCGTCGATGCGGCACGTACGCAGGTACAATCGGTGCTGGAAAGCGCGCTGGTCAATGCCACACGCAATGGCAACGGGGCAGAGGTGTTGCAGATGCAGGCCCGCGCCGCGCTGGAAAGCCTCGTGTCGACGATGAACACGTCGTATAATGGCGAGAACCTGTTTTCGGGGCTGGAATCCAACAAGACCTCGCTGACCCGCTGGCCCGAAACCAGTGCCGACACAGGCCGTTCACCGCAATCGGTGGTCGAAGAAATCTTTGGCGCCGGTCCAACCGACCCAGCCAGCGCCCAAGCCATCGCGGATCAGCTAGAGACCGTGTTCAACTCACAAGACGCCGACGCCAGCCGGAACTTTCAGGGCACCTTCTATCAAGGCTCGCCCGAGCGTGATGCCAGTGGGGCCGAGACAAAACAGATCAGCGCCTGGGTGAATACCGGCCAAGAGGTCGTTTACGGTGTGCGCGCCAATGACCAGTCTTTCCGCGATGCCTATAAAGGGTTGGCGATGCTGGCCGTGACCGACGTGAGCCAGATGGACGAAGCGGCCTATAGCACCTGGATGTCAGAGGTGGTCGATAGCCTATCGGCGTCGCAAGAGGGTATGTTGGATATCTCGGCGCGGATCGGGTTCAACCAGCAGATCGTTGAAAAGACCCAAACGCAGCTGACCGATCTGTCGCTTGTGCAGCGGACGCAAATCTCGAACTACGAAAGTGTTGATCCCTACGAGGCGATCACGCGCATGAATAGTCTCGAGACACAGTTGCAGGCGAGCTATCAGGTTTCCTCGCGGCTTTCGAGCCTGTCGATCCTGAATTATCTGCGCTGATCAGCCGGCTTTCGACGTCACCTCGGGCGAGCTTAGCTTGTAGCCGCGGCCATGCACGGTTTCGATATACTGCCAGCCTGACTTCGACGCGGAAGCGAGCTTTTTGCGCAGTTTGCAGATGTAGACGTCGATGACCTTATCGAAGGGCTGATCGATGCTGCTGCCGTAGATTGCGTCATAAATCGCGTCTTTAGAGATGACTTTGTTCGAGTTCAGCGCAAGATGCTGGAACACCGAATATTCCCGTTTTGACAGTTTGATGCGGCTGCCCGATACAATCGGATCGCGCCCGTCGAAATAGGCGGTCAGTTCTCCGACGATCACGCTTTCAGAAGCATGGCCATAGTGACGCCGGATGATCGAATTGGTCCGCGACAGCACTTCGGCCCCACGGATCGGGCTGACGATCACATCATCCGCGCCAAGGTTCAGCAGGTCCGACGTATCCTTGGCGTTGCGGAAATCCTTGAGCACGATCACCGGGTTGACGCAGCCTGCGGTACGCATCGCGCGGATATACTCACGCGTATCGTCACATTCACCGATCAGAACCGCATTGGTCTGATGGCCCGGTTGCAGCAAAGGGCCAAGGCCCGTCGTGAAAAACTCGGCGGTGACGAACTGAAGCTCGATACCTGCGCTGCGCAGCTCTGCCGTAAGGCCGGCGCATCGTTCTTTCCGCTGTTCGAAAATATACATGCGCATGTTTGTGTGCCCTAAACCCTGACTATTCCTATCGGTAGCAAGTATATTCTGCGGTAGCAACAATTAATAGATGATTTAACTTGTATAAATCCGGTTATTACGTGATTATGCCAAGGATAGTTGAACTGTTCTTGTACCGGAGATTTCGCAATGGCGCACGGCCAGCGACGCCCCATGACCCGCCTGTTGCGCTGCCTGCAGGCGCTTGCCGCCGCAACACTTTTGGTTGTGCCCGCGATGCCGTCCTGGGCGGAGGTCCGGATCAAGGATATTGCGCATTTTGAAGGTGTGCGGGAAAACCATCTGATCGGGTATGGCCTCGTTGTCGGGCTTCTGGGGACGGGGGACAAGCTGAACTCCAGCCCGTTCACCCGTGAATCCATTCGGGGGATGCTTGAACGGCTTGGCGTTGCGAACCTTGATGGCGAGGCGCTGAAAACCAAGAACACCGCCGCTGTAATGGTGACGGCCAAGCTACCCCCGTTTGCGCGGCGTGGCTCTCCCATCGATATCACGGTCTCTTCGCTAGGAGATGCGACGAGTTTGCGGGGCGGCACCTTGTTGATCACCCCGCTGACGGGCGCGGATGGTGAAGTCTATGCCGTGGGGCAGGGCGCAGTTGCGGCCTCGGGCTACCGGGTGGATGGCAATGCCGCGAGCGTTGTGGATGGCGTGCCGACCATCGCGCGGATCGAAAACGGGGCCATCGTCGAGCGCGAGATCGAATTCAGCCTCTTTCAGCTCGACAGTATCCGGATTGCGCTGAACAACCCTGATTTCACCACGGCGGATCGCGTGCGCGAAGCCATTGCGAAACACCTTGGGTCCAGTCAGGTCGAGGTGCTGGATTCCGGCACGATCGAGGTCTGGGTCGGTGACAAACGCAACGCGCCCGAGACGATCATGGCGGTGGAAAACCTGCTGGTCACGCCGGACGCCGTAGCGCGGGTCGTGATTGACGAAAAATCGGGCACCATCGTCATGGGCTCGGACGTGCGGATCGCGCAGGTCGCGATCAGCCAGGGGGGGCTGACCGTGCGCGTGCGCGAGAATTTCGGCGTCAGCCAGCCCGGTCCGATCAGCCTTGGCGGAAATACGGCCGTGATCAGCGAGGAACCTATCTCTATCGGGGGGACGACCGTGATCGTGCCGGAGACCGAGATTGATATCGAAGAAACTGACGGTAGCTTTACCATTCTGAACGGTGACGTGAGCCTGCAAGAGCTTGTCGACGGGCTGAACGCCATCGGCGTCGGCGCGCGGCAAACGATTGCGATTTTGCAGGCCATCAAGGCCGCAGGGGCGCTTCACGCCGATCTGGAGATTATCTGATGACCGGTTCAATCCCCCCGTCACTGCCTAGTTTCGATATCGCCAAACCCGACCGCGCGGTGCAGACAGGTAAAGAATTCGAAAAGGTTTTCTTAACCCAGTTCGTCGACGAGATGATGAAAACCGCCGGTGCCTCTGCTTTCGGCGGGGAACAGCAGGCGGATATGTGGCGGTCCTTCATGTCCGAAGCCGTCGCTGGCCAGTTGGTAGAGCAGGGCGGCTTGGGTTTTTCCGGTAGCGTGTCGCAAATGCTGGACGCCTACGGGCAGGGCAAAGCCGAATTTGCGGAGCAGGGCGAATGACCCCGCGCACCTTCCGTTTCGGTCAACGCGGCACCGCCCCCGAGGGCGAGGCCCCTGACCAGCTGGCGCTGACCCCGCAGGACGAGGAAAACATTCACGCCTATGTAGCGAGAATCCACGACACCATCGACGTGCTGAACCGCGAGGTGGATGCGATTAAAGCCGGCAATCTGGATGTCGTCAGTGCGATTTTCGACGAAAAATCCCGTGCTTTGAAGTGGCTGGAGCTGCAAACCCCGCTGGTCGAACCCTTTATGGATCACCCGATTATGGTTGAGCTGGAGGTGAAGGCACACCTCAAGCAGTTAAAGGGTGCGATTGAAGAGGATAGCGCAATTTTATCCCGCATGGCCGTCGCCGCCCGCACCATTCTGCGCGAGGTCAAAAAGATCAGCAATCGCAACGCGCTAGATGGAAATTATGGCAAGATGGGCCAACGTGTGAGCGGCGTTGCGGATAAGAACATGCACGTCGATCAGAAATTCTAACGCGCGTTCCGTCGATTTTACCCAATTTGTTAACCCTGCTTTAACCTGAACTGCTATGTAGTTCAGGTTAGCCTTTACGGCTGACCTCAGTCAGAAGACTGGATCAATACGAGAAGCAAGGAGAACATTAAATGTCGTCCATTCTCACAAATAGCTCCGCAATGAACGCTCTGGCCACGTTGAAAGACGTGAACCGCGGGCTCAACGATACCCAAAGCCGTGTTTCCACAGGCCTGAAAGTGGCCTCTGGTAAAGACAACGCTGCCTATTTCGCCGTCTCCGAGACGATGAAAGGCGACAGCGGCATGTTCAAAGCCATCAACGAAGGCATGACCGCGACCAAGAACTCCGTCGCGACAGCCCGTCTGGGTGCCGAAACAGTTACTGACATTGCTCAGCAAATGGTGGAACGTATCGCCTTTGCTCAAAGCGATGGTGTTAACAAGCAAGACGTGCAGAACGAACTGGATGCGCTGGCCAAAAACATGTTGTCCGCGATTGAGCAGGCAACTTTCAACGGCGACAATTTGGTAGACGGTTCGAACTTCGACAGAACCGACCCTGCGAACCCAGTCGCCAATTCGATCAGTGTCGTCAACGGAGTTACTCGTCAGTCTGACGGGACATTCGGAACCACCTCATTTTCCTTTGAGGCTGTCGACCTTAAGGCGATCCAATCCGCGTTGGATGCTATTGATGTAACCACCCCAGAGGATGCTGATCCTGCCACCGCCGATTCTATGAGTGACCGGCTTGCTTTGGCTGAAGCGCAGTTGTCTGCGGCTATTACAGCGTCGACATCGCTGGGTATTACCGAAAACGCTCTGGAAGGTCAGATGGAATTCATCGACAGCCTGACAGACACGCTGGATTCCGGCGTGAGCTCGATGGTTGATGCGGATATGGAAGAAGAAGCGGCGCGTTTGCAGGCCTATCAGGTTCAGCAGCAGCTGGCGACGCAGTCCTTGTCGATTGCAAACCAGGCGCCTCAGAACATCCTGAGCTTGTTCCGTTAATTCGGTTCAGGCGTTATATGAAAAACCCCTCTCCGCCACTGGTGGGGAGGGGCCCTGACGAAGTGGCCACCGGCTTGGACATGCGTCCCGCCGGTTTTTTATTGCGCCTGACCAGCCTCGGCGCGGGCGCGTTCCTCGAAAAAACTACGCAGCGGGTCTTCGATGCCGGATTCCAGTATCATCCGGTAGGTGTCGGCAAAGCCTTCGGCGGCTGGGGTCTTGTCGCCGCGGCTTTGTGACAGAAATGGGCTGGCCGCGCGGAAAAATGTGATGGCTTGGTCCGTTTCCGGGTCGGACCCCGCTTTATACGCTCCCAATCGGATCAGATCTTCCATATCGGCGTAGCGGCCCAAGGCCTTGCGCGCGACTTTGGTGATCTCGTATTCTTCGGGAGAGTGGCAGCCCGGCAGCATCCGTGACAGCGATTTTTGCAGATCAATCGCGGGGAAACGCCCCTGTTCGGCGATGCGCCGGTCGAGCACCAGATGCCCGTCCACGATCCCGCGCACAGCATCCGCGATGGGTTCGTTCATATCGTCCCCGTCCACCAGCACCGTATAAAGACCGGTAATATCACCTTCTGCCGCCATGCCGGGGCCAGCACGTTCCAACAAATGGGGCAATTCGCTGAACACCGACGGCGGATAGCCCCGCAGGGTTGGCGGCTCGCCGCGGGCGAGGCCGATTTCACGCTGCGCCATCGCAAAACGGGTGACGCTATCCAGCAGCAGCAGCACCTGCTTTCCCGTCGATTTGAAGTACTCGGCAATCGCGGTTGTGGTTAATGCGGCCTGTTTGCGCAGCAGCGGTGCCTCGTCCCCGGTAGAGACGACGACGACGGCGCGCGCCATGCCTTCTTCGCCCAGATCCTCCTGGATGAACTGTTGTACCTCGCGGCCACGTTCGCCGATCAGCCCGATGACAATTACATCGGCATCCGTATTGCGGGCCAGCATGGCCATCATGGTCGATTTACCGACACCGGAACCGGCGAAAACACCCATCCTCTGGCCGCGGCAAATCGGTGTGAAAATATCAATACATTTGATCTGTGTTTCAAGCTTCTCGCCCACCTTCTTGCGGTCGAATGCACCGGGTGGGTTGGCGCGAAAGCGGGTTTTGCGGCGCGGGCGGCGCGCGCGGGTGTATTGCGTGAGGGGGCGGCCAAGCGCATCAACCACCGTGCCGATCCAGCTGTCGTCGGGGGACACCATATCGTCATGCTCGATCAATTCGACGGTATTCCCGACGGACACGCCCTCCCATGTGCCGAACGGTAGAACGCATAGATCACTGCCCTGTGCGCTGACGACTTCGCCATCGATGTGTCCTGCGGGGGTGTGCACCCGGCATTGGCTGCCGATCGCTGCCATCGCCTCTAGCCCGCTGACGGTGAGGGTCATGCCAGTGATGGACCTGACGGTGCCCGAGATCTTTGCGCTGGCGCATGAATAGATGGACTTTTGCAGGTTTGCGAAGGCAGAAATCAAAATATACTCTTTCGAAAATATTCTATCCTTGCTATATAACAAGGATAAATAATGAGTCTAGTATGAATACAGATCCCACATCCTTGTTCAGCCTTGCACCCAAGCGTTTGCAGTGGCTTGCCACCCGGCAGAATGTCGTGTCGGAGAATATCGCGAATTCTGACGTTGCGGGATACCGCACGCAGGATGTGCAAAGCTTTGCCAGCTATTTGGAAGACGCAGGTCGGTCGCAACGTTTGCAGGAGGCCGAGGTGGTTGAGGCGCGGGTTCTGGGTGGCACTACGGCAACCGGGAATAACGTGAACCTGGAAGAGCAGTTGGTCGAGGCGAACAGCGCCTCGGGTCAGTTCCAAATGGCCGCGAGCCTGTACCGCAAAGCGCACGAGATGGTCTACGCCGTCGCTGGCCGGAAATAACGGAGAGACGCGCGATGGATTCCCTTTCCAGAATTTCGGCAACAGCGGCGAGCGGGATGCGGGCGCAGGGTGACCGGTTGCGCATCGTCTCTGAAAACCTTGCGAATGCCAGTTCGACCGCGCAAACGGCGGGGGGCGACCCGTACCAGCGCAAGACGATTTCTTTTGAAAGCGCTACGGATCCGTCAACGGGGGCGGCGATTGTGCAATCTGCAGGCGTGCTGCGGGATGATGCCGATTTCACACTGCGGTATGAACCATCGCACCCCGCGGCGGATCAGAACGGCTATATCAAGATGCCGAACGTGAACCCGCTGATCGAAATGAGCAATATGCGTGAAGCCGCGCGCAGCTATGAAGCAAACCTTTCGATGCTGGACAAGGCGCGTGACATGCGCCGTCAGTTGGTCGAGCTGTTGAAGTAAGGTGCCAGAATGACAGATTTTTCCGCCATCCGTTCTTCCTACGTTGAAGCCGCCTATGCAAAGACGGTGCAGGGCGAAACGCGGGGTGCAAAACCCGCTGGCCCCGCGCCCAAGGATTTTGCCCAGATGGTCGGCGATGCCGCGTCGCAGGCGGTGGATTCGGTGCGCGAAGGCGACCAGATGGCGATCAAGGGGCTGACAGGGCAAGCCAGCCTGCAAGAGGTTGTTCAGGCCACCATGGCGATGGAGCAGACAGTTCAGGTTTCGGTCGCGCTGCGTGACAAACTGGTGGAAGCGTACCAAGAAGTTATGCGTATGCCGGTTTAACGTCAGGTTAACACGCGCCATGTTTTTCGGAGGTCCGCTGTGGATTCTGTCACTATCTACGAAATCATCCGGCAGACGTTAACCGTGACATTGATCGGATCGGCACCTGTGCTTGTTGTGGCGCTTGGCGTCGGGCTTGCCATCGCGTTTTTCCAGGCTTTGACACAGATTCAGGAAATGACGCTAACTTTCGTGCCCAAGATCGCGGCGATTTTTGTGACGCTCGCCATCAGTATTCCTTTTATTTTTTCGACACTTGTCGGGCTCTCGGACCGGGTGTTTGATCTTGTCTCTAACGGGGGGCTCTAGGGTGCGGCTTACCGCCTTGTTCATGGTTCTCTTGCTGCCAGTGTCTGCCTTGGCGGACAAAGGCGGTTGGACGGGGTTTTACACGTCATCCGCTCCTGCCGTGAAGTTGGGTAGGCAAAACGCCACGTCAAACCCGATGCGCGTCTGCGTGGACGAGATCCTTTCGGCTGAACAGCGCTATAACATTCCCGGTAACCTGTTGCTGGCGATCGGGATTCAGGAAGCTGGCCGTCAGGTGAACAACAAGCTGGTGGTATGGCCGTGGACCGCAAACACAAACGGTAACGGCACGTTCTTTGGCAGCAAGCTCGCATTAGAAGCGCATGTGCGCGAGACAGAGGGCCGTGGCATCCGGTCCACGGATGTGGGATGCATGCAGATTAACCAACGGTGGCATGGCGACCAGTTCTCCTCGCTAGAAGAGGCGACGACGCCAGCGCATAACGTCGATTATGCCGCACGTTTCCTGACCGCACTATATCACGAGACAGGCGATTGGTGGCAGGCCGCTGGCCGGTACCATTCGTCTAACCCCAGCTACAAAGCTGTTTATCTGCAGAAGTTGCAGCAGAACCAGCGCATCGCCCAGGCATTCCTGACCCGCTTTGCAAACGATGTTAGCCCGGTCAATAGCACCCCGCAGCAGGTTGCAGTCACCCGCGAGATGCCCGATTTCAACTGGAGCGCCGATCTGAGCGGTGCAAACTCCGGCAAAGCGGGCGGCGCGCTGTCTATCTATTCTACGCAGGCGTTGGCCCCCATCCTGCCCCATTACGCAGAGGTCAACTGAGCGTGGCGACACCAGACACAAATCCGCAGCCCTTCAGCTTTGCCAAGCTCAGCGGTGCCAATCGCGACATCGGGTTCGCCGTGGGGATGGTTCTCATCCTGGCGATGTTGTTTATTCCTTTGCCTCCCTTCTTTCTGGATCTGGGTTTGGCGATTTCCCTCGCGTTGTCCGTTCTGATTCTCATGGTGGCCCTGTGGATCGGTACACCCTTGGAATTTAACTCCTTTCCGACGCTTTTGCTGGTCGTCACGATGCTGCGTCTGGCACTCAACGTATCCTCCACCAGATTAATTTTGAGTGAAGGTCATAACGGACCGGGCGCTGCGGGGAATGTCATCGAGGGATTTTCGCAGTTCATTCTGGGCGGCGACTTCATCATCGGCATTATTGTTTTCACAATTCTGGTGATCATTAACTTTATCGTCATCACTAAGGGCTCTACTCGAATCGCGGAGGTTGCGGCGCGATTCTCGCTGGATGCGATGCCGGGCAAACAGATGGCGATCGATGCTGACCTCGGCGCCGGTGCCATTACGGAGGAGGAGGCGAAACTACGGCGTAAAACGGTCGAGGAAGAAAGCGCGTTCTTCGGGGCGATGGACGGTGCGTCCAAGTTCGTCCGCGGGGATGCTGTTGCTGGGTTGATCATCACTCTGATCAACGTTTTTGGCGGCATTATGATCGGTATGATCAGCCACGGACTGAGCGTGGGCGACGCGATGAGCCGCTATACAGTGCTAACGATCGGTGACGGTTTGGTCACGCAAATCCCGGCGTTGGTCGTGTCTCTTGCCGCTGGTTTGCTGGTGACCAAGGGCGGAACACTGGGTGCGGCGAACGAAGCCGTCTTGGGGCAGCTCAGCAATTTCCCCAAGGCTTTGTATGTCGCGGCGGGGCTGACATTCTGTATCGGTTGGCTGCCCGGCTTTCCGTTGATGATCTTTCTCGCGCTCTCTGCCGGGATGGCGGGCTTTGGCTATATCATGCAGAAGTCCTTTGTAGAGCGGGACAAAGCCGAGAAACTCGCCGCCGCGCGCGACGCAGCACCTGTTGAGAGTGCTGAAGACAAGCTGTCGGATATGCTGCGCGTTGATGATGTCCGGCTGGATCTCGGCTCTGGTCTCGTGCCGATGATTACCTCGGTCAATGCGGCGCTGCCGGGTAAGGTTAAAAGCCTCCGGTCGTTGTTTATAAAAGACTTCGGGTTTGTCTTGCCGTTGGTTCGGATCAAGGACGATGCGGAGCTTCCCGCCTATACCTACGCCATTTCCCTGCAAGGGGTGGAGGCCGCCCGTGGGGAAGTGGACCCGATGATGATGATGGTGATTAACCCGTCGGGCCAAGAAATTAACCTTCCCGGCAAACGCACGCGCGAACCGACCTTCGGGTTGGAAGCGATCTGGGTTGACGAAACGCGCGCATCCGAAGCCGAGCTCATGGGGATGACTGTCGTTGATCCGGAAAGCGTGATCACCACGCATCTGACCGAGGTGATCAAGGAGCATATGCCCGAGATCCTGACCTATGCCGCGACGCAGGAATTGATCGAGGGGCAGGGCAAGGAATATCAGAAACTGCTTTCAAGCGGCTCTGACAGCAGCTCGGCTGTTATGTTGCAGCATGTCTTGCAGGCGTTGCTAGCAGAGCGGGTGTCGATCCGAAATCTGTCGATGATCATCGAAGCGGTTGCGGAGGCAAGCGCCACGTCCAAGAATATCCGCACAGTGATCGAGCACGCCCGTAGCAAACTGGCTAAACAAATTTGCCAATCCTTGAAGGATTCTCAAGGATATGTGCCCGTCATAAATCTGGGTGGAGATTGGGAGCGCGAGCTTGCGAGTTCGATCTCTAAAGCGAACGGGGAAGAAACCTTCCTGATGTCGCCGTCGCGGGTGCAGGAATTTGTTCTTGCAGTACGCAAGGAAATCCAGAAGTTTTCGAGCGCGGATGAATGGCCGGCCATTTTGGTCAGCCCGCAAGCGCGGCCCTACGTCCGGTCGATCCTCGAACGGGTGAGCCCCATGACCCAAGTGATTTCGCACAACGAAGTCCACCGCAAAGCGTCGCTACGTACTGTTGGCACCGTCGGTTAACCGATCGTGGCAATCGAACCCTTCATCTCAACGCTATTTTTCTCTTTTTTCGTGGTGTTTGCCCGCATTGGCACGGCGCTGATGTTTATGCCCGGGTTTGGGGAGGTGCAGATTCCGGTGCGCCCGCGGCTGTCCCTGGCAGTGCTGATCAGTCTTTCCCTGCTTCCGCTGACGCCCATTGCAAGCGCGCTGCCTGATAGCGCGGTGACCGCGGTGTTCCTGCTGGGCGCCGAGGTGCTGATCGGGCTGTGGATTGGTCTTTGCGCGCGTATCCTGTTGTCAGCATTGCAGTTTGCGGGGTTTCAGGTCGGGCAGGTGTCTGGTTTGGCAAACGCTTTTGGCCCGTCGTTCGGGTCGTTTGAAGGCGCGACGATGGTGGCGACTTTGCTGCTGATGAGCGCGGTGACGATGATCTTTGTCACAGACACCCATCATCTGATCATCCGCGCATTGCTTGCCAGTTATCAGGTGTTCCCGCCCGGACAGTTCGTGCTCGCCGATCTTGCTGATCAAATACTCCGTGTCGCGAGTGCGAGCCTCTATATCGGGACGGCAATTGCCGCCCCCTTCTTTGTGATGGGTGTGATTTTGAACCTTGGCATGGGGCTGGCAAACCGGATGATGCCACAATTGCCCGTGTTTTTCGTGGCGGCATCGCTGCTGATCGGGGCGGGGCTGCTGATCCTTGCTATCGCCCTGCCGGCCATGCTTGATTACTTCCTAGTGCGATTCCAGGAGTGGATCATGGGCTTTAGGATCTAATCATGGCCGAGAATAGCGACAGCACGGAAAAGACCCTAGAGCCGACCGAGAAGAAGCTTAAGGACGCGCGCAAGAAAGGGGATGTCCCGTCTTCAAAGGAGACGGGGAACATGGTCGTTGTCGTGGCGATGTTGGGGATCGCCGCCTTGGTCTTGCCCTATCAGGCCCCGCAAATCGTCGTCGCGCTGTCCGTTCTGCTGGACCATTCCCCAAATCTGATGGTCGCCACGGGGGAGCCGGGGGTGATCCGGCTGGGGCAGATCATGAGCGAATTCTTCTATATGATCGTGTGGGCTGTCCTTCCTATCTTTGGCGTTTTGTTTTTGGGCGGCGCGATTGGCGCTGTGATTCAGGGTGAAACCGTCGTCGCGGCAGAGCGTATCAAACCAAAGCTTTCCAAATTGTCACCGCTGGAGGGGTTGAAGCGTCTTTTTTCGGCCAATGCGTTGGTCGAATTCGCGAAAAGTATCGTCAAAGTCTTGGCAATCGGTGGGCTTGCCGTGTGGTTCACGAATGAAGCGGTGCGGCGCATCTGGACCTCGTCGGGCTTTATCCCCGAGCATCTGCCCGGCTATCTGACCGCCGCTGCTGTTAAGTTGTTGATTGCGGCTGCAATTCTGCTTGTGCCAATCGCGATTGCCGACATTCTGTGGCGTCGTTTTGATTGGCGGCGCAAGCAACGGATGAGCCAGAAAGACATCAAGGACGAACATAAGGAATCCGAAGGCTCCCCCGAAATCCGGCAGAAACGGGCGCGTCGCCGGCGCGAGCTGTCACAACAGCGTACAATCACTGCTGTGCCTTTGGCAGATGTCATTCTGACCAACCCGACCCACTATTCAATCGCGCTGAAATACGACCCGGCGCAGGATATGGCCCCGGTCTGTATCGCCAAAGGCGCAGATCATCTGGCGCGGCGCATCCGCGAAGTGGCTGCGGAGCACGATATTCCGATGATCGAGAATAAACCGTTAACGCGAATGCTGTATGACGAGATCGACGTCGATCAGGTCATTCCCGTCGCCCATTGGGAAATTGTCGCCGAAATCATCAGCTTCGTCTTTGACCTACGCAACAATAAAAAGCGGGCGGCACCGCAGGGGTCTACCCTGCGGACCGATCCATATTAACGAAGCTTGATACCTGTAAGATCTTGATCCGCCGGAAGCTGCGAACGTTCCAGAATGATTTTGGAGACGGCGCGCGCCCGTACAGGCGGGATCTTTGCAAGGATAGGCGCAGCTGTTCTTGGCTTCATGGTGCCAAGGATCATAATCGTCGTCTCGATGTCCAGATCATCCATGATACGCGCCGCATCGGTCGGCTTCATATTCGTGTAAAGCTGGATCAGACGATCAAGGTCTTCGGTCTGCGCGGCATCAACGCGACCCAGCAGATCCTCGATAGAGGTCTTGAGCTCGGTTAGAGATGCTTTTTCGATGTTAAGCCGTTCGCGGGCCAGTGCAAATTCAGCACGTTGGTTTTCCAGCTCTTCCTGCTGCAACCGCACCAATTCGCGTTCTTTCGTGAGCGAGATCAAAACGTCTTCGGGCGCTTCGCAGCCGTTTGAAAGTTCGGGCAGGTTGCCCACAAGCGGCGGGGCATCCTGAACCGGTTGCAGGCCCGTTTCCTCTTTGGTTTCAGCGGCAAGAACGACCATCGGCTGCTGCGGCAGCGCGCTATCCTTGAACAAGGGCAATTCAGGAAAGGATAGCGCGGCTTTGGCGCAGAGCGTCAGGGCCAGCCCCCCAAGGATAATTTTCCCGTTCAACATACCTGGTCCAAACATCTATCAGCCCTTTGCCGCAGAAGAATTTTCGAAAAACGCGCGCACCATCTCTTTTTTATCCCGTACCACACGCACGCCATTGCGTTCCACTGGCGCTTGCTTGGTCGCGCGGCGGCTGGCGAAAGAGGCGGCTGTTTCTTCGGGCGGGGGGGGCGCTTCGACGGGGGCCGGCGCACGTTGCGCGGTTTCGATGCTTTCGCGCATGTGGTGCACAGACTGTTCGGATTTATCGACCGCAGAGGAGAATTGTTCGACCAGCGGTTCAAGCTGTTTCAACGTCGCCGTCAACTTGCGCAATTTCATCGAAACCACGTAGCCATAGCCGATGCTGCCGATCAGCAATACGACAATCAGGCTGTCAATTATCGTTGCTATCATCTTCGTGGTCCTCCAGAATTTCCAGCTTTTCGGTAATTTGCACAGCCACATAGCCGTTGTTACGTTTGCCCAACGACACGTTGAACATCGGGGTGTCGGCACAGGTCACAGTGGCATCGCGGCCTTCCTCGATGCCGAAATCAATGGTGTCGCCGGGCCGCCATGACATGATTTTTTGGAGCGGAAAGACGTTTTCGGACAGGACGACATCCAGATCGACGTTCGCCCGTTCGATCTGCGCCCCGATCAACCCGCGCCACTGGTCTTGCGACACCATACGGTCGCCGAAATAGACTTTGCCCAAGTCGGGCAAGATCTGTTCAAGTGCGTCATAGGGGATGACAAGATCAAGGTTTCCGGTATTTCCTGCAAGGGTCAACGAGAGCCGTAACCGCGCGCAAAGGCTCGTGTTTTTGGCAATCGCGGCACCTTCGGCCTCGGTTTCGATGCGATCGAGTTCGAGGTTCGCAGCCCCCACAACCGACAAAGACCGCTCCAACTCGGCAAACACGGCAGAGGCGAGCCGTTCGCCAAAGCCAAGCTCGATCGCGGTAAAGGGATCGGTGTTGTCGAGATCGACGTTCTTGGCGTTCCCGCCCAGCATCAGTTCAACCGCGGTCATAAGCAACGCTTGATCCATCACCACAAGGATTTCACCGACAAAGGGGTGACCTGTGCCAACGGCCAGAAACGTGGGCTTGGGCAGCCCTTCGATCACTTTGCCCATGGGGATATAGTCAAGCGAGGCGAGTGAGGCTTCACACATGGCGCGCATCAGGTCGGGCAGGGCAACCGACAGGTTTTCGACCATGCGATCGCCAATGATGTCGAGCATGGGCAGGCGATCAAACGTGAAATCCGACATGCGGATGATTTCGTCGATCAGGGTGCTGCCTGCTTCGTCGGATCGCCGTGCTGTTGTGTCGCTCTCGCTCATCGCCGCCTCCTACTGCACGATCAGGTCTTTGATCAGGATTTCCTGCGGCAGATCGCTGCCCACGGCGGCGCGCGCCCGTTTCAGCAGTTCGGCCTTGATATAAAGAATGCCCGCCATGCCGCGCACGTCGTTTTCGGTCAGCCCCCGAAGGTAGCCGTTGAAAAGATCACGCATGAAGGGCTGGCGTTCGACCATCAGCTTGTCCGCGCCCTCATCGGGCCGGTAGGCGACCATCAGGTTCACCTTAAGAAACGCCGATGTCGGCGTGCCGTTCTGATCGAAGCCTTGGATGTTGGTCAACATCTCGCCCAGATCAATCAGCCCTGTGCTTGCGGCCTTGGTATCGTCGGCGTGGTCTTCGGCATCACCCTCGTCCTTGGCGTGGTCGTCTTTACCATGATCTTCCGTGTCGGCGTGATCATCCTTGGTGTCCGTCTGATCGGCTTCTTCGCTTTTGTACTCGGGTTCGAAGGCTTCGGCGTCTTTGACGTAGGCCGCACGGGCAAGGAAAAAGCCGCCGCCCAAGGATGCCACGCACATGAGCGCGGCCGCGATCAGCATTTTACGCGATCCGCGTGGCCGGTCCGCTGCGTCAGCAGAGGCGGCCTGCTTTGCCGCAGCTGGCTTTTTTTTCGCTTTGTCGGCCATGTGGAAACCTTAACTTGGTGTTAATGCCACATTCCCCTTTTAAGGGCAAAAACACAAGGTTAAAAATTGTTTAATACTTGCCTTGAGGCATGAATTGATCAATATATTCACAACAAATCGATGCTGAGGGGCCCCATGCAAGGATTAATCGACAATCTCAAGTCGCTCGGTAAAAACAAGCTCATGATGCTTGGTGGGGCGGGCATTGGTGTGGTGCTGTTGATGATTCTCGGCATTGGTGCCGTGACCCGTCCGGACTACGCGCCGCTCTATTCGAATCTGTCGATCACCTCCGCCAATTCGATCGAGGCGACGCTGGCAAACGCCGGCTTCAATGCCATGGTCTCTGAAGACGGTACCAGCATCTCGGTTCCCCGCGGGGACGCGGTGCGGGCGCGTATGGTTTTGGCAGAGACCGGCATGCCCATCGATGGGGATCCGGGATGGGAGCTGTTCGACGAAAGCAGCGGGCTGGCGATGAACTCCTTCCTGCAGAAGATCAATAAGATGCGCGCGATGGAGGGGGAGCTCGCCCGCTCCATCCAGACGCTTGACGGGATCTCGTCTGCGCGGGTTCATCTGGTGTTGCCCGACCGCGAACCTTTCTCCCGCGATGCGCCAGCGCCGCGTGCGTCTATCATCCTGCGCCCCGAATCCGGCCGTGCGGTGACCCGCAAGCAAGCCGTGGCGGTCAGCAATCTGGTCGCCTCTGCCGTTGCAGACCTAGATATTTCGCGCGTCACCGTTCTGTCGGCCAGTGGCGAGACGATCCTGGCGGAAGGGCCGGACGGCAGCAGCCAAGGCGGCGTCCAATCCGCCAAAGCAGGCATTGAAGACCGCCTGTCGCAAGAGATCCAGAACATCCTGACAGCGCGGGTCGGCGCGGGGAATGCGCGCGTCCATGTGAACGTCGAATTGACCACGCAGCGCGAAGTCATTGTCGAGCAGACATACGACCCCGACCAGCAGGTCGTGCGGTCGACCGAGACGAAGTCCGAAGACCAGACCGGCACGAAAGAGGCTGGAAACGTTGGTGTGGAAAACAACATTCCTGCCGCTTTGGCCGATGGCAATGGGGCAGGGACATCGACCCGCCGGTCCGAGGCTGATGAGATCGTGCAATATGAGATCGGCAACACCCGCCGCGAGATCGTGCGCGAAGCCGGCGACGTGCGGCGCATGTCCGTCGCGGTTCTGGTGAATGGGATCTACAACGTTGACGGGTCAGATGTGATCTACGCTGAACGCACGCCGGAAGAGCTCGCGCGGCTTGGGGAACTGGTCAAAACTGCTGTGGGATTCGACACTACACGGGGGGATAGTGTCTCTGTCGATAGTATGCGGTTCATGGATTATTCGATGGATTTGGGCGATCCGATCGACAAATCTATCGGGGATGAGCTGACCGATAATGTCGTGTCTATTGTCCGCGGTGTTCTGGCCCTGCTGGTTGTCGGCCTGATCCTCGTCTTTGGCGTACGGCCCATGCTGCGCAAGTTCAGCGAAGGCGATCAGCTCAACAGTTACGAAGATCCCGCCCTGACCGCAGAAAAGGCCGCCGAACCCGCCGCACTGACAGCGGAAGGCCAGCGCCCCAAGCTGCCCGGCACCACGCCAACCGTCGCGGATATTGCCGAGGATGACGACCCGCTGACTGTCACGGATGACGATATCGAAGCTGCGGAAGTGGCTGAATACGTGCGCAAGGAAGGTATCCGTGGGAATCTGCACAAGAAAAAGATCGAGACGATCCAACAGCTTGCAGATGAGAAACCCCAAGAGGTTCTGCGCGTGATCCGGTCGTGGCTTCCTGCCGAGGCAGGCGCATGATCGATCTTTTCGCCCGAAACTTTGACAGCGACAATGCGCCCGCGGCGCCCGTCACTACAATCGACGAGGAAGAGCTGAACCTGCGTCTTGCCGAAGCGCGCAAGCAGGGCTTTGATGCCGGGCGCGCCGTCGGGCAGCAAGATGCAAAGGCGGCGTTTGACGCGCAAGAGGATGCACGACTAGAGGCGGAGAGCGCTGAAATCCGTGCGCAGCTTGACGCGCTGATCGCGCAAGATACGAGACAATGCCGCGCAACAGAGACTGATATCGTGGAACTCTTCCTCGGCATCGGCGACCGGCTTGTACCAGAGTTGCTGCAAAACTACGGCGTCGATCTGGCCATTGGTCGCATCCGTGAAAGCGTCGCCCTAAGCCGCAGTACACCGGTTCTGTCCATCACCGCCTGCCCCGAAGTCGCCGCACGGCTGCAGGCCGAGCCGCCGGTTTGGCTACCTGCATCAACAGACGCCGCGTCGATCAAGATTGTCGCGGATAGCGATCTGCCCCGTGGTGCGGCGCGGGTCGTCTGGCAGGGCGGGAAGCTGGAATACGATCTTGAAGAGGCAACCACGGCCGTGCGCAGCGCCTTGCAAACCGCCGCCGTTGAACTGACCGCAACCACAAGGATTGCTGAATAATGCTACATAATGACCAGGATAAAACCCAAGCAGACCTGACTGACAGCAATGCTCAGGATGCAGAAACCAAAGCGCCGGCGGGTCTGGACGGCAAAAGCCTTGATGCGATCTTTGGTGTCAAACTTGACGTCCGTGTCGTTCTGGGGCGCAGCCGTATGCCGATCTCGGAGCTGCTGAACCTGACCAAGGGGTCGGTGATCGAGCTTGACCGCCGCGTGGGTGAACCCGTCGACATCATGATTAACGATCGCATGGTCGCGCGCGGTGATCTGGTGCGCGTGCAGGGGGATTCCCTTGGAGTTGCGCTGCGTGAGATCGTCAAAGACTTCGTCTCAGAAATCTGATGTCCCCCCGTTTGCTGCCCCTGTTTGCACCGCGCGTGATGTGCGGTCTGGTCTTGGTTTTGGCCGGTGTCGTCGCGTCCGCATCGACTGGATGGGCGCAAGAGGCAGACCTTGGCAGCATGGTGCGGGACCTCTCTTCGGCTTTCGGTGACGTAACGCCGGGCACGGACGAGGGGGCCAGCCTGTCAGGCCGTCTGATCCAGCTGTTCGCGATCATTACGGTCCTCAGCGTGGCACCGGGGCTTTTGGTGATGGTCACGAGCTTCACCAGATTTGTCATTGTTTTCTCGATGTTACGGCTTGCGCTTGGGCTGAACCAAACGCCACCGAACATCGTGTTGAACGCTATGGCGCTGTTCATGACCTTCTTCGTGATGCAGCCGGTGTTCGAGGATGCGTGGGAGGGCGGGCTGGTCCCCTTGATGGAAAACGCCATCATCGAAGAGCAGGCCGTGCGCAATATATCCGAACCGTTTTACAACTTCATGTTGGTGAATACGCGCGACAAGGATCTCCAGCTTTTCACCGATATTGCGGATGAAGCCTCGCCACCCTCGGACGGGCCTGCTGCGCTGCCAAGCTGGCGGGTGCTGGTGCCATCCTTCATGATTTCGGAGCTGCGTCGCGCGTTTACCATCGGCTTCCTGATTTACCTTCCATTCATCGCGATCGACCTGATCGTGGCATCGGTTTTGATGAGCGCAGGCATGATGATGCTGCCGCCCGTGTTGGTTTCGCTGCCCTTCAAGGTCATCTTTTTTGTACTGATCGATGGGTGGTACATGCTGGCTGGATCGCTGATTCAATCCTACGTGTCCGGATAAACCGCCGCGGTCATAAATAGCCATGTCAAACAAGAATAGTTTCGGCTATCCTTGTGCGATAATATCCAGCCTGCGGGAATCGACGATCTCATGAACCAGTTTGTACCCCTTCGCAAACATCGCCATATGTCCGGCGCGCAGAAATCGGCGATCCTTTTTCTGTGTTTGGGTGAGGAGAGGGGCGGCGCGATCATGCAGCAGCTTGATGTTGATGAGATCCGCCAGATCACTACCGCTATCTCGACGATGGGCGAAGTCGACGCCGGTATCGTCGAAGAAATCATCGCGGAATTTGATGAAAAAGTGAATCACAGCGGTAGTGTGGTTGGCTCGATTGATGCTGCGCGCGGATTGCTGAAAGAATTCCTCCCCGAAGATCGTGTTGCTGAAATTTTGCAGGAAATTGACGGCAAAAAGATCGATAACGTTTGGAAAGACCTGTCGGATCTGGACGAGAAGGAGTTGGTCGCCTTTCTTCAGAAGGAACACAACCAGACGATCGCGGTCATCCTGACACGAATCCGGCCTGACGTCGCAGCGAAAGTATTGCCGCTTTTGGGGGCCGAACGCGCCGCTGATCTGATAGAGCGCATCATGGGCATGGACAAGCTGCCGATCGATACGATTCAGAATATTGAGAATACACTGCGTGAAGATGTGTTGGCCAAGGCCGGGAACAGCGCTGAAGCCCGGATCGAGAGCCAATTGGTGTCGATTTTCAACAAACTCGATGAAGATATGTTGGTTAATCTCACCCGCAACCTGGAAGAGCGCCAGCCCGATAAGCTCTTGTCCATCAAGCAAAAAATGTTTGTTTTCGATGATTTGGTTAAGTTCAACGAAATGATGTTGGGGAAAATCATGCGCGAAGTGAGCGGGAATACCCTGCCGATGGCGCTGCGTGGTGCCAAGAAGGAAGTGCGTGAACATTTCCTGGCGTCCCTGCCTTCGCGATCACGCGGAATGCTGCAGGATGAAATGTCTTCAATGGGCCCTGTCCGGTCCAAAGATGTTAAAGGCGCGCAGGCTCAGTTGGTCGAAGCCGCATTGCGTTTGATGTCGGAAGGAGAGGTATCCTTGCCCGAAAATGACGAGGATATGATGTCGGATATGCCGAGCTGATCAGCGATACAGGCGCGATGCAGAGAATGTGACAGCCGTCACATCGATTGTGATCGGCACGAACTGGCCGCCCAGATTGTAGGATTGCAGCAGATCAAGTGCGATAGAATTCGCCTGAAATCCCTGTGGGTTAACTGCATCTGAAATGGCGACGTAGCGCGCGATCAGCTTCTCACGTTCCGCCGGATCCGCCAGTTTTTCGAGGTCGAATTTATCAGCGAGAAGCGCCTTTTGTTTGTCGAGATCAAGGGCAGACATCTGTTCGGGGAGCGACAAGGCGACCTGGAAGAAATTGGTTAGCTTCTCGCTGGCCAGTACTTCGAACCAGTTATTAATACCGCTAAACTTGTCACGAAATTCTAATACCGTGCCCACGGTCTCGTTCTGGGCGTCATTTTCGTTGATGTACTGCCGATTATAGAAGCGCGTCGTCACATCATTCAGGAAATTAGGGTCCGTCAGATCAGGGGTTTGCGGACCTGCCTCAGTCGTGAAGCCAAGGGCCAGATGCATTTCGCGGAAGCGGCTGTCGGTCAGTCGGTTCAGCAGGGATGAAGGTTCGACCGGATCGGATTCCAGCATCTTGCGGATCAGCCCTTTGCCGAAAATCTGGTCTTCCAGGTCAAAGGCTCGCATCACAAAACTGTAGACTTCGAAATCCGCGATCAGCTCTTCCGGGCTGGAGATGTCGCCGATTCTGTCGCGAAACGCTTCTTCCGCGCGTTTGTTGGCGGCGGAATCACGCATAAGATCAAGCTGTTTGTCCCGCGTTGCGTCAATCAGCTTGAGCGCGGTGGAACTGCCTAAACCTGAAATGCTGATCATAGGTTTACCCTATTCCGCTGCCGTGGCTGTGTTCTTTTCCCGGATCATTTTGAACAATTTTTCTTCATATTCGATCAGGGGCCGCAATGTGCGCATCGCTTTGTAGAAGTCAGCCGAAGACACGTGAGCCGCGGCTTCAAAGATGTGGCCGGCCATCTCGTCGTGGAAAACCGGCGCTAGCGCGCCTAGTTTCCTTTGGATGATCGACACCAATTTTTTGCGGGTCGTTGGCTCAAGCAAGGCGGTCTGGATGAAGAAATAGACCTCTTTTACAGGGGTGCGCTCTTCATCCTCTTTTAGCAGATCGGCTTCACGCACAATGTCTGCCTGATTCTCGATAATAATCATCTGACGGCGATCGGCGTTGCGGACGACACAGCCGTTAATCAGGATCCGCTCGTTCGGTTTCAGGGTTAATCGCAGCGCCATAAAGCTTACTCCGCCGCGACTTTTGCAGCCCGTCCGCTCAGACCGTCGATAATACTGCGGTTAATATCAATCAAAGGCTTCACATTTTTAGACCCTGACAGGACCGCTTTGGTGTGGTTTTCCACCCAAAGAGCCAGCGAGATCAGCGCAGCGCGCAAATCGGCCGTCAGCCCGTTATCCTTCTCGGCCAAATCGGCCTTGAACGTGAGCCAAACGCGCTGGTTCTCCCACAGGGTATCGCGCAGGCCATCTGCAAGCATCTGAAGCTTTTGAGATTTTTCCGCAGCACCGTCAAATGCTTCGAATTTGTTTTCAAGTTTGGATGTCACGCTCGCCAAAATCCGACGCTCAATCTGGCGCGGATCTTCGGTGTGCGAGATGGTCCGCTTATACGCGGTTACACTCATTTCACTGCCTTTTTATTCTGCCTCGGTTCAACTATAGGGTGGCAGAGTTAAGGGAGAATTAAAAAATCCTTAATTTCTTGAAAGCAAGGATAATTTTAAGCACTTGTTTTTAAATCATGCTTTGCATGTCACACTGTGGCGGGGTTTTCGGGGGGCCGCAGTGTTAATGAATGTGCTGGCCCGGAGTAACCGTGCGCAGCATTTCACGGTGAAAGCTGTGGGCGATATTATCAGCGGAAAGTAAGCCATCAGGGGCGGTGCCGTCACGCTCGGACTGGGCGAGGGAAACGATGATATGGCCGATGTGGTGGCCAAGTTGAACGGGGCACGTAGGCGTCAGGGTTGGTTGGGCGCAGGGTTCGATCAAAACGATGGCGTCATCTTCCAGATCAAGGCCAAACTCCTGATCTAGAACATCGGC
This sequence comes from Sulfitobacter sp. TCYB15, assembly GCF_040435955.1. Taxonomy (NCBI): domain Bacteria; kingdom Pseudomonadati; phylum Pseudomonadota; class Alphaproteobacteria; order Rhodobacterales; family Roseobacteraceae; genus Sulfitobacter; species Sulfitobacter sp. TCYB15. The sequence continues at coordinate 48,081 of NZ_CP159195.1, forward strand.
CAAAGAGGCACCGGAAATGATCTCTTCTCCGGCGTAGATCGCGAAGGGCGTCAGATCAATGTCCTCTACGGCGACGGTGAAACGGGTGATCGGCGACGCCAGCAGTGACGACAGGATGCGGCCCAAGGGCGTGTTGCAAGGATCGGCGCAAAATTCCAGCCGACCGCCCCAGATGTGCCCCATCAAATCAGAACGCATAGTTAAAACTTCCCCAAGTGTCGCGTGTGCAACCCCAAGGTATCTTCCCGACACGGTTTTTTGAATTCCGGATTTGTTAAACTTCGCAAGCTGTTCTCGAATTCCAACAACGATCAGCGCAGCGGTTTTGTGCTGACGCTTGCGGTGATTTCGGCAAAATTCCCCCAATCACCCATATTTTTGGGAACCAAATATGGGGCGAAATGTTATCCACAGCACAAGCATTGGTGGGCAGGGCAAAATATGGCTGCATGTTCGCCCGTGTGCGAATTTACAATAAATATGTTGAGAATGTGCGGTAAGTGTGTGTGCGGAAAGGTGCGATTCTCTCACGATGCGGGTACAGGCCCCGTTACGTCGGATCGAAGGCATTCAGCCCGCCCGTGCGCAGCATATACCCGCTGGAGCGTACCGTTTCGACGGAAATACGCTCGTCAAATGTGTCCGCAAATTTCTTACGGATTTTCGCGACGTGGACATCAAATTTCCGATCACCATAGCGCCACGGCCGAGATTCTACGGCGAGACTTAGCGCATCGCGGGTCACGATTTGCCCGTCCTGCGCGAATAATACCCGCATGATCTGAGCTTCCGCCGTCGTTAATCCGGCGCGCAGAGCGATATACGCTTCGACATCCCAGCTTACATCGTGAGGTTGTTCAACTGACGGCGTAGGGGTTGGTAGGCGTCGGTTCAGTCGCAAAGACAGTTCGCGCAGATTGCAGGGCCATGTGAGGACATCGATCGCACCCGCTTCAAACGCATCGGCACCCCATACCCCCTTCAGCTCTTGTATTGCGAGCACGACTCCGGGCTGCGCGTGGGTGGTGAGCGTGCTGATCAGCGGGGCCGGGTTGCTGTTCGCTTCGGTCATATCGACGAAAATCGCGTTAACGCTTTCGCTGTTGTGTAGCCAATGTTCGCAGGCGTCAAAGTCTATACATTCAAAGTCGAACTTTAGGATAACCGTAAATAAATAGTTCAGGGCGTTGCGCACCGAAGGTGCCGTCGAGACGAGTAGGATCTTGGTCATTTATCGCGCTGCTCCAATGGGTTGACCGATGGATGTTCGGAAAAGGATAGCATTGCGGCGAGACGCGGAAAGGACACGATGATAACGGCCATATACTAGGAAAGGGAGCGATGAATTGGGTTATCCCTTTGTTGCACGAACCCGTGGGCGAAATCAAAGTCAGAGTTATGCGGCAATAATTGGGCCTGCTTGTCATGAAAAAGCCATACGTTCACTATTCTTTAACCTTCCACGCTATGTATATCCTTGCAGACTGCAGAACGCGTCTGAGAGAACCTCAAGAATAGGCGCTAGAAAATGGCAGACATACTTGAAATTGTTGCGCCAAAGCGGCGTGCGCTCGCGGCGGCCAAACGGCTGGTCCATTTGCGCGACGAGGCGGTGCAGGATGAAAACATGCGCGCGGTGATCCTTCACGCGGCAGAAGTTGTGGCCAAGTCGGGTGTTCTGTCCGCAGTCGCAGAGAGTGGTCAGAAACGGCAAGGTTTTGCCACATCTGACCTGCCGAGCTTGCATCCCGACCGCCACCGGTTGAATTAATCCACCGCAGTTTATCTTGAGTTCATAAGTTGTTGTCCTTTCGCCACTCCTTGCGGCGGACCAACCTATACTTAAGAGACATTGACAATTTTTGTGAGGTTGGCGGACAATCCTGGTATTCTAGTAGAGTTTCCAAGATTTGTTCACGAGGCTTCATCCCGCACCGACGTAGTAGAGGCGCATACGAAAGTGACAGAGTTTACAGATCCCCCCGTTTCCGAGGCCGCAATTCGCGTGATTACCGCATTCGCTGGCCGTGAATCCGCAACCGTGCAAGAGATTCTGGCGTTGTCGCAGGCGCTTCCCGCCGCGCTCGCCGGGCTCCAGCCCGCAGCCGCCAAGGCCGAAATCAGCAAGGTAGCAGCGCAGTTTACGACTGAAACCGCCATTCCCGCGGTTCCGGTTGCCGAGTCTTTTACCGATGATTCCGTCACCTGCCTGTGCTGCGGCCGATCCTTTACCATGCTCAAGCGTCACCTGCGCGCAGAGCACGGGTTGAGCGAGAGCGAATACCGGATCAAGTTCAATCTTGATGATGATCATCCCCTCGTCGCACCGAACTATTCTTTGCGCAAAGCGGATTATGCAAAGAAAGCCGGCCTTGGTCGCTATGCCCGCGACGAGGCGGTGCAGGCAAATCTTGGGTCGCAGCTGTAAAGTTCAAATGCCTTTCCTTTGCCACCGTTTTGTCCTGCGGAGCACCTAATCCCCCTCGATACATGTCTCTGAGGCAGTCGGTGCAGAAGCACGTCTGCCGAACCGGCCCCCGTGGTCGCGAGAATAGAGGCAGGACATATGGCAGCGACGACACAGCCGCGCGTATTTAAAAAAGTAGAAGTTATCGAAGGCGGTGGACATCACGGTGGCGGCTGGAAGGTCGCCTATGCTGATTTCATGACCGCGATGATGGCGTTCTTTCTGCTGATGTGGATTCTCTCGAGCGCGGACGAGCAAAAGCTGCGCGGGATTGCCGAATACTTTACCAATGCGACCCTGCCCGGCGGCAGTGGTGTATTGGACGGTGCTACCCTGGGGCCACCCGGTACATTGACCGCCTCGAATGGGGCAATTGTGGCCCGTGGCAGCGAGCTTGGGAAAATCGACGATCCGGCCTCGGCCAAGTGGGAAATCCGCGACGAAACCGCGACGTCGGTGCCAGATGAGACGCAAATCGGCTCCGAAGACGGTGCCCATGAAAACCCCGCCGCGGCCAATGTTGCCAGCGCGTCGCAAACCGCATCCGACGGGTCAAAATCGGCTGGCGATGCGACCATTGATAATGTGCACGCATTGGACAATGAAAAGTTCAAAAAGCTGGAGCAGGATATCTTGCAGGCGATGCAGGAGAATCCCGACCTTGATCCGCTGAAGAAGAACCTGATTTTCCAGCAAACCCCCGAAGGCTTGCAGATCCAGATCATCGATCAGGAAGGGCAGCCGATGTTCTATAGTGGCCGTGCCGAAATGCAGGGTGCCACAGATCAGCTGCTCGCGAATTTGGGTAAGTCTTTGGCGCGCCTGCCGAATAAAATCACGCTGTCAGGGCACACCGATGCTGTCCGCTTTGCCAATAGCCAGAAATACGACAACTGGGATCTGTCCTCGGATCGTGCCAACGCCACGCGCCGTGTTTTCGAAGCCTCGGGCGTCGCACGTGATCGTATCATCCGCGTGTCGGGCCTTGCCGATACCGCGCCGCTGGTGCCCGAAAACCCGACCGACGCGTCTAACCGTCGGATCACGGTGTCGGTTCAATATCAGAAGGTCGAGGATTATGCCGGTGATGACGTAGCCCCGACGCAGATTGATGCGGCGACACCGCCAGCCGAGACCGGCGAGAAGCTATATAAGGCGTCGATCCCTGCGCCCGTAGCACCACAAAACAGTGGCGAGGTGCAACGGGTCGCACAGAATGTCGATCCTGTGGCGGCACCTTTGAAGGATGATGTATTCTTGAACCTGCGCAACGCGCTGCGGTGATCAGGCTCTGATCAACTCGCCCAAGGTGGGGACCCGTCGGCTGGCAAAGATCGGCCGGCGGGATCGTTCGACCGAGCGGCGCAGGAACTCTGGCAGCATGGGGTTTGCTTCTTCATTTACCATCGTGCCGCGCGGTGCAGCGACCACGGGGTCGGCAGTGGGAATATCCAGGCCGAGCATCTTGGCGGGGTCCAGCCCTTCTTCCAGCGCGTAGTTGTAGTTCACGGCGTAATCGACCGCTTCTTCCAGCACCACCGGGTCCGATGCGACCAGCGCCATCAACCGGCGTTCGTCGGAATATAGGAATTGCTTGGTCTTGAAGCCGTCGACCTCGGGGACAAAGCAGGTGTTTTCGCGGCGCAGCTTCAGCAGCTTAACCAAACGATCCGGCATCAAGTGGCGTTCATCGCGGCGAAACACAATCATGCTGCAGGTCCCAAAGCTGGACAGGCACGCCGCGAGGCAGATGTGATCCGGCCAGCCCGAGAATGCGAATTTCACATCGTCCGCATCAATCAGGACAATCATTGTGGTTTCAACATCCGAGATCACGGCACTCTCCAGCTTATTCTGAGGTTTACCTTAGTCACACCATGGAAAGATAGCAATTGGTCTTGAGCGACAAATGTTTAAACTTGGAAGAACATGAACTGTTCTTGAGATTTCAATGAAAATGCCTAAAGTGCTTGAAAACTTGCAAGTGGAAAACAAATGACGATTATTCTGGGCTTCGTGGTCGTGATGGGCATGGTCTTTGGGGGGTATATGCTCTCTGGCGGCGACATGGGCATCATCACCCACGCGCTACCGTTCGAAGGTATGATGATCGGCGGTGCCGCGCTTGGCTCGTTTATTGCTGCGAATTCCTTTGCCAATATCGCGGGGGCAGGGCGCGCGCTGGTTAAGGCATTCAAGGGGCCCAAGTGGAATTCGGGCGACTATGTGGACCTGCTGAACCTCATGTATACGCTGGCCCGCAAGTACCAGCAAAATGGCATGCTCGCGCTGGATGAACATATTGAAAACCCGCAAGAAAGTTCGATCTTTTCGCAGTATCCCAAGCTGCAGAAAGACCATTTTGCCATTGATCTGATCACCGATAGTTTCCGTATGCTGGCGATGCAGTTCGATGATCCGTATCAGGCGGAAGATGTCATTAACCGCAAGCTCAAAAAGCACCACCACGAAGCTTTGGTGGCCCCCCACGGGCTGACCACCGTATCCGACGCGCTACCCGCCATCGGGATTGTTGCAGCGGTTTTGGGTGTGATCAAGACGATGTCGTCGATCGACAAGCCGCCTGCAGTTCTGGGGGCGATGATCGGCGGCGCGTTGGTCGGGACATTCCTTGGAGTTTTCCTTGCCTATCTTTTCGTTTCTCCGGTCGCCAACCGTCTGCAAGCCATCGAAGAGCAGGACGGCATTTACTACGCCGTGATCCGCGACATCTTTATCGCGATCCTGCATGGCCATTCGCCCGCGATCTGCACCGAGATCGGGCGCGGCAACATTCCCACCAGCCTGCAGCCCAGCTTTTACGAGATGGAAGAGGCCCGCAAACAGATGCCAGAGGCCGCATAACCCATGGCCGGACGCCGTCAGATTGCTGCGCTTAAGCTGATCAACACCATCCGGCAACACGAGCTGGATGCCATCGGGGCACAGCTTTCGGGCCTGCGGGCACAGCAAACATCGCTGACGGAACAAAGTGCGGCGCTGACCCAGCGGGCGATTGCTGAACAGACGGGCAGCACCTTGGAAACACAGGCCTATTTGCCCGCCTACCTATCCTCGGTTGACCGGCAACAACGTGGCTTGGCGGCGGAGGGGGATGCGCTGTCAGGGCAGATCGACACGCTAGAGGATGCGCTTTTCGCGCAGTTCCGCGCGCTTAAGACCACGCAAACGGTGCTGTCGAAAGCGCAAACCGAGGCGAAAGCCGATGCCGACAGGGCAGAACAGGCCGCACTAGACGACGCGTCGCGCGCGCTGTTCGCATTGCAGCGCCGGTGACGCTTTTTGCCTTAGCGCCCGCTGCTGAATTTTGACACCACACCCAGCGAATTCTTGTTCTCTACATTCCGGATGACCAGCACGCAGACCGGCCAGCCCGAGGGCATCAAACCTTGCGAGGTTGGCACCGCCATGACGCTGGCCGACCCGTCGTTGATGGCAAAGGTCAGCACGACATCCGCCTGCGACGTCGCGACTGATTTTGCGAGATCTACGGTATCGTCAAAGGTCACGATGCTTTCGGTTTCAAGCCAGCTGGCAACATCCGGGTGATCGACCGCCGCGATGGTCAGCGGTTGCGCGGGATTGCCGATGGGTTCGGCACAGGTGGCGAACCATGCCCGCAACTGAGCCACAGCGGTGGATGCGCTGCCCGCCGCGCTGTGATCCGTGTCCGAGGCGGCTTCGATCACACAGACCGCCGCATCCGCAATCGCGCCCGCGCCGATCAACTGCGAGAGCGTGTCGCGTTCGTTCTGGGTGATCCATTTATTTAGCAACGGCGCGCCGACGATTTCGACACCTGCGGCCAGACGCCCGACGTCGGCTTTGCCAAGCTCGAACTCCGGTCCGTATCCCGCGCGTGTGATCTGTTGCACCAGATGTTCCGCGGCGGTCTTTTTGATGACAGACGGCGTCTTGCGGGCCTGCTGTTCCAATGCGGCAGAAAAGGCCGTTGGCGGGGCGACTTGCACCGGCGTGTCGGGTGCTGGCGCGTCCTCTTGCGCGAGGCGGGGGAGGGAGATGATAATTTCTGTCCCCACGTCTTCGCGGCTGAAGAACGTGATCTGTCCCTGATGGTGATCGATGATGACTTTGGCGATGGTCAGCCCCAGGCCCGTGCCCCCCTTGGACCGGCTGTCAGAACTGTCGCCTTGAGTGAATTTTTCAAACACCGACGCCTGCGCGGCAGCCTGAATGCCGGTGCCGAAGTCGCGGATCGAAATGCGCAGCTGATCCCCGACCGCGTGCAGGGCGATCAGGATCTCCCCGCCGTGTTCCGAAAACTTCACCGCGTTGGACAAGAGGTTATCCAGCACCTGCACCAACCGTTTGGAGTCGCCATAGGTCAGCAACACATCGTCGTCGGGGGTATCGACACGGCGCAGTGATACGCCTGCGCGTTCGGCATAAAGCTGGTTCGGCACCAGCGCCGTATTCAGCGTCTCGGACAGGTTCAGCGCCTTCATCCGGAAATCAAGCGTGCCGGTTTCGATTTTCTCCATATCCAGAATACTGTTGATCAGCAGGATCAGCCGGTCACAGCTTGAGGCGGCGATGGTGATCAGCCCCTTCATCTTGTCAGGCAACTGCCCCGTTGCACCTGACAGCACCAGCCCCAAGGCCCCTTTGATAGAGGTCAGCGGCGTACGCAATTCGTGGCTGACGGTGGACAGGAATTCGGTCTTTGCTTTTTCGGCCACCTTGCGCTGCGACACATCGCGGTAAATCGCGATGAAGCGCGGTTCGTCCTGGGCGGGGCAGACATATTCAAGGCTGATGTCGTAGGTGATGCCTGATTTCGCCTCGACCTCCCAGGTGACGCGCCGCTCTGGCCCTTTGATAAGGCCGGCGCAGCGTTCGCGCAGACTGTCATAATCCCGTTTGCCAATCAGGTCGGACAGGCTCTTGCCGCGCCAGTCGTCACTTTCATCATGTCGCATCAGGTGTCGTGCGACCGATGCATTGGCATACATCACCGCATAGGTTTGCGGCTGGAAGACAACGACATGATCCTGCAACAGTTCCAACGTGTTGTTGAACCGCGCCTCTGACACGCCTTCGCGGGTCTTGGTCATATCCGAGGCGACAATCGCGATCTCGCGCAGCTGTTTTTCGCCGTCGGTGATCGGAATAAAGCTACATTGCAGCCAGACCGCCTTGCCGTCGGTTTTTTGCAGAACGATGGTGCCTTTCCACGGGGTGCCCGACATCATGGCGGGCAAGACATCGCCCGTCAGCACACCGCGATTGCCGGCATCCATGACATCAACCAACGGCGTGCTGATCAGAGCCTCGCGGGACCGGCCGCTGGCCTGGACAAACTGGTCGTTCACATGGGTGATCGCGCCGTTCTGGTTCAGCATGCAGAACACGGTATGGGCCTCTACCGCGTTGCGATAAAATTGCTTGGACCGAACTTCCGACTTCAGCACATCCTTGCGGGCATGGGCCTGTCGCGCGTTTTCGCGCAGCTGGAAAATCAGGAACAACAGCGAAAATACGATCAGCAGCAACGTGCCCAACACCAGCCACTTGTAGGTTGATGCAATGCGCAAGGCGGAGCGCTGCAGGTAATTCTCGTAGGGGCGCGCGCGCAAAGAGATCAGCAGCTCGTGCACGGATTGATAATTTTGCGGGGGCAGCCAGACGGTGCCACCGGCGGCAATCGCCTCGGGGCTGCCGGTATCTTGGCCCAACAGGGTGTCGACAAGAATGGTTAACGCCGCCTGCGGCACACCGGGGATCGTCCCCAGCACCCAATCGGGGTACAACATGGTACTGGCCCAGAACGGATAGCCTGGATGATCGACAGGGGACACGGGGCGGAAATCGTTCATATCGATCACGCCGTCGCGGGCCAGCGCTTCGAGCACACCGGCGCGCACGACGCCCACATCCACCAGACCGGCTTGCACGGCATAGACGACCTCGCGCTGGTTCCCGCCCGAGAACAGCGCGCGGGACGCGATATCATCGATATCCAGCCGGTACTTGCGAAACTCTTGCAGCGCGAGCTTCCAACCGGTCATTTCGTCGGCCGAAACCCCCATGATGCTGCGACCTGCGATATCCGGGATGGCGCGAATATCGCTGTCAGCGGTGGTAAAGACGACGACGCTGGTTTTATCATAGACCTGTCCCTCCCACATCTGGGCGACAGAGAGCAGCGGGCGGGCGTTGCTTTCGACCTCTGCCACGACAAAGGCCGCGGGATCGACAAGGAAGAAGTCCAGCGCGCCTTGCGAGATTTTATTGATCATTGTGGCGTCGGTGTAAGGCGCGATCTTGAAACGGTAGTTCAGTTCTGCGCCCTGTGCGGCGGTGTTCAGCGCGGCGGCCATTGGCAACCAGCTGTCCAGCGCGCGGGTGATCCCTTCGGAGGCGAGAATACCGATGGTGATGTCACGAGGCGCATCCATCGTGTCCACCTGCTGACCAGCCGCCGGTTGCAGTGCACCGATCAGGGCGATAGCGGCACCCAAAAGCGTTCGACGCAGCTTGCCCCATGCCTGTTTCACGATTTTAGCGCCCGCCATATTCTCTTTCTGGTTCATCTCGTCGCTTTGCGGACGCCGGAAAGCATAGTCAAAGCCCGCCTCCTGCTATCAAACATCACAACGTCAAACCACTTGTAAAAGCATCCAAAGCGATCGATTCCATTGCGCCCCCGCGGCATATGCTGCGGAGCATGGCAACTTGGATGTCGTCTGGTGCTGTCCTTTCACTACTGCTCTAACTGCGTTTTTTGCTGCGCCTCGTTGATCGGGCGCTTTTTGCAGTTGCGAAAAGGCTAGGCGGGGCGGGCTTTTTTGGCAATGGTAAACTCCGTTTCTGCCTGCAGGGCAGGGTGAATAGTGCCAGTGCAGCAGCAGGTACCTATCCTTTGGGATAGCGCCATAGCCACAAGCTGCTTTGGACTACCCGCCTAGGCCCGCGACGCCCTTGGGATTTAGCGTTAATTTCATCTTAACAGCCACCAAACACAGGCTGAAACAAATCCAAGGTGAAGACGATGGCAAACGCAACATTCCTAGAACTGGCCCAGATCGCAAACAACTCCTCCCTGCGCGAGGCGGTTTTGGGTGCAGTACTTGGCATCCATGTTTCGGGAAACGCTACCGACTCCGTCTTGGACATCACGGCCGACAGCACCGCGCTTAAACTCGCGGCGGACCGGATGCGCTGCGCCCGCTATGTCATGCCGACAGATGCGGACCCGACGCAGGCCATCCAGATCAACGCTGGCTTCTCTCATGTGCAGGACGTCTGGGCCGCGCCCCAGGCTGCACAACCCGACCTGACCCAGGAGACAATGACCATCGCCACGCCTGACTTTATCGTGGTACCCTCCGACACGCATATCGTCGTCAATAACTTTGACGTCGCCCGCGGCGATGCGATCACCTTCCTGGGTCAGTTTTCTTCCCGCGCCGATCTGCGCGCTGCCATGTGCCTGACCGGGTCCCGCGATGTGCGCGACGGTGACGTCATCATCACGATGGAAAACGGGGCCCGCGCGGTCTTTGTTGGTGCCGCTGCCCAGGCCGAAGATCTGATCGACGCTGTGTTTGATTTTTCTGCCGAAGGGCAGACAGCCTTCAAACTGGCCGACGCGCTGAACAACGCGACCTCGGCCGAGATCGACGCCTTTGTGACCGCCCTCGGCACCGATGAATTCGACCGCGCCTTTGGTGTCGGCAGCGCTGCGGTATTGCTTGCAAACCTCGACACCCCTGCAGCGACGCGTCTGTTGAATGTGCTCGAGGCAGAAGAACTGGACGAGCTGTTGCACAATGTCGGTGCCGGCACGCTCAAGCTGCTGCTCGAAGAGCTGACGCTGACGGAACTTGTGAACTTCCTGAGCGGCGTGAACGAGACTGTGGTCGGCGCGATGGCGGACCACATGGGAGCCACAACAATAGATGCCCTTTTGTGGGGCAAAAGCCCGGCAACGAAAGGAGGTATGCGTCAAAGTTAACTGGTTTGCCCTGTCAAAGCGGCATGCCTCGCCGCAGCCAGGGCCCGAGAAAGCACCGTGTTCGACCCGATATGATTTGAAAGGATTTAACAGCAGACGGGCATCGAATGCGGCGCTTTCCCTTTTTCGTGAGCCCTCAACGCGCGAATTTTCGCGGGGCAGAGTTCATCAGCTTAATCGATTTTCGGGCCTGCTCCGGCCCTTACTACTTTGCCCTGTGGACCGGCGTAGATGCCGGCCACGGGGGCTTTTTGCGTTTTCGAAGATTTAAGCCGGTGACATCAAGCCAACCCGCCAGGGCTTAAAGCCGGACGAGGTGATTGTCCCACATCAGCGGTTTTTCCGGGTTCAACCTGCCAGAGAGACGCTGAACGATACCGGTGCCGCTGGTCACGATAAAATCATCCGGCGCCGCGGCAACACCGCAGACATCGGTAAGCGCGATACTACGGGTGTATGACGCGGTCGCTGCGTCAAATACCTGCACCAAACCGGCACGGGGCGAGGTTACGGCAATCTCGGACCCGTCGTCCGATAGGGCAATACTGCCGATGTACCCGTGCATATCTTCGGCCCCGTCCAGCAAGAGCGGCGTCTCTCCCTGCTGATGCAGCCCGACAAGCGCGGGGGCATCGCCGTCGCCTTGCCATTGCATCCCGAAAGCGACACGCCCGTCGGACCCTACGGCCAGATGCCGGATCGAGTTGCGGTGCATGTCATGGGGCAGTTCTATCTGCTCTATAATACGGCGGTCGTTGATGTAGGTGAGGTTGGGCCGCATGGTGGGGATATTCAACTTGGCGCGCCCTGAATCGGGATGCGTATCAATCCCGCCGTTCGCCACGACCAGCGTGTCGCCACCGGGCAGACGTTTGATATCATGAGGGCCGACACCGCCGCTGGCAAATTCATCGACGCGTACATAGCCAAGCGCCACGTCCCAGACGCCAATACGGCCGATGCCGTTGGCATAGTCATTTTCGGTCGTGTAAAGCAGGCTCCCGTCGGCGGAAAAAGCCCCGTGCCCGTAGAAATGCCGCCCCTCGGGCGCGTGCAGCGTGGCCTTGACCCGCCCCGACATGCAGTCGATCACCAGTGCGAAATTGCCGGGGCGACGTGCAAAGGCGACAGCTTGCGGCTTGGACGGATGCGCCGCCGCCGCGTGGCCGCGACCGGGCAGGGGGATTTCGAACACCACCTCAAGCGCCGCGTCGATGCCGCAAAGCACAAAGCTGCCATCGCGCAGACCGGCAGCGGCAAGATAAGCCGGCCCGCCCGCATCGGCCCAAGTCGGCGCGGGCACCAATCCTGATGCCAGCATCCCTGCAATGAAATGGCGGCGGTTGGTCATGGGATCAATCTCCGTCTAATGCGTTAAAGCCCGAAGCGACGCCCAAATGCGGGCCCAGATCTTGGCGGGCCACATCGCGGATCGCGGCAACAGACTGCTGCAACACCTCTACACGCAGACGGGATTGCGGCTTGGCCGTTCCAGCGAACACAGGGTCGTCCAGGTCGGCAGCGATTGCCAGCGCCTCGTCAAACCGGTCGTCAAAGGCGGCCACCACGGCCACGTCATCCGCCGCCAACCGCTCCGCCAGATCCTGCAGAGAGGTGAGCGCGACCACGACATTGCGCAAAGACCGCCCCGATCGCCGCGTCTCTGCCCGATTGGGGCGCGGGCGGTCAAAGCTGCCCATGGGACGTCCGATGCGGGTGTCGGCGGTAAATTCCAGCCCGAGGTTCAGCGCCTTGAAAAGCTCTTGCGCGGCTTCCTCGGTGCTGCGGTAGAGGCCACCCTCGGCAGGGGTGGCAACGGCCTCGGCATAGCCAGAGGTCCAGCCGTCCAGAATGGCTTGGGACTGCGTGGCGATATCGGCTGTTACCGTCTGCACCAAGGCGCAGCGATAGCCAGCATCGCCCATCGTGCTGATCTGATCGTCATACAGCAGGAATTCGAGCGCATAAAAACCGCGCCCCGCGATGGAAACATCGGCATAGGCCTGCGGGTCACGGCCCACGGGATCGGCATCCGTGATCAGCCCCGCGAGCGTTTTGGGTGTGGCCCCACGGCTGTCGGGCCAGAAGGCCAGCGCAAAGGCGCGGTTGTCGGTCTCGGATGGGCCAAAACGCAGATGGCTCACCGCGATCCACGCATCAAAGGCATCGTGGTAGGCATCGCGCAACGCGGCGTCATCAGCGGCGCAATTCTGCTGGGCAACGGCGGCCAATGCATCCGTACGCTCTGCCAGTGTGGTATAGCGGGGCAGGATGTGATGATCGACCACATCGCGCAAAACGGCGGAGCCTACCTCGGCCGCAGCACCCAATGGTGCGCAGAAAAGACCAAGGGCGAGGACCAGTTTTTTCATGTTACAAACTTTCCAGATAGTGGATCAAAGCATCACGGTCTGCGGGTGTCATGTCAATGACGCGGTTCTTGGCGGGCTCGGCCTCTCCGCCATGCCAAAGCACGGCTTCCAGCAGTGACCGCGCGCGCCCGTCGTGCAGGAATTGCGTGTGTCCCGATACGGTTTCGGTCATCCCAACCCCCCACAGCGGCGCAGTGCGCCATTCGGTGCCCGTGGCGCGGGCCTCGGGGCGGTGATCGGCCAAACCTTCGCCCATGTCATGCAGCAGCATATCGGTATAGGGCCAGATCAGCTGAAAGCTTTGCTCTGGCTGGTCCTTCAGACGATGGGTGACAAAGCTGGGCTGGTGGCAGTCGGCGCAGCCCGTTTCATGGAACACCTGTTTGCCGCGCAGCACCTCGGGTGTGTCCGCGTCTCGACGGGCGGGCACGGCAAGGTTGCGGCTGTAGAAGGTGACCAGATCCAGCCCTTCGGCGTCAATCTCGAACCCGCGCACGTCACCGGCCCCATGAGGCGCGTTTACGCAGGCATCCTGAATGGTCGAACAATCGCCAAACGGATCGCCGAAGATCGGGTTAGAGATGCCGATATCACCCGCAAAGGCCCCCGCGGATTGTTCGCGGATCGTGGGCATCCCGGCCTTGAGCCCGAAACGGCCCAGCATCGGCATGTTGTATTCCTGCGACCAGACGATATTGGTGCGGCCCGAAATACCGTCACTATCCGCGTCATTAGGGTCTGCCAGCGCCAGAATATCCGCGGCAGGGATCGCTTCGAGAAGCCCAAGCCCGATCATCTGCGGCGTCACACGGGGCGACAGCATCGCGTCGGGGTGCAGCGGACCATAGCCAAGATCAGCCGCGGTGTATGTCGGTTGCCGCAAGGACACGACCTGCCCGCCCGACAGGGTCACGGGGACTTCGGTATAATCGATCTGCAAGCGGTACTCGGCACGATGCCCCGAGACGGCGAAATCCTGCATTTGCGTGCCGTAGGTGGGTTCGGCGAGCGTGGCCAGATACCCTTCGATCTCTTTGATATTTCCGGCGTCTTCGTTGCCCGGAATAGACACGCGCAGGAACATCGAAATCGCGCTGTCGTCGGGGCCCTCGGGCGGGTGGCCGCGCCCGTCCTTGATGTGGCAGCTTTGGCACGACCGCGCGTTGAACAAGGGCCCCAACCCGTCAGAGGCCAGCGTCGACGAAGGCGACGACACCCACAGCTTGCGAAACAGCCCATTGCCCAGTTTGAAGGTCAGCTCGTCCTCGAACGACATATTGCCTGAGGCTTGCGAAAACGCATCGGCGTTCATGCGCGGGCGTACGGTGGCCGCGCCGCCGCTGTTCACTTCGAACGGGCTGGGGGCGTCAAAACTGTCGGGTGGGGCGGTCACATCGGCGATACGGGCCGTTTCATCGGCGGTACGCGGGATGATATCCAGATGGGGTTCATCAAGCGGCCCGGCGTAGACCGGACCGCTCAATAGGGGCAGGGACATCACCAGGGCCTGAGGGATAAAAGACCGGAGGAAATGCATATTCTGCCCTATTTCGATATTAGAAGGGGATCACCAGCGATGCCCCGACAGCGGTAAAGTCGTTGCCGTCTACATCGTAGAAGCCGACGCCACCACCCAGCGACATATCATTCTCGAACGTGTAGTCTACACCCACGGTGATCAAATCGTCGTAACCATTCGCGGTGTTGTCGATGCCGGTGTAGCTGGCAGAGTAGGCCCACGGCCCCTGAACGTAAGAACCGCCCAACGTCGCATAGGTGGAATCCTCGCCCGTGCCTGCGAACCCGTCGAAATAGGCCACTTCGGCGATCAGGTCGAAACCGTTGCCAAAGTCATGCGCCATCCCGATGACGGCCCCTTTTTCGTCGGATACATCGCTGCCACCCGCGGTCAGGAAACGCCCGCCAACCCAATAGGTCGTGTCGCCAACTTCTTGCGTATACTGTAGCGCCACGTTGTTCAGCTTGCCGGTATTACCCGCGCCGCCATCCGCGGTGGTGTTGCGGCCGCGCTTTGTCCCCAGCGAGTCGCTGAACGCCGTGTCATCCGCATAGAACAGCGCAAAGGACAGAACCCCGCCGGAGGCGGCGACAGGAATGTCGAATGTCGCACCGATCACTTCGGACAACTCATAATCTTCGGCCAGCGATGTGCCGTAGAAACCGGGGGCTGCGTCCCATGCCACAGCGAAGGTCGGGCTTACTTTACCGACGCTCAGCTCGCCCGCTGCCAGATCAAAGCGCAGGCCAAGTTCGTTCACATAAAGACCCAGATCGTCGAACTGACGGGTTTCGGCCGGGTCTGTGACGCTTTCCAGGGTCACTTCACCAAACAGCGTGATGCTGGTCGCGACACCGGCTTCGAAGGCGAGCGAAAGGCTGGCGTAGTTATCGGTCAACTCGCCTGCAGGATCATCAGACTCGACGGTGCTGTCGACGCCGATTTCAAACTCACCGCCCCAGACAAATGCCTGTTCTTGAGCCAAAAGGGGAGTGGCACCGGTCAGCGCCAAAGCGCAACCGGCGAGAGCTAGTTTCTTCATTCTTGTTTACTTTCAGTGGGAGGAGGAACTCATGAAAACGGGGTATTACTCGAACACGGCGCCGGGGCTATCGAGGCTGTCGGAGCCTTCAATCGCCACGTCATCGACGCCGAGTGTGGCAACGACGCGTTCGATGGTCTTGGTCTGTGCAATCAGGGCGTTCACCCCCCCCATGACCAAGGCTTCGCCGCCCTTGTTGCCGCGCGCCATCATCTGATCATAGGACATGCCCGCTTCGGCAGCGGTCTTGATCTGGCCAAGCTTGCGCATGGTGGTCGACAGGTTCAGCTGCATTTCCGCATCCAGATCAGCGTTTTCGGCAGCGACCAGATCGGACAGGGACGGGCCGGTGACCAGCGTGCCGTCGGTACGCGCATAGGCTCCGAGGTACACGTTCTGGATGCCCAGACCGTCGTAATAGTGGCTGTTGTGCGTGTTGTCCGAGAAGCAGTCATGCTCTTCTTCAGGGTCGTTCAGCATCAGACCAAGGCGCATGCGTTCGCCCGCGAGCTCACCGTAAGACAGCGACCCCATGCCTGTCAGCATCGCCGAGATCGCGCCGTCTTCGTTGTCGGTCAGGTTGGTGCGCGCGGCACCGCCTTCGGCCCATTGTGCAACCATATACTCCAGATCGGTCACGATCAGATCGGCAGCAGCCTTGAGGTACTGACCGCGGCGGTCGCAATTATCATTGGTGCAGTCTTCGCCTGTGGCGTAGTCTGTCCAGTCGCGCCCACCGGCCCCGTGTTCCGTGCCGTTCAGATCCTGCCCCCAAAGCAGGAATTCAACCGCGTGGTAGCCTGACGCCACATTGGCTTCGTTCCCGTCGGCTTCGTGCAGGGTTTCGGCAAGGAAGTCGGGGGTGATTGTGCTGGCGTCAACTTCGGTGCCCGACAGTGTGAAGGTCGGGTTCGCGATAACGTTCAACGCGGCGGCGGCGTTTTCATCGGTGGCCCCGCCATAGGAGGCGTCAACATAGTCGATCAGACCTTCGTCCAGCGGCCAGGCGTTCAGCTTGCCTTCCCAGTCGTCAACGATGGGGTTACCGAAACGGTAGGCTTCGGTCTGCTGGTAGGGGACGCGTGCTGCCAGCCACGCGGTGCGGGCGGCTTGCATCGTGTCGGCGGAGGGCTCTGCGATCAGGGCATCCACAGCGTCGACCAGCGCTTGGGCTGTGATCAGGCTGTCGCCGTAGGCGGCTTCGGCGATGTCGGCGTATGTGTCGATCACCTCGGACTTCTCTACCGCCAAAGCGGGGGAGGCCAAGGTCAATGCAAGCACAGAGGTCATCAAGCTGCGGGTCATACGTTCAGTTCCTTTTGACGGATCGCGCCTGCGGATGCTGTCGACAATTGCGGATCGACGGGCCGCGCCGGAGGCATGGAAATCATGCGCAATACCTGAACAGTATCGCGGGGAAGGTCAACCCGACAATTTTAGTAAGATAACTTTTTTGCCGCTCACGTTTTTGGCATCGCCCAAAAAATACGCGGTGATCCTAGGGGCTTACTATGTAAGGCGTGCGCCTTGGGGCAAAGTGGGGTCAGAGGCATTCAACCGATCAACGGCAAATCCTGCTGCGGTCTTGTATTGTGCCATATACTCGGCCCGTTCCTGTGGTGGGATCACGTCGTCGATCTGGTCGAAGGCACCGCCACAGCGGTCGTTCACCATGTTCAGCAACCCGAAAGGACCGGCCCCGCGATTGCGCAGGATCAGCTCTGATATCGGTCCGCAATAGGTGTCGTCAAAACTGCGCAGCGCCGCAGGGGTGACCCCGTCTTGCAGGAAGCGCGCGCACAGATGGCGGGCGTCCATGATCGCCTGGCTCGCGCCGTTTGATCCCGTGGGATACATGGCATGGGCCGCGTCGCCGATCAGGGCAACAGGGCCGTCGACCCACGTGGGGATCGGGTCACGGTCGATCATCGGGTTCTCGTAAATCTCTGTCGCGCCGCGCAGCAGCGCGGGGACATCCAGCCAATCATAAGTCCAACCATCGAAGTGATGTGCAAAGTCTGACAGCTCCGCCGGACGGTACCAACCGCTTTTGCGATCCTCGGTCTCGTCCAGCGTGACTTCGGCGATCCAGTTGATGGTGGCATAGCCGTCGGCATCGGGGGCTGAAATCGGATAGATCACCATGCGCTGGCGGTGGTCGCCAAGCCCGACAAACGAAGACCCCGTGCGCACCGGTTTTGCCCGCGAGGTGCCGCGCCACATCAAAGCACCACCCCAGTGGATCGGCGGCTGATCGGGATGCATCTGCGCACGCACGGCGGAATGTATCCCGTCGGCACCGATCAGCAGGGTGCCCTCGGCATGTGTCTGTGACCCGTCGGCATGGGCGATATGCGCGGTCACGCCACCCGCTGGCCCGTGGGTGTATCCGGTGATCTTGGCACCAAGCTGCACGGCCTCGGCACCAGCGCGATCCACCAGCGTTTGATACAGCAGCATATGCAGCTGGCCCCGATGCGCGGCATATTGCGGCCAGCGATAGCCTGCGTCGGTGCCGCGCGGCTCTGCGTAAATCTCTTGCCCCTTCTGCCCGACCAGCGCCCATTCCTTTGCGGGCACGCCGATTTCGTCAAGCTGCGCTTGGGTCAACCCCAGATCAAACAGCTCGCGCACGGCATTGGGCTGGATGTTGATCCCCACACCCAGCGGTTTCAAGCTGCGCACCTGTTCATAAACGGTGCAGCGCAGGCCAAGCTGGTGCAGCGAAAGCGCCAGTACTAGGCCGCCGATACCGCCGCCTGCGATCAGGATATGGGGTTGGGTCATGGTGCAGTTCCGCTTTCGACTAGGGGCAATTCGTTGCGCGACGAACGTCCTACATCATGGTGCGGAAATCAATGGGATGTCTGGGAAAGCGGGGCACACCCCGCATCGCCGGAGCGCGAGGCGCTGCAACGGCAAATGGCCCGTGGGGGCCGGAAGCGCAAAGGACCGTTTAGGCGGATTCCAACGCGGATTGTTCGGCAATCAAGGCTTCGGAGGATTTCAGGAAGTCATCCAGACCAAAGATAATCTCGGTCGGGCAGTTGGCGATCTTGCCCTTGGGGCCATCCAGATGCGCGTCAATCGCAAGCTCGTTGTCGCGCGCCACGGTGCCCAGATCGTCGAACCCCAAAGAACCGGCCGTGCCCGCGATCTGGTGCAGAATGGTACGGGCTTCGGCGAGGTTATCGTTGATCTCTTGCAGCGTGCTGCCTTCCCAGGCGGCAAGCGCGTGCTCGGCCAGCGCACGCTGGCGCTGCTCTAGCATATCGAGGAACCGCGCGCGAATACGCTCGATCCCCGGTAACTCCAGCTTCTTGTGCATCACGCTGTTCTCCCCACATTCCAGAAGTCGTTCTGGACCTTCTGGTAGTTGGCTGTCGCTTCTTCGGCAGAGGCATGCGCCTCTGACAGCGCATCCATGACCGAGGAATTTGTCTTCCACATCAACCGCACCGCCTTGCCGGCGCAAATACGTGGGTTGATGTGTTGACCACGGTTATCGAACAATTCGGTTTTTGCCAGCGAAATGTTGATATTATTCGCCAAAAGCTTGGGATCAGGGCGCCAGCCGCTTTCTGTGATGCATACAAACGTGCCGCCGCCTGCGTAAGACATGAGGAACTGGCACCCTTCCAGCGTATCCGAAATGATCTCTCCGACATCGCTGAGCATGCTGCAGAATTCGAAATTCGACATGTTTTCGTGGAAGATTTCGACATCGCGGATGTTGAAGGCAAAACAGATCGACCCGAACAGGTCGCTGCGCGACAATTGCTGCACATAGTTCTCAAGCGCCATGAACTCGATCAGGTTGTTCACATCATGGATCGCCATCGGCTCGTGTAATTGCACGGCGCGTTCGGGCCGACCGTCGTGATGGGTAACCGCCTTGGCCGCGAACACTTTGCTCGTGCGGGTTGCCAACCCGTCAACCGCGCGTTCAACCAGCGACAGCCGCGCCTTAAGCTCGGTCATTTCGAACGGCTTGGTCACATAGTCGGTCGCACCGGCAGAGAAGGCGGCGTCGATATA
Source organism: Sulfitobacter sp. TCYB15 (assembly GCF_040435955.1). Classification (NCBI taxonomy): domain Bacteria; kingdom Pseudomonadati; phylum Pseudomonadota; class Alphaproteobacteria; order Rhodobacterales; family Roseobacteraceae; genus Sulfitobacter; species Sulfitobacter sp. TCYB15. Next base: position 67,518 of record NZ_CP159195.1, read on the forward strand.
GGATTTTTCGGACATCGCGGTCAGCATCAGGATCGGCGCGTCCATATATTGCTTCATCGCGCGGATCTGGCTGGCCAGCTGGATACCGTCGGTGACCGGCATCTGGATATCCAGAAGGAAGCTGTCGAACGGGGCGCGGGCGTTGTCCTTGATCGCCTCAAGTGCATCGGCAGCGCATTCGGCAGTGACCAGTGTATGGTCTGTCATGCCTTCAATGAAATGCGACAAAAGCTCTAGGATGATTGGGTCGTCATCTACCGCAAGAATTTTCATTTGTTTGCCTTACTACTTGTCCGTAACAGCTCGGTATGGCTGTTTCTGTTGCTTTCTATCTGATGGCGAAACTTGTCATAATTGGGGCGATCTCGGTTAAATACTTAGGCATTTAGGCTAATTAGATGTTCGTTTGAGCAGTTGAATAGACGAAAGGGACCATTCGATGACGCCGGTGCAGAGCAAGAAAAATAAAGCCGATTCAACGGTTTTCGGCACAACGCCAGAGGGTGAAAAGATCGTCCGGCATCAGATCAGCAACGGCGGCACGTCGATTTCCGTCTTGTCGTGGGGGGCAACGATTCAAGAGCTTCGCGTCATGGGGGAATCGCATTCGCTGATACTGGGCGGGCGCGACGTGGCTGCCTACCTTGGCAGCATGCAGTACTTTGGCGCGGTGGTCGGTCCGGTCGCCAATCGCATCGCGGGCGCAGAGATGGAAATTGGGGGCATCCGGCATCAGCTTGATCAAAACGAAGCAGGACGGACCACATTGCACAGTGGCGTTGCGGGATATTCCGGCCGGAACTGGCGCTTTACCAATGTCACCCCCACGCGCTGCCGGCTTGAGCTGCACCACCCCGACGGGTTGGGCGGGATTCCCGGGAATATTAACGCCTCTGTTACATACACGATTGATAATGCGGGACATCTAGAGATCGAGATGACGGGCGCGACGGATCAGCCCACCTATTTCAATCCCGCCTTTCATGGCTATTGGAACCTGTCGGGATCGGCGGATCTGTCGGATCACCGCCTGATGGTGCCCGCGACCAGCTACCTTCCTGTGGATGACGCTCAACTTCCGTTGGGCGCGCCCGTCTCGGTAGCGGGCAGCGAATTCGACTATCGCCATGCGCGCGCCATCGGGCCGGTGCTGGATCACAACTTTTGCCTTTCCCGAGGCGGGGACCAGATGGTGCTTGCGTGCCGGTTAAGCACTCAACGGCTACAGTTGGATGTGTTGACAGATCAACCTGGGGTGCAGCTCTATAACGGCGCGCATATTGATACAGGTGCGGATCTGGGCGTGGACGGAGGCGCCTATGGGCCACAGGCAGGGCTTGCGATCGAGCCGCAGTTCTGGCCCGATACCCCGCACCACCCCGAGTATCCCGATTGTTTGCTGCTGCCGGGAAAGCCCGTGCGCTACCGATCCCGGTTCGAGCTGCGCCGCATTTGACAGCTTTCCCGTGGTAACCTCACGTTTTTTTGGGGCAGGGTCGAATTGACACTTGGTTCAAGATGTATCAGTGCGCTATATAATAAGGTAAACATATTAAAAGCGGACAAGACATGCGTACCAAGATCAACCCCGACAGCTTTGGTTTCCTTATCAGCGACATCGGCAGGCTCAGCCGTGGCGTATTCGAGCGCGAGATCGAAGCCGCCGAGCTTCCTGTGACGGCGGCAGAGGCACGGGTGCTGGCGCATATGGCGCGCTGCGGGGCGACGCGGCAGCATATGCTGGCTGAAAGTCTTGGCATGACGCCGATGAGCCTCACGGGGTTTCTGGACCGTCTGGAAGCGGCAGAGCTGATTGCCCGTACCGCAGACCCGAATGACCGCCGCGCTAAGATCGCGTCCCTGACCCCGCGAGCCAATGACATCCTGTCGCAGATCGCACAGGCCGGCGCACGGGTAGAGACGATCATTTCGGAAGGATTGACGCCAGAGCAGTGGCAGACCTTCCGCGCGACGGCCCTGACCCTGCGACAGAACCTGTCGGCCTCCCGCGGGGCGACGTGCAAATCCGAGGCTGCCGAATGACTACGCCCATTATGTCAGAACGGCGGGTCAGTCTGATCGGCGCGCTTCTGGTGGCCATCGGACCTGTGTCGATGGCCTTGTATACGCCCGCGATGACAGAGCTTGTGCGCGTTTTTGACACCACGGAATCCGCGATCAAGCTGACGCTGACGCTTTATTTCGGGGGCTTCGCCTGTGCGCAGCTGATCGCAGGGCCGCTGTCGGATGCGCTTGGACGGCGGCCGATCACGATTGCCTTCATGGCGCTTTATTGTGTGGCCAGTGTCGCTGCGACCCTGTCGCCCACGGTAGAGGTTCTGATGGGCGCGCGTTTCCTGCAAGGCATCGGGGCCTCCGCGGGCATCGCGATCTCGCGGGCATTGGTGCGGGATCTGTTCACCGATGACCGGTCGTCGCGGATCATGAACCTGATCGGGATTATTCTAGCCCTTGGTCCGGCGCTGGCCCCGACCATCGGGGGGCTGATGCTGCCGGTGTTTGGCTGGCAGTCGATTTTCTTGCTGATGACCGTGATCGGTTTCCTCGTGATCTGGGTCGCGCTTTTTTCCATGAAAGAAACCGTGACCGCAGACCCCTCGCGCCTGAATTTCAAGGCCCTTGGCCGGACCTACAAGGCTTTGCTCAGCAATCCGCAGTTCCTATCCGCCGCTTTGGTGATGGGCGGTGCACTTGGCGCGCTCTATGCGCAGGCGACATTCCTGCCGTTTATCCTGATGGACGAGGTCGGGCTGACGCCTGCGCAATTCGGGGCGTCGATGTTGGCGCAATCGGGCAGCTTCTTTACCGCGTCCTTGTTGGTGCGCCAGCTGATGGGCCGGTTTTCGGCAGAGCGGCTGGTCGGGCCGGGGCTGGTGTTTGTGGCCTTGGGCAGTCTGGGGACGTTAACCCTGCTGCTTTGGCCGCCGAGCTTTCTGCATGTGATGGTGCCGGTCGCCACCTATTCTTTCGGGATTGCTTTTGTGATGCCTGCTATGTCCACCGCGGCACTTGCCCCCTTTGGACGGGCTGCGGGGGCGGCGGCGTCGATGCTGGGCTTTATCCAGATGGGGTCCGGTTTGTTGGTCGGGTCGCTTGGTGCCTTGCTGGGCAATGCGCTTTTGGCTATGGCAACCCTAATCCCGATGATGGGCGCGGTAGCTTGCGTGTCGTTTTTGGTTTATCGCAAGATCCAGCCTCGGCCCGCAGCCGCTGCACCGGCAGAAACCCGTGCCACCTGCGGGCCCAAGGTGACGGCACCGTCGCCCGTGTCGGCACCGGAAAAATAGGGCAATTTGTCCGCCCCATCCACAGCACCCCGCGGTGGTGCTTTCGATTTGAACTAAAAGACAGGATCGTCAGAATGTACTCCTTGATCTCCGGGCTGCGCTGCGCCGCCCTTGCAACGGCTATTTGTGCGGTGTCTGTCCCCGCAACGGCGCAGCAGGGCGATCGCCCGCCCGCTGCCGTCACCGTCATGACGATGCAGCCGCAGGACGTGCAGCTTGCCACAACCTTGCCCGGACGCGTTGTCGCTTCTGCCGAGGCAGAGGTACGCCCGCAGGTGGCCGGCATCATCACAGAGCGTCTGTTTGCCGAGGGTGAGCCCGTGGCGGAAGGCGATGTGCTGTTTAAAATTGACCCCATCGTTTACGAGGCCGCTGTCGCGCAGGCGCAGGCATCGGTCGCGCAGGCACAGGCGCAAGCCAGCTCTGCCGAGCGGGAGGCCAAGCGGCTCGAGGAACTATCCTCGCGCAATGTTGCCAGCGATCAGGCGCTGGATGCGGCGGTAGCGGCACGCGACAGCGCGGCGGCGTCGCTTCAGGCGGCGCAGGCGGGGCTGCGCTCTGCCCAGATCGAGCTGGATCACACGCAGGTCCGCGCCCGTCTATCGGGCGAGATCGGGCGGTCCCTGACCAGCCCCGGTGCCTTGGTGACCAACAGTCAGGCCAGCCCTCTGGCCGTGATCCGCAACATTGATCCGGTCTACGTCGATGTGACGCAATCAGCGGCCGAACTGCTGGATTGGCGGCGCGGCAATGCGGAAAAGCGCCTTGGCGATACCCCGCGCGAGGTCAAGCTGACGCTGGCCGATGGCAGTATCTATGACCAGACCGGTACGCTGACCGCCGCCGAACCCGATGTGGACCAGCAAACCGGTGTCGTCGTGCTGCGGATGGCCTTTGACAACCCCGACCGTCTGCTGCTGCCGGGCATGTATGTGCGCGTTGAAATGCCCACGGGGATCGCGAAAGGTGCCTTCCTTGTCCCGCAAGAAGCCGTAAGCCGCGACCGTCGCGGGCAGCCGCTGGCGATGGTGGTGAACGGCGACAACGTCGTCGAACAGCGCCAGTTGACCGTGCTGCAGGACCGCGGATCGGACTGGATCGTGAGCGAGGGGTTATCGGCGGGCGACCGTGTGATCGTGATGGGGCTGCAAAAGGCCGCGCCCGGTGCGACCGTTACTCCGCAAGAGCAAGCCGCCCCAGACGCCAAGTCCGAGGACGCCGCACCGGCACCCGCCGAATAACCAAAAGCCGGAGCGTTTTGCATGGCCCGTTTCTTTATTGACCGCCCCATCTTCGCATGGGTGATTTCGATTTTCATCATGGGTATCGGCGTCTTGTCGATCCTCAACCTACCCGTGGCGCAATACCCGCAGATCGCGCCGCCCTCTGTGGCTGTGCGCGCGTCCTATCCCGGCGCCTCGGCGCAGACGGTGGCCAATACGGTGACGCAGGTGATCGAACAGCAGATGACCGGTCTGGACGGGCTGCGCTATATCTCGTCCTCGTCCACCAGCGAAGGCGGGGCGAGCATTACGCTGACGTTCGAGACGGGCACAGATGTCGATATCGCGCAGGTGCAGGTGCAAAACAAACTGTCACAAGCCTCTGCCTTGTTGCCGGAACCGGTGCAGCGGCAGGGGATCACGGTGCAAAAATCCTCTGCTGGCTTCTTGATGGTGATCGGGCTGATTGGCGAGAACGGGAAGTATGACGCCACCGATCTTGGCGATTACATGCAATCCAATCTGGTGAACGAGATCAGCCGCGTCGAAGGCGTGGGCAGCGTACAAGTGTTCGGGGCGCAATACGCAATGCGCATCTGGCTTGATCCGGTGAAGCTCGCCGCGTTTGAATTGACCCCGTCCGACATCGTGGCAGCGGTTTCGGCCGAGAACGCGCAGATTTCAGCGGGATCCTTTGGCAGCCGTCCTGCCGTCGAAGGGCAGGCGCTGAACGCCACGATCACCGCGCAATCCCTGCTGACCAGCCCCGAGGATTTCCGCCAGATCGTGCTGCGTGCGGAAACCGACGGCGGGCTGGTGCTGCTGAACGATGTTGCGCGGGTCGAGATCGGGTCGGAAAGCTATGCCACGATCTCGCGCTACAACCGTAATGCGGCAACCGGCATGGCGGTCAGCCTTGCCCCCGGTGCCAACGCGCTGGATACAGCCGCCGCCGTCGAACAGCGGATCGAGGAACTGTCGGCGTTCTTCCCCGAAGGCGTGAGCTATGTGGTGCCCTTCGATACGACGCCTTTCGTGAAAATCTCTATCGAAGAGGTGATCAAGACCCTGATCGAGGCGATCGTGCTGGTCTTTATCGTGATGTATCTGTTCTTGCAGAACATCCGCGCCACCTTGATCCCGACGCTGGCGGTGCCGGTCGTCTTGCTGGGCACCTTTGGCGTGCTCGCGGCCTTTGGCTTTTCGATCAACACGCTGACGATGCTGGGCATGGTGCTGGCGATTGGCCTGCTCGTCGATGACGCGATTGTGGTCGTCGAGAACGTCGAACGGATCATGGAGCAGGAGCACATCGGCCCGCTTGAGGCGACGCGCAAGTCGATGGACCAGATCACCGGCGCCCTGATCGGGATCGCGGTGGTTCTGTCGGCGGTCTTTGTGCCGATGGCGTTTTTCCCCGGCTCGACGGGGGTGATCTATAAGCAGTTCTCGATCACCATCATCTCGGCGATGACGCTGTCGGTGGTGGTCGCCTTGACCCTGACGCCCGCGCTTTGTGCGTCCCTGCTCAAGCAAGGCAGCCACGAGAAGCGGCGCGGGTTCTTTGGCCTGTTCAACCGCGGTTTTGACAAGACGCTTGGTGGGTATACCGGCACGGTGGGCTGGCTCGTGCGGCGTCCGCTGCGGGTCGGGCTGGTCTATCTGGCAATCATCGCGGCGATGGTGTTCTTGTTCATGCGCACGCCTGCAGGCTTCCTGCCGGCCGAGGATCAGGGCACGCTGTTCACGCTGGTGCAGGCCCCCACGGGCGCGACGGCGGAACGCACGCTCGAGGTCATCAAACAGGTCGAGAACTACTATCTGGAAAACGAGGATGACGTCGTTGAATCCGTCTTCGGCGTAGTGGGCTTCAGCTTTGCGGGCCAAGGGCAGAACCTTGGTCTGGTCTTCGTACGACTGAAAGACTGGGAGCAACGCACAGAGGCGGCGCAAAGCGTGCAGGCGGTGGCGGGGCGGGCCTTTGGTGCCTTCAGCCAGATACAGGATGCGATGGTCTTCCCCATCGTGCCGCCCTCGGTCAGCCAGCTTGGCAACGTGTCGGGCTTTGATTTCTACCTGCAAGGCCGCGGCGGTCAAAGCCACGAACAGCTGCTGGAGGCACGTAACCAGCTTTTGGGGATGGCGGCGCAAAGCCCGCTGATCGCCTCTGCCCGCCCCAGCGGGTTGGAAGATGCGGCGCAGTTCAATCTGGATATCGACTGGCGCCGCGCCGGTGCGATGGGGGTCAGTGCCACGGATGTGGGCAACCTGCTGACCGTCGCCTGGGCGGGTCGTTATGTGAACGACTTTGTCGATGAGGGGCGGATCAAACGGGTCTATGTGCAGGGCGAGGCCGCTGCCCGTGCGACCCCGTCGGATCTTGAGAAATGGCGCGTGCGCAATGACAGCGGGGGGCTGGTGCCCTTCTCTAACTTTGCCGAAGGAAGCTGGGCGTACGGGCCGCAGGGGGTGAACCGCTATAACGGTATCCCCGCGATGCAGATCCAGGGTTCCCCCGCCGAAGGGGTCAGCACAGGCGAGGCGATTGCAGAGCTTGAACGTCTGGTCACCCAGTTGCCCCCCGGCTTCCAGATCGCTTGGACTGGTTTGTCCTTGGAGGAACAGGAATCCGGCAACCAGGCCCCCTTGCTGTACGGTCTGTCCCTGGCGGCGATCTTCTTGGCGCTGGCGGCGCTTTATGAAAGCTGGTCGATTCCCTTTGCCGTGATGCTCGCCATGCCAATCGGCATTTTGGGGACCTTGACCGGCGCCTATCTGGGCGGGTTCGAAAACGGGGTCTTCTTTCAGGTCGGGCTGCTGACTGTGGTGGGTCTGACGGGGAAAAACGCGATCCTGATTGTCGAGTTTGCCCGCGACAGACGGCAAGAGGGCGAAAGCATCTTTGACGCCGCTGTCGACGCCGCGCGGCAACGGTTCCGCCCCATCATTATGACCTCTATGGCGTTCTCGCTGGGGGTATTGCCGCTGGTGCTCAGCACCGGTGCGGGCTCCGGTGGACGTACAGCGATTGGGGCCGGTGTGCTGGCCGGTACGATTGCCGCAACCGTTCTGGGGGTTCTTTTCGTGCCGTATTTCTTTGCGATGGTGGCGCGTTTCACCGGCAAGGATCCGGTCAAGGACACCACCGGCTAGGCACCATCGTGCTTTGATGAAGTCAGGACGGAGGCAACCGCGCGTCGCCTCCGTCTTTTGTATTGTGGCACATTGACGCGCTGCTATTGCGGGCTAGTTCCCTCTGCGAGGGAAGTCCCAACATTCCACGCCAGCAGCCAACATCCAATAGGAGGAGCCAGCATGATAAACTTTACCCTGAACGGCAAAGAGGTGAGCGTCGACGCGCCCGATGACACGCCCCTCTTGTGGGTGCTGCGCGACGACCTGCGGCTGACCGGCACGAAATTCGGCTGCGGTATCGCGCAATGCGGCGCCTGCACGGTCGAGTTGAACGGCATGACCCGCCGCAGCTGCGTCACCCCGCTTTCTATGGTTGAAGGCTCCTATGTGACCACGATCGAAGGTGTCGACGGGCCAGAGGCCAAAGCGGTTCAAGCGGCATGGGAGGCGATCGACGTGCCCCAATGCGGCTGGTGCCAATCCGGTCAGGTGATGAGCGCCACGGCCCTGCTGCGCGAGATCCCGAACCCCACGGACGAGGATATCGACAATGCAATGGCCGGCAACATCTGCCGCTGCGCTACCTATGTCCGTATCCGCGAGGCGATCAAGAACGCCGCCAAAGAGCTGGAGGGGTAAGCCATGACCAATCTTAATCTCTCTCGCCGCGGTTTTCTGTCTACTGCTTCTGCCGGACTGGTGATCGGCGTTGTGCTACCCGAAAAAACGCGCGCCCAGTCCGGTGCCGCGACCGCCTTTGACCCGGCGGCCGATCCGGCCACATTCGCGCCGAACGCCTTTGTGCGTGTCGCCCCCGATGACACGGTGACGGTGCTGATCAAACATATCGAATTCGGGCAAGGGCCGAACACCGGCCTTGCGACCCTCGTGGCCGAGGAACTGGATGCCGACTGGTCGCAGATGCGTGCCGAAAGTGCGCCTGCCAATGACGAACTTTATGCCAACACGCTGTTCGGGTTGCAGGGCACAGGCGGGTCCACCGCGATGGCGAACAGCTATATGCAGATGCGCAAGGCCGGTGCCGCCGCCCGCGCGATGCTGGTTGATGCCGCCGCCGCCGAATGGGGTGTGCCCGCGTCCGAGATCACGATCTCGAAAGGGCGGATATCCCACCCCAACGGGACCGAAGCAGGCTTTGGCGCTTTCGCTGAAAAAGCCGCAACCATGACCGCCCCCGCCGAACCCAAGCTGAAAGAGGCCAAGGATTTTACCCTGATCGGCACAAATGTGCCCAAGCTGGACACCCATGCCAAGACAACCGGTCAGGCCGAATACACGATGGATGTCTACCGCGAGGGGATGGAAACGGTGGTCGTGGCGCACCCCGATAAAATGGGTGCCGTTGTCGCCAGCTTTGACGATACCGACGCGCTGAAGGTGCCGGGTGTCATCGCGGTACGTGAAATCCCGCAAGGGGTCGCTGTCTATGCCAAGACCACCGGTGCCGCGCTCAAGGGGCGCGAAGCATTGCAGGTGACATGGGATGACAGCAAAGCCGAAACCCGGTCGAGCGCGCAGATCTATGCGGATTTCTCGCGTGCCGCTGCCGAAGGCGGTCGTGCCGCCGAAGAGGTTGGCGATGCCATGGCGGGGATCGACGGGGCCGCGCAGGTGATCGAGGCAGAGTTCCACTTTCCCTATCTTGCGCATGCCGCGCTTGAACCGCTTGACGCTGTGCTCGAGGTCGCGGACGGCAAGGCGGAGCTTTGGATGGGCTCGCAATTCCCGTCGCTCGACAAGCCGACGCTGGCCGCCACCTTGGGGATCGATCCATCGGATGTGCAGATCAACGTGATGTTTGCGGGCGGCAGCTTTGGCCGCCGCGCGCAGCCCACGGCCCATGTCGCCGCCGAAGTCGCCGAGATCGCGAAAGCCGCGGGCGGGAACGGGTCCTGGAAACTGCTCTGGACGCGCGAGGACGACATGATCGGCGGCTATTATCGCCCGCTGACCGTGCATAAGATGAAGGGCGGTCTGGACGCGGACGGCAATATCGTCGGGTGGCATGACGTGGTGGTGAACCAATCCATCATGGCCGGTGGTCCAATGGAAGGCATGATGAAAGACGGCATGGACCCCACGTCCTACGAGGGGGCCACCAAGATGCCCTACGACCTGCCCGCGCTGAGGGTGGATTGGGTCCGGCAGGATAGCCCCGTTTCCGTGCTCTGGTGGCGGTCGGTTGGCCATTCGCATACGGGTTACGCGACCGAGGTGTTTCTGGATCAACTGCTTGAAGCAGGGGGAAAAGACCCCGTTCAGGGGCGTCTGGACCTGATGAAAGGCGACGCCGGTCGCGACCGTGGCGTGTTGGAGAAAGTGGCCGCGCTGGCCGGTTGGGACGGCACTAAGGTGAAGGGGGATCGTGCCTACGGCGTTGCTGTGCACGAAAGCTTTAACACCTATGTGGCCCAGATCGTCGAAGTCTCGGATCAGGGCGGCTTTCCCAAGGTGCATAAAATCTGGTGCGCCGTTGACTGTGGCGTCGCCGTGAACCCCAATGTCATCCGCGCCCAGATCGAAGGCGGGGCGGGCTATGGTCTGGGATCGGTGCTGTTTGACGAGGTCACCCTTGGCGAAGGCGGCACCATCATGGAACGCAACTTTGACACCTACCGCATGCTGCGCATCAACGAGATGCCCCAGGTAGAGGTCGCTATCGTACAAAGCGACAACGACCCCACCGGTATCGGCGAGCCGGGCTTGCCGCCTGTCGGTCCCGCCGTTGCAAACGCGTGGCGTGCCCTGACGGGGCAAGCTGTTACCAAACTGCCCTTTACCAAATCTGTAGGAGTGTAAGTCATGAAAAATACACTGAACATCATGGCCATCACTGCGCTGATGGCGGGCCCTGTCATGGCAGAGACGGTCAACGGTCTGCGCACGGTTGACGAATTTGACGCGATCGAGGGGGAGGCAGAACGCTCCACCGCGCTTTTCGAGGAAATGATGGTGGTGATCGGGCATCCACGCTGCCTGAATTGCCACCCCGTCGATAACTCCCCACGCCAAGGGATGGATATGCAGATGCACGAACCCCCCGTGGTACGCGGAGAGGCGGACTTTGGCGCGCCCGGTATGCGCTGCAACACCTGTCATGGCGAACAGAACTTTACCTTTGCCGCGGGGGGCGGGTCGATCCCGGGGCATACCCCTTGGCAACTGGCCCCGATTGAAATGGGCTGGATCGGCAAATCGGCCGCCGAAATCTGTGCCCAGATCAAGGACGAGGAACGCAATGGCGGTAAGACGCTGGAAGAGCTGCACGAGCATAACGCCGAAGACGGTCTGGTCGGCTGGGGGTGGCATCCGGGCGAGGGGCGCGAGCCCGCACCCGGCAGTCAGGAGATTTTTGGCGAGCTGACCAAGGCCTGGATCGAGACGGGTGCCGCCTGTCCCGCGGGATAACCGAGGTGACGAAATAGCAAAGGGCCGCGCAGGGATGCGCGGCCCTTTGTCTTTGCGCTGGTGTGGGGGGTTAGTCTTTGAACACCGCCAGCCCCAACCATTCGGCGACCATCGCGGGTGTCTCGACGCCCTCGATCTCGATCGTTAGCAGGTTCTCGCGCAGCATATCGGTGGCGTTGCGCGCCGTGACCTTTTGCAGCGTGAACCGCCCGCGCAGCCGCGATCCCGCCTTGACCGGAGTCAGGAACCGCAGCTTGTTCATGCCATAGTTGATGCCCATCACCTGTCCGGGCATCATGTTAAAGCAATCATAGGCAAAGCGGCTCGCTAACGACAAGGTGAGGAACCCATGCGCAATCGTCCCGCCAAAGGGCGTTTCCGCAGCGGCGCGTTCGGGGTCGATGTGAATCCACTGCATGTCGTGGGTGGTTTTGGCAAATTGGTCGATCATCTCTTGATCCACCGTGATCCAGTCAGAGACCCCGACCTCGGTCCCGATCAGCGTTTCACTATGGGCTAGTGCCTCTTTCAATGCAGACATGGGATACTCCTTCAGGATGGGTCCGCGGCAACACGCACCATGCGCTTGCCCTTGTTCTCACCGGCCAACAGGCCGATCAGCGCCTGTGGCGCGTTTTCCAATCCGTCGACGATGTCCTCGGTCACCTTGATCTGCCCCGCCTCGACCCAGGTCTGCAACGCGCGCAGCGCCTTGGCGTCGTTCTGGGTCCAGTCCATCACGATAAAGCCTTCCATCCGCAGACGTTTGACCACCACCAGACCGGGTAGGTTGCGCGGACCGGTGGGGGTTTCGGTGTCATATTGGCTGACAGCACCACAGCAGACGATGCGGCCCTTTTCGTTCATCGCGAACAACGCGGTCTCAAGCACGGTGCCGCCGACGTTGTCGAAATAGACATCCACCCCGTCGGGGCAGGCAACACGCAGGGCTTTGGACATGCCAGGGGCGCGGTAGTCGATGCAGGCGTCAAAGCCCAATTCCTCCGTCACCCATTTGCATTTCTCCGCCCCGCCCGCGATGCCCACGACCCGACAGCCAAGCGCCTTGGCGATCTGGCCGACATAACCGCCGACCGACCCTGCGGCTGCCGACACCAGCACGGTTTCACCCGCAACCGGTTGCCCGACAGAGATCAGCCCGTGATAGGCGGTTTTGCCCGCGATGCCGTAGACGGACATCAGGTTCGACAGCTGCGGCACCTTTGGCAGCTTCTCGCATTTGCGCGCATCGGCGACGACAAAGTTCGACCACGTTGCCTCCGCCGCGACGATATCGCCAACGGCCAGACGGTCGCTGTTGCTCTCGACGACCTCGCAGATGGCATAGGTCGGCATGGCATCACCGGCGTTCACCGCCGCGCGGTAGGTCGCGCCTTTCATCCATGACCGGTTGGCCGCGTCGATGGACATCAGGATCACCTTGAGCAGCACCTGACCGTCGCCCGCCACGGGCATCTCCGCGGTGGTCTGTTTGAAATGCGCAGGCGTCAGCGAATCGCTGGGCAGCTCTGCGATGACAATCTGTGTGTTGGTCATTTTGAACGTCCTATCTGCTTATTGAACATCCAACACCACTTTGCCCTGCACCTTACGGTCCTGCATCAGGTTGAGAGCGTCGGCGGCTTTGTCCAGCGGATAGCGGGCAGAGATGCGCGGCTTGATCTGGCCACCCGCATACATACGGAACAGATCGGCCATGTTTTCGGCATGTACCTTGGGTTCGCGGGCCGTATGCGCGCCCCAGAAAACACCCATGATCTGCGAGCCCTTAAGCAGCGTCAGGTTCAACGGGATCTTGGGGATACCGGCAGGGAAGCCCACGACCAGATAGCGGCCTTTCCACGCCAGCGCGCGTACGGCGGGTTCGGCATAGGCGCCGCCCACGGCGTCATACACCACATCGACACCCTCACCGCCCGACAGCTTCTTGATCTCGTCCGAGAAGGCTTTCTGCGTCGCACGGTCATCCATGTCGCGGCTGTAGATGATCGTCTCGTCCGCGCCCAGATCACGGCAGAACTGCGCCTTGTCTTCCGACGATACGGCAGCGATCACACGGGCACCGGCGGCTTTCGCCAGTTCGATCGCGGCCACGCCAACGCCGCCCGCAGCGCCCATGATCAGCAAGGATTCGCCGGGCTGGATTTCGGCGCGGTTTTTCAGCGCGTGATGGGAGGTGCCATAGGTCAGCACCAGACATGACGCTTCGTCATATGGCATCGCATCGGGGATCTTCAGCACCCGTTCCGCGTCCACAATGATGTCTGTCGCAAAGCCGCCAAAGCCGGTCATCGCCAGCACCCGGTCGCCCACAGCAACGTTGGAAACGCCCTCTCCCACGGCGTCCACATCGCCTGAAACCTCGCCACCCGGCGCGAAGGGGCGGGGCGGCTTCATCTGGTAAAGATCCTTGATAATCAAGGTGTCAGGGAAGTTCAGCCCCGCTGCGCGGATGCGAATACGCACCTGACCTTTCTTCGGTTCAGGCTGTGGCATCTCGGTCAGTTCCAGCGTTTCGGGGCCGCCGGGGGCAGTGCTAAGCATGGCTTTCATCGGGTCATTCCTCCTCTAGATTTGCAAAGCAATAGGCGCGTTCAGAAACTGTCTTGTCAATCGAATTTCGAAATGCAATTTTGCAGTGCGGAATTGGAGTTCGCAAAACGAGGGGGGAGAAAAGATGCAGTCCGAACAGGAACTGGAGGGTTTCCGCGCGGAGCTGCGCGATTGGCTAGAGGCAAACTGCCCGGCCGAAATGCGCGGCGGTGAGCCGAGTGAAGCATCGATATGCTGGGGTGGCAAGAATTTTGAGTTCGAATCCGACGCGCAGCGCGTCTGGATGGAGCGCGCCGCGTCCAAGGGCTATACCGTGCCTACATGGCCCGTCGAATACGGCGGGGCGGGGATGAACCGCGCGCAGGAAAAGATCTTCAAAGAAGAGATGGACCGGATCGAGGCGCGCAACCCGTTGCAAAGCTTTGGCATCTGGATGCTTGGGCCCGCCTTGCTGCACTTTGGCACGCATGAACAGAAACTGCATTATTTGCCCCCGATCGCCCGCGGTGAAATCCGCTGGTGTCAGGGCTATTCCGAGCCGGGGGCCGGGTCGGATCTGGCCAGTGTCCAAACCAAAGGCGAGGACAAGGGCGATCATTGGCTGGTAAACGGTCAGAAGATCTGGACCTCTTACGCCGATAAAGCCGACTGGATTTTCGCGCTGATCCGTACAGATCGTGACGCGCCCAAGCACAAGGGTATTTCCTTTTTGCTGATCGATATGGAAGACGCAGGCGTCGAGACCCGCCCGATCAAGCTGATCTCCGGCGCGTCGGTCTTCTGCGAGACGTTCTTTACCAATGTAAAGGTGCCCAAGGACCGGATCGTCGGCGAAGAGAACCGCGGTTGGGACGTGGCGAAATACCTGCTGACCCACGAGCGCGAGATGATCTCGGGCGGGGGGCAGGGCCTGTCGGGCGGTCGTGCGCTAGGGGCGGTGCTGAATGAATCTCTGGCCGAGGGGCAAGAAATGGACACCGTGCTGCGCGCCGATGCGATGCGATGCGAGGTGGACGCGCTTGCCATTGGCCTCACGCTGGAACGCTACAAGGATCAGGCCGAGGCCGGCACTGGCGCGGGGGATGCCTCGGCGATGCTGAAATACATGGGCACAGAGCTGAACATGCAGCGTCACGAGTTGCTGATGGCCGCGGGTGGCAGCGACGCGCTGGAATGGGACGGGCCTTTGGGCAACCGTCCCGCAGACTGGCTGCGTACAAAGGCCAATTCAATCGAAGGCGGCACGAGCGAGGTGATGCTGAGCATTATCTCCCGCCGCGTGCTTGGGCTTCCGGGGTAAGATCATGGTAAAACTAGTATTAACAGAAGACGAAACCATGCTGGCCGACTCGGCGCGCGGTTTTCTTGATAAATCCGCCCCCGTCAAAGCGTTCCGCGACTTGCGCGATGCCGGGCAGACCCATGACGCGAAGATGTGGAAAGAGATGGCCGCGATGGGATGGGCCGGTGTGCTGGTCCCTGAAAGTGCGGGTGGCGTTGATATGGGCCATGCTGCTGCGGGTATTCTGGCGCAGGAAATGGGCAAGACGCTGGCTGTCAGCCCCTTTCTGTCGACGGCAGTAATCGCGGCGACAGCCCTGCGCCACGTCAGCGATGCGCGCGCCGAGGCCGCGCTGGCCAAGATTGCCAGCGGCGACGCGACCTATGCGTTGGCGGTGGATGAGACATCGAAGTTCAACCCCGATGCCACGGCAATGACCGCCACGGCGGAAGGCAATGGTTTTCGCCTGACGGGCAAGAAGACCTTTGTCGTCGATGGTGCTTTGGCGGACCGTTTGCTGGTGCTGGCCAAGACAGACAACGGGCTGACCCTGTTCGACATTCCCGCGGACCGCGCAGGCATCACACGCAACGCGCAGAACATGATCGACGCACGCGATTCCGCGCGGATCGATTTTGATAACGTCGAAGCGACGGGCGACGATGTGTTGGGTCAGGTCGATGACGCCATGACCGTGCTGAAACCCGCGATCGAGGCAGGGCAGGCCGCCCTCGCCGCCGAGATGGCGGGCGTTGCTGCGGGTGCCTTTGGCATGACCGTGGGCTACCTGAAAGAACGCAAGCAGTTCGGCACGTTGATCGGCACCTTCCAGGCCTTGCAACACCGCGCCGCGCATCTGTGGTGCGAGACGGAAGTCACCGCCTCTGCCGTGTTGCACGCAGGGCGCAAGCTGGACGAAGACCCCGACAATGCGACGATGGCCGTGTCTCTCGCCAAGGCCCGTGCGACATCGACTGCCAAGCTGGCGGTGATTGAAGGGGTGCAGATGCATGGCGGGATCGGCATGACGGACGCCTTTGACATCGGTTTTTACATGAAGCGCGCCCGTGTGGGGGCAGAATGGCTCGGGGACTACGGCTATCACGCTGCCCAGGTCGCCAAGCACAGAGGATTCTAAGGCATGGATATTCAAACACTTTTCGGCCTAGAGGGTAAAACCGCGCTGGTCACGGGCGGGGCGACCGGGATTGGCCGTATGGCCGCCGAGGCGCTGGTGCGTGCCGGTGCCCGCGTGTTGATCGCCAGCCGCAAGGGCGAGGCCTGCGAGGCCGTGGCGAAAGAACTGAATGCGCTCGGGGCCTCTGGCTCTGCCGAGGGGTTCGCAGGCGATGTCGGCACCGAGGAAGGTGTCGATGCAATGGTCGCAGCCGTGAAGGACCGCACCGAGAGCCTTGATATCCTGATGAACAACGCGGGCATCACCTGGGGCGCGCCTTTGGGGGATTTCCCGTTCAAGGCCTGGGGCAAGGTCATGGACGTGAACGTCGCGGGTCTGTTCGATCTGACGCAAAAACTGCTGCCGCTGCTCAAGGCAAACGCGACGATCGACGATCCGGCACGGGTGGTGAACGTCGGATCGGTGATGGGCGAACGCGAAATGGGCGATGGCGCCTATAGCTACTCAGCCTCGAAGGCCGCGGTGATCCACCTGAGCAAGATCCTCGCCAAGGAACTGGCAGGTGACGCGATCACCGTGAACGCATTGGCCCCCGGACCCTTCGTGTCGCGGATGACCGCCTTTGCGACCCACGACGAGGATATGCGCAACAAGGTGGGCGAAGACGTCCCCCTGCGCCGCGTCGGAACCGATACGGATATCGCGGGCTGCATGTTGTTCCTTTGCGGCAAGGGCGGTGCCTATATCACCGGCGCGATCGTCCCCGTCAGCGGCGGCATCAATGTGATGAGCGGTCCGAACATCTTTGAACAAGCACTGCACTAAGGGGCGATGATGGATATTCGTTTTGACAACCGCGTCGCTATTGTCACCGGCGCGGGCACGGGCCTAGGGCGCAGCCATGCGCTTGGCCTCGCGGCACGCGGCGCAAAGGTTATGGTCAATGATCTGGGCGTGACAACCGACGGGCAAGGGTCTTCGTCGGCAGCTGCCGAAGCCGTCGCGCAGGAAATCCGCGACGCGGGCGGCGAGGCGATGGCGCATGGCTGTGATGTCTCGGACGAGGCCGGTGTCAAGGATATGGTCGCGCAGGTCATGGACGCCTGGGGCCGCATCGACATTCTGGTGAACAACGCGGGCATCCTGCGGGACAAGACGTTTTCCAAGATGGAGATGTCTGATTTTCGCAAGGTCGTCGACGTGCATCTGATCGGGTCTGCGAATGTGACCCATGCTTGCTGGCCGATCATGCGCGAACAGAAATACGGGCGCATTGTGCTGACCTCCTCGGCTTCGGGGCTGTATGGCAACTTTGGTCAATCCAACTACGGTGCGGCCAAAGCGGCGATGATGGGGCTGATGAACGTGCTGCATCTGGAAGGCGCGCGTGACAATATCCGCGTCAACACGCTGGCCCCCACAGCGGCCACGCGGATGACCGCCGATCTGCTGCCTGAACAGGCCCAGGCCCTGCTGGCCCCCGAAACGATCACCCCCGGCCTGCTGTACCTCGTCAGCGAGGACGGCCCGAGCCGTGTGATCCTTGGGGCAGGGGCGGGCGGCTTTGCCCAGACCCGTATTTACGAAACGGAAGGCGTGACCTTGACCGGCGACGAGAATACCCCTGAAGGTGTCGCATCCGCTTTCGACAAAATCACCGACGCAGGCGGCCAGCAAGAGCTGACCGATGCCTTTAGTCAAACGAAGAAATACGCGCTCAATGCAGCCAAGGCCCAGGGTCTTGATCTGGATTGGGGCTAACAGACGAACTTTCAAAGGGAGATCACCATGCGTGACGCAGTAATCGTATCCACCGCCCGTACCCCGATCGGCAAAGCCTATCGCGGTGCGTTCAACGCCACCACACCACAGGCGCTTGCCGCCCACGCCATCGAGAACGCCGTGAAGCGCGCCGGTCTTGACGGGTCGGAAATCTCTGACTGTGTCATCGGTTCCGCCCTGCAGCAGGGGCATCAGGCCGGCAACATCGCGCGTCAGGCCGCCATCCGCGCAGGTCTGCCCGTGACCGTTGCAGGCATGTCGCTGGACCGTCAGTGTGCATCCGGCATGATGGCAATCGCCACCGCGGCCAAGCAGGTGATCACCGACGGGATGGACATTGTCATCGGCGGCGGTGTCGACAGCATCTCCCTCGTGCAAACGCCAGAGATGCGCGTCAGCGCCGACCCATGGCTCAAGCAGAACAAGCCCGAAATCTACATGACCATGCTGGAAACAGCCGAAAACGTGGCAGAGCGCTATAACGTGAGCCGCGAAGCGCAGGATGAATACGCGGCGCGCAGCCAAGAGCTGACGCACCAAGCGCAACAGGCCGGCCGCTTTGACGACGAGATCGTCGCAATGACCACCACGATGATGGTTCAGGACAAAGAGACCAAAGAGATTTCCAAGCACGAAGTCACCTTGGAAAAAGACGAGGGCAACCGCCCCGGCACCACGGCGGAAAGCCTTGCCGGTCTGAAGCCCGTGTTCAAAGACGGCATCCACCTGCCCGAAGGCAAGTTCATCACCGCAGGCAACGCCTCGCAACTGTCCGATGGTGCCTCTGCCGCCGTGGTCATGGAAGCGAAAGAAGCCGAACGTCGCGGTCTTCAGCCACTGGGTCGCTATGTTGGCGTGATGGCCGCAGGCTGCGAGCCCGATGAGATGGGTATCGGCCCGATCTATGCCGTGCCAAAGCTGCTGGAAGCGCACGGGCTCAAGATCGAAGACATTGGCCTGTGGGAACTGAACGAAGCCTTTGCCTGCCAGGTGATCGCATCGCGCGACAAGCTGGGCATCCCGGACGAGCTGTTGAACGTGGACGGCGGCGCGATCTCTATCGGTCACCCCTACGGCATGTCCGGCGCGCGCATGGTTGGTCACGCGCTGATCGAAGGCAAGCGTCGCGGTGCCAAATACGTTGTCTGCACCATGTGTGTTGGCGGCGGCATGGGTGCTGCTGGCCTCTTTGAGGTTCTGTAAACCATCATGGGAGAGCTACTGGTCATCCGCCACGGTCAGGCGTCTTTCGGGGCTGACAACTATGACAAGTTGTCGGACCTCGGGCACCGGCAATCCGAGGCCGTCGGCCAGCTGCTCCGCGATACCGGCTGGGTGCCGGACCGGACAATCACCGGCACCCTGACCCGTCAGAAAGAAACGCTTGCCTCGATGGGATTCGAGGCAGGCGACACCCACCCCGGCCTGAATGAGTATGATTTTCAGAACCTACTGGACGCGCGCTATAAAGGGGCGGTTCCCGAACTGGTCAAGGGCGACCGCAAGGTGCATTTCCGTACCCTGCGCGAAACCGTCTTTCAGTGGCAGGCAGACGAGATCGAAGGCCCCGCCGAGACATGGGCCAATTTCACCGACCGCGTGGAAGCCGCCCGTCTGATCGCCTGTGCCGAAGGGGCGGAGCGCGTACTTGCCGTAAGCTCCGGTGGGGTGATCGGGCAGCTGACGGCCGCGTCTCTTGGCGCACCGCATAAAATGATGATGACCTTGAATCTGCAGATCAAGAACACATCCATCACCAAATTCGTCTTCACCAAATCCGCGTTTTTCCTGCATGAATTCAACGCGACCCCGCATCTGATGTCAGCCGAGACCGCTGACATGCTGACCTATAGTTAAGGAACGGTAGCCATGAGCACAGACACCCAGACACTCGATATTCCGAAGGTCAGCGCCTATCTGGAAAAACACCTTGAGGGCTTTGAAGGCCCGCTTGAGGTCTCCAAGTTCCAGGCCGGTCAGTCCAACCCGACGTTCCTGCTGAAAACCCCGTCGCGTAACTATGTGCTGCGTCGCAAACCGCCGGGCGTTCTGTTGAAATCCGCCCATGCGGTTGACCGTGAGTTCCGCGTGCAAAAGGCGTTGCAGGATACCGATGTGCCCGTGTCGAAAATGCACCTGCTGTGCGAGGATGACGACGTGATCGGGTCGGCGTTCTACATCATGGATCATATCGACGGGCGCAACTTCATGGACCCGCGCATGCCCGACATGGACAAGGCAGGCCGCGCCGGCGTGATTGACGAGATGAACCGCGTGCTCGCCGCCCTGCACGAGGTGGACATCGACGCGGTGGGTCTGTCGGATTACGGCCCCCCCGGTAACTATTATGAACGTCAGGTCGCCCGCTGGACCAAGCAATACCGCGCGTCCGAAACCGAAGACCTGCCCGCGATGAACCAGCTGATCGAAAAGCTGACCGCCAACATCCCCGCGGATGACGGGCAGCGCACGCTGGTGCATGGCGACTACCGCATCGACAATATGATGTTCGAGAAAGACGGCACCAAATGTCTGGCCATTCTGGACTGGGAACTGTCGACCATCGGCCACCCTTACGCTGACCTTGCGGCCGTTATCATGCAGTGGCAAATGCCCGCGGGCACCGAAGGGCGCGGCTTTGGCGGTGTGGACCGCGCAGCGCTTGGCGTGCCGAGTGATGCCGAGTTCATCGCCAAATACTGCGAACGCCGCGGGCTGGACGGGATCGACAACTTTGGCTTCTACCTCGCCTTTTGCTTCTTCCGCATGGCCGGGATCATTCAGGGCGTATTGAAACGCGCGCTGGACGGCAATGCCTCCAACCCCGAGCGGGCGATGAAGGTCGGTGCCTATGTCCCTGTGTTTGCGGAAAACGGGCTTAAAGCGCTGGAAGGCAAGTAAGATGGCCTCCAACGAGTTCGCGACAGATCCGGCAGAGACGAAGGACAGAAACTTTGTCACGGCGCTTGCCCGCGGGCTGGATGTGTTGCGCTGCTTTCGGGAAAACGAAACAGCCCTGACCAACACGGATTTCTCCGAACGGACAGGGCTGCCCAAGGCGACGGTGTCGCGCTTGACCCATACGCTGGTGGAACTGGACTATCTTGTCGCCGATGCCCGCACCGGCACCTATCGGCTGGGCGCAGGGGTGCTGCAGCTTGGCTTTGGCGTGCTGTCGAGTATGGAGATCGGCGACCGCGCGCAGGAAGAGATGCGCAAGCTGCGCGACGGGCCCAATTCCTACGTCACCATCGCGATCGGAGAGGTCCACCGGCTGGACGTTGTCTATATCGCGACCAAACGCTCGCGCGAGGATGTCGCGTTGCAAATTCGCGTCGGGTCACGGCTGCCGTTGTTTGATTCCGCCATTGGTCGCGCAATCCTGACCGGCATGTCCGACGAAAGCCGCGACCGCGCGTTCCGCTATGCTGCAGCCGAAGGGCCCGAGTTCGAAGCCCGCGCGCGCGACAGCTATGCCGCCGCGATGACAGAGTTTGCAGATAAGGGATTTTGTTCAAGCTATGGCGATTGGCGTCCCGATGTGAACGGCATCGCGGTGCCGGTGTTTTCGCCCAACGGATCGCAGGTTTACGGGCTGAATGTGGGCGGTCCCGCTTTCCACGTGAAGAAACGGCAGCTTGAAACGACCTATGCTCAGCTTTTGTCGGCAGCGGCGCAAGCCATCAGCATCCGGTTTTAGGGTGTGGACCCGCGGGGCGGGAGAATCAACTTGGCCGGTCGTATAGATTTCAACCACCGCGGCCAGCAGCTTCGTTCCAGTGGCTGGAATTGGCAAAACTGCGGTGCCATGACAATTGTCAGGATCGCACCCGCCGCCGCAAATTTTTTTTGAATAGTGTTCAGCGGACATCTGTCAGGCACCGCGTAAAAACTGATCAGCCGTCACAATCTTGTGCAATTCATTAATACATTTATTTTCAAATGCTTATTTCTGACCCTGCGTCAAAAAACGGCAGCGGGCGAAATTTCGCGCAGGTGATTTCGCCCGTACCTTCACGCAATATATGGCATAACCAACGGTGCAGGCTCGCAACTTATGAACAGAGGCGCTTGACAATAAATCGCATTATGCAAGGCTCTTCCCAAGGTCTGGCAATCCAAAAAACGCATTAAAAGCGCCGGGCCGTCCTTGGGAGGATTAAAATGAAAAATATCGCTAAGTACGGCGCGGTTTCCGCGCTTTCTTTGGTCATTGGCGCGAGCGCAGCCTTTGCCGAAAACATCAAGATCGCGTTCATTGACCCGCTGTCAGGTCCATTCGCAAGCACTGGCACCAACGGCCTGCATCAGTTCGAATTCGCGGCTGATTACATGGTAAACGACAAAGGCGGTCTGTTGGACGGCCAAAAAATGGAAGTGCTGCCTTTTGATAACAAGGTCAGCCCCAAAGAATCCCTTATTCAGCTTCAGGTCGCGATTGACCAAGGCGCGCGCTACGTCGTTCAGGGGAACTCCTCTGGCGTCGCGAACGCATTGACCGAAGCCATCGACAAACACAACCGCCGCAACCCCGACAGCCGTGTTCTGTTCCTGAACTATGCCGCTGTGGACCCTGCGCTGACCAACGACAAATGCAACTTCTGGCATTTCCGTTTCGACGCCAACTCTGACATCAAGATGGACGCGCTGACCGATGTGATCGTTCAGGACAAGGACATCAAGAAAGTCTACATCATCGGGCAGGACTATTCGTTTGGTAAGGCTGTGTCTGCCGCCGCCAATGAAATGCTGGACGCGAAAGGTGACGGCATCGAGGTCGTCGGTGACGAACTGCACCCCATCGGCAAGGTGAAAGACTTTACCCCCTACGCGCGCAAGGTTGTATCCTCTGGTGCGGATGCCGTGATCACGGGGAACTGGGGCGCTGACATGCTGGGCATCGGCAAGGCGATCATCGACAACGGGTTCGAAGGGCCGATCTATACCTATTACGCTGCGGGTTCCGGCATCACGGCCGCCTTTGGTGAAAGCGGTAAAGACAAGATCCGCCTGATTTCGCAAGGCAGCATCAACCCGATCGCCACCGAAGAAGCGCGCGACACCTACAACGCCTTCCTTGAGAAGTATCCAGACGGCAACATCGACCAAAGCCGTATCTTCAACACCATCGGCATGCTGGCCCAGGCCATCACCGAAGCGGGCTCCGCCACGGATGTGGTCGCGGTGGCCAGCAAGCTGGAAGGCATGGAATACGACAGCATGTGGGGTGGTAAACTGTTCATGCGTCCGCAAGATCACCAGATCATTCAGGACATGCATGTCGGCGTCCATACAAACGACAACCTGGACTTTGACTATGACCAGTCCGGGTATGGTGTCGTGACTGAATCGACCGTCGAAATGGCGTCGATGGACAGCCCGACAACCTGCGAGATGAAGCGCCCCGAATAAGGCGATTTCTCTCGGGTCCGCCTGCGCTGGCGGGCGGGCCCCTCTTGCACCTTGCCACCACACTACTGGAGGGGCCTCATGGACCTCATTCTCGTCAACCTCATCGACGGGCTGGTTACTGGATTGCTGTTGTTCATGCTCTCCGCCGGTCTGACCCTAATTTTCTCGATGATGGGTGTTTTGAACTTCGCTCACGCCAGCTTTTACATGCTTGGTGCCTATTTCGCCTACCAGATCAGTCTTGCGCTCGGCTTCTGGATGGGGCTGCTGATCGCGCCGCTCGTCGTGGGTGTGATGGGGGCAGGGGTTGAACGCTACGGCCTGCGCCGGGTTCACCAATACGGACACGTGCCCGAACTGATCTTTACCTTTGGTCTGGCGCTGTTGATCGAAGAACTGGTGCAATTCATCTGGGGCAAGAACCAACTGCCCTACGCCATTCCTGACGCGCTGAACTTTACCGCGTTTGCGATCTCGGGGAATTCGATCCCCGCTTATAAGATATTCATGATCTTCATCTCGATCAGCATCTTTATCGGGCTGCTTTACGTGCTGACCAAGACCCGCGTCGGCATGATCATTCAGGCCGCGCTGAGCTATCCGCGCACGGTCGAAGCCTTGGGCCACAATGTGCCGCTGATCTTTATGGGGGTGTTCGGGGTCGGCACGGCGCTGGCCGGTGTGGCCGGTGTGATTGCCGGACCGGTGCTTGGCACATTCCCCGGTATGGCCTTTGTGCTGGGGTCGATCGTGTTCGTGACCATCGTGATCGGTGGCCTCGGGTCGCTGTGGGGGGCGCTGATCGCGTCGCTATTGATCGGCTGGATCACCACTTTCGCCAAATCCTACAACATCGAGATGGAGAATATCCTGACCGGCCTTGGCATCTCTAAACCCGAGAGCCTGGATGACAGCATATTCCGCGATTTCTGGAGCCTCACCAGCCCGCAGATCGCCGACATCTTGCCCTATATCCTGATGGTGCTGATCCTCATCTTCCGCCCGGCAGGTCTTTTCGGAAAGCGCAGCTCATGACAGTTTCAGATCCAAGAACCGACATTCCCAAAGGCGCCCGCCCGAAAGAGCAGATCACCACGGACCCGTCCAAACCCGCGCAGCGTATGCGGTCAGGGTCGCTGGTGCTGACATTGGCCCCCTGGGTCATTGCATCTGTCGTGCTGGCCATCCTGCCGATGGTGTTTACCAATAATTCGGCACTGACGATCATGAACCAGATGTCGATCACGATCGTTTTCGCGCTGGCCTATAACATGCTGCTCGGGCAGGGGGGTATGCTGTCCTTTGGCCATGCGGTCTATGCCGGTGTGGGCGGCTTTGCCTGTATGCACATCATGAACATGTCCGATTTCTTCTCGACCATTCCCCTGGTGATCCTGCCGGTTTTTGGTGGTCTCTTCGGCATGGGGCTGGCCATGATCGTCGGCGCGTTTTCGACCCGTAACGCGGGCACGGTATTCGCCATGATCTCGCTGGGTGTGGGCGAATTGATCGCGGCCTGTTCCGTCATCATCGTCGCGTTCTTTGGCGGCGAAGAAGGCATCAGCGGCGACCGGACCTACGCGCAGCCTTTCTTTGGCGTCGAATTCCTGCAACAGATCGAGGTCTATTACCTGACCGCTGGCTGGGTCGTGATCTCTGCCGCGCTGATGTACCTCTGGAGCCGCACCCCCGTGGGTCGCATGGCAAACGCCGTGCGCGACAATCCCGAGCGGGCAGAGTTTCTGGGCTATTCATCGCGGTGGGTCCGCTTCTACAGCTTTGTCGCCTCTGGCTTCTTTGCAGGCGTGTCCGGTGGGCTTTTCGCGATCAACTACGAAATCCTGACCGAGGAAAACCTGAACACCGCCTCGTCAGGGATCATCCTGCTGGTGACCTTCCTTGGCGGCGTCGGGTTCTTCTTTGGCCCGATCATCGGGGCCATCGCCTTTACCCTGCTGCAAACCGTTCTGAGCCTGTCGACAGAGCTTTGGGCCTTTTATGCGGGCGTCCTGTTCCTATCCACGGTGATGTTCTTCCCCGGTGGTCTGGCAGGTCTGCTGATGATGCATGTGCCTGTGTTCAAGCTGGGCAAGGCATCGACGTTGATCATGCCCTATCTCAAGACGCTGCTGCCGGCGGCAATCGGTTTGATGGGGCTGGCGGCACTGGTCGAGATGACGTTCCACTATCGTCATGGGGCCACGGGTGACAATGAAATGACCGTCTTCTGGACCACATTCGACAGCCACACGCTGATGCCGTGGCTGGTGGCGGGCGCGGTCGCGCTGATCGGTTTGGGCATTGCCAAGGCCACAGCACCGGCATTGAAAGACGCCTGGAACGAAGCAAACACAGCAGGAGGCGCGTCATGAGCACACCCGCACTTGAACTGACTGGCCTCAAGAAAAGCTTTGGCAAGGCCGAGATCATCCGCGGCATCGACCTGAGCATCGGCAAGGCGGAACGTCATGCCGTGATCGGGCCGAACGGCGCGGGGAAATCGACGCTGTTCAACCTGATCACCGCACGGTTTGCGCCTTCGGCTGGAACGGTAAAGCTGCACGGAGAGGATCTGGCCGGGCTCGAACCCTTCCAGATCAACCGCAAGGGGCTAAGCCGCTCGTTCCAGATCACCAACATCTTTCCGGCGATGAGCGTGTTTGAAAACGTGCGCTGTGCGCTCTTGTGGTCGCAGGGCTATAAATACAGCTTCTGGAATCTGGTGAACCGGTCCCGTGAACTGACCGAGGGCGCGGACCGCATCCTTGACCAGATCAACCTGCTGGAACGGCGCAACCTGCCCGCGGGCACCCTGTCTTACGCCGAACAGCGCGCCCTTGAAATCGGGATCACCATCGCGGGCGGTGCCGATGTCATCATGCTGGACGAACCGACGGCGGGGATGAGCAACACGGAAACCGACTATATCACCGACCTGATCCTCAAGGTGACCGCGGGCAAGACGCTGATCATGGTGGAACATGACATGAGCGTGGTCTTCGGTCTCGCCGACCGGATTTCGGTGCTGGTCTATGGCGAAATCATCGCCACCGGAAAACCCGAAGACGTGCGTGCAGACGCCCGCGTACAAGAAGCCTATCTGGGCGCCGCATTGGAGGCAGAACACTAATGATGCTCGAAGTCACGGATATGCACGCCTTCTACGGCAAGTCCCACATCCTTCAGGGGGTGAACCTGAACGTCAAAGAAGGCGAGATCGTCGCGCTTCTGGGGCGTAACGGGGTGGGACGGTCCACCACTTGCAAGGCCATCATGGGCGAGGTCGAACCGAAAGGATCGGTCAAGTTTCAAGGGCAGGAGATCAGCGGCAAGAAAGCGTTCCAGATCGCCAATATGGGGATCGGATATGTGCCCGAGAACCGCGATATCTTTCCCGGTCTCACCACGCGGCAGAACCTGACGCTGGGTCTGAAACCCGGACAGAAGGATGGCGCGGGCCGTTGGTCGATGCAGTCGATGTTCGACATGTTCGAAAACCTCGACCGCCGCGCCGACGTCGAAGCCTCGGTACTGTCGGGGGGGGAACAGCAGATGTTGACCATGTGTCGCACGCTGATGGGCGACCCCGATCTGGTCATGATCGACGAACCCACCGAAGGTCTGTCCCCGCAGATGGTGCAGAAGGTCGCCGAGGTGCTCAAAGAGATCGCCAACCGCGGGATCTCTACCTTGCTGGTGGAACAGAAACTGTCGATCGCGATGGACATCGCGGATCGGGTCTATGTCATGGGGCATGGTCAGGTGGTCTATGAGGGCACGCCGGCTGAATTGCGCCAGCGTGATGACGTGCGCAAGGAATGGCTTGAGGTCTGATGACCTAAGCCAGACCATTACCAGTAAATCATCTATTGAAATCGTCGCGTTCCGCGGCCTCATCCTCCTGAGGCGCGGTCGCGGCTCGGGAGGAAAGTTTTTTGGCGTTCGACACAAATAAGCTGGGCCGTATTGGGGACTGGATGCAGACCTATGTGGACCGCAAACGGTTTGCCGGGTGTTCGGTGCTGGTGGCGCAGGGCGGGCAAGAGGTCTACTTTGATGCCAAGGGCCAGCGCGACACGGATACTGGCCAGCCGTTCACACGCGACACGATCGCCCGCATCTATTCGATGACCAAACCCGTCACCTCGGTCGGCATCATGATGCTGGCGGAACGCGGGCTGTTCCACCTGGATGCGCCGGTGTCTGATTTCATCCCCGCTTTCGCCGATATGCGCTGCCTGATTGACGGTGCCACCGCGGCGGATCAGACCGAACCCTGCCAGACGCCGACACTGCACCAGCTGCTGACCCATACCTCGGGGCTGAGCTATCCGTTCAACCCCGGCATCACGGCGAAGGCGATGGACGAGGCCGACATCCTGTTCCGCGCCGATCAGGGATCGCTGGCTGAGATGACCGACCGCGTGGCCGCATTGCCGCTGGCGTTTCACCCCGGCACCCGTTGGGAATATTCCGTGGGCATCGACGTGCTTGGCCACGTGATAGAGGTCGTTTCGGGCAAGTCGCTAGAGACGTTTCTGGTTGATGAAATCCTCGGCCCCCTTGGCATGGACGAGACGCGGTTTTCCGTGCCCGCAGGTGGCATTGACCGCTTTGCCTCGCTTTACACCCCGCTGGCGGGCAGCGCCTATGGCATGAACGCGGCCAAACCAGATACGCCCGTGCTGCGCTGCGTGGACAAACCCGACACCTCCCCCTTCCTGAACGCCGAGATGCATTCTGGCGGCGGCGGACTGGTGGGCACCATTGATGATTACCTCAAGTTCGCCGAGATGCTGCGCACCGGTGGGGCGGGGCTGATCTCGCCCAAGACGCTCGACTTTATGATGCGCAACCATCTGCCCGGCGACATCGCGTCGATGGGGCCTGCCAGCTTTGCTGAACAACCGATGGAGGGGATGGGCTTTGGCCTTGGCGGTGCCGTGGTGCTGAACCCCGGTCGCGTCCGCGTTCCCAGCAGCCTAGGCGATTTCAGCTGGGGCGGCATGGCCTCTACCTTCTTCTGGATTGATCCGGTGCTGGATCTGTCTGTCGTATTCTTCACGCAGCTTGCGCCGTCCAGCTCGTACCCCGCGCGCCCCCAACTCAAGGCCCTCATCCACGGAGCGATGACATGAACGATATCCTTTGGACCCCGACAAAAGAGCGCGCCGATGCCTCGACCATGGCGGAATTTGAACGGTTCCTGAAAGACCAACGCGGGCTGACGTTCGACGACTACAACGCCATGTGGGAGTGGAGCGTGACCGACCTTGACGGGTTCTGGTCCGCGATCTGGGACTATTTCGACGTACAGGCCAGCGCGCCCTACACGACCGTCATGGCAAAGCGTCAGATGCCCGGTGCCGAATGGTGCCCCGGCGCGATGCTGAACTACACCGACCAGATCATGAAGCATGTGGACAGCCAGCCTGACGGCGATGCGCTGATCGTGCAGTCCGAAACCTTTGGCCGCAAACGTCTGTCGTGGTCCGAGCTGCGCGCGCAAGTGGCAAGCGTCGCCGCGCATCTGCGGGATATGGGCGTGACCAAAGGCGACCGCGTTGTTGCCGTGCTGCCCAATACCGAAACCGCGATGATCGCCTTTCTGGCCACCGCGAGCATCGGCGCGATCTGGTCGCTTTGCGCCCCCGATATGGGGCATGTCGCCATTCTGGACCGGTTCAAGCAGATCGAACCCAAGGTGCTGATCGCGCAAGACGGCTATGTCCACGCAGGCAAAACCGTGGACCGTCGCGAGATCCTCGCAGGGCTAGAGGCGGCGCTGCCCAGTCTGGTGCAATGCGTCACGGTGCCTTTTGTCGGGGATTTGCCCAAGGGGCATATGGCGTGGGACAGTCTGCTGGACCGCGACGCACCCTATGAAAGCACGCAAGTCCCCTTCGATCATCCGCTGTGGATCGTCTATTCCTCCGGCACCACCGGCAACCCCAAGCCGATCGTGCACGGGCATGGCGGGATCATTCTGGAATCCGCAAAACAATCTCTACACCATGATCTTCGGCGCGGCGGACGCTATTGCTGGCTGACATCCTCGGGCTGGATCATGTGGAACTCGCAATTCACCGCACTGGGGCAGGGCACCACGGTCGCGATGTTCGACGGCGCGCCGAATTATCCTGACATGGGCGTGATCTGGCGCTTTGTCGCGGATGAAAAGCTTGATTTCTTTGGGGCAGGCGCGGCCTTCTTTAGCGGTTGCATGAAGGCAGGGCTGACCCCACGGGACGAGGTTGACCTTTCCGCGCTGCGCTCGCTCGGCTCGACCGGATCACCGCTGAGCTCTGATGCCTATGACTGGATATACGCACAGGTGAAAGAGGACGTCTGGCTGGCGCCTATCTCGGGCGGGACCGATCTGGCGGGGGCTTTTGTGCTGGGCCATCCCGGCATGCCCGTGCGCGCAGGTGAAATGCAGTGCCGCGCGCTTGGCAACGCGGTGCGTGCCTTCGACGAGGATGGCAATGACCTGACCGGCGTTGTGGGCGAATTGGTCTGCACCGAGCCGCTGCCGTCGATGCCGCTGTTCTTCTGGGGCGACGATGATGGCAGCCGCCTGCACGACAGCTATTTTGACACCTATCCCGGCATCTGGCGCCACGGCGACTGGATCGAGATCAACAAAAACGGCGGATCGGTCATCTATGGCCGTTCTGACGCCACGATCAACCGCAAGGGTCTGCGCCTTGGCAGTGCGGAAATCTATCAGGCCGTCGAAGGGCTGGACGAGGTGATGGACAGCCTTGTTGTCGACCTCGAATTTCTGGGCCGCGAAAGCTTTATGCCGCTCTTCGTGGTGCCGGCCCAAGGCGTCGCCTTTGATGACGCCTTCAAGGACAAGATCAACGCCGCGATCCGCAAGAACGTCTCGGCGCGGTTCATTCCGAACGAGATCATCGAGGTCGCCGAGATCCCCCGCACCCTATCTGGCAAAAAGCTTGAGGTTCCTGTGAAAAAGCTATTGCTTGGGCAGGATCCGGAAAAGGTGGTGAACAGGGATTCAATGGCCAATCCGGACAGCTTTGATTTTTATGTCGCCTACGCCAATGCGCGTGCGACCCAGAAGGACTGAACCCAGATGACCGATGTGGCCCGCCAACTCCTTGAATTGCTGGATATCGAACAGCTTGAGATCGACCTGTTCCGCGGCATCGGGTCGGGCGGGGAAACCACCACGCGCATCTTTGGCGGCCATGTTATCGCGCAGGCATTGATGGCCGCCTATCGCACGGTGCCGGACCGGATGTGCCATTCGCTGCATGCCTATTTCATCCGTCCCGGTGACCCGTCGATCCCGGTGATCTATCAGGTGGACCGCGCCCGCGACGGGGGCAGCTTTACCACGCGGCGGGTCGTCGCGATCCAGCATGGCAAGCAGATCTTCAATCTCTCGGCGTCGTTCCACGTGCAGGAAGAGGGCTGGGACTACCAGCACAAGATGCCTGACGTCAAAGGGCCGGAACACTGGCTTGACCGTCCCGACCTGCGCGAACCCTATATCGAAAAAATCTCGCCTAAACACCGCGACGATTTTCTGCGCGAACGCCCTATTGAGATCCGCGAGGTTGACCCGCGCGATCTGTTCGAACCGGAAAAGACCTCGGACAAGAACTATCTTTGGTTCCGGATGGAGGCGGCAAAGGGGCAGTCCCCGATCATGCAGCACTGCCTGCTCGCCTATGCGTCCGATATGAACCTGCTTGGCTCGTCGTTGCGGCCCCACGGGCTGACGTGGTTCCAGGGGCAGGTCATGACCGCCAGCCTTGACCACGCCATGTGGTTTCACGCGCCGATCGATTTCTCTGACTGGCATCTGTACGAACTCGACGCCCCCTTCACCGGTGGCGCGCGCGGGTTCAATCGCGGGCTGATCTACAATCAGAACGGCCAACTTGCCGCGACAACGGCGCAAGAAGGGCTGATGCGCCCCTATAAAAAGAAAGAAGCTGCTTCATGACACAAACGGGGGGCCGCTATCCGGGTTGGCGACCGGGGATCGAACTGCGGGACGACTGGCTGGGACTGGTCCCCGAGACCGCAATCGACCCGCACCGCGAGATTGTGGACCCCCACCACCACCTCTGGCGTCACGGCACGCCCGACGCCCCCGCCGTCTACGAGATGGACGCGCTTTGGCGCGACACTGGGGCCGGGCATAACGTGGTGCAGACGGTCTATATCGAATGTCGGTCCTATTGGGATCGCGACGCGCCCGCGCATCTGCAATCGGTGGGAGAGACCCGCACCGTGGCGCAGATGGCGGCGCAGGTGCCGCGCGGTCAGGCGCAGATCGCGGGCATCATCGCGCAGACCGAACTGGTGCTGCCCCCCGACCAGCTGCATGCCGCGCTTGACGCGCATGAGGCCGCAGGGAACGGGCTGTTCAAAGGTATCCGCAACTCCGGCGCGCGCGATGCGGAACCGCAGCATCTGGCGATCCCCGGACGCGGGGTCGAAAACCAATACGGCGATCCTAACTTCATCCGCGGTGCCGCGATCCTGGGCGAGCGTGGGCTGACGCTGGACAGCTGGCATTACCACCATCAACACCAAGAGTTTCTGGACCTTGCCCGCGCGGTGCCACAGACCACGCTGATCCTTGACCACTTCGGCACACCCTTGGGCGTTGGCCGGTTCAAAGGCAAACGCGACGATATCTTTGCCGCGTGGAAAGACCATATGTCAGAGCTAGCGGAATGCCCCAACGTGATGGCCAAGCTGGGCGGGCTATGCATGCCCGACAATGGGTACGGCTACATGCACCGCGACCTGCCACCGTCCTCGGACGAGATCGTAGAGACGCAGGGCAAATGGTACGCGCATATGCTGGATGTCTTCGGCCCCGAACGTTGCATGTTCGAAAGCAATTTTCCCGTGGATCGCACGGCGGTCAGCTATGTGGTGATCTGGAACGCGTTCAAGAAGATGTCAGCGCATCTGGATGACGCGGCGCAAGCGGCGCTTTTCTCTGGCACGGCGCGGCGCGTCTATGGGCTGCCGCCCGCGTGACGCGGACGGCAGATTTTTACTTTAGGCGAATTTGAAAAAGCACAGTTTGTTGCCATCAAGGTCGCGGACATAGGCCCCGTAGAACCGGTCCGGCACCCTTTGCCCCGGCGCGCCCTCGTCTGTCGCACCGAGCGAGATCGCCTTGGCGTAGATCTCGTCCACTTCCTCTTTGCTGTCAGCGGTAAAAGCGACCATCACCCCGTTGCCGGGGGTGGGGGCCTCTTTGTTGTAGGGTTCGCAGACAGAGATCATGGGCGTGCCGCCGCCGGTGCCGATCATGGCAATCCGACCGCTGTCGATCAGCACCTTGGCACCCTTGCTTTCGAACAGGTCGCAATAGAACTGCTTGGCGCGCGCCATGTCGCTGGTGCCCACGGTGGTATAGCCGATCATGATACATTCCCCTGCGGGTTTCTGCGGTCGCCATACATCCGGTGCAGCTTGCGCATACCCCCGATCCAGCGATCGTAGTTCTCGGTTTTCTTGCGCATATACTCCAGCACTTGCGGGTGGGGCAGCACAAGGAACGTCTCGTTGCGGATGGTTTCCAGACAGGCTTCGGCCACGGGTTCCGCTTCAAGCAGACCGTCGAGTGCGGCGACAGAATCCTCGTGACCGCGGGTCATCTCGCTGCGGACAGCCTGAGGGCAAAGCACCGAGACCTTGATCCCGTCATCACCATGGGACATCGCCAGCCATTCGGCCACAGCAACAGCCGCGTGTTTGGTCACGCCGTAAGGCGCGCAGCCGACCTGGTTCAGCAGACCTGCCGCCGACGCGGTGTTCAGCAGATAGCCGCCCCCGCGTTCGGTCATGCGCGGCACCAGATGACGGGCCGCCCAGACATGGGCCATCACATTGATGTCCCAGATGCGCTGCCAGTCTTCGTTTGGCACTTCCATGCCGCCCGCGATCAATATGCCCGCGTTAGAGCAGAACAGATCAATCGGGCCGATGTCGTTTTCCACGGCATCGATCATATCCGCGATCTCTTGCTCGACACCGACATTCACACCGAAAGCCACGCCGTCGATTTCATCGGCAACCGCCTGCGCGCCCTCTTTGTTGAGGTCGACACAGACGACTTTCTTGGCCCCTTCCGCGGCAAAGCGGATGGCCATCGCCTTGCCGATGCCGCTTGCGGCACCGGTGATGACGATGATTTTATCCTTCAGTTCCATAGCAGCCCCTTACGTCCACATGTTCGACCCGCCACAAACGGTCAGCGCCTGACCGGTCATGTAGCGGCTGGCATCAGAGGCGAGGAACACGGCGAGCCCCGCAAAATCCTCTGCCTCGCCAAGGCGGCGCAGCGGGATCTCGTTCTTGATGCGTTTCTCGACATCGGGATTGTCCCACAGCTCGCGCGCGAATTCGGTTTTCACCAGACCCGGACAGATCGCGTTGAACCGCAGACCCTTGGGCCCGAATTCGGCGGCCAGGTTGCGCACAAGGCCGATCAGCGCCAGCTTGGACATGCCATAGGTGCCCAGCATGACCGACGGTTTGAACGCCCCGATGGACGAGGTGAACGCCATCGACCCGGTGCCTTTCTCGATCATGTCGGGGGCCACCATCTGTGCCAGCCAAAGATTGGACAGCACATTGGCGTTCATCGTCTTTTCATAGGCATCATCTGGGATCTCGGACGTCGGCCCATAGTAGGGGTTCACGCCCGCGTTGCCGATCACGATGTCGATCTTGCCTGCCAGCTTGTGGGTCTCGTCCACCAGCGCTTGCAGCTGCTCTTTGTAACCAACGTTGCAGGCGACGCCGAACGCTTTTCCCTTGCCAAGCGCGTTGATCTCGGCGGCGGCGGCGTCCAGCTGGTCTTGCTTGCGCGCCGAGATGACGACGGTCGCGCCATGCTCGGCCAGACCCTTGGCCATCGCCAGCCCCATGCCCTTGGAGGCGCCGGTCAACAGCGCCACCTTTCCGGTCAGATCGAATAGGGTCATACGCCACCTCGCGTACGGCCTGTAGCGATCTCTTCACGGGCGCGTGATGTCCGCAGGTTGGATTCCTGATAATCCTTGACCTCGGCGCGGGCGATCACGTGGTGGTGGACCTCATCAGGGCCATCCGCATAACGCAGCGTGCGCTGCGACGTGTACATGCCCGACAGCGGCGACCACTGCGAAATACCTGTCGCACCATGCACCTGCATCGCCTGATCGATGATGTTGCAGACTTTTTCCGGCACCATCGCCTTGATCATGCTGACCCAGATGCGAGCCTCTTTGTTGCCCAGGACGTCCATCGCCTTGGCGGCTTTCAGCACCATCAGGCGCATGGCTTCAATCTCGATCTTGGCGCGAGAGATCGTTTCCATGTTCTTGCCCAGATCGATGATCTTCTTGCCAAAGGCTTCACGGCTCAGCCCGCGTTCGATCATCAGGTCCAGCGCCTTTTCCGCCGCCCCGATGGAGCGCATGCAGTGGTGGATCCGGCCTGGCCCAAGACGCACTTGGGAGATTTCAAAGCCCTTGCCTTCGCCCCAGAGGATGTTTTCCTCGGGCACGCGCACATTGGTGAACTTGATATGCATGTGACCGTGCGGCGCGTCGTCGTGACCAAAGACATGCATCGGGCCGACAATTTCAACACCGGGGGTGTCGATCGGCACGAGGATCTGGGACTGCTGGCGGAAAGGTTCGGCATCTGGCGATGTCTTGACCATGGTAATCATGATCTTGCAGCGCGGATCACCGGCACCGGAGATATAGTATTTCTCGCCGTTGATGACCCATTCACCGTTTTCCAGCACGGCAGAGGTAGAGATATTCTTGGCATCCGAGGACGCCATATCGGGTTCGGTCATCGCGAAGGCCGACCGGATTTCACCGGCCAACAGCGGCTTGAGCCACTTTTCTTTCTGCTCCGGCGTCCCGATCCGTTCCAGCACTTCCATGTTGCCGGTGTCGGGCGCGGAACAGTTCAGCGATTCAGAGGCCAGCGGGCTTTTGCCAAGCTCGGCCGCGATATAGGCGTAATCAAGGTTCGACAGACCTTCACCGGTTTCGGCATTGGGCAAAAAGAAATTCCACAGCCCATTTTCACGAGCCTTTTTCTTGGCGGTTTCCAGCAGCTCCAACTGGCCGGGCGCGTGTGACCAGCGGTCGGCACGACCTTCGCCAAGGCGGAAATACTCGTCGGTGATCGGATCGACGTTTTCGCGGATGTGTTTGATGACGGCGGCCAACAGCGGCTTGGCCTTCTCGGACATCTCGAGATTATTCATTCCGGCCATAGCTTCGTTATGTGACATAGAGTGCCTCCTGGCAGTTGGTTCGATTATTTATTGACCCAGTTGGGTTTGCGTTTTTCGACAAAGGCGTTCACGCCTTCCTTGAAATCTTCGGTTTTGCTGAGGTCCGCGATCACCTCGCGTGAATAGGCGATGCTGTCCTGCATCCCGTCGCGCTTGTACATGTCGTTCAGGACGCGTTTCGTGGCCTTGACCGCCGACGGCGACACGGCGCACAGCTCCTCGGCCTTTTCCATCGCTTTCGCCATTAGTTGGTCGGCAGGATAGACCGCGTTAACGCAGCCC
The DNA here is from genome assembly GCF_040435955.1 of Sulfitobacter sp. TCYB15. Lineage (NCBI taxonomy): Bacteria > Pseudomonadati > Pseudomonadota > Alphaproteobacteria > Rhodobacterales > Roseobacteraceae > Sulfitobacter > Sulfitobacter sp. TCYB15. Next base: position 103,384 of record NZ_CP159195.1, read on the forward strand.
ATCGACAGCGCCTCATCGGCCATGATGGTGCGGCCGGTGAACATCATCTCTTGCGCGGCAAGCCGCCCGATATAGCGTGACAGGCGCTGCACGCCGGACGCCGCGGCGAAGAAGCCGACCTTGACCTCGGGCAGAGCGAATTTTGCCTGATCAGAGGCGAGGATAATGTCGCATGACAGCGCCGTTTCAAACCCGCCGCCCATGGCGAAACCGTTGACGGCCGCGACGATGGGCTTTTCCAGATCAAAACGCGAGGACAGACCGGCGAAGCCGCTGGCGGGCATTGTCGCCTTTGACCCGCCAGCGGCTGTGGCTTTCAGGTCGTTCCCCGCGGAGAACGCCTTGTCCCCCGCGCCGGTCAGAACCGCGACCCAAAGATCCTGATCCGCTGCAAATGCGTCCCAGCAATCGGCCATTTCATTATGCATGTCGACGTGCACGGCATTGTACACCTCGGGGCGGTTCATGGTCACAACAAGGATGTGACCCTTCTTTTCGGTGGTGATATATTGATAGCTCATACCTTCAGCCCTCCGGTGTCGATTTCAGTGAATTTCCCGCCATTCTTGGCCAGATCGCGCAGCAGCTCGGCGGGCGCGAATTCGGGGTCTTCGGCGCCCAGCTTTTCCATCACGTCCAGCACGGCCTGCGCACCGACCATATCGCCATAGAACATCGGGCCGCCCTTATCGGCGGGCCAGCCATAGCCGTTCAGCCAGACCACATCGATGTCAGAGGGGCGCTGCGCCTTGTTTTCCTCGAGGATTTTGACCGCTTCGTTGATCATCGGATAGATGCAGATCTCGATGATCTCTTCCTGCGACATCTGGTTGGCCTCGGCACCGGTGATGTCCTTGATCACACCGGCAACCACATCCGACGGGATCGGGCGGCGGGATTCATCATAGTCGTAGAAACCCGCTTGGGTCTTCTGGCCGCGACGGTCCATTTCACACAGCGCATCGCGGATCGGGTTTTCGGTCTTGGCCCCTTTGGACCAGCCGATATCCAGACCGGCCAGATCGGACATCTGGAACGGCCCCATCTTGAAGCCAAAGGCGTTCAGCGCGGCGTCCACATCCCAGGGCATCAAGCCCTGTTGCAGCAGCTTGTTGGCCTGTTTCTGGCGTGCGAACAAAATACGGTTGCCGACAAAACCGGGGCAAACGCCGACGAGTACAGCGATCTTGTTGATCTTGGCTGCCAGATCCATCGAGGTCGCGACCACATCATCGGCAGTATGTTTCGCGCGCACGATTTCGAGCAGTTTCATCACGTTGGCAGGCGAGAAAAAGTGCAGCCCGATCACGTCTTCGGGGCGCTTGGTCATCGCGGCGATTTCGTCGATGTTCAACGCCGAGGTGTTCGTCGCAAGGATCGCGCCCGGTTTCATCACGCGGTCCAGCTCGGTGAAGATCTTGCGCTTCAGCTCCATATCTTCGAACACGGCTTCGATCACCAGATCACACTCGGCCAAGGCCGCCAGTTCCAGCTTGCCGTCAAAGCGATCCATCCGCGCTTCGACTTCTTCTTGCGGGAAACGGCCCTTATCGGCGCTGCGCTGGTAGTTGCCGCGCACGACCTTCAACCCGCGGTCCAGCGCTTCTTGCGTGGTCTCTACGATGGTGACGGGGATGCCCGCGGTGGCAAAGTTCATCGCGATGCCGCCGCCCATCGTACCCGCGCCGATGATGCCTACGGATTTGATCTCGCGCTGTTTGGTGTTGGCGGGCAGGTCCGGGACCTCCCATGCGGCTTTGCCGGCAGCACCGATATAGGCACCAATTTCTGCGTCGGTTGGGGTGTTCATAGTCTTCCTTTCTTCCGGCCCGGTTGGTGGGCCTTATGTGTCCAGACAGGCCGCGCGGATCGCACGGCGGTCAATCTTGTCAGTGGCACCACGGGTCAAAGGACCGTCCTGGCACCACAGTTTTTCGGGTATCTTGAATTTGGCCAGCCGCCCGTCGAGGTGCGCCGCCATATCGGCTTGCGTCAAAGGCTTGCCATCGCGGGTCTGCACAGAGGCCCCGACGACTTCACCCAAGCGCGGGTCCGGCACGGAAAACGCGCAAGCCTCGATCACATCGGGATGCGTGTGCAGCGCGCCCTCGACATCCAGACAAGCGATGTTTTCGCCGCCCCGGATGATGATATTCTTCTTGCGATCAAGGATGGTGATATAGCCTTCGGCGTCGATCACACCCAGATCACCGGTGCGCAGCCAGCCGTCTTGCATCGTCTCTTCGGTGGCTTCCGGCTTGTTGAGGTAGCAGCGCATATTGGCGGGGCTTTTGACGGTAATTTCGCCCAATTCGCCTTGCGGGACATCGTTGCCCTTGTCGTCCAGAAAGCGGATGTCTTGCAGCGGCGGATGCAGCTTACCTGCGGCGTCGGGGCGTTTGTTGTATTCCTCGCCCACCATGCCGATGCCAAGCGCGTTCGTCTCGGTCATTCCCCAACCCGTCGCGATGTCGGCGGCGGGGAACTGGTTTTTCAACTGCGCGACCTGCGCCGCAGGGCGTTTCGCCCCGCCTGCGCCAAGCCAGGTGAGCGTCGGCAGGGTCTCTCCCATACGCTTTGCGGCTTCCAGCAGGTCGGCAGATTGCGTCGGCACCCCCAGAAAACGGGTCACGCCTTCGCGGTTGATCACGCGCACCGCTTCTTCGGCGTCCCACTTGTGCAGCAAGGAAATCTTGGCACCTGCGGGCAGGCTAAGCAGAAACAGCGGATGCGTCGCGGTGACGTGGAACAGAGGCGTGACGATCAACCCCGACGGGCGCGGCGCGGGCGGTGCGCCGGGTTCAGGGGGGGTGACCAGCGGCGCGGCGACGGCTTGTAACAGCCAGCTGAACACCGCGCTAAGCGCGCCACGGTGGGTCTGCACCACCCCTTTCGGCTTGCCCGTCGTGCCAGAGGAATACATCACCGCAAAGTCATCGTCCGTGTCCAGATCAACCCCTTCGGGCGGCGTTTCGGCCATGCCCTGCATCAGCGCCGACAGCTTGTGCGGGCCCATTTCCTCGGCATCGCGTACGCCGATGAGACGCAGGCCCAGATCATCCTCGAGCGGTTTCATCCGTTCAAAACGTGGACCATCGGCAAAGACAGTCTTGGCCCCGCTGTCTTGCAACGCATAGTCAAGCTCTTCGGTGGTCCACCACGCATTGACGAACACCACCACAGCACCCGCCGACGCGACCGCCAGCGTGAGCATCAGCAGTTCGGGATAGTTGCGCATCGCGATGCCGACACGGTCGCCGGTCTTGATCCCCAGCCTGTCGCGCAGCCCGTTGGCAATGCGGTTCACATCGGCGGTGAACGCATCATAGGTCCAGCGTTCATCCTGATAGACCAGAAACTCCGCCGCACCATTGCCCTGGATTTCGCGGCTCGCCTGGATCAGACCGCCCAGGGTTTTCGGGATATTCTTGAATGTTTTATAGGTGACGCCACGGATATTACTTTCGGTTACTTCGAACGTCGGGTTCGTTGAAACCACGTGGCGAATGGCTTCTTCGGGGGTCATTGCGGTCATATGCACCCGCCCGCAGACAGCATAGATACAGATAGTGTGGCCATTTCGTCCTCCCTTATCGAGCCTGTTGCCGGACACTCCTCCACGATTGTCCGCGACTCTGATTTCTGCAGCCTAAGCGCTAAAATTCAAACTGCCAATACCGCATGATGGAACGATGTTCCGCAAGCTGACGTTTGACAGGATTTTACGCGCACCAAGGCCCTCCGCACGTGCGGCCCCATATCTCGGCGAAAATTGACCATGAATATAAAGGTAAGGAAAGCCCTACTTTCCCCGAAACCGGGGAAAGCGGCCACTGGCACCTGCGATGTCATTGAAACATCGCGTCACTTGGGGGGCGGCAGATCCCCCGCCGCTGCCGCTTATGTCGGCGTTCAGGCGCCGACGGTGCCGCAAATCAGCTCGGGGAGCCGCGTGGCAGGGGGCGTATTCCGGCTGCGCAGGCTGCGTACAACGCCATCAATCACCGTCATGCCAACACCGGGCAGATTACCCAGTTGCACAGATTCAAGCATATTTTTGCCGGGCGCATGCTGTGCCTGATCCATCAGGACGAAATCCGCGCATTTGCCGACCTCGATCAATCCGGTGTCCAGCTTGCGTTGCCGTGCGGTGTTGCCGTTGGCAAAGCAAAAGGCGACCTCGGCAGGTACATCGCCAAGCGACGACAGCATCGCAACCATGCGCATGATCCCCAAAGGCTGCACGCCAGATCCCGCCGGACCGTCGGTGCCAAGGATCAACTGATCAAGCTTGCCCAACTCGCGCGCTGTGTTCAGCGTCAGCAAGGCGGCGCGTTCGTTCCCGTTGTGCACGATCTCAAGCGCAGCCTTGCAGCCCTCGCACAGGCAGATGATCTGATCGTCGGGCAGGGCAGAGTGCCCGCCGTTGATATGCCCGACCACATCCGTTCCTGTCTCAAGCACCATATCCGCATCGATCAACCCTGATCCGGGGATCGACGGGCCGCCGGTGTGGATCGTGCTTTGCATGCCGTATTTGCGTGCCCATCCGACCATCTGCGCGGCGGTCTTGCCGTCCTTGACCGTGCCCAATCCGACCTCGCCCAGCAGGGTCACGCCGGCCTTGGCCATCTCGGCAAAGTCTTCTTCGACCATGCCCTGTTCGATCACCGGCGCGCCCGCGTGAACCTTGACGCCCGAGGGGCGGAAGTTTTCGTACCAACGCTGCGACGCGATCGCCATCGCCTTGAGACCGACGATATCCTTCGGGCGGCCCGGCATATGCACTTCGCCGGCAGAGATCAGTGTGGTCACCCCGCCGTGCAGCGTTGAATCGATCCACCCCAACTGCTGCTGGCGCGGGGTATAGTCGCCCACCACCGGGTGCACATGGCTGTCGATCAACCCCGGTGCCAGCGTCGCGCCATAGGCGTCGACTTCTGTCGTGGCCCCGTCGCAATCCATATCCTTGGCATAGCCCCATTCCGTGATCTTACCGTCCATCGCGATCAGGCAATCCCCGTCGGCAATGGGGTCTTCCATCTTTCCGGTTAGGATCATCCCGATGTTCCGGATCACGAGTTTTGCAGAGGTGTCTGACATGGGGCACGCCTTTCAAGCAGCATCAGTTTCATTTGAACGCTAACAGAAAAATACGACCGATCAAGATGAAACACTTGACAGATAATCATTCGCATACAAACAATAATACATCCGCAGCCGATAAGGACTCTCCATGGACGCCGCCTCTCTCTCTCGCCCCAGCTTCCCGACCCCCGCCGGTGTCTTTGCCGAAACGGTGACGCAGGTGCAGCATTATACCGACAGCCTGTTCCGCTTCCGCATCACCCGCGACCCGTCCTTCCGCTTCCGGTCGGGAGAGTTCGTGATGATCGGGCTACCCAATGCCGAAAAGCCGGTGTTTCGTGCCTATTCCATCGCGTCGCCGTCGTGGGACGAGGGGGTCGAGTTCTATTCTATCAAGGTGTCGGACGGGCCGCTGACGCAGCACCTGCAAAAGCTTAAGGTCGGTGATACCGTGCTGATGCGCCGCAAGCCGACGGGGACGTTGGTGAATGACGCCTTGCTGCCCGGAAAACGGCTGTGGATGTTCGCCACGGGGACCGGTATCGCGCCTTTCGCGTCGGTCATCCGTGACCCCGAGACGTATGAGAAGTTTGACGATCTGATCCTGTGCCACACCTGTCGCACTGCCAAAGAGCTGACCTATGGCCGTGATCTGGTCGCCAGCCTCAAGGCCGATCCGCTGGTGGGGGAATTGGCGCAAAGGCTGACCCTATACGACACGCTGACCCGCGCGCCGTGGCCACGCGAAGGGCGGCAAACCGACCTGATGGCGTCGGGCAAGATGTTCCGCGATTTGGACGTACCGCCGATCTCTCCTGATCGCGACCGTGCGATGATCTGCGGGTCGATGGCCATGTTGAACGACACCAAGGCCGCGCTCGAATCCTTCGGGCTGGTGGAGGGGGCAAATAACCGCCCTGCCAGTTTTGTGGTCGAAAAAGCCTTTGTCGGCTGACGACATGCGAATTGATTTGACACGAAGGCACCCGACGCACTTCTATTCGTATACCAACAAGTTTTACGCCCGCAGCAAAAGGTGACCGGATGAGCTACCTGACCGCGACGACATTGGATCAAGCGCTAACCACATTGGCCGCGGGGCCGGTGTCGATCATCGCGGGGGGGACCGATTGGTTGCCCGCACGCGGCGACCGTCCGGTGACGGGCGACCTGCTGGATATCACCCGCTTGCCAGAGCTGCGCGGCATCAGCCAAACAGACCAAGGCTGGCGTATCGGGGCGGCCACCACATGGACAGACATCATCCGCGCTGATTTGCCCGCCGCTTTCGACGGGCTCAAGCTGGCGGCCCGCGAAGTCGGGTCGATCCAGATCCAGAACGCGGGCACCATCGCGGGGAATCTGTGCAACGCTTCTCCTGCCGCCGACGGGGTGCCGCCGCTGCTGACCCTGAATGCCGAGGTAGAGCTTTGCAGCGCAAACGGGTCGCGGGTGCTGCCCTTGTCGCAGTTCCTGCAAGGCGTGCGCCAGACCGACCGCGCCCAGAACGAGCTTGTCACCGCTATCCACATCCCCGCGCCCCCGGCTGATAGTCACAGCAGCTTTGTCAAACTCGGTGCGCGGAAGTATCTGGTGATCTCGATCTGCATGGTCGCGGTGCTGGCAAAGATCGAGAGCGGCAGGCTCACCGATATCCGCATCGCCATCGGCGCCGCATCCCCCGTCGCGCAGCGTCTGACCGCGCTTGAGGATCAGCTTCGCGGTAGCGCCCTTGGCAATGTAGAAAACCGCATAACTGCTGATCTGGTGCAAACGCTGAGCCCCATCACAGATGCGCGCGCCAGCGCCGACTACCGCCTTGCCGCCAGCGTCACTTTGGTCCGCCGCGCTGTGATGCGCGCCTTGAAAGGGGCCCTGTGATGGATAAACCGACCACGACAGAAGTGACCTCTTTCACCCTGAACGGCAGCATTGCGCAGGTTGAACCGCTGCCCGGTGAACGCTTGTCTTACGCGCTGCGCGAGCGGCTGGACCGCAAGGATGTAAAGATCGGCTGCAACGCGGGCGATTGCGGGGCCTGCACTGTGCTGGTCGACGGCGCGCCGGTCTGCGCCTGCCTGATGCCCGTGCAGCAGGCGGTGGGGCGGCAGGTGGAGACGCTGGCAGGGCTGGTGAAAACCGACCACGACGCGCAGGCGTTGATGCAAAGCTTCCAGCACCATCAGGCCGCGCAATGCGGGATTTGCACACCGGGGATGATGGTCTCTGCCGTGGCGTTGTTGCGCGAGGTGCCGCAGCCGAGCGCGGCGCAGGTGCAGGATGCCCTTGGCGGCGTGCTGTGTCGCTGTACCGGCTATCGCAAGATCATCGACGCGGTGGTCGGGGCCCATGCTGCCGACGGGCTGACTGTCGCCTCTACCGCGCTTGGTCAACCTGCGCGGCGGCTGGACGGGCAGGCCAAGGTCGACGGGTCAGAGGCGTTTGGCGATGACGTTGCCCCAGCCGGTGCTTTGGTCGCGCGGGTCATCCGCGCGCCCCATGCCTCGGCCGGATTTACCTTCGGCGATCTTGAGGCATGGCGCAGCGCGCAGCCCGGTATCCATTGCATCCTGACCGCAGATGACGTGCCCGGCCTCAACGCCTTTGGCGTGATCCCCGGCTTCATCGATCAGCCGGTTTTCGCCGTGAACCACATCCGGTTCCGGGGGGAGGCGGTGGCTTGCGTTGTAGGCGAGGCGGAGGCGATGATCGCCCTTGATCTGGAAAGTTTCCCTGTCCGTTGGTCGCCACAAACTGCGCTTGCCGATACCGATGCCGCGACCGCCCCCGACGCGCCACAGCTGTTCGAGGACCGCAAAGGCAACATCATGTGCGGCGGCTTCGTGCAATGCGGCGATATGGAGGCCGCACTGGACGCCGCCGACGTCACGGTCGAGGCGCAGTATACCACCAGTTTTGTCGAACATGGCTATATCGAGCCAGAGGCAGGCTTTGCCCAAGTGATCGACGGGCGCATCCATGTGCATGCCTGCACCCAGGCACCGGGTATGGACCGCGAAGCACTGGCCGCGATCCTTGACCGTCCCATGGCCGACATCCGCATTGTGCCGACGGCGGTCGGGGGCGGCTTCGGGTCAAAGATCGACCTGTCGTTGCAGCCCTTCATCGCGCTTGCCGCGCTCAAGACGGCGCGGCCCGTGCGCATGACCTATGCGCGCGCCGAGACGATGCAATCGACCACCAAACGCCACCCCGCGCAGATCACGATCAAGGTCGGGGCCAAGGCGGATGGGACGCTGTCGGGGCTGCGGTTCGACGGGGATTTCAACACCGGTGCCTATGCAAGCTGGGGTCCGACGGTCGCCAATCGCGTGCCGGTGCATGCCTCTGGCCCCTACCACATCCCTGATTATCGCGCACGTAGCCGTGCCGTGCATACCCATTGCCCCCCCGCCGGCGCCTTTCGCGGTTTCGGCGTGCCGCAATCGGCCATCGCACAGGAAACCGCCTTTGACCTGCTGGCCGAAAAGCTGGGGCTTGATCCGCTGGAGTTCCGTTTGAAGAACGCGCTGGCGGACGGGGTGCCCACGGTCTGCGGGCAGGTGTTCGATCAGGGCGTCGGCATCGCCCCCTGCCTAGAGGCGCTGCGCCCCGCGTGGAAGGAAGCGAAAGCCGAATGCGCCCGGTTCAATGCAAGGAATGGCACGGTGAAACGCGGCGTCGGGATCGCGGGGGCGTGGTACGGTTGCGGCAATACCTCGCTGCCGAACCCTTCGACCATTCTGGCGGGCGTGCGGGCGGATGGCACGGTGGTGCTGCACCAAGGTGCGATGGACATCGGGCAGGGGGCCAATACGGTAATCCCGCAAATCTTTGCCCAAGCGCTTGGGCTATCGGTCGAGGCGATCAAGATCCTAGGGGGTGACACCGACATCACGCCGGACGCGGGCAAAACCTCTGCCTCGCGGCAGACCTTTGTGTCGGGCAACGCCGCACTGAGGACCGGAGAGGCACTGCGGGCGCAGATCCTGCGGCAGGTCAATGCGGGCCCCGCCGCGCAGATCGGCTGCCAAGACGGGCAGCTCACGGTGACCGACGGCGGGCGCACGCAGCGCCTTGATCTGACGCGGCTGCCGGTCGATGCGCAGGGCTATGTGCTGCAGGCGCAAGAAAGCTATGATCCGCCAGTCAAACCGCTGGATGAAAACGGGCAGGGCGTGCCCTATGCGCAGTTTGGCTATGCCGCGCATCTGGTGGTGGTCGAGGTGGATATCGCCCTTGGCCTTTGCCGCCCGCTGCGCTTTGTCGCCGCCCATGACGTGGGTCGTGCGATCAACCCCTTGTTGGTCGAGGGGCAGGTACAGGGTGGCATCGCCCAAGGGCTTGGTATGGCGCTGATGGAGGAATATATCCCCGGGCGCACCGAGAACCTGCATGACTATCTGGTGCCGACCATCGGCGACGTTCCCCCGATCGAGACGCTGATCCTGGAGGTCACCGATGCCCATGGGCCCTACGGCGCGAAAGGTCTGGGCGAACATGTGCTGATCCCCACCGCCCCCGCGATCCTCAACGCGATCTACCATGCCACCGGTGCGCGCGTGACGCAGACACCGGCCACGCCGACGCGCCTGCGCGCCGCCCTGAAGGAGGCCGGACATGCCTGACGACCTGCGCGACCCCAAGCCCGTGAAAATCCGCTGCGATGCCTGCCCGGTGATGTGTTTCATCGCCGACGGCAAATCCGGTGCCTGCGACCGCTATGCCAACCACGCGGGCGAACTGGTGCGGCTGGACCCGCTGACCGTGATCCAGTCGGGGGCCAAGGCCGTCGCTTTTTTGGATCAGGGTGATAACGCGCAAGATTGGGACGGCGACGTCATTCAAGGCGGGCGCGATTTCGTCACCGCCGTGGGGGCGGGGACCACCTATCCCGACTACAAACCCGCGCCCTTCATCGTCAGCCAAGAGGTCGAGGGCGTGGATATGATCACCGTCGTGACCGAGGGCATTTTTTCGTACTGCGGGGTCAAGGTGAAGATCGACACCGACCGCCACATCGGCGACGAGCGCGCCGTGGTACGTGTGGACGGAGAGGCGATCGGCCATGTGATGACCTCTGAATACGGGTCCAAGATGCTGTCTTTGGGCGGGGTCGAGCATCTGACCGGCGGCTCCAAGAAAGAAGGCCGCGTGACCTGTGACGCGCTGCTGCGCCTATGTAACCGTGAACCGGTCGAGGTCACCATCGACGGCGGCGTCACCATGGTGGTCGAGGCGGGCAAAGCGCCGATCATCAACGGCGTTCCGGAAAAGCTGATGCGCGTGGGCTGTGGGTCAGCGACGATCGGGATGTTCGCCAAACAATGGCACGGGCATGTGGACGAGGTCGTCGTTGTCGATGATCACATCACCGGCGTGCTGACAGAACACGAGGCGGGCAAAGGGCTGGATATGACCCCCTCTGGCATCCGCGTGAACGGGCGGCGGTCAACGCCGGGACGGTATTTTCAGGTGGCGGACCCCGGCACCGGATGGGGCGGCACCGATGTCGAAGACCCGCTGACCATCCTGCGTGACGTCGACCCGAAACGTGCCTGGCCGGGGCTGCGGCTGCTGATGATCTCTACCACCGGAGAGCAATGGGCCTATTTCACGCTGGATGACGATCTGATCCCGCAACCCGCCAAGATCACGCCCGAGCTGCTGGTCGTCGCGGACCGCATCGCCGAGAATTGCGAACCCTCGCTGTGTTCGGTGCTGTTCATGGGGGGGGCGGGCGGCAGTCTGCGCGCCGGCGTGACAGAGAACCCCGTGCGGCTGACGCGGTCGGTCAAGGAATCGCTGACCCATGTGTCCTGCGGCGGGGCCGAGGCCTATGTCTGGCCGGGAGGCGGGATTACCGTCATGGTGGATGTCATGGATATGCCCACGAACTCTTTCGGTTATGTGCCCACGCCCGCGCTGGTGGCACCGATCGAATTCACCCTGCGGCGCGAGGATTACGGCACGCTTGGCGGGCATATGGAGCATATCCAGCCCGTGCGTGATGTGGTCACCGATGATGTGCGACGGGTGGCGCAGCAACTGCTGCAACCCGACCCTAATGCGCGGGAAAACTACGGCTGGTCGAAGGACAAGACATGACGGCACAGGCGGCTCTTCTCCCCGGTGGCAGGCTGCATCTGTCCCACGGCCCGATTGATCTGGTCATCGGGGCGGATGGCGCGCGAGATCTGGCGTTTCGCGCGGGTTTCGATCGCTTTGGCACGATCCTGTCCGAACTGACGGCAGAGCTACCCCTGCTGCGCCGCCCTGTGGGCACCAAACCGAAAGGCAAGATCGCCCGCGCCATGTACCGCGCCGCCTTGCCCCATGCCGACGGGCTGACCACGCCGATGATCTGCGTGGCCGGTGCCGTCGCGGCAGAGGTATTGTCGGCCATGGTGGATGCCGCCGATCTGACCCGCGCCTATGTGAACAACGGTGGCGATATCGCGCTGCATCTGACCGAAGGCGCGCGTTTTGACGTGGGCATCGCGGGGCTGGACGGGCAGTCGCTTGGCACCGTCACGATCCGCAGCAGTGATCCCATTCGCGGCATCGCCACCAGCGGGCAGGGCGGGCGCAGCCAGTCTTTGGGCATTGCCGACAGTGTCACCGTGCTGGCCAGATCCGCCGCGATGGCCGATGCCGCGGCGACAAGGTTGGGAAATGCCGTCGAACTGCCCGCCCATCCCGCGATCCGGCGCAGCCCCGCCAACCAGTTGCACGACGACAGTGACCTTGGTGCGGCCCCGGTGGTCACCCATGTCGGGCCGCTCTCCCCTGTCGATGTTAACCACGCCCTCAATGCAGGCGCGACAGCGGCGCAGGGTTTGCGCGACCGTGGCCTCATCTCTGGCGCGGCGCTTTTTCTGCGCGACAAACATACTGTCATCGGCTTGCCCGAAACCCTGAAATCCCTAGTGAAAGCCCCCGAATATGCCTGAGGTTATGACCCGCAAAATCGTCACCAGTGTCGAAGAGATTTTCCACGAAGGCGGCCCCCGCGCCAATACGCCGCTGAAACGCGGGTCGGTCATGGCTGTGATCCAAAACCCCTATGCAGGCTCTTATATCGAGGACATCCAGCCCTTTATGGAAGACCTCAAACCGCTGGGGGTCGCGATGGCGCAAAAGCTGCTGGCGGCGCTCGGGGTCGAGGCGGCACAGATCGAAGGCTACGGCAAAGGCAGCATCGTCGGCACGGGTGGAGAGCTGGAGCACGGTGCGCTCTGGCACGCCCCCGGCGGCTATGCGATGCGCGATGTATTGGGCGGATCGAAGGCGATTGTGCCGTCGACGAAAAAGGTCGGCGCGGCGGGGGTGCGGCTGGATGTGCCTGTGACCCATGTCGATGCCTCATATGTCCGCAGCCATTTCGATTCAATCGAGGTCGGCCTGAACGACAGCCCCCGCGCCGATGAAATGGCGGTGATCCTTGTGATGACCACAGGGGCACGTATCCACAACCGCGCGGGCGGGTTGGATGCAAAGGAAATCGAAGGAAAGGATGGCCTGAGATGAGCGCCGAAATCCGCAAAATCGCCACTTGGGTCGAAGAGACTCACCGCGAGATCGGGCAGCAGATATCGCCCCCCACGCGCAAGGCCGTTGCTGTGGCCGTGATCAAAAACCCCTTTGCAGGCTCTTATACGGAAGACCTGACCCCGCTGATGGACATCGGCGCAGAGCTGGGGGGATTGCTGGGCGATAAATGTGTTGCGGCCCTTGGGATCACCCCCGCGCAGGCCGAAAGCTATGGCAAGGCCGCGATGGTGGGCGAGGGGGGAGAGCTGGAACACGCCGCCGCGATCCTGCACCCGAAGCTAGGCGCACCGCTGCGGGTCGCGGTTGAAAAGGGGGCCGCACTGGTGCCGTCTTCCAAAAAGATGGGCGGGCCTGGGCAGGTGCTTGACGTGCCTTTGGGGCACAAGGACGCCGCCTATGTGCGCAGCCATTTCGACGGGATCGAGGTGCGGTTGAACGACGCGCCGCGTGCGGGCGAGATACTGGTGGCCGTGGCTGTCACAGATTCCGGGCGCCCCTTGCCCCGTGTCGGCGGGCTGACCCATGCCGAGGCCGAAGGCAAGGACGGCCTGCGTTAGAGCCTATAGTTTCTCGAGCAGGGCCAGTAGCCGGTCCACTTCGCGCGGGGTGAGGTTGCCGACGGTCTCGGCCGAGATTTCCTGCGCGGTGGCGATTGCCTTGGCGGTCACCGCGATGCCTTCGTCGGTCAGCGAAATCTCCAGCCGCCGCATGTCGGTCTTTGACGGGGTCGAATGGACCAGCCCCTTTTTGCGCAACCGGTCGATCACGCCTTTGGTGGTCGCCGCGTCCATCCCGACCAGACGCCCCAGGTGGTTCTGGCTGATCCGCGCCTCGTCGCGCAGCTTGGCCAGTACGGCGAATTGTGTCGGCGTGATATCCGGCATCCTCCGGTTAAAGATCTCAAGGTGGCGCTGGTTCGCGAGGCGCAGCTTGAACCCGATCTGTCGTTCCAACGCATAGTCTGCGGTCAGGGTCAGGTCTTGTGTGGTTTCAACCAAGGTTCTTATCCAGTGCTCTTGGGTCAATGCGTATAGATTAGGCACTATCATCCCACGGTTTCCATCTGGGGTCTATATCAGATGGGGTGCAAGAAATTGTTTGACAGCTAACAATTTTTTGGTCCTTCATGAAGCTGTGCAGAGCAAGGAGTGAACCGATGTCCTTTGTCAGAAACGCTTGGTACGTTGCGGGTTGGTCTACCGACTTTGGCGATGAGCTGGTGCCGCTGACATTGCTTGCGCAGAACCTAGTAGCCTACCGCACCAGCGATGGCCAGATCGCCGTGCTCGAAGATCGCTGCCCGCACCGGCTGCTGCCGCTGTCCAAGGGCAAGCGCATCGGCGACACCATTCAATGCGGCTATCACGGTATGACCTTTGGCGCGGACGGGGCCTGCGTGCGGGTGCCGGGGCAATCGAACCTGCCCAAATCCGCCTATGTTGACAGCTATCCGGTGCTGGAACGCCACGGCATTGTGTTCATCTGGATGGGCGACGCCGACAAGGCCGACCCCGCGCTGGCCTTTGACTTGCCCGAGCTGGGTCAGGAGGGGTGGCACGTCCACCACGGGGACAAGCTGCATATCCGCGCACATTACCTCAACGTTGCCGAAAACCTTGTGGATCCGGCGCATGTGAGCTTTGTCCATCCGACGACATTGGGCAATGCGGCCTCCGAAAACGTACCCGTGCATGTCAAAACCGCAGACGAGGTGATCGTGGCATGGCGCTGGATCAGAGACGCGGAACCCATCGGCTTTTTCAAGGCATTCGGCGGCTTTAGCGGCAATGTGGACCGCTGGCATTATTACTATCTGCACATACCCTCGACCGCCGTGATTGACTTTGGGTCGTCTGATGCAAAGCTTGAACTTCCCGAAGATCAGCGCAACAAAGGCGTGCGTATCTTTGCGCTCCATTTCGTCACACCCGTGACAGAGGACTATACGATCGACCACTGGATGCACCTGCGCAACACCGCCCTTGGCGATGACGCCGCGTCGGACCAAATGGACGCGATGTTCCGCGTTGCATTTGCCGAGGACAAGGCGATTTTGGAAGCCGTCCACCAAGAAGAACAGCGCCCCCAAAAACGCAAACCCATCCGCATCGCTATCGACAAAGCGCCCAACGTCTACCGCAAACGCATCCGCGACCGGATCGAGGCAGAGGCGACGGTCGATCTGGGCGACCCCGTCGCACCGGTCTTTGTCCAGCATGATTGATCCATAAAAAGCAAAGCCGCAGCAGACGGCACACCCCAACACGAGAGGACCATCACATGAACAGAAAGACATTCCTGAACAGCGTCATAGGGGCCTTTGCCCTTGGCGTCACCGGCTTTGCCGCATCGGCGCAGTCAGGCGACTCGATCAAAGTCGGAGAGATCAACCACTACAAACGTCTCGCCGCCTTTGCCGAGCCGTATAAACAGGGCATCGAACTGGCGCTTGAGGAAATCAACGCCGATGGCGGTGTGCTGGATCGCCCGCTCGAATTCATCTTCCGCGACGATCAGGGCGACCCTGGTGAAGCGATCAAAATCGCCGAAGAGCTGATGACCAGCGAAGGCACCGTGATGATCACCGGTTCGATCCTGTCGAACGTCGGTCTGGCGATCTCCTCGGTCGCGGCGGAAAAGGGCTGGGTGTACCTCGCCGCCGAACCGCTGGCCGATGCCCTGACCTGGAGCCAGGGCAACCCCTGGACCTTTCGCCTGCGGACCTCGACCTATATGCAGGCCGCAATGCTGGCCGAACAGGCCGCCAAGACCGATGCCGTGAAATACGCGACCATCGCACCGAACTACGCCTACGGCAAAGACGCGGTGGCCGCCTTTAAGGAAGTGCTGACCGAACTGAAGCCCGAGGTCGAATTCGTCGGAGAGCAATGGCCCGCCCTGTTCAAAATCGACGCCGGCGCCGAGGTTCAGGCGCTGGAGCGGTCCAAGCCGGACGCGATCTATAACGTGACCTTCGGCCCCGACCTTGCCAAGTTCGTCCGCGAAGGCACCACCCGTGGTCTGTTCGACGGGCGCACGGTCTACGGCCTGCTTTCGGGCGAACCGGAATACCTTGAACCACTGGCCGACGAAGCCCCCGAAGGCTGGGTCGTGACCGGCTATCCCTGGTATGACTTCTCGGATGAAGACGGCGCGAACAAGCCTTTCGTTGATGCCTATCAGGCGAAATTCGACGAAACGCCAAAGCTCGGGTCTCTCGTCGGGTATATGACCGCGCAAAGCATCGCCGCCGCGATCAGCAAGGCGGGATCGACCGAGGGTGACGCGATCCGTATGGCCTTCGAAGGGCTGGATGTGGCGACGCCCGTGGGCGACATCACTTTCCGCGAGATCGACAATCAGGCCACCATGGGGGCCTTTGTCGGGAAGACCATGCTCAAGGACGGTGCGGGCGTCATGACCGACTGGACCTATCTGGACGGTGCCGACTACCTGCCGTCTGACGAAGAGGTGTCGAAACTGCGTCCGGCAGAATAATCCGGACCCGCAGCCAAGGGGGGAGGCCCCCTTGGCTGCATCTGACCCCATCCCCAACATCAAGAGGTGCCCATGGGCCTTTTCATCGCACAGATTCTGACTGGGCTTGCCAATGCGGGTGCGCTCTTCATGGTTGCCTCTGGGCTGTCGCTGATCTTTGGCGTCACGCGGGTGGTGAATTTTGCCCATGGGTCGTTCTATATGCTGGGGGCTTATGTCGGCTATTCGCTGATGCAGGTGCTGCCGGGCATGGTCGGCTTCTGGGGTGCGATCCTGCTGGCGGGGCTGATTGTCGGGCTGATCGGGGTGATCGTCGAGATCTGCGTGCTGCGCCCTGTCTATAGCGCGCCTGAACTGTTCCAACTGGTCGCGACCTTTGGCGTGATCCTTGTCATTCAGGATCTGGCGCTGATGATCTGGGGCCCGCAAGATCTGCTGGGCCCGCGCGCGCCGGGGCTGAAAGGGGTGATCCGCATCATGGGGGAACCCGTGCCGCAATATGACATCGCGCTGATCATCATCACGCCCTTCGTGGCCATCGCCCTGTGGTATCTGATCACGAAAACCCGTGTCGGCACCTTGGTGCGCGCCGCCACCCAGGACCGCGAGATGGTCGGTGCCCTTGGGGTCAATCAGGCGTGGCTGTTCACGGGCGTCTTCTTTCTGGGCTGTGCGCTTGCAGGGCTTGGCGGCGCGTTGCAACTGCCCAAGGGTGGTGCCGATCTGTTGATGGATTTCAGCATTATCGGTGCGGTCTTTGTGGTCGTGGTCATCGGGGGCATGGGATCGCTGCCGGGGGCCTATCTGGCGGCTGTGATCATCTCGGTCCTGAATGTGTTTGGCGTGACCTATGCGCCGCAGTCGACGCTTGTTCTGATGTTTGTCGTCATGGTGATCGTCCTGATGTTCCGCCCCTTCGGCCTGCTCGGGAAAGAGGAGATCGCGGGCGAGCACGGCCAGACCGGAGAGCCGGAGCGCCCGATCAAGCCCGCGGGCAATCGCATGCGCTTGCTGGTGATGGCGGGGCTGTTCATCCTTGCGCTGCTGCCGTTCTACGGTGGGAATTTCGCCGTGGTGCTGGTGACCGACATCATGATCTTCTGTCTCTTCGCCGCCTCGCTGCATTTCATGCTGGGGCAGGGCGGGCTGGTCAGCTTTGGCCATGCGGCCTTCTTTGGCGGGGGGGCCTATGCCGCGGCGCTGTTTGTGACCTATGCCGACACCCCGATGGAGCTGGCGCTGGTGCTGGCGCCGATCTGCGCGGGGCTGGCCGCCGTGGTGATCGGCTGGGTCTGCCTGCGGTCCACCGGTGTCTACTTCGCCATGCTGACGCTGGCCTTCGGGCAACTGCTCTGGAGCCTCGCGTTCCAGTGGGGCGACGTCACCGGCGGCGACGACGGGCTGGTCAACATCTGGCCGTCCGATTGGGCGTCGGACAATGATGTCTATTACTACCTCGCTTTTGTCTTCTGCATCGGGGGCATCCTGCTGCTGCGCCAAGCTGCACATGCGCCCTTTGGCTATGCCATGCGCGCGGCCCGCGACAGTGCGCGACAAGCCGAGGCGATGGGGATCAACACCAAACGCATCCAATGGGTCGCCTTTACCTTTGCGGGCATCATGGCGGGGCTCGCGGGCGGGTTGTTCGTCTTCTCCAAGGGCAGCATCTTCCCCAACGAGCTTGAAACCGCCCGCAGTTTCGACGCGCTGATCGTGGTGTTTCTAGGCGGGGTGAAGACCCTGTCGGGCGGCTGGGTCGGCGGAGCCTTCTTTGAGGGCGTCAAAGACTACCTGACCCGCTTTGAATATTGGCGGCTCGCCTTGGGCCTGCTGATCATCTTTGTCGTGATCCTTGGCCCCGAAGGCATTGTCGGATCGCTGCGCAAGGCGGGCGAACGCATTGGCCTGCTGAAAACACCGGAGGACGCGAAATGAGCCCGATCCTGTCTGTGCGCAACCTGTCCCGCAATTTTGGTGCGATCAAGGCGGTGGATGACGTGAGCTTTGATCTTGCCAAGGGAGAGCTGCTGGCGCTGATCGGCCCCAATGGCGCGGGCAAAAGCACCTGTTTCAATATGCTGATGGGACAGCTCAAGCCGTCGTCGGGCACCGTGCAGCTGATGGGCAAGAACATCGCGGGCATGCAACCGCGCAAGATCTGGCGCATGGGGGTGGGGCGGACGTTCCAGATCACCGCCACCTATGCCTCGATGACCGTGGTCGAAAACGTGCAGATGGCGCTGATGTCGCATCACAAGCGGCTCTATTCCCTGACCACCTTCGCCCATAAACTCTACCGCGAAGAGGCGCTGGCGCTGCTTGATACCGTGGGCATGGTCGACCAGTCCGAACGTCACTGCGCGGTGCTGGCCTATGGCGACCTCAAACGGCTGGAGCTCGCCGTGGCGCTGGCCAACGACCCGATCCTGCTGCTGATGGATGAACCCACCGCTGGCATGGCCCCGCGTGAACGGATCGCGCTGATGCAGCTGACCGCCGATATTTTGGAGCAGCGGGGCATCAGCGTGTTGTTTACCGAACATGACATGGACGTGGTCTTTGCCCATTCGCACCGCATCATGGTGCTGAACCGTGGCCAACTGATCGCCGACGGCACCGTCGACGAGATCCGCAACAACCCGCAGGTGCAAGAGGTCTATCTGGGCGGCGGCACGCTGTTCAAAGCGCAGGAGGGTGCCCATGCTTGAGGTGAACGGCGTCAATTCATTCTACGGCAAGGCGCAGGTGCTGAATGACCTGAACTTTACCGTGGATCGCGGCACTGTCGTCGCCCTGCTGGGGCGCAATGGTGCGGGCAAGACCACGACGATGAAGTCTATCATGCAGCTGGTCCGGCCACGGCAGGGCAAGATCATCTATCAGGGCCAAGACATCACCGGCTGGCCCAGCCACAAGGTCGCGCGCAACGGTCTGGGCTATGTCCCCGAGGAACGCCGGATTTTCACCCAGCTTACCGTGATGGAAAACCTGGAGGTCGGCCGCCAGCCCCCCCGCGACGGCTGCACCACCTGGACCGAGGACATGGTTTTCGACCTCTTCCCCAACCTCGCCGAACGCCGTCACAACCGCGGCAAGGCGCTGTCGGGGGGCGAGCAGCAGATGCTGACCATCGCCCGCACCCTGATGGGCAACCCCGCATTCATCCTGCTGGACGAACCCTCCGAAGGTATCGCGCCGGTGATCGTCGAACAGATGGCCCGCGTGATCCTGCAACTCAAGGCAGAGGGGCTGACGGTGCTGCTGTCCGAACAGAACCTGCATTTCGCGCAAGCGGTCGCCGATGGCGTGGTGATCATCGAACACGGCACACAGAAATTCGTCGGCACGCTCGCCGCGCTGCAATCGCAGCCGGAAATTCGGGATCAGTATTTGTCGGTGTAGGGGCAGCGCCCGCAATCACAAGGCCGGTTCAGGCAAAGGTCTCTGCCACGAGCTCTTTCGCGAAAGTCGCATCCAATACGCCGCGGTTTAGCAAGCGATACCAGAATGCACCGTGGATCATGGTCGACAATACCTCGACGTTGCGCGCGGGTGAAAGCGCCCCGTGGTCCTGCGCCCGACGCAGCATCAGCGTCATCATCTGCTCGCGCGGCAGAACGAATTTGGCATGGAACGACGCGTGAAACTTCGCGTCTTGCTGTGACGATGCAATCAGCGACCGGATCGTTGCGCCGTCCAGCTTCAGGTGTTCGAAAACCTTGATCAGGAAGTCTTCAAGCTGCGCCCTATAGTCTTGCGCGCTATCCAAAGGCGGTTCAGCGGCATAAGAATTCGTCGCCTCGAAAATCGCTTCGAGGATGAGGTCCGCCTTTGTGTTCCAGCGGTTGTAGAGCGTTTGGCGTGCAACGCCCGCCTCGGCAATAATCGCCGCAATAGAGACTTTTTCGTACCCCGTTTCCCGCACAAGCCGCAGTGCGGCGGCTCTCAAAGCGGCGCTGGCTTCCTCATTCGCGGGACGTCCGCCCGACTTCTTTACCGACATGCACAGCTCCTGTTCATCGATGCAGCGTGGTATGACGTTGATTGTTAGACTGCGATCTACTAAATGCAAGTAGACCGTAGTCTATTATCTCGTTGGAGCGAAGATGTCTCAAATTTCCTTGTCCTCAAGCCGCGCGTTCGCTGTGACCGCGACCCTCGGCCTGCTCTCCCTTTTTCCGCCCTTGGCAACCGACATGTATCTGGCTGCCCTCGGGGATCTCGCGACGTCGATGGACGCCACCCATACGGCGGCCGAGCTCTCGCTTTCTCTCTTTTTCCTGGGGCTCTGTTTCGGGCAAATCCTGATCGGCCCGTTGACCGATACCTACGGGCGCAAGGGGCCGCTTTTGATCGGCACCGTCCTTTTCACCGTGACCTCTCTTGTTCTGCCGATGCTCAGTGACATCGCGTGGTTCAACGCGCTTCGTTTCATTCAGGCCATCGGGGCGAGCGCGGGCATGGTCGTGGGGCGCGCCATGGTCAAGGACCTGTACGAAGGACGAACGGCGGCCAAAGTCATGACGGTGCTTGTCATGTTGCTGACGCTTGGCCCCATCGCCTCGCCCACGTTGGGCAGCCTGTTGCTTGAAGCGTTTGGCTGGCGTTCCATCTTTGCGACAATGGCCCTTATCAGCCTTGTCGCGCTGGCCTTGTCCGTGATCACCTTGCCCGAGACATTGCCCACCGAAGGCCGCCAGCCTCGGCCCTTCCGCACGGGTGCAAAAACCGCCAAGCGGCTCCTGTCCGAGCGCGGATTTCTCATCATGGCGCTGGTCGCGGGGCTTATTCAAAGCGGCATGTTCGCGTTTATCACGGGCTCCTCTGGGGTCTTCCAAGGGATCTTCGGGCTGAGTTCAATCGGCTTTGGGCTCATGTTCGCGGCTATTGCGACCGCACTTATCATCTTCGGCCGAATCAATGGCATGCTGTTGAACCACTATAGCCCCGAACAGATCCTCACCGCCGTCTTGCCGCTGTTTTTCGCCGCTACTTTGGTGCTGGCGCTGCTGTCGCAGACAAGCTCGCTTCTGGTATTCGTCATTCCGCTGTGGATATCGATTGGTTGCGTCGGGCTGCTTTCCGCGAATGCGATGTCCATCGCGATGTCGCTGACAGAGAAAGGTGCCGGCATGGGATCGGCGTTGCTGGGGGCGATCCAGTTTGCCCTTGCCTTTGCCGTCTCTACCTCTGTCGCGATTGGCGGGACAGCTACGGCGCTCCCCATGTCCCTTGGGCTTGCGATCCCTGCTGGGCTGGCAACGGTGCTGTTCTTCGTGGCAGGGCGCTTCACCGTGCCTTCGTCATCGCGACTGACCTCCTAAGCCCCATACGTGTTGAGGTGGGAAGCCGCACCCGCCCCGACACGACTTCGCCAATCCGAAACCGCTGAAACGCGCCACCCGACAGCGACATCCAAGCGTTACTGGCACCGCATATATGAGCTGGGATATGGGTCGGGCTGGCCGCTGGGTTGAACATAATATTACATAATTATGATTATCAGTTACAGTTTCCGCACAAGGGCGCGACAGGGAACGCGTCCCATTAGACGAGAACTGTCTCCGCTCTTGCCGGCTACAACGAACGTCAGCGATAGCATCCCAAGTCTCGATGCGGCTTCAGACGCCGGACGCCCCTATTTGGCGGCGGCCAATGCTGCGCGCAGGATATCTCTGTCACCGATATGGTTCGCGAGGATGAGGATCAGGCGGGCGTTGAATGCGTCGCTTTCGTCCTTGCTTCGCCCTTCATGTGCGCAAAGCAATTCATCATAGAACCCGTCCGGATCCTTGATGTTCGGTTGAAGGTTGAGCCCCATCGTTACTGCCCCTTTCCTGTTGCGATGCCTACGGCTGACCGGATGTCTGCGGCGCTTGCGCGGGTCCAGCGTGCGGCGACATGCTGGTCCGGGCGGATCAGGTAGATGCCGCAGGGCGTGTCGCCGAGGTAGCGTGCCGCAATAGCACCGCTGGGATCGTCGGTTTGCGTGTTCAGCGTGACGGTGTTTACCGTGACCCCGCCAACCTCGGCCAGCGCGGGCGGGTCGGTATTGATCGCCAGAACGGTGAACACGCCGCCCACCACGTCCAGCAAGAACCCGTCCCTCAAGGGCGCGTCGCTGCAGGTGGCGCCGACACGGTTTGTCGCGGGGCCATTCAGTGCATCGGGGCCGTTCAGTGACAGCCCGTCATAGACACATGGCACGGACAAACGACCGGAATTCACCAAGGGCCGTGCAAAGGGGTGACGGTGTGCGAGGCTCAACACCGCATTGCGGAAAATCTTGCTCATCTCTGTTTTGGGGGTAAGGAAATCCGTTGCGCGGGTGGAATTCAGGATATTCTCGTCAGCGCCGTGGACCCGCTCTTGCGAATAGCTGTCGAGCAGGCGGTCGGGAGCCAAGCCCTTGATCACCAGATCAAGTTTCCACGCCAGATTGTCCGCGTCCTGCACGCCAGAGTTGGCCCCCCGCGCCCCGAAGGGAGAGACCTGATGCGCGCTGTCGCCCGCAAAGAGCACCCTGCCGTGTCGAAACTTTTCCATACGCCGACATTGGAACGTGTAGATCGAGGTCCATTCGAGCTCGTATTCCGCCCCCTCGCCCAACATGGCATCCACGCGGGCGCGGATATTCTCGGGCTTCAGTTCCTTGGCGCGGTCAATGTCCCACCCCAATTGGAAATCGATCCGCCAGATATCGTCGGGCTGCTTGTGGAGAAGCGCCGACGCGCCGCTGTCTTTGAAGGGCGGCTCGAACCAGAACCAGCGTTCGGTCGGGAAATCGGCTTTCATCTTCACATCGGCGATCAGGAAATTATCCTCGAACACGCGGCCCTCAAAGCTCAGGCCCAGCATCTCGCGCGTGGGAGACCGTGCGCCATCGCAAGCGACCAGCCAGTCGGCCTCAAGCTGGTAGGGGCCGTCAGGTGTGGTGATATCCAGCACCACGTGATCGCCCCGCGGTGTCACCCCCGTGACCCCGTTGCGCCCGCGGATTTCAATGGGCGCGCCGTCAGATTGCGCCACACGGATTTCATCCACGAGGTATTTCTCGAAATAGGGCTGTTGCAAGTTGATAAACGCCGGAGCCTTATGGCCGTCTTCGGGTTGCAGATTGAATTCGAACACCCGCTCATCGCCATGAAACACTTTGCCGACGTTCCACTGAACGCCCTTGTCGATCATCGCTTTGCCCGCGCCAAGGCGGTCGCAGATCTCGAGCGTGCGTTTGGCAAAACAGATGGCGCGACTGCCCTGTCCGACACCTTCATGATCATCCAATACCACAACAGGTGTGCCCTTGCGCCCAAGATCAAGCGCCAGCGCCATCCCGACGGGCCCGCCCCCGACGATCACCACAGGGTGACGCCGGGGGGCAAGATCCTGATCCGCACCCTTTTGGTAGGGGTATAGTTTGAACGCGAGATCATAGCGCATATCGACCATGGTTTGCCCTCCCAGACCTAGCCTTAGCCCTGCAACTGCGCCCACATTTCCAGATCGCGCTTGTCTGTCCAGATACGCGGATGCCAGATGCCGCGGGCCTCGTCGAAGGCGCGGCTGACGTTGAACGGCAGGCAGTGCTCGTAGATCGCGTAATCCTTGAACTTCGGGTCGCATTCCGCGCGCACCGCATCCCATGCCTCTTTCAACGTGCCGCCTTTCATGGCGACCCGCTGCGCTGGCTTGAAGGTGCTTTCGACGAAATCACGCGTGCTTTCAATCGCCCGTTCAACGGCGTCCTTGCCGATCAAGGCGCCCCCCCGTCCCGGTGCGATCGCATCCACGTCATAAGCCTTGATGTTATCAAGCGTTTGCCCCCAGTCGCCGAAGTATCCGTCGCCGCAATAGCAGGCCGAATGATCCTCAACGATATCGCCCGTGAACATGACGTTCTGATCCGGCACATGGATCACCGCATCACCCGCCGTATGGGCGCGGCCGATATGTTTGATATCAACGCGACGTTTGCCCAGATAGACGGTCATGCTGTCGCTGAATGTGGTGGTCGGGTAAGTCAGCCCGGGGATTGATTCATGCCCCTCGAACAATCGGGGAAAGCGTTGGAATTCGCTGTCCCAATCTTCCTGTCCGCGTTCCTCGACCATCGCGCGGGCAACGTCGGACATGATGATCTGCTGTGCCCCATAGGCAGAGGCCCCCAACACGCGCACCGCGTGATAATGGGTCAGCACCACATGGCTGATCGGCTTGTCGGTGACTTCGCGCACCTTCTCGATGACCTTATTGGCCAGACGCGGCGTCGCCTGTGCCTCTACAATCATGACGCTGTCATCGCCGATGATCACGCCCGAATTCGGGTCGCCTTCCGCGGTGAAGGCCCACAGGCCCTCGCCGACTTCGTCGAAGGTGACTTTCTTCTCTGTCATATCCCCTTGGGATGCGAATGCTTTTGCCATGGTTCTGGTCCTTTTACTTTGGGGAATTTGTTGCGGATCGAACGATGCTTTGGCACCTGCCCAACCTCATCTGATACCCGTCACGCCCTGCGGCATCGCGCCGGGTCAACGTTGTGCTTTCACCGGCCGGAGTGCGCTTCATTTCTTGCCCGGTGTCCCGTCGAACTTCTTTTCGATGTCCGCCCAGCAATCGATGTAATCATCCTGCAAGGGGGCCTCCTGTCCGGCGAATTTCGTGAGTTGCTGCGGGAAGCGGGTCTCGAACATGAACGACATCGTATTGTCGAGCTTTTGGGCCGCCAGCTCTGCGTTGGAGGCCCCCTCGAAGGCATTGCGATCAGGCCCGTGCGGCAGCATCATATTGTGCAAGCTGATCCCGCCGGGAATAAAGCCTTTGGGCTTGGCGTCATACTGGCCGTAGATATTACCCATCAATTCGGACATGATATTCTTGTGATACCACGGCGGGCGGAACGTATCTTCCGCCACCATCCAGCGTTCCCGGAACAAGACAAAGTCGATATTCGCCGTCCCTTCGACACCGGAGGGCGCGGTGAGAACGGTAAAGATCGACGGGTCAGGATGGTCGAACAGCACCGCCCCCACGGGGCAATAGGTGCGCAGATCATATTTCACCGGCGCGTAGTTCCCGTGCCATGCCACCACATCAAGCGGTGACTGCCCGATCTTGGTTTCATGGAACGCCCCGCACCATTTCACCGTCACGGTAGAGGGGACTTCGCGGTCTTCAAACGCGGCAACGGGTGCTTTGAAATCGCGCGGGTTGGCCATGCAGTTGGCCCCGATCGGCCCACGATTTGGCAGCTCGAACTTTTGGCCGTAGTTTTCGCAGACGAACCCGCGGCACGGCCTTTCAAGCACTTCGACACGGTAGACCAGCCCCCGCGGGATGATCGCGATTTCCTGCGGCGCGAGATCAATGATCCCCAGTTCAGTCGAAAACCGAAGGCGACCTTCCTGCGGGACGATCAGCATCTCGCTGTCGGCAGAATAGAAATACGCATCAACCATGGAGGCATTCACAAGATACACATGGGTCGCCATGCCGACCTGCGTATGGACATCGCCCGCCGTCGTCATCGTGCGCATCCCCGTCAGCCATGTCAGCGGCGTGTCTGTGTGCGGCAGCGGATCCCAGCGATATTGCCCAAGGCTCGTGACATCCGCGACGATGTTGGGCGCGGATTTCCAAAGCGGCAGATCGATCTTGTGATACCGGTGCGAGTGTTTGACCGACGGGCGAATGCGGTAGCACCAGGTACGTTCGTTCTGATGGCTTGGTGCCGTAAAGGCGGTCCCGCTAAGCTGCTCACCATAAAGCCCGTAGTTGCATTTTTGCGGGCTGTTCATCCCTTGCGGCAAGGCATCCGGCAGCGCTTCTGTCTCGAAATCATTCCCGAAGCCCGGCATGTATCCGGCGTTGGCCCCGGGAAGAGACGGGGCTTGGGTCATACGGGTCGGATGTTTTTCGACAGTCATACTCGGCTCCTCGCGTTCCACTAGCGCTTGCCTAAAGGTTGCATTTGTAACTAACAACTGGTTTTTGCGTTGCGACATGAAGGGGGCAAGGGATGGGTAAAGCATCTGGCGTCAGTTCCGCGGCACCAAGGCTCGCCCCGCTACAGCCACCGGACACGTCCCGAACAGATAGGCACCCTAGCACGGCATCCTTGCAAAAACCGTTCTGGACTTCGCAACACCTGTGCGCATTATCTACCGTTTGGTCTATGCAACGCCCAAAGCGCGTATTGGAGAAGAATATATGAAAACGATAGTTCTCGCTGTTTTCAGCCTACAGGGCGGTGGTGCAGAGCGCGTTGTTCAGACCTTGGCCCGCACTATGAATGCCATGGGCCACCAAGCACATATCGTTGTTTTTAAAGACGACATCGATCACGATCTCGACCCTGAGGTGCCAATTCACAGGTTTCCATATCGGCTTTGGCGTTCATTGCCGCGCAAAATTCGGGGCAAAGTCGCGGCCATGGCTTTCGACAGATTTGTCAAAAAACATATAGGTGTGCCTGACCTCGTTCTCTCTAATCTGTTCCCAGTTGATCTCATCCTCTCGCACAGCCAACTGCCGAATGTTCACTTTGTCATGCACAGCACTGCGTCACATGAATATGCCCTAGGGGGTCAGCAAAACGCGGAGCTGGAAAAACTGCGCCGCGTCTACAGCGGAAAAAAATGTATCTGCGTCAGCAAAGGCGTCGAAGAGGACATGCAGGCGCTGTTTGGGCAATCGATCGAGACGCGCACAATCTATAACCCGGTCGAACCGGCTTTGATCCAACGGCAGGCCGGTGAACCGGTGCCGCCCCGGAAGGACTATATCGTCAACGTAGGCAAGTTCAAAAAAGCAAAGCGCCACGACCGTCTGCTACATGCATATGCGCGGGCAAAGACCCCGTATGACCTGCTGCTCGTCGGGTCCGGACCCTTGCTGGGAGAAACCAAAGCATTGGCGCAGTCTTTGGGCATCGCAGACCGCGTGCATTTTGTGGGCTTCCAGAAAAACCCGTTCCCGTTGATCAAAGCGGCAAGATTCATGGTTGTATCGTCGGAATATGAAGGGCTGAACATGACAATCCTCGAAGCGATTGCCCTTGGTGTCCCCGTCATAAGCACGGATTGCCCCTCGGGGCCGGCTGAAATACTGCCCATACAAAATCTCGTGTCACCACCCGATAACATCGAAGCGCTTTCAGCCCGAATGACGGAAGCCTCAGACAATCCGGAGCGCTTCAGGATCGACTTCCCCGAAAAGTTCGATGCCAAGGCCGTGACCCGCGCTTATATGAGCCTCAGCGCTTGATGGATGTGTCGGAAACATTTGACGACAAGACGGTGTGACGTCCTTGGGGCTTAATACTCCGCACTCAATATGCCCACGCGATACATAGCTTTCGTAGTCCGGTCACGGGTTGTTGCGCCTGAAAGTGGGGAATGCCTCGTGAATACCAGATATGTGGCGTCTATGAGTGATCTTGACCAACAACCTGAAGTCGTATCCTAAGGGGTACCTAACAATATCTGGTCCGATCAAGGTTTTGGCCACACAAGCTCTAGCTGGAAAAATAAAGGTACTGGATACTGTCCAGTTGTAAATAACGAGGAACTCTGTGGATACTTACCTGATCAACCTAGAGCGGCGTCCTGACCGACTGTCGGAGGTTTCGCGAAAGATGGCTGACCTAGGATTGCCATTCAAAATCTTCCGCGCCGTCGACGGGCAGGACGAAGATGCGAAGCTCCCAGATTTAAAGCCACACCTATTTGTAATTAATCAAAAAAAACAGCCCGTTCGCGGTGAAATTGCTTGCGCAGCCTCGCACATCGCCGTTTGGCGGCAGTTTCTTGAAACAGACGAAGAATATGCACTGATCATTGAAGATGATATTGATATCGCACCGGAGTTGGAGATGGTTCAGAAGCAAATGCCCGGCCTTGGCCTGGATTTCTTGAATCTCTCCTCTAACGCGCCCTACACCTACACGCTGGATGAAGAGACACTCAGTCAACTTGCGAACGACGCAGTTAGAACACGCCCAACGGTGTTTGAACGGTCACGGCGTCGCCTATGGCGCAGGCTTGAATGGCGTAGGCGTTGGCGGATTTTTCACCTTCATCCGCTCCCCAACGGCCATGTGGCGTGTGAATGTGATCCGGCACCGCTACTGGGAAGCGGGTACATCGTTTCACGTCGTGCGGCAGAGGCGTTTCTGCAGACCACCGAGCACCTCTTCTTTCCGGTCGATCTCGTTTGGCGGCACGCCCCGGGCATGCTGCGGCAGGGCTTTTTAGCCCGACCTATTGTGACGCAAACTGACAAGGACTCCGATATTCCGGGGCGCTTTGACCAAGGGAAGATGGCGCTGAAATACCGGCTTCTCAGACCCTTCCTAAAAAGCCGAAGACTACGTCGGCGGTTTGATGTACTGCGTCTTTACGGAGTGTTGCGCCACTAAATCGATAGGAAAAGCGAGACCAATGCGAAAGAAACCCGGACGGCTTAGACGGTTTTTATCCCTCAACCAGCATCGCAAACGCTGGGGCGCGCGCAGGCATGCGACGGCGGAACATAATCTAGCCGAGCTCAAAGCGACGATGATTGACGCGGGCGATCCGGTTCAGACGCGAGGGTCAGCGAAATCCATCGACCTGCATCTGCAAAATCTAAGGACGGAATTTTCGGGGCAGTCTGCGCTGCTGCTTTATCATGCAGAGTTGATCGTGCTGATCCGGCGCGACCACAACCTGGCTGAAACCTATCAGAAATTCCGCACCCTGTGGATGGCCGAGGGGGACTTCCTGCGGGAGAAACTGAATATCCGCTGGCTTGTCTCAGCCACCGACACATTTGCGGCCCATGATAGCGATATGGCGGTGCGCGCGGTTGCCATGATGACAAGCGCGGTCGTCAACACAGTTAAAATGTACGAAAGTGAACGGTATCTGACGGATACCTTGGCCACCACGATGGCTCCAGCACATGTCGAGGATGTTCAACACCGGCTCATTCCGCTTTTCGAAGGCATGTCCTGCTTTACCGTCGGAACGGATGACACCCTGCGCAATATGGTCTGGAGGATGGAACCGTTTATGGCGCTTGATCCCGTCGGGCCCATTTTCCAGGAAATCTGGGCGCGGCTGCAGATCAATGACACCGCGTTTGCGCGCTTCAAGGCACAGCACAAACGGGAAAAAACAAGCTGGTGGTAAAGGGCTTAGCGCCGCGGCCCTTGGGGGACCGTATAAAACTCGGCGGGTGACAACGATATCTCGCGGCGTTCGGCATCCACGGCATGCAGCAAGGCCTGCATGCCCATGCGAAGTTGGGCGGCGATGCGGCGCAGCTTGAACCTCGCGGTGGTTGGCTGCCGTGTCGGTACACCGGCCCCGATCAGCGAATGTGTCTTAAGCCCGACAGCTACGCCGTAAGCCTCCGCTTGGTCGATCTGGATCGCGCAGGCCGGTTCGACCTGATAGCTCTTAAGCTCGTAAGCACCACAGATCATCGCATCGGCAAGTGCTGCCTGTGTCTTTGCACGCTGCAACAGTTTTGCCGCCCCTGACGGCCATAGCACATATGCGGCGGCACCGCTGCGATCCTGATAGAGACGGCGCATAACGTGGTCGTCTGTCAGCGGTTGTGCGTCTTTGGCGACAATCTTCCGACGCTGGCGTACCTCAAGCGTCAGATGGTCGACATCCACCAGCCCGCGACAGGACTTGAGCATTATCGGCGTCGCACGAGAAAGCACGACATCGTCCTCAAGGATCAACGCAGGTTCCCCCAAAGCCGCAACACGCTCCCATGCTGCTACGTGGCTCAGAAAACAAGCCTTCTCGGTTTCCTTAAGGGGGCGTTGCCAACTGGCCCAATAGGCCGCGTTATGCGATCCGCTCTGCGCATCGGGGGTAACGGCTTCGAGCCGTTGATAGGGTAGACCTAGCGCATCCATCTGTTGCGCCATAAAGGCCATACGGTCCCGAGCCGAAGCGACGTTGATGATGATCGACAGTATGAGGAGCCCCTCCGGACAGATGGCGTGCGACTACCGGCTTCTATCAACAGTCACCTCACACGGCAATCTAAGATGATTATTCTCGCCCCTCGTGATCCTTATGGGGCCGAGGGCGGGAGCGGCCATCAGATCCGCTGCGGCGTGGTCGGCTGTGACACGCGTCCTAAGCCCAGCTCTACCCCTCTTCACCTTCAACACACATGTCATCCTCCAGCAAGATACGCGCGGCATCGCCCTCCAGGTCTTCGTACTGACCACTGCGTAATGTCCACAGACAGGCGATCAGCCCTGCTGCGCCGAGGCATATGGAAACGGGGATGAGGACAATCAGAATATTCATCGACGCAGCGCATTCAGGACGACAAGGATGGAGGACGAAGACATAACCGCCGCCGCCATCAGCGGTGTGGCAAAGCCCATGACCGCGACCGGGATCGCCACGCAGTTATAGGCGGCGGCGAGGGCGAGGTTCTGCTTGATACGGCTGCGCGCCCGACGTGCCAGGCTCAGGGTCGGCGCAATGGTGCCGAGAGTGCCCCCCAGAATGACCCCGTCCGAGGCGACCCTTGCCGCGTCCAGCGCTGAACCGGGGGCGAGCGATGCATGAGCGGCGGCAAGCGCTGCGGTGTCATTCAGCCCGTCACCCACCATCAGCACCCGCCTGCCCTGTTCGGCCATGCCACGCACCAGATCGACTTTCTCGTGCGGCAAGACACCGGCATGTATTTGATCAATCCCAAGCTTTGCGGCAAGGGCGGCGGCGCGGGCCGATGTGTCTCCGGTGATCATCGCGACCTGCCACCCGCCGGCGCGAAGCGCGGCGATCAAGGCGACGGTGCCGGGGCGCGGGGTCTCGGTCAGCGGCAGGGGGATGCACCGATCGGGTAGATGAAGCTCGGGCCCGTCCTCACCGCGCGCCAGCCCCACGGGCACACCATTCCAAAGGCCGGTGACCCCCTTTCCTGCGACCTCGACCACGTCGCGCAATTCGGCAGGAGCCCGCCCCGCAAGGGACGCCGCCAGCGCTCGGGACGCGGGGTGGTTCGACGCTTGGGCCAAGCTCAAGGCAACTGACGCGGCGTCGGGATCAAGCGCGGGAAGAACAGCCACCCCTTCGGTCAGCGTGCCGGTTTTGTCAAAAACGACCGTGTCGATGTCAGCCAGCCGTTCCAGCGCCGTGGGCGATTTCAGCAGCACGCCCGCGCGGAACAGCCGCCCCGTCATCGCCGCCGTCACTGCCGGAATGGCAAGCGCCAGGGCGCAGGGGCAGGTAATGATCAACGTCGCGGTGGCCACCGCAATGGCGTGATGCAGATCCCCCGTCAGTGCCCACCAGACCGCGAAAGCCACCGCGGCCAAACCATGCACCACCGGCGCATAAAGCCGCGCGGCGCGGTCCGCGATCCCGCTGTAGCGGTGCTTGCCGGTCTCTGCGACCTCGACGAGGGCCGCCAAACGGCGCAGGGTGCTGTCTTCGGCGCGATGCGTGGCCCGCAGTGTCAGCGGTGCACCAAGGATCACTTCGCCCGCGCAGGCCAGATCCCCTGCGGCCAAAGCGACGGGGTCCGCCTCTCCGGTCAGGGCAGAGCGGTCCACCATTGCGGCGATTTCAGCTATGCCGTCCACAGGCGCACGGGCCCCTGCGGCCAATGCGATCCGGTCGTCCGGCATCAGCACGGCGACATCCACGGTTTCGCGCCCTGTCGCGGTCAATCGGGTGGCGCGCGGCAGTTCCAGCGCCGTCAGCTCTGCTGCGGCAGAACGCGCCGTCGCCCGCGCGCGGTGTTCAAGATACCGCCCCACCAGCAAGAAAAACGTGAGCGACAGCGCGGCATCAAACCATGTATGCGCCCCGCGGGCCGCAAAGGTTTCATAAAGCGATGTCGCAGCGGCCAGCAGGATCGCCAGCGCAATGGGTACATCCATGTTCACCCGCCCCGCCCGCAAGGCACCCCATGCCGAGGCAAAGAAAGGCACCGCAGAAAACGCCAGCGCGGGCAGTGCTATTGCGGCCGAGACCCAGTGGAACATCACCCGTGTCACATCCCCGGCCCCCGACCAGACCGCGACAGAGATTGCCATCACATTCATCATCGCAAAGCCCGCCACCGCAGCACGGGCCAGCAGGCGCCGCCCCGCGTCGTCATTGGCGGGGCGCAGGGCGGTCGCGTCCAACTCATGCGCGTCAAAGCCTGCGTCGTTCAAGGCCTGAAGGGCAGTGCTGACGTCACACCCGGGGGCGAGCACAAGGCGAACCCGCTTGGCGCTCAGGTTTACTCTGGCCGCTTTCACAGAGGGCAGCTTGGCCAATACCCCTTCGACCCCCGCAATACAGGCGGCACAGCGGATCTGCGGCAGCGCAAGGTAGACTGCCGCCTCGGTGTCGGGCACGCCCTTGCGCGCGGTATCGACCGATGGGGCCAGCGCGATACAGCCCGGACAGGCAGCGACAGTCATCGCAGGCCCCGCAGCGGGATGCGGCGCCGAAAGAGCGTGCCGTCAGCGGCCCGCATCTCTATCCGCAGGTTCCAGTTGCCGGGGCCCGACGTGACGGGGGCAACCCATGCGGTGCCGTCCCAGCTGAATTCCGGCGTGATGTCATCCGCTACCGTTGTTGCGCGTCCCAATGTGGCAAAGATGATCTCGGGCCTTACCACGCGATTGCCCCCATCTGTCACAGAAAGCCTAAGCGTCGTGTCGGTCAGCGCCGTCCGCACGGTCCAGCCCAAAGCTTCCTGTGCGGCGCGGTCGGTGTCGAAGTTCTGCGAGGCGACATAGCTCGACTCGGTCTCTTTGCCGGGGAAAGTCCGCACCGCGTTGAACGCCAGCGCGAGGTTCACCGAGATGATGATCGAAAAGCCGCCGATAAACATCGCCAGCACATGCCAGCCGGTCAGCGGGCGTTCAGTCTGTACCACGCTCATCAGATCCTTCCTTTCCGTTGAAAATTGTATTGCCATAGGCCCGCTCGCCCGAGGTGACATCTTCGACCCAAAGGCGCAGGTCACTGCGCTGCGCGCGGGCGGCGGGGGTCTGCGGCGGGGCGATCACATAGACACGTTGCAACCGGCTGGTGTCAGCGGGCACGTTGACCACGGCGTTACTTGCGCCCTCTACCGCCAGTTCCAAGGGGCTGTCAGCCACCAGCGACACTCTGAAATCCCGCGCTTCGTTGTGTTTGTTGCGCAGGCGGATGTCATAGGCGTTGCGGATGGACCCGTCCGACAGGGTGACAAAGGTCGGGTTGCGCACCGGCGCGATGGTCATGTCGATCTCGGGCCGGATAAAAAGCGCGACGACCAGCGCCACACCGATGGCGGCCCATGCCGTCGTGTACACAATCGTTCGGGGTCGAAAGATATGCTGCCAAAGCGGCTTGGGCTGCCACGGGGGCAGCGTGGCACCGGCAACGTCACCGGCGGGGGCGTCGGCATACCCCGCGACTGCGGCGCTTTGTTGCGGGGCGGTTGGCGGTTCGTCATCCAGTGCGAGATAGTCGATCAGCCCCCGTGGCCGCCCGATCTTGGCCATCACATCGTCACAGGCGTCGATGCAGAGGGCGCAGGTAATACACTCCATCTGCTGACCCTCGCGGATATCGATCCCCATCGGGCAGACGGCGACACAGGCGTTGCAATCGATACAATCCCCCAGCACGTCGCCGCTGCGCGACTGGCGGTCTCCGGCGGAGTTTATGTCCAGCGCGGCACCATAGCGCGCCACGGCATCGCCGCTCCCAATCGCGGCGGCGGCGGCTTGCTGGCGCTTCACCCCACCCTTCCCGCGCGGCTCCCCCCGCCATTTGCGGTAGCCGACGGTCAGCGTGCCGGGGTCCATCATCGCGCCTTGGATGCGGGGCCAAGGGCACATGTAAATGCAGATCTGTTCGCGCATGAAGCCACCAAAGATAAAGGTCGTGGCAGTGAGCACGGCGATGGTGGCATAGGCCACGGGGGCGGCTTGCAGGGTCACGAGGTCGCGCGCCAATGTGGGCGCATCGGCAAAGTAAAAGACCCAAGCCCCGCCCGTCGCCACCGCGATCAGCAACCAGACCCCCCATTTCGCCCCCCGCAACCGCGCCTTGCGCAGGCTCCACGGCGCATTGTGCAGGCGGATACGCGCGTTGCGGTCGCCCTCGATCCAGCGCTCCACAGTCATGAAGAGGTCAGACCAGACGGTTTGCGGGCAGGCATAGCCACACCAGACCCGACCCAAGGCAGAGGTGAACAGGAACAGCCCCAGCCCCGCCATGATCAGCAGTCCGGCGACGAAATAGAACTCATGCGGCCAGATCTCGATCCAGAAGAAATGAAAACGGCGGTTCGCAAGATCGACCAGAACCGCTTGATCCGGCAGGTTCGGCCCTCGGTCCCAACGGAGCCACGGGGTAACGTAATAGACCCCCAGCGTGAGGATCAGGATAACCCACTTGAGCCGGCGGAAAAAGCCGCTCACCCGGCGGGGGAAGATCGGCTCGCGCGCGGCGAAAAGCGGGGGGGCGGCGTTGGACATGGGCGGGGGGCTCCGGGGTTACGTCTTGCGGCCTACACCCGTGGTGCGCAGGCCGCTTTGATCTGCATCAAACAACAGGTCTTGTCGTGCGGCGGCTCAGTCGGCAGGCGTATCTTGGGCCGTGTCCATCGCGGCCTCCCCCCCGCCCAGACCGTGCACATAGGCCGTCACAGCGCGCACATCGGCTTCGCCCAAACGCGCCTGCCAGGGCGGCATGACCCCCATGCGCGGCGTTTTCAGCTGTTGGATGATCGCTTCGTGACTGCCGCCGCGCAGCCAGATCGCATCGGCAAGGTTTGGCGCGCCGATCTCGCGATCCCCAAGGCCCGTTTCACCGTGGCACGCGCTGCAATTCGTGGCGAAGATATCCGCACCCGCTTGGGCCGCTGCCTCGTCATGCGCGAGCCCGGAAAGGCTGCGTACGAAATGGGCCGTGGCGTCCAGCTCCGCAGCGCCCAGCCAGTCAAAGGACGGCATCTGCGACACCCTCGCGTCGGCGTCATCCTCGTTGCGGATGCCGTGGCGCACGGTATAGGCGATCTCGGCCATCGTACCGCCCCAAAGCCAGTCATCGTCCAGAAGGTTCGGATAGCCCGAGGCCACCACACCCCCTGCCCCGGCGCCATGACATTGCGAACAATTCGCCGCAAAGACCGAACGCCCCGCCTGCACGGCGAAACGGTGCAGTTCTTCGTTGCCTTTCAGAACCCCCATATCGACGTTGATCAGGCTTTCCGTCAGATCGGCATTCGACTGATCGACACGCGCGATTTCAGCCGCGACCTCGCCACGGGTGGAATAGCCCAGCAACCCCGCCGTCGCCCCCGAAACCAAAGGCCATGCGGGATAGAGGATGGTATAGATCACGCCCCAGACGATGGTGGCGTAGAAGGTCCAAAGCCACCACCGCGGCAAGGGCGTGTTCAGCTCTTCGATGCCATCCCAGCTGTGGCCCGTGGTTTCGGTGCCGGTGGTGGGGTCGATCTTGCGGTTGTCGGTCATTGGCGGGCTCCGTCTTGGCGGGCTTGGTCGGGGTCGTCGTTGCGAAACGGCACATCCGCCGCGTCATCATGCAGCGCGCGCGAGCCGGGGCGATAGGCCCAAGCAATGACCCCCAGAAAGATCAACGTCAGGATCAAGAGCGCCCAGCTATCAGCCAGTTCACGCAAGAAGGAATAGGTGTCCATGGCAAGCTCCTCAGCGGGTGGCATCGGGCACAAAGGTCGAGAAATCGACCAACGTCCCGAGCATTTGCAGATAGGCGATCAGGGCATCCATCTCGCTGACACCGGGCTGCCCGTCAAAGTCGCGCACCTGCGCACCGGGGTAGCGGTCAAGCAGCGCGTCATAATCCCCCATCGGGTCAACCTGCATGCGGAAATCTCCGCTCGCGCTGGCGATCATCTCGTCGGTGTAGGGCACGCCAACCATGCGGTGGGTCGCCAGCAGATCGGTCACATCCTCGCTGTCCAGCTTGGCCTCCATCAGAAAGGCGTATTTCGGCATCACGCTTTCCGGCACGACCGACTGCGGGTCCATCAGGTGGTCCACATGCCACTCGTCCGAATAGCGCCCACCGACCCGCGCCAGATCCGGACCGGTGCGTTTCGAGCCCCATTGAAACGGGTGGTCATACATGGATTCGGCGGCGAGGCTGTAATGGCCATAACGCTCCGTCTCGTCGCGCATCGGGCGGATCATCTGGCTGTGGCAGACATAGCAGCCCTCGCGCACGTAGATCTCGCGCCCCGCCAGTTCCAGCGGCGAATAGGGGCGCATGCCCTCGACCTTCTCGATCGTGTTCTCCAGCCAGAACAGCGGCGCGATCTCGATGATCCCGCCAATACTGACCACCCCGAGAGAGGCGATCAGCAGCAGCGTCGCATTGCGTTCAAACCGCTGGTGAAAGGTGATCGTCTGCGTCTCGGGCGGCAGCTCGTTGGGGATTTTGCCCTTTTTCATCCCTTCGCTGGCGGTCACCACCTTGGGATCGTCAGCGGGGTCATAGTTGGGGCTTTGGGGGTTCTTGGCCATTGATCTTACTCCGCTGGCAGGGCGACGGTGACGGGGCGGGCTTGCGGGGCGCGGATGGTCATCCACATGTTCCAGACCATCACCGCACCCCCCGCGAGGTAGAGCACCCCGCCCAGACCACGGACCACATACATCAGGAATTTGGCTTCGACGGTGTCGGCAAAGCTGTTGACAAGGAAGCCATTGGTATCGACCTCGCGCCACATCAGCCCCTCCATAATGCCCGAGACCCACATCGACGCCGCGTAAAGAACGATGCCCACGGTCGCGAGCCAGAAGTGCAGGTTGATCGCCGACAGCGAATGCATCTGCGCCCGCCCCCAAAGCCGCGGTGTCAGGAAATACAGCGCGCCGAAGGTGATCAGCCCGTTCCAGCCAAGCGCGCCGGAATGCACGTGCCCGATGGTCCAGTCGGTGTAGTGGCTAAGGCTGTTCACCGCGCGGATCGACATCATCGGCCCCTCAAAGGTCGACATCCCATAGAAGGCGAGCGAGGCGACAAACATGCGGATGATCGGATCGGTGCGGATCTTGTCCCATGCGCCTTCGAGCGTCATCAGGCCGTTGATCATGCCGCCCCAACTGGGCATCCACAGGATGATTGAAAACACCATCCCCAGCGTCGCCGCCCAATCGGGCAAGGCGGTGTAATGCAGGTGGTGCGGACCCGCCCAGATATACAGAAAGATCAGCGCCCAGAAGTGGATGATCGACAGTTTGTAGCTATAGACCGGACGGCCTGCCTGTTTCGGGACAAAGTAGTACATCATGCCCAGAAAACCGGCGGTCAGGAAGAAGCCCACGGCGTTATGCCCGTACCACCACTGCGTCATGGCATCCTGCACGCCCGCAAAGACCTGCACCGATTTGGAGCCCCAGATCGACACCGGAATGGCGAGGTTGTTGACCACATGCAGCATGGCCACGGTGATGATGAAAGCCAGAAAGAACCAGTTCGCCACATAGATATGACGCTCGCGCCGGTTCAGGATCGTACCGAAGAACACGGCGAGGTAGGTCAGCCAGACGATGGTCAGCCAGATGTCGACATACCATTCCGGCTCGGCATATTCCTTCGATTGGGTCGCCCCCAGCAGATAGCCCGTCGCTGCCAGCACGATGAACAACTGATAGCCCCAGAAAACAAACCAAGCAGCGTTGCCGCCCCAAAGCCGTGCCGCCGACGTACGTTGCACGATGTAAAAAGAAGAGGCGATCAGGGCGTTGCCGCCAAAGGCGAAGATCACCGCGCTGGTGTGCAGCGGACGCAGACGGCCAAAGTTGGCATAGGGCTGCGCCCATTCGATATTCAGCGCGGGAAAGGCGAGTTGAAAGGCGATGTATGTCCCCGCAAGGAACCCGACAACACCCCAGAACGCCGTGGCAATCACGCCATAGCGGATCGGCCCGTCCATATAGCCCTGCGGCGCTGGCGCGTGGGGCGCGGCGACACCGTCGACCGGCATATTGCGCAGTTGCCAGAAGAACAGGCCGGCGGCGATCACCATGATCAGCAGCGCATGGACCATATAGGCCGGATCCCGCGCCCAATCGGCCGCCAAAGCTGCGAAAAACACAATGAGCGCAAGCACGACCAACTTGAGCGTAT
Source organism: Sulfitobacter sp. TCYB15 (assembly GCF_040435955.1). Lineage (NCBI taxonomy): Bacteria > Pseudomonadati > Pseudomonadota > Alphaproteobacteria > Rhodobacterales > Roseobacteraceae > Sulfitobacter > Sulfitobacter sp. TCYB15. The sequence continues at coordinate 141,654 of NZ_CP159195.1, forward strand.
CGAACATATCCCGAATCCCCTTTATTTCGGGACACGGTTCTCATGGCGGCAGGGGCGGCGCCTTGATCTAGATCAAATGCGGCACGGGCTTGGCGGCAATTCCAGGGGGCAATCTATCGGCGGGTGCGCGCGCTCTGTCAGACCAGCCCCAGATCATTGCGCGAGATAATGGCACCCTTATGCCTGATCACCTGCCCCGCACATCTCTGCGCGGCCGATATAGCGTCCTCGGTCGGCAAGCCGCGCAGAAGGCACGCAATATAGGCGCCGTTAAAGGAATCTCCGGCGGCTGTCGTATCGATAATGTCGCTGACCGGCGCCACGGGGAAAGCCGTCAACTGGCCGTCCTGCAGGTGGATCGTATCCGCAGGCCCGTTCTTGACCACAACATGCCCGGCCCCCAGATCGGCATAACGTTTCGCGCTGTCCTGCGGTGTCCGGTCGCCAAAGGCCGTTGTTTCATCGTCGAAACTTGGCAGTACAAGATCGCTCAGCCCCGCGGCCCGCGATATGACATCAAGCATCCGGTCTTTATCCGCCCAGAGGTGAGGCCGGATATTCGGATCAAACGCCAAAAGCCCGCCTTGCTTTTTATGCTCTACCAAACCGGCCAGCAGTGTCTCTAGGTCGTCGGGCGGCAGGATCGCCAGCGTGATGCCCGAGAAATAGACCACATCCGCCCCTGCCACATCGCGCCAAAGCGGGCCGGGGTGGCGCACCATCATCTGCGCCGCCGATGTGTCGCGCCAATAGGTAAAGCTGCGCTCGGCCCCGTTCAGCTGGATCGTATACAGACCGGGGCGCCGATCGGCGATGCGCGGCGTCTCCGCACAGCGGATCCCACCCAACTGGATAAAGGCCAGCATCTGGTCCGACATAGGGTCCGTGCCGACAGCGGTGTGAAAGGCGACATCCGCATCATCGGCGGAATGCGCCCGCGCGTACCACAGGGCGTTGAACACATCGCCGGAAAATCGTTGCCGCCACAGGTCGCCGCCCGCCGACGACAGTTCGATCATGCATTCGCCGATGCCAAGAAGTGAGGTCATTGCACCTGCCTTGCGTGTTTTGATCCGATGTCTGAATGGTCCAGCGCGGCCAAGGCGCCTCTGAGCTCCGCCAATCCTTTGAGCCGCCCCAGATAGGAATAGCCCGGATTTGTTTTCTGCTGCTGTTCGAACGCCAGCAGGTGACCGTGATCCGGCCGCATGGGGATAGCGCGGGCGGGCTGCCCCTGTTCTGCCGCGCGCAGGGCCGCGAGGACCGCAATCATATCGGTGCTCCCCCCAAGCGCTGCGGCTTCATGAAAGCTGCCATCCCCCTCGCGCTGCACATTGCGCAAATGGGCAAAGTGGATATGCGCGCCAAAGCGGCGGGCCATGTCGGGCAGATCATTATCCGCGCGGGCCCCCAGTGATCCGGTACAGAAGGTCAGCCCGTTCGCAGCACTCGGCACCGCATCAAGAATAAACGCCAGATCCTGCGCGGTCGAAACGCAGCGCGGCAAACCGAAAAGCGGGAACGGCGGATCATCGGGATGGATGGCAAGCCGCACCCCCAAGGCCTCTGCCTCTGGCACGACGACGCTCAGGAACGCGGCCAGATTGGCTTGAAGGTCGTGGTGCGACAGGGATGCGAAACTTTCGATGCCCGCCAGCAGATCCGCCCGCGTAAACCCTTTCGCGCTACCGGGGAGCCCTGCGATGATATTCGCCTCTAACGCGGCGATCTCGGGCTTTGTCATATGCCCCCACCGCATCTGCGCTGCGGCCAGCAGATCGGGGGCGTGGTCGGCCTGGGCGTTCGGGCGCGCAAGGATATGCACGTCGAACACCACGAAATCCACCATGTCAAAACGCAAGGCCTGCCCCTGCCCGTCGATCTCGAAGCGCAGATCGGTGCGGGTCCAGTCCAGCAGCGGCATGAAGTTGTAGCAGATCGTCTGGACGCCCGCGCGCGCCAGATTGCGCATCGTCTCGATCCATGCCGCGATCTCTGCCGTGGCACCGGCACCCTTCAGCTTGATCGCGTCCGGCATCCAGATCGACTCGCATACATCCCAGCTCAGGCCGGCCTCCTCGATCCGCGCCTGAAGGGCAGTGATATCCCTCAGCGGCCAGACCTCGCCGGGGGCGTAGTCGTGCAAAGCGGTCACAATGCCCGACGCGCCTGCCTGCTTGATATGGGTAAGCGTGACCGGATCAGTGGGGCCAAACCAGCGCCATGTTTCTTTCATGGGATATCCTATTCGATCAGATGTCTGCGCCGACGGGTCATTGGAATGACATCGGCATGAGCGTGCGCGGCAGCCACAGGGCGATCTGAGGAAAGAGAATGACCAGCAACAAGATCACCAGCATCGGGGCCAGAATGATGCAGACATCCCGCAGCACCTTGACCACATTCATCCCCCCGATCGACGCAGAGATCAGCAGACACAAGCCATAGGGCGGCGTCACCAGACCAAAGGCCAGCGAGATGATCCCGATAATCGCAAAGGCTACCGGATCAATCCCCGCCGCACGCGCCACGGGCAAAAGCACCGTACCCAGAATGATAATGGTCGGGATGGCATCGATGAACAGACCGAAAAACAGGAACAGCGCCGCAATGATCAGCGACGTGCCAATGACGCCAAGCTCGTGCGCGGTCAGCACGTCTACGATCAAACGCGGCACGTTGTAGAACGCCAGCATCCAGCCAAAAGCCGAAGCCGTCCCGATCGCAAAAAGCGAGATCGACGCAAAACGGCCCGTGTCATAGAAGATCCCGCCAAGATCCCGCACCGACACGGTACGATAAACAAAAACCCCAAGGATCAACGCATAGCCCGCCGCGATGATCGCGCTTTCGGTGGGGGTCACAATGCCCCCCACGATGCCGCCGATCACCAGAACCGGGGTCAGCATCGCCAGCGCCGCGCCTTTGAACGCCGACCAGAACTGCCCGAATGTGGGCCGCAGAGTGACGGGGTAGTCGTATTTTTTGGCATAGCCATAGACCGTCGCCATCAGGGCAAAACCGATCAGCAAGCCGGGAATGGCCCCCGCCAGAAACAGCGCGCCGACCGAAATCTGCATGACCCCGCCCCAGACTACCATGAGGATGCTGGGCGGAATGATCACCCCCATCACGGACGAACAGGCCGTGATCGCGATGGCAAAACGGGTGTCATAGCCTTCTTTGACCATCGCGGGGATCAGGATCTTGCCGCAGCCCGCCGCATCCGCTGTGGACGACCCCGAGATACCGGCAAACAGCATCGACACGGCGACATTCACATGCCCCAACCCTCCGGGCATCCAGCCAGTCAGCACGCGGGCAAAATCAATCAGCTTTTGCGTGATCAACCCCGAATTCATCAGGTTCGCCGCCAACAGAAAGAACGGCACGGCAAGCAGGATGAACGAGTTATACGACTGGAACATCCGGTCGATGACGATGAAGGGCGTCAGCCGGATATCCAGCATCACAATCGGAATTGTCGCGATCCCCAAGGCAAAGGCGACCGGCACCCGCAACGCCACCAGCAGGATGAAACCGCCGACAAGAATAAGACAGGCAAGGCCCGTTGAAACGATCATGATACGGCCCGCCCCTCTGTGCGGTAGACCGCAAATGCTTGATACAAACGGTAAAGGGCAAAGACCGCCCAAAGCACACCGGCGATCGGGACAGAGATATGCGTAAACATCAGATTTGCACGCATCATGACCGACGTCTGGTTGCCCCCGAATTTGGCGTAATCAATGCCGTACCATGCGAACAACAGCGCAAACCCCGCGACCAGCCCAAGCACCAGCGCTTGCTGCAAGAACGCCAGCAGCGGATGTTTGGCGCCGGGGATGACCTGAACGTCGAAATGCGTCCCCTCCCACACCGCCAGGGCAGACCCGAGCATCACAACCCATACAAAGATGAACGTGGCCAGCTCTTCGGTCCATAAATAGACGGGGATCACCCCAGTGTAGCGCGCAATCACCTGCAGGCCGACGGGGATCGCCAGTGAAAACATCAGCACCCCCACAACAAAGCGGAGCAAGGATGCGAGCAGTTCCAGACCACGCAGGATCATGTGCTTACCGATCAACTTGAGTGAAAATAAAATCCCCCTCGGGTCGCAAGAACCCAAGGGGGCATCCGCGGGGATTACTTGGCGCGGACCGCTTCAAGCAGCTCCGATGCACCGATCTCGGCGGCATAGGCATCCTGCACCGGCTTGACCATCTCCAGCATCTTGTCGCGGTTTTCGAATTCGGACACGGTTAGCTGACCGGCATCGACCATCTCTTGCAGCTTTACGCCGTCCTCGCGCGATTCCAGCTCGCGGCCAAAGGCCCCTGCCTCTTCGCCTGCTTCAAGCACGGCGGCCTGCAGGTCTGCGGGCAGGCTGTTGAAGGTCTTGCCGCTCATCACGATGGGGCGCACGGTGATCGAATGGCGCGTGAGCGTCAGGTTCGGGGCCACCTCGTAGAACTTGAGGTTCTGAATGCTTGCGGCCTCGTTTTCAAACCCTGCGATGACGCCGGTCTGGATCGCGTTGTAAACCTCGTTATAGGCAATCGCCGAAGGGGCTGCTGTCAACGCCTGGAAGATCTGCGCCTGGATCGGCGCGCCCATGACCCGCATCTTGTGTCCCTTCAGATCATCAAAGGTCACGACAGGGTTTTTGGACAGCAGATTGCGCGTGCCCCCGCCGGTGTAGCCCACGATCTTGATATCGGCTTTCTCCAGCAGCTCGTCCTCCAGCGGCGCAAGCACATCGCTGGACAGGACCGCATTCCAGTGATCCAGATCGCGGAACAGGAACGGCATGTCCATCAGCGGGATGGACGGGGCGAACTTGGCCATGTTGGACGGCGCAAGGATCGTATAGTCAATCGCCACACCCTGGTTCAGGAAGGTGACGTAATCGCTTTCGACGCCAAGCTCCCCGTTCAGACGTAAGTCAAACGTCACATCGCCGTCGTATTTCTCGCCGACCAGTTCCTCGAATTTGCGCAGTGTTTTGGTAAAGGCATGTTCCTCGTCGAACATGCTGGCCCCCCGCAGAACCGTCTCGGCCTGCGCGGTCGCGGTAAAGAGCGTCGCAGCAACGGCGGCACCCGAAACAAGCTGTGCTGTCTTAGTAAAAAATGACATGGTAGTCCTCCCTGATTGTTGCCTGACCAGATACGTGCCTGACCAGATTCTCCCTGACGTGAAATATGTCGTTAGTATTTGTAATGCGTCAAGTTTATTTGTAATTATTTGTATACATCAAGTTTATCAGCGGCTTACCCCCCAAGCGCCGCTGCCCCGCACAGGGTCAAACGACCGGCAGCAGCTCTGCTGGAAGGTCTTGGTAGCAGACAGGGCGCAGGAAACGGCGGATCGCCAGCGTCCCGACCGAGGTCGCGCCAAAGTTGGTCGACGCGGGATAGGGCCCGCCGTGGACCATCGCGCCGCTGACCTCCACGCCCGTGGGAAAGCCGTTGGCCAATATCCGCCCCGCCTTGCGCTCTAGCACCGGCATCAAGGCCTTGGCCGCAGCGGTATCGCCTGCATCCATTTGCAACGTGCAGGTCAGCTGCCCGTCCAGCCCTTTGGCAACCGCGGCCATCTCATCCGCATCGGCCACACGCACGATAATGCCAAGTGGCCCGAAGACCTCATGCGCCAGCGCGTCGCTGTTCAGCCAATCGGTGCCAGAGACCTCGAAGACAGCGGGGGTGACACCACGCGCCTCGCCCCGATCCGAAGAGACGAGCGCGCGCGTACACCCCGCGCGCGCGATACGATCACGCCCGTCGAAATAGGCATCGGCAATCCCCGCCGTCAGCGTTGTTTGGGCAGGGCTGTCGTGCAAGGCGGCGACAGCGGCATCGCGGAAGGCATCGGCACCGGGGCCGTCAGTGACCACCACCACGCCGGGGTTCGTGCAGAACTGCCCTGCCCCCATCGTCAACGACGCGGCCCACCCCGCGCCGATCTCTGCGCCACGGGCGGAGGCTGCGGCGGGCAGTACAAAGACCGGGTTGATCGACCCCAGCTCGCCAAAAAACGGAATGGGTTCGGGCCGCTGCGCGCATAGATCAAACAGCGCCCGTCCGCCGCGCAGTGATCCGGTAAAGCCGACGGCCTTGATCAACGGATGCTGCACCAGCGCCTGCCCGACCTCTAGCCCGCCCCCCTGGATCAACGAGAATACTCCCGCGGGAATGTCGCAAGCTGTAATGGCGGCGGCAATCGCTGCGGCCACGACCTCTGCCGTGCCGGGGTGCGCGTGGTGCCCCCTGACAACCACCGGACAGCCCGCCGCCAAGGCCGACGCCGTATCCCCGCCTGCCGTCGAGAAAGCGAGCGGGAAGTTCGACGCCCCGAAGACCGCAACAGGGCCAATCGGGCGCTGGATCATCCGCAAATCGGATCGCGGGAAAGGCGTGCGATCCGGCAAGGCCGCATCATGGCGCGCGTCCAGAAACTTGCCTTCAAGGATATGTGTCGCGAACATGCGCAGCTGCCCGGAGGTGCGCCCTGTTTCACCGCGCAAACGCGCGTCTGGCAGGCCGGTTTCCTGAGCGCCGATCAGGGCCAATGTGTCGATACGGGCGTCAACCTCGTCCGCGATCGCATTCAGGAAGGCCGCGCGATCCTGCGCTGTGGTGGCGCTGTAGGCGTCAAACGCATCCTCGGCAGCCTGCGCGGCGCGGTCGACCAGATCAACGGTGCCGGCGGCGAAAATCCGTGGCTCCCCTTCGGCGGGGTCGGATGAAAATTGCTCTGCCGCGCCGGTCCATTCGCCTGCGATCAGGTGTTTGCCCATCAGTTCCATGCTGCGTTCCCTTTAGCTTCTGTCAAAAATCCGGCGGCCGCGTGCATCCGCAGCCGCCGGTCGTGTCGTTGTCAAGAAAACAGCATGCCGCCGTTGATATCGACGTTGGCACCTGTGATGAACGCCGCATCATCCGAGGCAAGGAACACCGCCAGCTTGGCCACATCTTCCGAAGTCCCCTCGCGTTTCACGGGCGAGACATTGGCCACATGGGTGCGCACTTCGGGTTTGGTAAAGATGTTGTGGAAATCGGTATCGATCATCCCCGGGCAAAGCGAATTCACGCGGATTTTCGGACCAAGCTCTTTCGCCAGACCCCGCGTCAGCGTCATCAGCGCCCCCTTTGATGCGCCGTAAGCCGAGGCACCGGGCCCGCCGCCATCGCGACCGGCCTGCGACGCGAGCCCGACAATCGACGACCCTTCGGTCATATGGGGCAGACATTCACGCACCATCAGCACAAAGGATGTCAGGTTCACGTCCATGACCGACTGCCAGTGATCCAGCGTCATCTCCGACATGGTGACCCGCGCGACCAGCCCGCCCGTGACGTGGACAAGCGTATCGACCTGTCCGAATTCCTTGACGGTCTTTTCTACCAACGCGGCAACATCGGCCTCTTTGGTCATATCGCCCTGCAGCGCGAAGGCATTGCCGCCCGCCGCCTTGATCTCGGCGACCGCGCTGTCGGCCCCTTCAGAGCTTGCCATATAGTTAATCGCCACATTCGCGCCCCGCGCCGCGAGCTCAAGCACACAGGCGCGGCCGATATCGCGGCCACCGCCGGTTACAATTGCGGTTTTCCCTTTGAGGTCCATGATCGTCTCCTGAATATAAAATTCTGCGGAGGAACCTGACCGAGCAGTGCTCTCCGCGTCTCCCTTCGATGCACAATGGGGTTCAAGGGCGGCGATGCACGCCCAACAACTGCATTATCCGTCCCCTTGCTTAGGGCAAACCTCGGGGCGCGACAATACAAATTATTACAAATATAGAGATTGGTAAGTCGCGAAGGTCTTTGACCCCAGCGGAAAAGCCCGAGAAAACAGTAGAATATCCACCTGATTAGGCCCAAAAACCTATGATGATCGTTGCGGACTACGGCAAGCCTCTCACCCAAATCTGTTGACAACATCCAATAATGGTTACAAATTATTACATCTGATAAACGCCTGAGGGAGGCATACCAATGGACACCACAGCAGACGCATCACAGAGTTGGATGACCTCTGGCCCCGGCGCGCAGCGGCGCATCTTGTGTCAGGACAAAGCGCTGATGATGGTAGAGTTCATGTTCGAAAAGGACGGCGTCGGCGTGCCGCATTCGCACCCCCATGTGCAGACGACCTTCGTGTCCTCTGGCCAGTTCGAATTCACCGTTGGGGGCGACACGCAGATCCTGAACCCCGGCGATGCGTTGATCATCCCATCGAACGTCGAACACTCCTGCCTGTGCTTGCAGGCGGGGAAACTGCTCGACAGTTTTGCACCGCGGCGGGATGATTTCATGGCGGCCCACGGGCTACCGCTAGAGTAAGCGATTAGCCTTCGAACACACGGTTCTTTGCATTCTCGACATGGGCGCGCATGGCGGCACGGGCTTCGGCCTGATCCCGTGCGATGATCGCGGCGAGGATGCGGCGGTGTTCTTGCTGGACAAGCTCCATCCGCTCGCGCGGTTTGCTGAGCGACAGGTTCCGCGTCAGGTTAAGGCCGGTCAGGATGTTCGACTTCATTGAGGTGCGCGCAGTTGCGAAATACTGGTTGCCGGACGCCTCGCAGATCGCCTGATGAAAGGCCTCGTCTGCTTCGACGCCCAACTCCCCTTCGCGAATGCAGCGGTCCAGCTCCTTGAAATGCGCGCGCAGCTTGGCCAGATCCGCTTCTGTATGGCGCACGGCGGCAAGGAACGCCGCCTCCCCCTCGATCGCGGCGCGGAATTCGAAGGTGCGCTGGATATCAGCGATGGACCCCACGGGCGCAAAGGTCAGCACCGCCGTATCGGGGCGGCGCTGCACGAATGACCCGGACCCCTGCCGCGACACCACCACGCCGTCTTCGCGCAGTTGCTTGAGCGCCTGACGCAGCACCGGCCGGGACACCTCCAGCATCTCGCTCATGGCGTGTTCCGTCGGCAGCTTATCCCCGACCGCGGTCTCCCCGCTGGAGATCATCGCGAGGATTTTCTCGTAGGCGTGATCCGCGAGCGTGCGTTCCTTGGCGGGCTTGCCCATGGCGGAACGGCTCGCATCTGCGCCTGCTACCGGTTGTTTTGTTCCCGCCATGCTTTGAATTCGTCCTTCGTTGCCGGATCTGTCGGTGGGTAAAGCCCAAAAATCGAAGCACCATTTTGCACCATTTCCAGAACGAAGTCTTCGAAAACGGTCATCTCTTCGGTTTCTGACGCTATTTCTGCCACCAGATGCTTGGGGATGCAAACGACGCCTTCATTGTCGCCCACGATAATATCACCCGGAAAGACGGAAACACCGCCACATGCGATAGGATCATTGATCGCGACGGCGTGGTGTTTGGTCAGGTTTGTCGGCGCACTGGGGCGCGTGTGATAGGCGGGCATCTCCAGCGCCGAAATTTCGGGCGTGTCGCGGAACCCCCCGTCGGTGACGATCCCCTTGCAGCCGCGCTTCATCAATCGGGTGGCCAGAATACACCCCGCCGACGCCGCCGTTGAATCGCGCCGCGAGTCGATCATGAAGACGGACCCGGGGGGGCATTCCTCTACGCCCTTGCGCTGCGGGTTGGCGCGGTCCGCGAAAGACTCTAGCCCGTCCAGATCCTCGCGCGCGGGAATATAGCGCAGGGTGTAGGCCGGCCCGACCATATTCGGCCCGGGGTTCATACGGTACGGCCCCTGAATAAAGACGTTACGAAAGCCGCGCTTGAACAATGCGGTGGTCAGCGTTGCCGTGCTGACATGCATGAGCTTTTCAAGGAGTTCTGGCGTCGGTTCAGTCATGGTGAATACTTTCTACTATGGTATTTCGGGCGTTTTGAAAGGCGTGGAAAAGATCGGCTCATTCAAGCAATGAGGGCAGGAACAGCGACACCGCAGGGACATATGTGACCAGCAAGAGCGCCATCAGAATGGCCAGGTAAAAGGGCCATATGGTCCTGAGCGTTTCCTCGATCTTGACCCTGCCGACGGCACAGCCCACGAACAGACAGGTGCCAACGGGGGGCGTGCACAGACCAAGCCCGAGGTTGACCAGCAGCATGATCCCGAACTGGGTGGGGTCCATGCCAAGATCGCGCACAATGGGCAGGAAGATCGGGGTGCAGATCAGGATCAGCGCGGCCATATCCATGATCATCCCCAGCACCAGCAGCATGATGTTGATCATCAGCAGAACGGCGATCTTTTCTTCCGAGATGCCAAGCATGAAGCTGCTCAGCTTTTCGGGCACCTGATACAGCGCCAGAAGATAGGCGAATGAACTGGCAAAACCGATCAGCACCATGACCATCGCGGTTGTGCGCACGGCAGAGACGACGGCGGTCTTGAACCCGTTCCAGTCAAGGCTGCGATAGACGAAATAGGTCAGCAGCAGCGCATAGATCGCACCGAAGGCACCGGATTCAGTCACGGTGAAAATACCCGACAGCACCCCGCCTACGATAATTACAGCCGTCACCAGACCCGGCAGCGCATGCAGCGATGCAACGCCGACCGCACGCCAGCCGGGGAAGGGCTCCGCCGGATAGTTACGTTTGATCGCAATGACATAGGCCGCCACCGCAAGGCACAGACACATCAGCATGCCAGGCACCACCCCCGCGAGGAACAGCTTCGAGATAGAGATCCCCCCGCCTGCGGCCACCGCAAAGATAATCATATTGTGGCTGGGCGGAATAACGATGCCTGCAATCGATGATGTAACGGTCACGTTCACCGCGTAATCGGAATGATAGCCCCGTTCCTTCATGACAGGGATCAGAATAGACCCAAGCGCCGAGATATCAGCCACAGCCGATCCCGAAATCCCGCCGAACAACATGCTGGAAAAGATGTTCACCGATGCCAGACCGCCGCGCACGTGACCCACAAGGGCCGAGGCGAACTTGACCAGACGCATCGCGATACCGCCGTGCAGCATCAGCTCGCCTGCGAAAACGAAGAACGGGATCGCCAGCAGCGAGAAGACAGAGATGCCGGAAACCGACCGTTGAAAGGTGATCAGCAGCGGAAAACCTTCGTACCAAAAGGCGGTCAGGGCTGCGATACCCATTGCAAAGGCGACGGGGATACCGATCACGACGGAGACACCGAAAATGCCAAGAAGGATTGTCAGACCCATGATTAAAACAGACCTTTTTCATGATAGGGGATACCGCGCAGAAGACAGGCGATCCGAAACACCGCGCGCAGTCCGGCAAATAGAAAGACAAGCCCGCCGCACATCGCAGCCGACAAGGACCGGAAACTCTCGGGGATGTTCAGCATGGGGAGCATTGTGCTCCACCCGAATTTCACCAGTTCAATACTTGCGACCAGCATGATCAGGCCAAAACCGGCAAGGACGATATCAATGACGAGTTTCAGGAAATTACTGACCCGCCAGCCCATCATGTCGCGGAACAGCGTCACCCCGAGATGCGTGTTCTCATGGATCCCGACCGCCGCGCCCAGATAGGTCACATAGCAGATCAGCAAAAGCGCCAGCTGTTCGACCCATGTCGGTGTGACGTTCAAGACATAGCGCCCGAACACCAGCCAGCCGAAGGTCGCGATCAGCACGACGATGGCGATAGAGGCCGCGAGCATGCAAAGAAAACTCAGCCCGTCGAGCGCACGCTCGGTATGCTTCATCCAGAGGGGTGCGTGTTCCACGGCCCTATTCCTTTGTGAGAGAAGGGGTGCGCCCCGTTACAACAGGGCGCACGATTGTCCGGCCGCGCTAATCAGTCAGCGTTGCGGAACAGATTGACGAGATCCGTCATCTCTGGATTGGCCGCCAGATACTTTTCGTAGACGGGCACCATCGCTTCCTGGAACGCCGATTTGTCGGCGATCTCGTTCACTTCGACGCCACCGTCCATGATGATCTTCATCGACGCCGCCTCGCGTTCGCCCCAGAGTTTGCGCTGCAGATCGGTGGAGTTTTTACCGGCGGTTTTCACGATTTCCTGCTGTTTTGGTGTCAGACCGTCAAAGGTCTTTTTGCTCATGCACAGACATTCGGGAATGATCAGGTGCTGGGTTAACGAATAGTATTTCGCAACCTCGAAGTGGCTGGTGGATTCATAAGACGGCGGGTTGTTCTCTGCCCCGTCAACAACGCCCGTCTTGATCGACTGGTAGACTTCCGCAAAGGCCATCGGGGTGGCGTTGCCGCCCATGGATTCGATCATGCCGACGAACAGATCGTTGTTCATCACGCGCACTTTCATGCCTTGCACGTCTTCGGGCGTATTGATCGGCTTGACCGAGTTATAGAAAGACCGCGCGCCGGCGTCATAGTAACCAAGGGGGACGATCCCCTTTTCCTCTAGCGCTTCCCCAAGTGCGGCACCGGGTTCGCCGTCCATCAGCTCATACATCTGTGGCACGCTTTTGAACACGAAGGGCAAGGACACGACGTTGGTCGCAGGCACGGCCTGACCCATCGGCCCAAGGCTGAAGACGCCAAAATCCATGATCCCGAGACGCAGCTGTTCAATCGCATCGGGCTGCGAGCCCAGAACGCCAGCGTGGAACACCTTGCCCTTGATCTCGCCCCCGGTCTTTTCGGTGACCTCTTCCATGAAGGCTTCCATACCGTGCGATACGGGGTAATCCTCGACGTGGATATTCCAGCCGCGCCAGTCTTTTGCCTGCGCCGTCACGGGCATGACAGCCAGCGTCGATGCCGCGGCAATCGCAAAGGCACCACGGGTGATGATTTTATTCAGTTTCATATTTGTTTCCTCCCAAAGACAAATTATTGCAAAAGTGATCACATGACTTACAAATATTTACAAGTACTATTTTTCGAGTTTTAATGGGGACGCGCCCGACCTTGTCGTTTTGATCTTCGCTGCGCCGGCCCAAAAATTTAGAATTTTAAAGGGCTTAAGGTCTGCGAAGAGACGACTAAGGCGACGGAAATTTCGCCCCTGCTGCACGGGCGGGCCAACACATAGGAAGAGATAGATACATGACAAATTCGCATTCCAACCAGACAACCAAACTACAGGCGGGCACCGCCTTTCCCGTGTTCGAGGTGCCTAAATTCGGCGGCGGCACCATGACGGTGGGCGGCGCGACCGACGGCTGGACGCTGCTCATCGTATACCGTGGCAAGCATTGCGGACGCTGCAAGACCTACCTCAGCAAGCTGGAACACAACTATGCAAAGTGGGAAGACGCGGGTTTTGCGGTGAAATGTGTCTCGGCCGACCCGCTGGAGAAAGTCAGCGATGATGTCGCGCGCTTCGGGTGGACCTTCGACATCGGCTACGACCTGCAAGAGAGTGACATGCGCGCCATGGGGCTTTACGTCAGCGACCCTCTGTCTTCGCAGGAAACCGACCGTCGCTTTGCAGAGCCCGGTATTTTCTGCCTGCGCCCCGACGGCACGACGCAGATCATAGCCATCTCTAACGGTCCGGCGGCGCGCCCCGATCTGGATGAACTTCTCGACGGGATGATATTCACGATCAACAACGACAAACCTGTCCGCGGGAACGCCTGAACCCGGCCTGAGCCTGCACAGCGCAAGACAGCCAAGAGGAGCACCCCCAATACAACACAACGGCTCCCGCTAGGCGACAGACCCGAGTTCTGCCAAACCGCTGGATACAGCGGGCCTGCGCGAACGGGCACCGATCCAGCGGGCGCCCCCAAACTTTATCGAAAGTTATTTTGTCACGCGGGAATAAACCGCACCCCCCGGACGTCACTTGGTCATAGAGCCTTTGCCCACGATGCAGAGCAAAGGCCCGGAACCACGGGAGGAAGACATGAAAGTCATTGAAAACGTTAAGCGTCGGCACTTTTTGATCGGATCGGCAGGCACGATGGCAGCCGTCGCGGTCGGGGCACCGGCGTTGGCACAATCAGGCGCAGAGCCTTTGCCGGATTACGTCGCCTGGAAAGACGCCGAGGACATGATCGTCCATTCCAAGCAGACGCTCGAGACGAAACGCGCCGCACAGGGGTCAGAGCTGATCACCCCCACGACCGAACTTTACATCCGCAACAACTTGCCCGCCCCCTCGGACAAGATCGTTGCCGATCGCGATGCCTGGGAGGTCGAGATCGACGGTGTTGCAAACCCCGGCAAGATGACCGTCGGTGCGTTGAAAACGCTTGGCGTCGAAACGGTGGTCTGCGTGCTGCAATGCTCGGGCAACGGGCGCGCCTTCTTCGATCACGAGACGAGCGGGTCGCAGTGGTCTGTCGGGGCGGCGGGCAATGTCGTGTGGACAGGCGTGCCCGTGCGCGCCGTTATTGACGCAATGGGTGGCGCCGACGCAGATGCCGAGTATCTGACCGGCACGGGCGGAGAGGACATTCCCCAAGGGCTGCCGCCTGAATCGATCCAGGTTGAACGCTCTGTCCCCAAGGCTGCGATGGATCGCGCGATCCTCGCGTGGGAGATGAACGGCGAACCCGTGCCGCTGGCGCACGGTGGCCCCCTGCGGCTGATTATCCCGGGCTACTACGGGGTCAACAATATCAAGTATCTCAAACGGTTGGCGCTGACGGTCGAGGAATCGCCCAATAAGATCCAGCAAACCGGCTACCGCGTCCGCCCTGTCGGCGAGAAAGGTGATCCCTCGCAACCCTCCATGTACGAGATGTCCGTGAAATCATGGATCACCGGACCCCTGGTGGATGCCGCAACGGGCAAGGTACAGATCCACGGCGTCGCCATGGGCGGTGTCAGCGGGCTTGAGAAAGTCGAAGTGTCCACCGACGGCGGGCAGACCTGGGCCGATGCGCAGTTTCTGGGCCCTGACCTGGGCCCCTACGCGTGGCGGCCCTTTGTGCTGATCACCGACCTGACGGAAGGCACGCATATGCTGGCCAGCCGGGCAACCAATGCCGGAGGCGACGCCCAGCCAGAGAACTTTCCGCCAAACGAACGCGGTTATGGCAATAACGGATGGCGGGCACATGCCGTCGACGTGACTGTCAGCTGACCCCAAAGACCGGCGGCCTTGGCCGTCGGTCCGACCCTTACCCGGAGACATTGAAATGACCCCATCCCTGACGCCGCGCCTTGGCGGTGCCCTTTTCCTTGCGCTGATCGGCAGCGCAGCAGCAGCCGACGCCTCTCTTGACGCAGGGCGCGCCCTTTTCAACGAGACAGCGCAGCCGCAATGTGCCCTTTGTCACAGCTTGAAAGACGCAGGTGCCGAAGGCGAGATCGGCCCGAACCTTGATGACTTCAAGCCCACCGTCGAACAGGTCCGCGCCGCAGTGACAAGCGGGATCGGCATTATGCCCGGCTTTGCCGAAACGCTGACCGACGCAGAGATCGAAACGCTATCGACCTATGTGGCGACGGTCGCTGGCGGATCAGACCCCGCGGCCAACAGCGACGCCAGCGCGCCGACCGAGGACGCCGCCGCAGCAGAGCCGGAAACCCCCGGTGCCGAGATTCTGGCACAAGGCGATCCCGCCGCGGGCGAGAAGGTGTTCAGGAAGTGCAAAGCCTGTCACACGGTCGAAGAAGATGGCCCAAGCCGCGTCGGGCCAAATCTGTACGGGATCGTCGGTGCCTCGGTCGCGGCGGTGGACGGGTTCCGCTATTCCGGCGCGCTGACCGACCATGGTGACGACTGGACACCCGACCGGCTGGCGGCGTTCCTAGCCAACCCCCGCAAGGCCGTGCCCGGCACCAAGATGAGCTTTGCCGGGCTGCGCAAGCCGGAAGACCAAGCCGATGTGATTGCCTATCTCGCCAGTTTGTCAGACGCCGACTGACCTAACCGACGCAAGGCCGCGCCAAACGAACCGTCTTTGAAAGCGCTGCCATCACGCTTTCAGAGGCGCGTTCGCGCGTTTCGAGCCTAAGATAGCGGGCAATGGCATCGAACCGGGTGCGGTCCATCCCCGTCGCAACGATAATATGGCGCTGTTGGTCCCGGGAATCCCAGCTCGCGATCTGCTTTTCTGACGTACTCTTACCCTCTGGCAGGGCAAACCCGCCGCGCAGGTAGGTCAGCCGACATCCATTCTGGCCCGCATAATGCATGATGTCGCCCTGCTTTGCCACGCGGGACGCGACGGCTGTCAGGTTCGCGCCCTCAAGATCCGGCACACCTGCCAGTCCACCCCCCGCCACGGGGCGCAGATCGCCAGAGCCTACATCATAGGTCTGTGCTGCCAGTTCGGTGTGAATGTCGAAAGCCGTAGGGGAGGCGACGAAGCCAGACCCGAATACCATCGCCAAAGCCACCGCTGCGGCGACAGCGCCGCCCCAAAGCCAAGTTCGCGGGTGCCGGTTGCTGTTTGCAGCCCTCGTTTGCGGCGTAGCGTCTGGGTCATCCAGCACCGGACGCATCAACGCCAAACCGCGCGAAACGCGCCGCACATCCTCAAGCGCCGCAGCCAGCGCAGGTTCGGCTGCCAACCGCGTCTCTAGGCCACGCATTTCCGACGCGTTCAGCGCGCCATCATGGTAGGCGTTGACCTGTTCCCAGTCTTTGTCGTTCAACTCGCTCATGTCTTCCGCGTCACTTCCTGTTTTGCCGTTCCAGCCCCATCGACCATGTCCAGCAACGCCCGACGCGCGCGGCTGATCCGGCTCATCACTGTGCCGTTCGGCACATCCATCACTTTCGCCGCCTCGGCGTATTTCAGGCCCATAATGTCCACAAGGCACAGCACCTCGCGGGTTTCGGGCGGCAGCTTCTCGAACGCCAGCCGGATCAATACATCCCGCGCGGTGTCCGGTCCGCCCGCTTCATCAGATAGACGTTTCTCCTCCGCCGAATATTCACGGCGCACGCGCCTTTTTCTCAGCTCGTCATAATGCAGGTTGCGAATGACGCGGAACATCCACGGGCGCAATTCCTCCAGCAGCTCGGGTCTGCGATCAGATCGCAACCCCCGCTCCACCGCGTCCTGCACCAGATCCTCTGCCGCGTCGCGCGACTGACAGATGGCCGTGGCATAGGCCCTCAACTCAGGCAAAAGAATCTCGATAAGGGTACGCTGCGCCATATCAATCCGTACCGCGTTTTCAGGCCGGATCAAAGCCAACACAGACCGCTGTCGGAATTCTTCGTGCAGTGTCTGGCGTAGGGATTGCGTCGAGAATATCCGTGATGCTTGCCGGAAAAATCGCGGCCCCCGCGGCTGAATCTGAAACGGTATTCAGGTGGCTTCACCGGCTGGGTTTAAGCGTTCGCCATTATTTAACATAACGTTGATTAAAAATTTATAATTCCCGAACAAACGTCCTACCCGTATCAACCTGACAAACAACGACAGTCACAAAGGAAAAAAAAACCGCAGCATTTCCGCCGCGGTTTCTTCATCTAAAGTCTGGCCCTATTCAGGCGATGGCTGCCTTGATCTGGTCGGCGAGCGACATGGGATCAAAGGGTTTGCTGATCACCTCTGTCGCGCCGATGCCGCGCAGTTCTTCCAGCTCGTTCGGCTGGGCACGGGCGGTCATGAAGATCGCGGGTACATTCGCGAAATCCGGATTCTCGCGCAGTTTCTCAAGCGTTTGACGGCCGGTCATGCCGGGCATCATCATATCCAGCAAAAACACATCGGGGATATAGTCCAGCGTCTTTTCAAGCGCCTGTTCGCCGCAGTCGCATTGCTCAACCACGAAATCACCCGACAGTTCGAGTGACATTTTGGCGATTTCGCGAATATCGGCGTCGTCTTCTACGTGAAGCAATTTAATCATACGGGACTCTTATCCAACGTTCTCTAGTCTTTCAAAATCATTCTCTGGCCCAGAATGGCGCGTTTTGACAGGTAAAGTGAAGGTGAAAGTTGTCCCCCGCCCTTCTTTACTGACAAAATCAATCGTACCACCCAAACCTTCAACAATTGCTTTACAGATGCTCAGCCCCAAACCGGTACCGCCTTTGGTCGCCCGGTCGGAATTCGCCATATCTGCAAACCGCTGAAAGATCTTATGCTGGTCTTCGGGCGCAATGCCCATACCCTCATCGCGTACAGACACACATACGTTTTCGGGCGTTTTATCGACGGAGATCTCCACCGTGCCGCCCGGCTTGGAAAACTTCGCAGCATTCGACATCAAGTTGGTTAAAACTTGAATGATACGGTTGGCGTCGGTCTCGATATAGGTGGGCGTATCCACCCCGTGGCACTTGATCTGCAAGCCGAACCGCTGATGGGCGGTCGCATTGGCGCGCAGGGATTCGGCCACCAGTTCCGACAGGTCGGCGGTTTCCAGTTCGAAATCCAGACGCCCGGAGGAGATCTTCTCCATATCCAGAATGTCGTTGATGATCAGCACCAGACGATCGGCATTGCGATGCGCGATCTCCAGCAAGCCCTCGGCCTTGGGCGGCAGCTGGCCCGCGGCTTTCGACAACAGCAGCCCCATCGACCCTTTGATCGAGGTCAAGGGCGACCGAAGTTCATGGCTGACCATAGAGATGAAATCCGCCTGCAGCCGCTCTTGTTCAAGCCGTTCGGTGATGTCGTGCAGCATGATCAGCAGACGCCCGTCGACTGTCCCCTTGTTGAGCCACTTGATCGACCCTTCAAAGTTCGTGCCCGATATCGTTGCGCTGAACGTCATATAGGTGTCGCCGATATCCATCATCCGTAGACAGGCGTCGAGCACATCCTCGCAGCCGCGCTCGGCCGCCATATCGCGCACCGTTTGCCCGTTCTTGGGCCGCGTCGACCAGCCGAACCGCGCCTTGGCGGCAAGGTTCATATAGCGCAACTCAAGGTTGTCTTCGGACACGATCCAGATGTCGTCGCGCAGCTCGTGCAAGGTCATTGCCGTGTCGCGTCGCGCGATCAGCTTGGTGGTAGATGTGATGTCCGTCCGCGCCGAGATCGACCCGATCCAGCGGCCATTCGCATCCAGCAACGGGGTCACTGTCGTCTGTGTCACGCAGTTTGACCCGTCGCGATTGCGCAGCGTCGTTTCACCCTGCCAGCTTTTGCCCTGCCGCAGCAGATCGCGGATTTCAGTGGCGGTGGTTCTATTGTCCTTGGAATACAGCATCGCGACCGGTTTGCCGATCAGCTCTTTGCGGGTATAGCCGGTTGCCTCTAGCAACAGGTCGTTCACCTCGACCAGCAGGTTATCGGTGTCGACCACGTTTACCATCGTGTGCATCTTTAGCACACGCAGCTGTTGGGCGACGCTGTCATCAACCGTCGCACGCGCCGGCGTGGCCCGCACATTCGCGGCGATCAGCGGCACCAGACTGGCAATGGCGATGGCCCCGATAACCGGAACGGTTTGCGCCGGTGTGCCCGACAGCAGCGCCGAGGTCGCGGCATACCACCCCCCAGCCAAGGCCGATCCGGCGACGAAACCGGTCGCACTATGGCGCTTCTTTCCGTTCCAAGACATATCGCGTCCTTACTTACAAAAAGAAGGCACCATCCCTAGCCAAGCACCCTCTCCATCCCTTGCGCCATCATAGACAAAAGTATCTAGACATTTTTAAGGCGATTTTTAGCAACTTTAGAAACAACCATAAGGAGATCAACTCGCTCTTTGTGTCGGACCTACAATACTTTCGATAATGTGGTTCAGGTCGGTCTGAGACTTCACCAGATGGGTGCCCACCCGACTATCCTTCTCGCGCGCCGCGTCAGAGGTCAGCCCGACCACCCGCGCCGTTGGCTGAAGCTCAGCGATATCGTCCAGGACGGCAGCGGCGTCGCCATCTGGCACGGTCCAGTCAAGGATAATCACATCCAGCGGCCCCGCGCTCAGCGCTTCGTGGACCTCGTTCAGCCGCGTGACGTTATGGACATCGGCAAAGGGTCTCAGCCCTTCGCGCAGCACCTCTGCAAATTCTTCGTCATCCTCAAGGTGCAACACCCTAAGGTTGTTCCTCGTGCCGTCGATCACTTCGAACGTGCGGGCATCGGGCAGCACGTCATACCCTTCGGCATCGGTGGCCAGCGGACAGGTGAACCAGAAAACCGTGGTCCCGCTCGGCTTGCTTTCAAAGCCAATGTTGCCGCCCTGACGCCAGACGATCTGTCGCGTGATATTCAGCCCAAGGCCCGTCCCGCCCTTGGCCCGCGTGTCCGATCCATCGGCCTGAGAAAACGCCTGAAAAATCCGGTTCTTGAAATTCTCGGGCACGCCGGGGCCGAAGTTCTGAACGTAAACAATCGCCATGTCGCCAATCGTCTCGGCCTTGATCGTGACGTCGGTGCCTTCGGTCGAGTACTTACACGCATTCGACATCAGGTTCGCCAGCACCTGCATCATCCGTGACCAATCGGCGGTTACATTGATGTCGGTGTCGGGCAGATCCATCACCAGTTTGGTGTTATGGGTGACGGCAAAGGGCATCATCTCTTGCACGGCCGAAGAGATGACCTCGTTCAGGCTCATCGGGCTGAGGTCAAACTCGATCTTGCCCGACGATATCTTTTCGAGGTCGAGGATATCGTTCACGATGGTGGTCAGACGGTCGGCGTTGTTGCGCGCGATCTCGATCAGGCGCAGCGCCGAGGCAGGCATGGTGTCACGCGCCGACATCTCGATCAGGCCAAGCGCCCCCTTGATAGAGGTCAGCGGCGTGCGCAATTCATGGCTGACCGTGGAGACAAATTCATTCTTGATCTCGTCGATCTTCTTCTGGTCGGTGATATCGTTGACCTGCGCGATAAAGACATAAGCCCCTTCGTTTTTGTCGAAGGTCCAGGTGATGTTGAACAGCCCCCACCGCTGGCCGCCGTCCTTGTGCAGGATCGGATGTTCGCCGCGGTAAACCTCGTTCGACCCGCTTTCGGTGAACTTGGTCACGATATCACGCATCAGCTTCACATCTTCCTCGGGGATGATCTGCGCAAGGTTGAACCGGTCGGTCATTACCTTTTGCGAATATCCCGTCAGCTCGCACATGGCGTTGTTCACGCTGGTGAACTGTCCGTTGCTGTTCAGGGTCGCCATGCCAACGGGGGCCGCATCCAGCACGGTGCGGAATCGCTTCTCGCTCGCCTCAAGCGCGTTGCGGGCGTGACGCAGCCCGGTAATGTCGCTTTGCGTCCCGACCATCCGTATCGCCGACCCATCGTCGGCGCGGTCCACGACCACGGCATCCGACCGCATCCAGCGCCAGCCTTCGCCGAACTGCATCCGGTATTCGGTCCGCGACCGTTCTGCCTTGCCGGTGATACAGTGCTGATCCGCCTCGATCAGACGGGGCAGATCGTCGGGGTGGATACGGCTCAGGAACTCTTCCTGCGTATCCTCGACCTCCGGACCGACCTCCATGATCTTGCGCCACGTCGGCGAAACCACCGATTTGCCCGACATCAGGTCGATCTCGAACACGCCAATTTCTGACCCCGCGAGAGCATGGTCATAGCGTTCCTTGATCCCCGCCAGTTCCCCGACGGCCCCGACCTCGACCGATACATCCCGCACAATAGCGGTGATGCGTTTGACGCCATTCAGCGTCTCCCATTCGTTATAATGTAGATCGAGGTGCAGCGTGGATCCGTCATGTTTGGTGCCCGTGGCGTTATAGCCTGCCTCTGCGGGCAGCCACCCCGCCTCTTTCACGAATTTCTTCAGGGGCAACCCGCCCATCCCGTCTTCACGCTTGTCGAAAATCTCGAGCGCGGCGTGGTTGGCAAACAGGATCTCGCGGCGTTCATCCAGAATGAAGATGCCCACAACGCTGTTCTCGATGATCGACCGGTTTTCCTCTTCGCGGGCGCTGATCTGCTGTTCGCGCAGCGCGGCCACCTCAGCCAGAGAATCCCCGCGTTGGCGAATAGCGCGCAGCACCACGATCAGCATCGCGGTCAGGGCAATCCCTGCGATCAGCGCAAGCAGCGGCGTTCCACCGGGGAACAACGCCTCGAACAAGGGGGTGCTTTCATATTGGACGGTCCAGGTCCGCCCGAAGAATTCGGTGGCATAGGCCACACTATACTTACCCGCCGCATGTTCGTGATCCTGACTAGCATAGATCAGAGCCTCGGGGTCGGTCGTGTCGCCGTCATAGACGTGGAAATCATACACATTGTTCTGGTTCGGCGTCAGGTCCTGCAACAGGTTACGGCCGATGAACGGCGCATAGACCCAGCCGCGAAACGTCCCCTCGCGCGGGCCGGAGGCATAGAACAGCGGGCGCAGCAGCAAGAACCCCGGTTCCTTCATCGCGTCCTGCACCAGCAGGATGCGCGGTGTCAGCTGCGGGGTATTGGTTTCTCGCGCCCGATCCGCCGCCTCGCGCCGCCCTTTTTCAAAGCTAATGTCCAGCCCGACGGCTTCCTTGTTGGGCAGCACCGGCGCGATATATTTGATCACATATTTCTGGTCATGGTTCGTTTCTGGCCTGATCTCGAACCCCGGCGTCCCATTGGCACGCATATCGGCGACGAAAGCATCCTCGTCCACCTTGGCCACGGGTTCGACAAACCCGATCCCGTTGATGCCGGGCAGGTAGTTTTCGAAATCCAGACTTTCGACAAAGGTCTCGAAATCGTCGTATTCGATATTCTCCGAAGATTGCATCATCCCTGCGGCGCCGTTCAGACTTTGCAGATAGATGTTCATCCGACGATCCAGCGCCTGAAGCCCGTCTTCGGTGATGCGGGTGAATTCGGCCTTGGCCGCGGCGCGGTTCATTCGCGCGCCTTCAGCGTAGATCCCGAAGGTCACGAGAAGGCAGACAACGACCAAAATCAAATCTAAGCGCTTGAACAAAACTATACTCTCACATTTCGCGAAACTGAAAAAAGCGCCTAATCGATGAAAGCCACCCGCTGATCATGTTACCGGCATCCCTCACTTATAAGTAGCACCGGTTTCCCTGCCAACGTTAATTATTGCTTGCGCACAGGATAAAGACAGAAACCTCAAGAGAATCTAAAGACGCCCCAACTCAGGGTTGCTGATCATACGGGATGCACAATCATAGCACGGAAGTCGTTGACGTTCGTCAGCGTCGGTCCCGTCACCACCTGACCGCCGATCCGGCCAAAGAAACCGTGGGCGTCATTTACCGCTAACGCCGATTCTGCGTCGGCGCGCGCGGCCCCGCCCCGTGCCAATGTGTCGGGCCCGATGATCGCCCCCGCGACCTCTGCCGCACCGTCGACGCCGTCGGTATCGCAGGCCAACCCCCAGATACCCGCCGCCCCGTTCAGCGCCAGCATCAGCGCCAAGGCATATTCCGCATTCGGTCCACCAACGCCATCCCCGCGCCGCGTGACCGTCAGCTCGCCGCCCGACAGGATTACAATCGGCGCATCGCCGGGATGTAGACGCGCCTGCTCTTGCAGGGCCAAAGCGGCATGGGCGCGGGCGACCTCGCGGGCCTCGCCCTCTAGGTCATTGCCCAGACGGATCACGCGAAACCCCTCTGCCTCGGCCAAAGCCTGTGCCGCATCCAGCGATTGCTTGGGGGCCGCATAAATCCGGTTCATCACACGCGACAGCCGCGCATCATCCGGCGGCACGACCTGCGACCCCGCAGCCAGCGCCCGCGTGACCGAGGCCGGAACCGCCACGCCCCACTGCGTCAAGATCGCCTGCGCATCGCGCGAGGTGGAGGCATCGCCCACCGTGGGGCCCGACCCGATCATCGCCATATCATCCCCCGGCACATCCGAGATCATCAACGTGTGCATCGCCGCCGGATAGGCCGCCGCCGCCAGTTGCCCGCCCTTGACCTGCGACAGATGCTTGCGCACCACATTCATCTGCGTGATCGGCGCGCCAGAGGCCAGCAACCCCGCGTTCACCGCCTGTTTCTCGGCCAGCGTAATCTCCCCCAAGGGCGCGGTCAGCAGCGCCGACGCCCCGCCCGAGATCAACGCCAGCACAAAGTCCCCCTCGCCCAAGCCCTGCACCAGTTGTAGCATCCGCGCGGTTGCGGCCTGTCCGGCGGCATCGGGCACGGGGTGGGCGGCCTCGACAATCTCGATCCCCTGACAGGGGCGGGCGTATCCATAGCGGGTGATCACCAAACCGTCGCAGCGGCCCCAGGCCGCCTCTACCGCCTCGGCCATGCGCGCGCTGGCCTTGCCTGCACCGATCACCACCACACGCCCCGCCGGTTTCGGCGGCAGATGCGCGGCCAGCGATTGCATCGGATCCGCCACGGCGACCGCGCGATCGAACAAGCGGCGTAAAGTCGTCTCCGGCGCGGTGTGCATGGCGATCCCTATCCCGTCATCAAAAAAGCCGCCCCCGAAGGGACGGCCTGTTTTACACTCACGCGGTCTGATCGAACAGACGTTTGCGGGCCGCGGCGTATTCTGTCGCCATCCGCTCGACCACCTCGGCGGCGGGGCGCACATCCTTGACCGCACCGATGCCCTGACCGGCCCCCCAGATCTCTTTCCAGCTTTTGGGCTTTTCGCGATCGGCACCGAAGTTCATGTTCGACGGGTCGGACCGTTCAAGATTGTTCGGGTCCATGCCCTGCGCCTCGATCGAGGCTTTCAGATAGTTGCCCCAAACGCCGGTGAACAAGTCGGAATACACAATATCCGAAGCCCCCGAATCCGCGATCATCTGCTTGTAGCGTGCGTCGGCATTCGCCTCTTGCGTGGCGATAAACGCCGACCCGGCATAGCCGCCATCCGCGCCCATGGCCTGCGCCGCAAGAATGCTGTCACCCTTGGCAATCGCCCCCGACAGGAACAGCGGTCCGTTGAACCATTCGCGGATCTCCTGGATCAGCGCCAGCGGCGACAAGGCACCGGCGTGCCCCCCTGCCCCTGCGGCCACAGCGATCAGACCATCGGCACCTTTTTCAATCGCCTTATGGGCAAAGCGGTTGTTGATGATGTCGTGCAAGACAACACCGCCCGCGCCATGCGCCGCATCGTTCAGCCATTCCTGCGCCCCAAGCGACGTGATCCACAGCGGCACCTCGTGCTTGACGCAAATCTCTACGTCCCGTTCAAGCCGCGCGTTGGATTTATGCACGATCTGGTTCACCGCATAGGGGGCGGCAGGATTGTCGGGGTTCGCTTGGTTGTGACGGTCCAGCTCTTCCTTGATGCGCGTCAACCAGCGGTCCAGCTCAATCGGCTCCCCCTCCGCTTCACGTGCGTTCAGCGCTGGAAAGCTGCCCACGATACCGGCCTTGCACTGTGCAATCACCAGATCAGGGTTCGAGATAATGAACAGCGGGCTGCCAATCAGCGGGATACGCAAATTGTCGAAAAGGGCGGGTAGCGTCATCTTGTTCCTCCGGGACGTATTATTTTCCTGCAACTTGTCAGGATGTGCGCGCTTTGGAAATGACGAACGTTGCGTCCGTCACCCCCTTCTTGTGATCGAGGCTACAGCGCCTCGATGATGGTGACATTGGCGATGCCGCCGCCTTCGCACATGGTTTGCAACCCGTATTTTTGGCCGCGCGCATGCAGGCTGTGCACCAGCGTCGTCATCAGCCGCGCACCAGAGGCCCCCAGAGGATGCCCAAGCGCAATCGCGCCGCCATTCACATTCAACTTGGCCGGATCGGCCCCGGTGTGCTTCGCCCATGCCATCGGGATCGGCGCAAAGGCTTCGTTGACCTCGAACAGATCGATGTCGTCGATCTTCATACCGGCCCGCTCCAGCGCGCGGTCGGTGGCGGGCAGCGGTTCCTCCAGCATGATCACCGGATCGCCCGCGGTCACCGTCAGGTTCACGATCCGCGCCTTCGGGGTCAGCTTGTATTTCTTGAGAGCGGCTTCGGACACGACCAACACGCCCGCCGCCCCATCGCAAATCTGCGACGCATTCGCGGCAGAGATCATGCCGTCCGGATCCAGCAGTTTAACCGAGGAAATCCCGTCAAGCGTCGCATCATCGCGGATGCCTTCGTCGCGGGTGTGCATCCCGCCCTCGATGGTCAGCGGGATGATCTCTGCGTCAAAGACCCCACCATCCCGCGCAGCGGTGGCGCGGCGGTGGCTTTCCAGCGCATAGGCGTCCAGTTCCGCGCGGGTGAACCCGTGCTTCTGCGCGACCATTTCCGCGCCGATGAACTGGCTGAAATTCTTGGTGCCGTAGCGCGCCTCGATCCGGTCGCTGAACGGGCCCTCGCCCAACCCCGCCTTGGCATAAAGCGACACGTTCGACCCCATCGGCACCCGTGTCATGCTTTCGACACCCATGGCGACAACCACATCCTGCGTGCCCGACATCACCGCCTGTGCCGCGAATTGCACCGCCTGTTGCGAGCTGCCGCATTGCCGGTCGATGGTGACAGCGGGCACCGATTGCGGCAGATTCGACGCCAGCACACAGTTGCGCCCGAAGGCAAAGGATTGCTCTCCGCCCTGGCTGACGCAACCGACAATCACGTCGTCAATCACCGCGCCGTCGATCCCGGACCGCGCCACCAGCGCATTCAACACCTCGGCCCCCAGATTGGCAGGGTGCCAGTCGCGCAGCGCGCCGCCACGGCGCCCCCCTGCGGTGCGGGCTGTCTCTACGATATAGGCATGTGCCATAACGCTTTCCCCTCTATTCAGTCTCTATTTCGGTGCCATGCGGATCGCGCCATCAAGGCGGATCGTTTCACCGTTCAGCATCGGGTTGTCGATAATCGCCCCGACCATCTTGGCGTATTCCGACGGATCGCCCAAACGGCTGGGGAAGGGCACCTGCGCGCCGAGCGAATCCTGTGCCTCCTGCGGCAGACCCTCCAGCAGCGGAGTGAGGAACAGCCCCGGTGCAATCGTCATCACCCGGATGCCATAGCGCGCCAGCTCGCGGGCGACGGGCAAGGTCATGCCCACGATCCCGCCCTTCGATGCCGCATAGGCCGCCTGCCCGATCTGCCCGTCAAAAGCCGCGACCGATGCCGTGTTGATGATCACGCCGCGTTCCTCGCCCACGGGCTCCGCCTTGTGCAAGGCGGCGGCGAATTTCGACAACACGTTGAACGACCCCAGCAGGTTCACATTCACGACATTGGTAAAGCTTGCCAAGGGCAGCGCCGCGCCGTCACGATCCACGACTTTGGCGGGCGGGCCGATGCCCGCGCAGTTTACCAGAATACGCGCCTTGCCGTGCAGCCCTTCGGCCTCTGCGATCGCGGCCTCTACCGCGCTTTCGTCGGTGACATCAACGCGCAGGAACTTGCCCCCGATGGCGGTGGCTTTTTCCTCGCCCAGTTCGGCGTTCATATCAAAGATGGTGACCTTGGCCCCGGCCTGCGCCAGAAACGCTGCCGTGGCCCCGCCCAATCCCGAAGCGCCACCGGTGACGATGGCGGCCTGTCCGTTCAATTGCATGGTATCCTCCCCTTCCCTGCTGACGCAGGGGCAACAGTTTAATTGCGGGGAATGTCGCCTGCAGTTTCGCGGATTACAATGGCAAAGCGTGGGGCACGCGGTGCCCCCGTTCAGCCGATCCGGTTCAGGCGGTGATCACGACCTCGGACACGTCACTATCTACGGCCTGCAATGCGGCCAGCACGCGGGTGGTCAGATGGGTCTGCACATAGGCCCCGTGAAAACGGCTGGGGGCCTGAAGCGTGACACGCCCCCCTGCCCGATCCTGCCGCGTGAGATTATGCAGCCAACTGCCATAGACACCGGCATCTTCGGCATGAAGCACAGCCTGCGCCAGCGCCCATTCGCTGCCCCCTTCGACAGGCGGCGTCGGGGCGGTGCCACGCACGGGCAAAGGCACCACCCGCGTCGGTTCCGGCGCGCCCTGCATGCGCAGATCAAAGTCCGGCCCGACCTGCGGCCATTGCGGGCGCGTCTTTTCAAGGATCGCATCAAGGTCGAGCCCGTATTCCGTCACCCGTCCGCGTGCGCCCTGACGTTTGACCACCAGCCAGCCGCAGCCGCGCAGTTTCGCCATTTCGCGTTTGACAGTGCGTTCATCAACGGACCAAAGCTGCGCGATCTCGCGCTGACCGACGGCCAGTTCATTGCGCGCCCAGTTGTAGCGCGCCGTTACAAGTGTAATGAAGCGCAGCACCAGACGGTGATCATGTTTCCCGCCGGCAAGGGCATAGGCCCCCAAGGCGGTGATGATATCATACTTGCGCGCGGCGGCGTCACGCCCCACGGGTTTCGGTGAAAGCATAGCTGCTCCGATCTGGCACGGTGTGAATGTGCAGCCTCAGTTCGATCTCTTGATGGATCCTCGGGGCGTAGACAACGTCTTTTCCGCCTCTTCCCTGATTTGCGTCCGGAAACCCGATTCTGTCAAGGATTGGTTTTGCACCGACCCTCTTTCTTCCCCATTCAAATTTGAAAGTTGAGGTATCATTGGTATAGGGGGTCATGCAGAGCGTCCCCTATTACAGCGTTTTTGTCCCCCAATATGTCGCGGGGCCGATCCTGCTGTCCCCCTATATTTCCGCCCCGGAGCTATAGAGCCGCGCCTATCGCCCGAATCGCGCCGAGGCCCTGTGGTATAAGGGATATTGAAAACCTGTTTATAGAATAAATGTCTTTCCATAAGATGCAAATTCAGCGTAAATCCAAATTGAGTAGTAATTAGCGTTCTCTTTCGGGTTTTCCGGTGCCGCCACAGCGTGCGGGGCGGCGGTTCCCCGCGGGGAACGGGTAGGGAAAAGGACAGCTTATGTTTACCTATGCGGACCTGGCAAAGCTTCAGGCGCAGTCGCTCAAGATGCAGGGGCACATCCGGCATCAGACCTATTCGCCCGAGATGGAAAAGACCCTGCGCCGGTTCTCAAGCTGGGAAGTGGCGGAGCTGATCTTCAAGACCAACCCGTCGACCCTGCGCGGCCGGCTGGCCGCCGACCCGTCCCTGCCCGAGGGGCAGGTGGAAGAGGAAGGCCGCCAGCGCTGGTATTCGCTGGAAGAGATCAACGAGCTGCGGCGCAAGCTGAAGATCAAGAACCGGTCGCTGATGCCGCCGCGCCCTGCGGGTAAGCGGGCGGTGCGTGCCGCGATTGCCAACTTCAAGGGCGGCGCGGGCAAGTCCACCGTCGCGCTGCATTTCGCCCATGCGGCCGCGCTTGACGGCTACCGCGTGCTGGCCGTGGACTTTGATCCGCAGGCCACGCTCAGCCATTCGATGGGGCTGTCGGATGTCTCGGAAGAGGTCACCGTCTGGGGCATCATGGCCCGCGACCTGATCCGCGAGACAGAGCGGATGAACGCGGTGCAAGGCGGCGCGGAAAGCGGGGCCACCCTGCCCCAACGCAAACTGCCTGCCTCTGTCACCGGTATGGGGCTTAGCGAATTGCGGGCCACCGATTTCATCAAGCCAACCAGCTGGCCCACGATCGACCTGATCCCCAGCTGTGCCAACGCCGCCTTCGTCGAATTTGCCAGCGCGCAGTACCGGCATCTGAACCCCGAATGGTCGTTCTTTGCCGCCGTGTCCCGTTATCTTGATACGATCCCGCCGGACGCCTACGACCTGATCATCTTCGACTGCCCGCCCGCCATTGGCTACCAGTCGATGAACGCGGTCTTTGCGGCGGATGTTTTGTATATTCCCTCCGGCCCCGGCTATTGGGAGTATGACAGCACCACCAGCTTCATCGGCCAGCTGTCTGAAGCGCTTGAGGATCTGGGCCGCTTCCGCGGGCGGCTGCCGTCGGGCACTGATCCGGTCAAGGCCTTTGCTGACATCAAGTTTCTATTGACCCGTTTCGAGCCGAATAACGATCTGCACCGTGCGATGCAGTCAGCATTTAATCAGGTCTTTAAGCCACATGTAGCAGAGCACCCGATTGAAATGACCCGCGCGGTTGAGCAGTCAGGCCGGTTCCTGTCGTCGATCTACGAGATGGATTACCGCCAGATGACCCGCGAGACCTGGCGCCGCGCGCGGGCCTCCTTTGATCGGGCCTATGATGAATTCCGTGCCACGCTTGTCGATGCGTGGGATAAACTGGAGGATGAATAATGGTTAAGAAACGCTCTGTTTTCGATATCAACTTCGATTTGGATGAAGAGGAAGACGCGGGGTTCCCCGCGGGGAACGCACCTGCCGAACCGCCCGTTGTGAAGGAGTACAACATTCAGGGCCATCCGTTGCAGAACTCTGATCCTGTGCCCAACCCCCCTGCCCCGTCGCGACGCGGCCCGATGGCAAGCGCGATCTCGGAAACGCTTGAAGCCACTTCCGAGCGCGCCAGCGCAGAGGCCGCCATTCGCGCGGAAAACGACGCGCTTGCGCATGAGCATGTGCGGCTGAAACGGCTGGGGTTGATCACCGACCTGATCCAGACCTCGGACGTGCATACCGACAAGCTCACCCGCGACCGGTCGGCCAATGTCGACCCCGAACTGGCAGAGCTGAAACAGTCGATCCAGTCGGTCGGCCTCTCCAACCCCATTCGGGTGGAGCAGACGGATAACGGGTATGAGCTTATTCAAGGCTTCCGCCGGCTCACCGCTTTCCGCGAACTTGCCGCCGAAACCGGCGATCCGCGTTATTCCCGCATCCCGGCCGCGCTGGTTCCCCGCGGGGAACCCCTCGCGGATCTGTATCGCAAGATGGTGGACGAGAACCTTGTGCGCAAAGATCTGTCCTTTGGCGAGATGGCGCGGCTGGCCTTGTCCTATGCACAGGATTCGGGCGTCGAGGTGAGTGACGCGGTTGGCACGCTGTATGCTTCTGCGCTGAAACAGAAGAAGACCTATATCCGGCAGTTCGCCCGTGTGCTTGCCGATCTGGACGGCGCGCTGCGCTACCCCGAGGCGATTCCGCGGGCGCTTGGGCTGGATGTCTATCGGTTCCTTGATGCGCAGGCGGGCAATGCGATGGCGCTGAAAAAGGCGTTGATCAAGCAGCCTGAACGGGATGCCGATGCCGAACTTGCGATTCTGCGGGCAGGGATCACGGCAAAGAAAGCCGCACCAAAGCCCGCGGGCCGAAGCTCTGCCAAGACATCCTTGCGGCTTGGGTTGCCACAGGGGGAGATGCGGGTGATCGCGTCGGACGGGAAGGTAGAGATGCGATTGCCGCGCGATTTCTCGGCTGTCAGCAAGGCGCGATTACAGCGCGGTATCGAGGCGTTCCTTGCAGCGCTGGATCAGAAAGACTGAAACTCGAAGGGGGCAGGGCGGATCGCCTTGCCCCTTCTTCTTTGCGACGGGTCGGGCCTAATCGGCGGTATAGGCCCACATATACGCACCAACCCGCGCCGCCTTGCCCGAATCCTCAGCCTCACCTATACTCCTGCCCTATACGCATAATGCGAGAGGGTGTCATGGGCCGTGTCAAAGTGAATCTTACGTTGGATGCCAGCGTCGCCGAGACGGCGCGCGCGCTTGGGCTGAACATGTCGCGGCTGGCTGAGGCTGCGATTTCGGACGCCGCCAAGGCAGAACGCAACCGCCGCTGGCGGATCGAGAACCAGCAGGCGCTGGACGCCTATGCGCAAGAGGTAGAGGCCGAGGGCCTGCCGCTTGAACGCTTCCGCAGTTTCTAGGGCGCGTTATGGCGCAGTTTGATGTGTACCGGCTTGCGGGCGGGCAGCTTGTGGTGGATCTGCAAACCGACCTGATTGGCATCGACGCCTCGCGCGTGGTGGCACCGCTGCGCGAGGTGGGGCGGTATGCCGCCTTTCCCGGTCTGACCCCGCAGGTAGAGGTCGACGGCACCGCATGGATCGTGCGGGTGCAAGAGCTGGCCGCCGTGCGCGGCACAGCGCTGCGCGACAAGGTGACCTCGCTTGAGACAGAGCGCGATGCGTTGAAGCGGGCCTTGGATATCCTGATCGACGGGCTGTGACGGTGCCCGCGGCTTACGGTTCCCCGCGGGGAACCTCGCCCACATCTTTCGGCACCTGATACCCTTTGATCACCGCGTCGCGGGCGCGCATTGCTTTGTACCAGCGCAACACATTGGGGAATTGCGTCAGGTCCACCCGCTGCCATTCATAGCGCGCGACCCAGGGCCAACAGGCCATATCCGCAATCGAATAGTCACCGCAGATGAAGTCCTGCCCCTTGAGCTGTTTGTCGAGCACGCCGTAAAGCCGCTGGACCTCTGTCGCATAGCGGGTTTCGGCGTAGGGGGCCTTGCCCGGGTTGAACTGCAAGAAGTGATGCGCTTGTCCGGCCATCGGACCCAAGCCGCCCATCTGCCACATCAACCATTCATGCACCTTGGCACGTCCGATCGCATCGCTCGGCAGGAATTTCCCATATTTATCAGCGAGATACCACATGATCGCGCCGGATTCCATCAGGCAGAGGCCGTTGTCATGGTCCTTGATTGCGGGGATCTTGTTGTTGGGGCTGATTTTCAAGAAGTCGGGCGCGAATTGGTCATCATTGGTGATGTCGATGGGGTGGGCGGTATAGGGTACGCCCAACTCCTCTAGCAGGATAGAGACCTTGCGGCCGTTCGGGGTGGTCCAGGTATAGAGGTCGATCATTGCGGCGTCCTTCGGCTTGCGTCAGGGGGGAAAACGGGTTGCTATGCCCTTGGTATAAATCAGCTTGCGCGGATCACAAAGGCGCAGATCGGGGGGATGATGGAGAGGAAGATTGCACTGGTTACCGGCGGGGGCAGCGGCGTCGGGCGCGCCTGCGCCGCAGCGCTGGCAGAGGCGGGGTTTACGCTGGTGCTGACGGGACGCCGGATGGCCCCGCTAGAGGAGGCCTGTGCCGCGTTGGCGAGGGAGGGGCATCTGGCGATCACCGCTGATGTCGGGGTCGAGGCGGATGTGCTGGCGCTGTTTGACCAGATCGAGGCGCAGTTCGGGCGGTTGGACCTGCTGTTCAACAATGCGGGCGTCAACGCCCCCGCGGTCGAGATTGACGACCTGTCGCTGGACGACTGGAACGCCATTGTGGCCGCGAACCTCACGGGGTCTTTTCTATGCGCGCGCGCGGCCTTCGGGTTGATGAAACGGCAGTCGCCCAAGGGTGGGCGGATCATCAACAACGGGTCGATCTCTGCCCATGTGCCGCGCCCGTTCTCGGCACCCTATACGGCGACGAAACATGCGGTGACAGGGCTGACGCGGTCGCTGTCGCTGGACGGGCGGGCGCATGACATCGCTTGTGGTCAGATCGACATCGGCAATGCCGCCAGCGAGATGACAGAGCAGATGGCCCAGGGTGTGCTGCAACCGGATGGGTCACGTCGGGCGGAGCCGCGCATGGATGTAGAGGATGTGGGCCGCACGCTGGTCTATATGGCAAGCCTGCCACCCGGCTCAAACGCCATGTTCGTGACGGTGATGGCGACCAAGATGCCCTTTATCGGGCGCGGCTAGGGGAGGGGCCCCGCCCACGCAAGGTTGCGGGCGGGGTGCTGTTATGTGGCTCTAATCCGCGGTTTAGAGCTTACTTCTTTGCTGCATCGCGCAGTTTCGTGATCGTGGTGCGGGTAGAGATCTGTTCGGGGTTGGTGACCAGTTCGATCAAGGCCGGGCGACCGCTGGCGCGGGCACGGTCAAAGGCGGCGGCGAAGTCGGCGGTTTTGGTCACGCGTTCCGCATGCGCGCCGTAACCCTCGGCCATTTTGCAGAAATCCTGATTGATCAGCGTGGTGCCTGAAATGCGTTCGGGGTGGTCGCGTTCCTGATGCATGCGGATGGTGCCGTAGATGCCGTTGTTGAACAGCAGCACGATCGGCGTCGCCCCGTATTGCGCGGCGGTGGCGAGCTCTTGACCGCTCATCATGAAGCCGCCATCGCCGACGAATGACAGCACCAGCTGATCCTTATGCGCCAGCGCCGCAGAAACGCCCGCCGGAACGGAATACCCCATCGCGCCACAGGTCGACCCTACGATGCGCCCCGGGCGGCCAAAGCGTAGATAGCGTTGCGCCCAGCCTGTGTGGTTGCCCGCGTCCAGCGTCACGATTGTATCTTGCGGCAGGCTGTCGCGGATCTGGCAAAGGGCGACGCCCATGTCGAGCTCCCATTCCGCGCCATTGGGGCTGTCGGTGTCGGTCAGGTAATCGCCATGCAGCTTTGCGCACCAATCTTGCCAATCGTCGGCGCGGCCCAGATCAAGGTCCCCAAGCGCCGATGCCGCAGCGGCGGGGGAGGCGGCAAAGCCGAGGTCGGGGGAATAGACGCGGCCGATCTCGTCCGCGTCAGGGTGCAGGTGCACCAGACGGGTATCGGGGTTGGGCGATTGCAGGGTGGTGTAGGTCTTGGTCGTCATCTCGCCCAAGCGGGCTCCGATGACGATCAGCAGGTCGGCCTCTTTCTGGTGGGCAAAAAGCGCCGGCGCGGTGGAGGTGCCGAAATCGCCCGCAAAGACGGGCGACAGGTTGTGCACGATATCCTGTCGCCGGAAGGAGGTGGCGACGGGGATGCTGTTGGTCTCTGCAAAGCGGGTGACCGCGGCGGCGGCATCCTCGGTCCAGCCGGAGCCGCCAAGCAGCATCAGCGGGCGTTTGGCTTGTGCGATCTCGTCCTTCAGCGCATCTACATTTGCTGTCGAAAGCTGAGCCTGCGTGGCGGTATAGGGCCGCGCATCGGCGACTTCGACGATATCGGTCAGCATGTCCTCGGGCAGGGCGATGACCACGGGACCGGGCCGGCCAGAGGTGGCGACGCGGAAGGCGCGGGCCATATATTCAGGCACCCGCGACGCATCGTCGATCTGGGTTGCCCATTTGGCGATAGGGCCGAACATGGCGCGGTAGTCGACTTCCTGAAACGCTTCGCGGTCGGTGGTGTCGCGGGCGATCTGGCCCACCAGCAGGATCATCGGCGTGCTATCCTGTTGCGCGATATGAACGCCAATGGCGGCGTGGCAGGCGCCGGGGCCGCGGGTGACCATGCAGATGCCGGGGGTGCCGTGCAGTTTGCCGTAGGTTTCGGCCATATTCGCCGCACCGGCCTCGTGGCGGGCGTTGATCAGGGTGAACCGGTCTTGCACGTCATGCAGCGCGTCCAGCACCTCGAGGTAGCTTTCACCGGGCACGCAATAGGCGGTGTCGGCCCCGTGGATCAAAAGCTGGTCCACAAGGACCTGTCCGCCGGTCCGGCGTTTGAGGGGGGCGTTCTGGGTCATTGGTCGGGCTCCGTCCATGTCATCTGGTATTTTCGATTGCCGAAGATGCAGCACGCCGGGGCGGGTTTTGCAATGCCGTTAGGGAAACATCGGCGTTGAAAAAAAATTGACGGATGGAAACGTATCCCGCACACTCAACCATGACGAAAGTGGTGGGTAGTT
>NZ_CP159196.1:0-114865 GCF_040435955.1 Sulfitobacter sp. TCYB15
ATGCCTGTCGATACCAGCAAGCGAGGGCGCGATGTGTCGTCCGCCGTGGAGACATCTCGGCCCACAGCGCCACCTGCGATGGTCACGGAGCCAGTATCGGCGTCGCGACGCGCGTTGTTGGTCGGCGGTCTGGTGGCTGCTGGCGGAGCGGCCGTGGCCGCGAGCCGCGCGCAATCCCAGGCAACGCCCGATCCGATGGCGGGGCATGCTATGCCCGGCGGGGCGGTCGATCCGTATTCGGCCCATGACAGTGGCATGGCGCATGGCAACATGACGATGGTCGGCCAGGTCGACCACGCCCGGAACGGATTCGACCCGACGGCCATGCTGACCGACTGGGAGACCGGTCGCACCGAAGTCCTGCCGGACGGGCGCACGTTGCGAACGTACGAGGTGGACACCATCGACGTGGAGATCGAGATCGCTCCCGGCGTTTTCTTTCCCGCCTGGACGTTCAACGGCCGCGTGCCAGGCCCCGCCCTGCGAGCGAAGGAGGGCGAACGGCTGAGGATCGTCTTTCGCAACCTCGGGTCACACCCGCATTCCATGCATTTTCACGGCATTCACTCGGCGCGGATGGACGGCGTTCAAGGCGCCGGGCTGATCGATCCGGGCGAGGAGTTCGTTTACGAATTTGATGCCAAGCCCTTCGGCTGTCATCTCTATCATTGCCACGCGCTGCCGCTGAAACGGCACATGCACAAGGGCATGTACGGCCTGTTCGTGGTCGATCCAGATCCGGCGCGCCACCCCGAATTTGCGGCCGTTGCCGCGTCGCGTGTGCTGGGCAGCCCGGAAAACGCCGAATGGCAGGAACTGGCGATGGTGATGAACGGCTTTGACACCAATTTTGACGGCGAGAACGAGGTCTATGCCGTAAACACGGTCGGCCAAGCTTACATGAACGCGCCGATCCGGATCGACAAGTCGCGCCCGGTCCGTATCTACCTCATGAATGCGACCGAGTTCGACCCTATCAACTCGTTCCATCTGCACGGCAATTTCTTTAACTACTACGACACCGGTTCGCAACTCACGCCGACCCTGCGCACGGTCGATGTGATCATGCAGTGCCAAGCGCAGCGCGGCATCCTCGAATTCAGTTTCGCTGACCACGAGGATGGGTTGTACATGTTCCATGCCCACCAGGCCGAGTTCACCGAACTTGGCTGGATGGGCTTTTTCGACGTGCGGGAGGCCGGAGCATGACCGATCAGACCCAACACAGCCGCCCGCCGAAGACCCGCCTGCTTCTGGTGCTAGCGCCACTGGCTGCCATGCTGGGCGCCTTTGTCTGGATTGCGTCGCTCGATCCCCTTCGCGGCTTCAATAACGGCGCGCCCCCGGTCGAGGCGCTGACCGTCGAACGGACGATCCTTGACGGGTCGGGGATTTCGCTCAGGGTGCGCGCCGGCGGATCGGAAGCAATGGTGGTCGCGCAAGTAGCAGTGGACGACGCCTACTGGACCTTCACGCAGGAGCCCGCGGGGCCGATTGCCCGGGGCGAAGCGGTCTGGTTGCGAATTCCCTATCCGTGGGTTCTCGGCGAGGCCCATCACGTCAACCTGCTGACCAACACGGGCGCGACCTTCGGGCATGAGATCGGGGTCGCCGTCTCGACGCCAAGTCCCACCTGGGGGCAACTTCGGCTCCAGGCGGTGATCGGGGCGATCGTCGGCCTTTTGCCGGTAGCGCTTGGCCTGATGTTCTATCCGGCCATGAAGGGCGTCGGGCGAAGGGGAATGAACTTTCTGCTGGCGCTGACGGTCGGGTTGCTGGCCTTCCTGCTGATCGACACCATATCCGAGGCACTGGAGCTATCGGCAGAAGCGGCCGCGATATTCCAAGGTTCTGCCATGGTCTGGCTGTCGGCGCTTGCAAGCTTTCTTCTATTGATGGCTATCGGGCGATGGCGCGGCAATCCGGAAGGCATCGCGCTTGCGTTCTACATCGCCCTTGGGATCGGGCTTCACAACTTCGGCGAAGGGCTGGCAATCGGCGGCGCATTCGCCGCCGGATCGGCGGGGCTTGGAACTTTCCTCGTCCTAGGCTTTGCCTTACACAATGTCACCGAGGGCATCGGCATCGCCGCCCCGATGCTTCGTGCCCGGCCGAACCTTTGGACGTTTGCCGCCCTGACCCTGCTCGCCGGTGGCCCGGCCATCCTCGGAATGTGGGCGGGCAGCCTTGCCTATGCGCCGCAATGGTCGGCACTGGCACTCGCCGTCGGAGCGGGTGCGATCCTGCAAGTCATGGTCGAGGTCAGCGCCTACCTTGTCCGTCAAAACGCCGACAGGCAGGCAGCGCTGATGTCACCAGTCGTACTGGTCGGGTTTCTGGGCGGCATCGCATTCATGTACGCGACGGCAGCATTGATCAAAATCTGAGCGGTGATCGGCTGTTTCGGCCTCATGGGGCGGTCGCCCAGCTCGATAAACTGACCCCGTCTGTCCACGGGGAGATCGCTATTTTCGTGCCTCAGTTTGTGCGCCCAAGAGACTTATTCTTTCGTGATTTCAAAATGAAGAATTTGAGGCTAGAGGGACTAGAGGATCCACCTGGATATCACAGATAAGTGAAAACACTGCAAATCCATCTGACCACTATTGCTGAGCCGCACGTCGAAATGTACTGTCTCATATTTTTGTTCTGTCACAATTCTGGGCCTCCGTTAAACCAGCAACAGATGCTACACACCAAAACGAGTGCTTCTTTAGATGTGTTTCATGGCATGGCCCGCCACATGCGGAAACACTCCTTTCCGGTCACCTCGCAGATTAGACCTTGTGCTTCCATCCAAGCAAGGTTGCGCTGGACGGCGCCGCGGCTGGCACCGGTCAGGGTCTCGGCTATTGGAGCGGAGACGACGGGCCATTCGGTCAGCACCGCGCGCAATGCTGGTGGTGTCTTGCCAGAAAGCGGGGCCATCATGGTTTCCGCCCGCGCTGACCATGCCTGGATGTCGTCGAGTTGCCGCATCGCGGTCAGGCATGCTATTTCCATATCGGCGTTGCGACGTCAATCGCCAGCGCACCTCTTCATCACTATCGGCAACGGAGTCGACGCCATCATTTTCCATCGATATCTGCCGCACAAGTCTGTGAACTCTATCTTTGGATTAAGGGCAAGAATATCGGAGCTAAAAGCAAAATCTCATATTTAGTAGGGGCAAAGGACAGCCGTTGATCTCGTTGAATTTCTCATCTCACAATTAAGGGCTACGTGACACCAGATTTACGTGCGTCTCAGAGAAACCCAATACCGCGCTCAAAGCCTTTTCCACATGGCCAATACAAGATGAACAATTCATCTTTTGAATGCCGGACGTGAATGACTTTTCGCTTTCGATATTGAGACCTCTTGCTCCGGACAACTACAGAGATAGAGGGTCCAGCAGGTGGAAGGTCAAGGAATTTAAGGTCCGATTTCACAATCGTCGTCCGTTTCACTCGGGGACGAGGGCTGCAATCTTTTCAAGAAGGGTGCCGCGCTCGATCACACCGGGGATTATTTCATCACCCAATACGAACGTCGGCGTTCCAGTTATACGCAAAGCTTCTGCCAGACGCAGAGAGGCAGCAATGTGATCGTTCACTAGGTCTGATTGCATATCTGTTTTCAAAACTTCGAGATCGAGCCCCACATCGCCTGCAACTTCCATAACGCTTGCTTCAAAGGCTTGTCCGTTCAATGCCATCATTGCCTCGTGAAACTGCTGATATTTACCTTGGTTTCTCGCGGCAAGTGACGCGCGCGCTGCAATTTCGGAACCGGGCCCTAGGATCGGGAATTCACGATAAACAATGCGGACATCCTTGCTTGTCTCCAGCACGGCTTTGACTTCAGGTGCTGCGCGGCGGCAATATCCACAGTTATAGTCAAAAAATTCGACTAGCGTGACGCTACCATCCAGATTTCCGAAGATAGGAGCGTTCTGTTCGAAGTCGTCGCGCAATTCAGTTAAAGCTGTAGACTGCGCTTCAACAAGTGCTGCATTTTCACGTTCTTGTAGGATTGAAAGCGCTTCGATCAGAATTTCGGGTTTTTCCAAGATCGCTTCAAGCGCCAGACGCTTAATATCTGCCTCATTGAGTTCTTGCGCGGCCACAGTAGTGAAAGAAAATGCTGCGAAGACTGTTGCAAGTATAATTTTTGACAGGTCGCGTCGCGCTAATGACATCTTAAATTCTTCCTAGAAAGTTGCGGGGTACAGGATCACACGCGTGTCCAGCGGAACCATATCATAAAACTGGACAATCTGATCGTTCACCAATCTGGCGCATCCGTTTGAAACGGCACGGCCAATAGTGCTTGGGTCATTAGTGCCATGCACACGCAAAAAGGTATCCCCGCGTCCCGGTTGAAAGAGGTAGAGGGCCCGCGCGCCTAGAGGGTTGCTCAGACCGCCAGGCATTCCATTCCGAAACGGTCCATATTTCTTCGGTTCACGACGCAACATGCCCGGGGTCGGTGTCCAGCTGGGCCATTCTTTCTTTGCCCCCACATAGAATTCACCTGCCTCATAAAGACCCGGACGACCGATCCCGACGGTGTAGCGAATTGCAGTATTATCGGGTTGGGTCCAGAACAGGGCAAACTGGCTTGGAACAACATGGATTTCGTATGGAGCGGAGCCCTCTGGAATGCTCACTACTTGGGGTAAATACTCCGGCGGTAAATCATACTTTGGCAGCACTACATGGGCTGAAACTGGCTGACTGGTCAAAGCGCCAGCAGCCCCGGCGGCAAGGAGGAATTTTCTTCGATTCATGAAGCTGTGGCTTTCGAAAGGTGAACGTTGAATGAACGCCAGTACACGAGAAAAGACTTTAACAAGTCATGCTAAGTGCGCGATCAAAATAATTTCACTTGTGTTCCTACCTCAGCCAAAGCGAACAGTTCTTTGATATGTTCGTTGTAAAGGCCGATGCATCCGTTCGACGATTGGCGGCCAATTTTCCGCGTGTCCCCCGTTCCGTGGACGCGGTAATATTGCCATGAAAGGTAGAGGGCGTGTGTGCCCAAGGGGTTGTCAGGACCGGGTGGAAAATAGTCTGGCCAATCCGGATTGCGGATCTTCATCGAAGGAGTTGGGCGCCAGCTTGGTCCTTCCACTTTCTTGATAACGCTAGTGTATCCGCGTTTTGTCAGTTCTTCGGATTCCGGAACGCTCGACGGATACAGCTTATAAACACTTTCATCCTCTGACCAATATTGCACCGCTCGGGAATCAATGTCGCACAGGATTGCACCGTGGTTTAGATTTTCGAAGTGATCCCGCCAGTTTGAGGTGCTGAAGGATGAAATATTGCGGCGCACTGGTGGTGTACCAAGTGGTGCTGTGGTTTGCGCGGTTGCAACGCCTGCTCCTAGGAACACCCCACTTGCGGCCGCACCGAGCAGCGCTCCGCGACGTGAGAAAGATGAGTCTTTAATTAGCTTCATGATCAACCCTTCGGTCGTGCCTCTTTCGTCTGTTTACAACCTTCACCCACTGGAGCTTCAAGCGATCAATTGTCACAAAAACGTGAGACGAACAGCGAACGAACGCTTTGGGCTGGAAAAGCCCTGTAGCATTCGAACGGAAAGTGGCTTAAACGATCATCTGGGGCGGCGCTAAA
The DNA here is from genome assembly GCF_040435955.1 of Sulfitobacter sp. TCYB15. Lineage (NCBI taxonomy): Bacteria > Pseudomonadati > Pseudomonadota > Alphaproteobacteria > Rhodobacterales > Roseobacteraceae > Sulfitobacter > Sulfitobacter sp. TCYB15. The sequence continues at coordinate 5,622 of NZ_CP159196.1, forward strand.
GCGTGGCAGGTCAAGCCTGTGTCAGCCTCGACAAATGACCTATACTAAGTCAGCTTTCCACATGCGACATCTCCCGTGCCCCGCCACCTCGCGGATCAAACCGCTTGCCTCCATCCAGGCGAGATTGCGCTGAACGGCGGCGCGGCTGGCTCCGGTCATGGCCTCAGCCATCGGGGCGGAGACCAAGGGCCATTCCGTGAAAACCTTTCACAAGGCAACCGGTGTGCGGCCAGATAATTGCGCTGTTCATCCCATCCAACCAGCGGGCCAAACGTTCGGGTGGCAAGCCCGAAACGCGCAACCCCCCGGCCCCAGCCATAGCGAGCGGCGCGAAGATGGCACCGCTTCCATCGCTGGTCGCGACCCTGGACGCGGTGACGGTAGCTTCGATCTGGTCGCCGTGGCGTCCGAGGCCCGCCAAGCTCCACAGGTTATACCCCATGCACGCCCGTGTGATCGGGTGGAGACCCTTTGCGGCTGCCATGAGGTCCAGCCACCCACCCGCGCGATCCTCGAAACGCTCAGCGCTGTCTCCAGTGTTCTCGGGATCGCGACGGTCCAGGAAGGCGGCCAAGTCAGCTTTCGGCCCAGGACCGCCTGTTAGGCGCCGAACAGCCCATGCAACTCTTGCCAGTGCATTTAGGTCATCCTGTGCACCTGACAGCCGCATCGATATCCAGAGCGCCAGACGATCAGAACTCACCCGATCCCCTGCGAACCAGCTGAGGTCCGCTGCCTCAATAAGAGCGAGGCGATGCCGCCAGCCTTCCGGGCCACGCAGCAGCCAGTCATCCAGAGCTCCCAAGCGTCCAGCCACTCTTGCCAGTCGCGCAGCGTGAACGCCTTCTGCTTTTGCCCAGACTTCGACGACAGCAATGTCGGGCGGTTCCGCCCGTGACCCTGGAGGCAAATCATCCGGTTCTTCTACAAGTAACCTACGCAGAAACCAGAGATCGTCTTCGTGAGCCTCTTCATCCTCCTGGATGGTGATAAGGGGTTCGTCGTAATCATCGGTAAAAGTAGAGGCTTGCGTCTTCATGTGCACAAAAAGACTGATTTCTTGCACATTACCCAAGCGTTTTTTTTGGCAGCTGCCTGCGCCCTTTATATAGTACGCGCACTCGACTGCCGGCGGAACCTCTCAGTTCGCGCACAGCGCAAGGAAACCAAGGGATTGTGGCCCAGCCCGACGAGAGAACGCTTGATTGCATTCGTTTACAAATGGTCGTTTAGTGGCGGTATCTGAAACTGCAAAAGGCCTGTTTTGATGCCATTGATAGGCTACGCGCGCGTTTCAACCGAGGATCAAACCCCCCTGCCCCAATCGCAGGCCCTGAAATCCGCGGGTTGCGCCGAGATCCATGAAGAACAGGCCTCGGGCGGAAATCGTGCGCGGCCGGTCCTTGCGCGCGTGTTGGAGCGCGTGGCCAAGGGCGACACGCTGTTTGTCGTGCGCATTGATCGTCTGGCGCGGTCGCTGTCGCATCTGCTGGAGGTGATCGAGCGGCTGGAGGCCAAGGGTGCGTCCTTTCGTTCCATTCAGGACCCGATCGACACCGGATCCCCGCAAGGCAAGTTCACGCTGCAGGTCTTGGGCGCTGCGGCCGAGTTCGAGCGCGTCCTGATCCGGGAACGCACCAAGGCCGGCCTCGCCAGCGCGCGCACAAAGGGCCGCGTGGGCGGGAACCCTGGGCTGCGTGTCAAAGACCCTGCTGCTCTTCGCAAAGTGCGGCTGGCGCGACAGGACGGCTACATGGAGCGTTTGAACGAGACGGCACAAGATTGGGTGCCCCACGTGCGCCGGTTGCGACCCGACTTGGCTTGGGAGGACGTGCTGCGCATCATCAACGGCCCCTTGCCCGAGGCGCGTCGCTGGACCCAAAGCCGCCTGCTGCGCGCTGTGAAGGCCTATGTCCGCGACGGCTTCCTGCCTGCCGAGGTGCTGGCCCGCGCCGGGCGCCGCGAAACGGACGATCGCCTGCCCGCCATTATTGCTGGCATCAAGGGCGCAGATCCTGACATCACGCTTCAAGCGATCTGTGAACGGCTGGAATCTATGCGCGAACGCACGCCTCGTGGCCGAACAAGATGGCAGCCGTATTCGGTGAAAATGCTGTTGGAGCGGGCGGAACGACTTGGCCTCATGCCCTACGAATCGAGCCAAGATCAGATGTAGCTTCTGACCCGAATCCAAAAAATTTCACTGGGAGAAAACTCCGCAGGAGGCATAAAGTGCCAATAGTTGCTTGGGGTTAGCTGCTAATGTGCCAACTCAACAGAGTAGCGGCTCGATTCGGTTAGATCTGCATTTAATATATCTATATCAATGACTTGCTGAGTTTTTTATACGACAACACCTATAGGTGTTGTGGATAACTTTCACACTACATTTAGATTCTTCTTGCCGGACTCACTGGATCGTGGCATTCCCATTCTGACGGCAAAACGCGTCAGACACGCTGTACACCGTCAGAATGACTAAGAGCCTCAACAGAGGCCGAGAGTAGGCGGCAGGACATGGATGATCGTAACATTGGATACACGCAAGGCATAGGCTCTTCCGATATCGGAGCATTTGCCGACAATCTGGCTGAGTCTTTGGATCGCCAGATGAAGATCGCTTTCGAACCCGAAGAACGAAAGTCCCTACGCCGCTTCAGTTCCACCGAAGTCGCCGGCCTCCTGCGCGTAAGCACATCTAACCTGCGCAACCGGCACAAGGACGGCAGCTTCCCGGAAGTGCATACAGACAACCGCGGACACCGGTTCTACACAGCCCAAGAGATTGATGAGTTGCGCGATGTTCTTGGACGCACTGGAAAGAACGCAGAAAGCTACCGCCCAGGTCGACGTGATGGCGATCGTCTCCAGGTGATATCCGTCGTTAACTTCAAAGGCGGTTCATCAAAGACTACTGCAACGATTCATCTTGCGCAAAGGTATGCCTTGCGCGGTTACCGCGTGCTGGTCCTAGACCTCGATCCGCAAGCAAGTTTGACCACGTTTTTCGGCTTTCGACCCGAGCTTGAGTTCGCCGATGGCGGCACAATCTATGATGCTTTGAGATATGAGGACCAAGTTCCTCTCTCGAACGTCATCCAAAAGACCTACTTCCATAAGCTCGACATGGTGCCCGCCGGTTTGATGCTCTCGGAGTACGAAACCGAGACCGCAAACGCTCTCGCCCGTCGCGTACAACCCATCTTTGCAGAGCGCCTCGCCTTGGCGCTTGAAGAGGTTGAGGCAAACTACGACATCGTCCTGATCGACTGCCCGCCTCAGCTTGGGTTTCTAACCCTAACTGCGCTGGCAGCCTCGACGGGACTTTTGGTTACCGTGGTACCTGGCATGCTTGACATCGCATCCATGAGCCAATTCCTGAAGCTTGCTTCAGAAACGGTCAAGGCGGTGGAGGAAGCCATCGGTCGGCGTGTCACATGGGATTTTGTCAAGTTCCTGATTACCAGATATGAACCGTCGGACGGTCCGCAGACCCAAATGGCAGGCTACCTGAGATCAATTCTGGCAGGTCAGGTCATGACAGAGCCGATGCTGAAGTCTACGGCGATCTCCGACGCGGGGATGACCCAGCAGACCGTCTACGAAGTCGATCCAAGCCAATTCATCAGAAAGACAATTGATCGCGCCCTGACCAGCGTGAATGGCGTTGGCGATGAGCTAGAGCAGACGATCCAAATGGCATGGGGGCGTCGCTAATGGCCCGAAACATCTTCAACCAGCCTCCAAGGAATGAGACGGAGAGCGGAGCCCCCTCCCCTACCCCGCCAAAAGCGGCAAAGCTGCCGGGATCTGTTGGAGGATTGCGCGACTCTTTGCGCGAGATCACAGCAAACTCGATTCGCGATATCGAACCCGATCAGATTGACATGGATGGGCTGCGGGATCGGTTGGTGCTGGAAGATTCCAGTATCGATGAGTTGGCCGAGAGCATTCGCAAGCATGGCCAACAAGTGCCCATCATGGTCCGTCCATCAGCCCAACCGGACAGATACCGCATCATCTACGGCCGCCGCAGGCTTGCGGCGATCCGTAAGGTCGGTGGAACGGTCAAGGCAATTGTTCGAACCTTGGACGATGACGCATCTCTGATCGCTCAAGGCCAGGAGAACAACCTCAGGCTTGATCCGTCTTTTATAGAAAAGTCTCTTTTTATCAAAGAGATGCAAGAATCCGGGTACAAACCCGGCGTCATTCAAGATGCTCTAGGTCTGACCCGGCAAGGCGTATCCAACCACAGGGTCGTCATAGAACAACTGCCAGACGGTCTTGTTCAACTCATCGGGCCAGCACATGGGATCGGACGACGGCAGTGGGGTGAGCTAGCTGCCTTATCGGTGAATGTAGATTTGGTGGACATCGCCAAAGAGGCGCTCACCGCCCTGCCCGACGACACTCCTAGCTCCGAAAAGTTCCAAGCGGTCTATTCGGCTTGCTCGAGCAAAGCCCGTAGCGACAAGAAGCCGCCCAATCGTGGGCTGACTTCGGTCATCAATGATGAGAACGGCAGTTCATTGGGCACGCTGACAATCGATGAGAAGGCGATCGCTCTCAAGGTCACCAAGAAGGACAATCCAGAATTCGGCCAATGGCTCGAAGAACACGCGGAAGCTGCGCTTTTGCAACTCTTCGAACAGTGGCGGAATGAGAGAGGCTCTGGGTCCTAACCCAGGCCACACAGAGCAACACGAGCAGAGGAGAAAAGCGAAGACCCGAAAGAAAAGAGCCCCCCAAAGTTTCCCCTGGTGAGCCCTCATCATCTGATTAGCATCTTTGATGTAGCAACCTCCAGCATACCGGTCAAGAGTCACCGATTCGGTGGACTGATATTTTTTGCCTTTTTCCGCGAAAATTCGAGGAAAGAGACGGGGAAGTTGTGGGCCGAACGGTCGTCGTGAACAAGCCATGGCATTTACAAAACTCTCGATCGAAGCCGCAGGTGCTGATGCAACCCGCGGCTCATTTCCCCCATCTGAAACCGACGTCTGGACCATCTTCAGAGCCCTGAGAGATGCACGCAGCGTGTTTGGTCTACGTCCTGGCCACATACAGACACTTCAAGCAATGCTCAGTTTTCTGAAACCTGGCCATGGCGAAACGGTTTTTGCGTCTAACAATTCACTTTGCCAGCGCGTTGGCGGAATCGACGAACGGACACTCCGGAGGCACATCAACCGCTTCGTTGAACTCGGATTGATCAAGCGCAATGACAGCTCGAACCGAAAGCGCTACCGCATTCGCTCATCCGGCGGGGAGTGCATCAGTTATGGATTGTCTCTCACCCCCCTGCTCCAACGTGCGAGCGAGCTTATAGCCATCGCGCAAGAGATGGAGAATAACCGGCGAGATCGGATATTTGTCCGCAAACAGATCCTTACAAAGCTCGCCCATTTGGAAGAGCACGATCCTAGCAACGCATTCATCAACCACGCACGGAAAGCTCTACGCAGGAAGCTGAGCCTCCCCGAATACCACGCTCTGCTCGCCAATACAGATGCAGAATGCCAGAGTTTGTCTACCCCGGATGAACCGCCTGAAACTATGGAATTGCCCGCCAATGACGGACAAACTGTCCGGCATCAATCTAAGTCTGAAGAAGAAAAAAAAGATTTAGATAGCAACATAGGCGATGAGGCCCTGAAACCAGACTTGCTGACCTCAGTCTGCGATCAGGCGACATCGTTCTCCACAGAGAGACTTAGAAACTGGTTGGACATTGAAAACCATGCTCGAACACTTGCACCCATGATGGGCATTCACCCAGAAACTTTCGAGAAAGCCAAGAATGCTGTAGGAGCTCAGAAAGCGTCATGCGCGATCTTTATCATGCTACAACTTGGAAAACGCATCAGGGATTTTGGGGCGTATTTTCACAGTATCACTCTGGGTCAAAGGCAAAACCAATTTGATCCATTAGCTTTGATCAAGCGACTGTCCGAAACCAATAAGCGAACTGTCTAATGTCCACCGCGGTGGACTTCGAACGGGAAGCAGCGCTTATGAGAACCACAACTGTCCAAACGCACCTGGCGGCGCGTGGTGGTTCTTCAGTTTATCTCAGACCAGCAGATGTCCACTGCGGTGGACAAGTAACGCACGAGCGAACCTTGATGGAAATCTCGCCGCCCATGGAAGAAATGGGCGGCGAGGCATTACACCCTAAATCCCTAGCGTTATTGTGGGAGGTCACCATCTCCAAAGAGGTTTGGAAAGAGTCGCTCTCGATGATCCAACGGAAACGCCAACCGAACTGGCGTCTTAGGCGAGGCAGAAGTCAGGTATCCGGCGGCGGTCAGTTTACTCAGCGTGTTGCGAGCAGTACGCTCGGATGTCTTGAGCACAATCTGAGCGTCGCCTCGTTCCAGTGCGCCATGCCGAAGAACCGCCGAAATCAGTTCCGGCGCTCGCTTGTCATCGATGGTATCTGCAACGAGGCGACGATACCGTTGGTCCAATCCGCCGAGATCGAACAATCTTGCTGAGAAAGTGATCTGGTCGAGCGTCACCTTTAGGAACCATTCATTAAACGTCTTCAGTGCCGCTTCTGACAGGTTCTCCCGTCCGTCGCGGTCTCCGCGGGGTGGGCTGTCGGCCAGATCCATCATCCGTTTGTACTCGCCCCGATCGGCTAGCCCGCGGGCCAGCCCACGTGATACGGACCAGAGTCCTTGGCCACCAATCTCCGCTGTGAGGGCCATGGCATGAGACATCAGTCTGCTGACACGGCCGTTACCATCCGGGAAAGGGTGGATGTAGTTCAGCCGGTGATGTGCAGAGGCGATCGCGATGATCCGCCCACTCGAAGACCGTGACGCAATCTGAAACCGTTTGTCGAAGTGGTCCATGAATGCCGCGACGCGCGACGATGAAGGAGGTAGGTGGCGCCCGACCGCAACTTCCCGATCGTCATCTTGGCGCATGCGTCCCGGAACGATGGGCTCTTGTGTTCCGTCGAGATGTTCGATGACCCGAAACTCATCAGGCATCTCGTCGTAAAAGCTCTTATGGACCCAGGTCAGGAATTCGACAGATGTGGGGCGGGGCAGGGTGCCTATGCGATGCATCTCATCGATGGCCCGTTGAACGATGACGTGCGCCCGGGCCTCGAGGGCGAGAGGGCGGGTTTCTTCCTCAAGCTCGGCACCAGCCAGCGCCCTTTCGATGTCGCGGGGGCGCGTGTTGTGCCCTTCGATCAGGTTGGAGTAGTAGCAGTTCATCACACGGACGAGATCGGCAAGTTCGGCTGCGCTGTCAGGATGCAACCCTTGTCCCAGCCCGGTGGCTTCCCTCTGGATGTCGACCGAAAGGTCTGCCAGTTCTGTAGGAATATGCTCCTCGAAGAAGCAGGGTTCGATCCTGGCGGGTGTTTCCAGCATTTTGCCGATCTTCCATGTTTGCAAAGTAATTGAAAAATAAACACATTTCGTACTTTCAAGCAAGGTTTTGCCGATATGCGTTGCCGATCTTGGTTGCCGATCTAGAATTGCTACATGAAATCAATGGCTTCGGCAGATGCGCCTGGCTTTTCGGTTTTGTTGCGTGCCCAAAGGGGCCGGAAAAAGAAAAAGTGTTCTTCGGGTTTTGTGACTGACGGATGAGGGCCTTTGGGGTCCCTCAGATGGGTCCGGGCCGGGTTCCGGTCTGCCGTTCCTGATTAAGGGCATTCCCATGCAAACAGGTGTCTTGCGCGTGTTGCGCGCAACCGCTGCCTCCTGGTGGCGGCTTAGAGAACTGCGCCGAACCGGCGAGACGGAGCTGGCCCGGCGGCTCGAGCGGAAAGCCGTTCTCCGCGATCTCGGCTATCTCAGGCAGGCGGCGTCATTGCCAAACGCGCATGTGATCTGCGGGGAGGGTGGGACATTCCTCCATCTCGGTTGGACCACCGTATCGACCTTCGCGCCGATCGAGCGCTTTCCCTTGGCCGCACTTGCGGTCGCACGAGGAACCCCGTTCATCGATATCCGACACGACACGGATGTCATCGCCTTCGCGAACCTGCCGCGCGTGACGCGTGACGGATCGGTCGACCCTGGCCATTCGGGTGCCGGCAAGTCTGTCTCGCTGAGTACCTACATCGACATGGTCGAAAAGCTCGGTGCGAGGATTCTCAATGATCCGCGACCCCGTCGGTCAATCTGATCCCCAAACTTCTCACCCACACACGAAAGGAGGCCAGACATGGCCCGATCCCGCACGCCCAAATTTGATGCCTCCGAGGTCATCACGAACGAAATCATCCGCATCATCGAGCGCGGCGTTTTGCCGTGGCGCAAACCCTGGACGGCAGGTGGCAGCTCGCGTCCTCTGCGCGTGGGGGGTGAGCCCTACCAGGGCGTGAACAATTTCCTGCTGACCATGCGCACCGTGATGGCGGGCCACAGCTCTCCCTTCTGGATGACGTTGCCGCAGGCCAACGCGTTGGACGCAAAGGTTCGCAAGGGAGAGAAATCCTCTGTAGTCGTATATTACGGCCAAAGCCGGAAAGACGCGGGCGGCGAGGACGACCGCAGCGATGGCGATGATCGCTCCGAGGAAGCCCGCATCTTCCGCTTCCAGAAATCCTACCGTGTGTTCAATGCCTGCCAGATCGAGGGTTTGCCCGACAGCTTCTTCCCCGACCCGGAGCCAGCGCACGAGCATCCGCCGTCCGAGCCCATCCCGCACATGCAGGCGTTTTTCGATACCATCGACATCACAACCGTCTTCACAGGAACGGAAGCGTACTACCTGCCGCCCGTGGACAAGGTCTACATGCCGTCCATCACGCGGTTTCAGGACCCGCGCAATTTCTACGGGGTCTGGGCGCATGAGCTGGCGCATGCCACGAAAGCCCCCCATCGACTGAACCGTGATTTCGGGTTCTCGAAGTTTGGCAACACGTCCTATGCGCGCGAGGAGATCGTCGCGGAATTGACCTCGGTGTTCCTGGGTCAGACGCTCGGCTTCACGGCGCATACGCTCGAGATAAATGCCGCCTACCTCCACAACTGGTTGCGCGTTCTTCGGTCGGACAAGGGTGCGATCTTCCGGCACGCCGCGGACGCGCAGCGGGCCTGCGACTATCTGATCGCCAGATCGGAGACGGGCAGGGCAGGGCGCAGCGCCGAGGCCGCCTGACCACACGGAGAACGGAGACGTCCATGTCACGCAAGGAACCTAGGACGCTGCGGGTAGCCTGCTTTAACGACGGCCGCCGCAAGATCATCGTCTTCAAGCGCGGTGCCTATTGGTGGAGCACGTCTGAGGGCGCTTATCCGCTCTCGGCAGCACTTGAGAGCATCATAGAACTGGGCGGCTGGATCGAAACCATCCCCAACCCGAATTATAGAGCCAGAGGGCTGTTCGGGTAAGGCACCTTCGGCCTCGATTCATCCGCCAAGCGGAAAAGAGAAAGCAGGCTTTGGGAAGGGTGTTTCAACTTCTCAAAGGAGATCGCCATGTCCATGACCGTTCAACCCCAGCCAGACCGCCCGGATCCGAGTGTGATTGCGGCGCAGAACGACGCGTTTCGCAAGTTCGCCTGTCTCGGGATCCTGCCCGCGCAGCCCATCCAGGGCCGCATGCATGTCACCCGCTCGCTTATGGAGGCCGGTGACGGCTTCATGGCTGAGGCGGTGAAGGCAACCGGTGAGTTTGCCACATTCGAGCCCGAAAATGACCCGGAAGGCTGGCACGATTTCGGGGCGGTCGAGATCCGGGGCGAGACCGTGTTTTGGAAAATCGATCTCTATGAGGCGGATTCGGATTTCCGCTATGGGGCCGAGGTCCCGGACAATCCTGCCACCACCATGCGCGTGCTGACCATCATGTTGGCGCGCGACTGGTAGGGCAGGGGACACCCCCTCCTGACACCCCAGGCGATGAAGGCCCACTGACCCCTCAAAGGGAGAGTGGGCCTTTTGTCGTGGTGATCCCTGAAGCCGGGGATTGGTCACGCGCGTGAGTGCGCGGGCCACACCTCACCCACCTGGAAGGATATCCCATGACCACAAGCTTTGCCTCTCTCACCGTCGCGATCGGTGATCTGGTCCCGCATCCCGCCAATGTGCGCAGCAACTCCCCGGAAACCTATGCCACTGAGAACATCGCCCATCTGAAAGCCAGCATCGCCGTTCTGGGCCTGCTCCAGCCCCTCCTGGTCCAGAAACTCGACGGCAAGTACGCCGTGCTGGCCGGTGGGCGCCGTCACGCCGCGCTGAAAGAACTGGTCGCGGACAAGGCCGAAAAGGGGTTCACCGCGAAGACCAAGATTGAGTGTCGCCTGGTACCCGAGGATTGCGACGTCACCACGGCGCTGTCGCTCGCCGAGAACATCACCCAGGCGCCGATGAACGCAATCGACGAGTTCGAGGCCTTTGCGCGGATGATGGAAGTCGACGGCCAGACGCCCGAGACGATCGCAAAGACCTTCGGCACCACGGTGGCCGCCGTGAAAGGCCGGTTGCGATATGGCCTGATCCATCCCGACATTCGCTCGGCGGCCCGTGCCAAGACGATCACGCTCGACACGATGAAGGCTTTCGCCGAGCACCCAAGCCAGGAGGTGCAGCGCGGGGTCTTCGAGGCGCTCACCAAGGAAGACAGCTACCTGCAGGCCTACACCGTCCGTCAGGCCCTCAAATCCCGCGGGGTGCAGGTTAGCGACGATATCGGTGCCTTCGTGCGCGAGGACTACGAGGCCCGCGGCGGCACCATCGCGGCTGATCTTCTGGACGAGCATTCGGTGCTGGAAGATGCCGCGCTGGTCGAGACCATCCTGCTCGACAAGCTCGGTGCTGCCGCTGAAGAGGCCCGAGCAAAACTTGGCTTCGCCTGGGCCGATGCGATGGTGCGCTATAATTACGCGACCATGGCCGACTACGGCCGTGTTTATCCCGGTCCGATTGAGCCGGATGAAGCCGCCCAGAAGCGCATCGACCAGATCACCGCCGAGCTCGAGCAACTCCAGCTCGAGATGGAGGATGAGGGACTCGAGGACGGTGCCTACAATGCGCTTTACGACCGCGTCGATGCCTTGGAAGAGGAAGCGCGCGATCTGCAGGAGGCCTACAGCGCCGAGGATTTGGCGCGGGCCGGGGTTATCGCCTCGTGGTCGAGTGGCCAGGTTACGCTTCATGTGGGCCTTGTACGCCCGGAGGACACCGCGAAAGAGGAGGGCGCGCGTGGCTCTTCAAGCAACCCAACGGGAGAGGAGGCCCCGGACGCCGGCGAAATCACCTACCCGGCCTCGCTGGCTGAGGACCTCAAGACCGAGCGCGCCATGGCGCTTGGGGCCGCGATGGCGCTGCATCCAGAGGCTACGCTCGATCTGACGCTCTTCAAGCTGGTGAGCGACGTTCTGGCCAGCGGCATGAGTGTTACGCAGGCGATCAAGATCGATGCCCGCAAGGAATACCGCAACCATGCCAAGATGGATGAGATCGACGAGACCTCGCTCGAGCAGGTGGCGGCGGCGCATGATGCGCTTGATCTCTCGTGGCTCGATGACGCCCGGTCTCCGGCCGATCAGTTCGCGGCGTTTCGCGCGCTGAAGGCAGACGAGAAAGCCAAGCTCGTCGCCTATGCGACCGCCAGCACCACGCAGTCCTGCTTCGCGCGGGACCTATCGCGCGACAGCCTTATGCATGACCTGGAGATCGAGATCATGCCTGACGTTCGCGCGCATTGGACGCCGAATGCGGCACTCTTCAACCGCTTCAAGAAGGTCTGGCTCCTGAAGATCCTCGGCGAGGATCTGGGTCTCGCCCAAGAGGCTGTGACGCTGGCCTCGTCGAGCAAGAAGGAGATCGTCACCTTCTGCGACAAGCTCTTCGCCGAGCCCTTTGCCACGCTGACGGATGCACAGCGCGCTGCCGTGGCGGCCTGGTGCCCGCCCATGATGCAGACCGCCGGTGTCGCCTTTGATGAGGCGGAGCCCACTGCGGAAACCCCGGAGCCTGACAGCGAGGTCGCGCAAGCGGCCTGAGCCATCACGCGACCCGCGTGAGGCATTCCCCGCGCGGGTCGCCCTTCCCACACTCAACCGAAAGACATCCCCATGGCTATTCTCAAGTTCTCTGCGTCCGCTGTTGCGGCGCAGATCGCGCATGCGCGCGCCTGCAAAACCTTCCTGCCCAACTGGAACGGGCCCGTGGACAGGCCCGCCCTGATCCTCATCGTCGGCAATGGTGTGCATCTGCGCTCAAACGGCATCGACGGCACGACCACCCGCATCGTCACGACCGAGCAGGCCGATCCCTCCTTTGCCTTCGCCGATGGCATGAACCCGTTTCGGGATACAGACTGGATGGCGCAGCGCCGCATGGCGTTTCGTGATCTGACCGGCCAGTTCTACACCGACATCCTCGACGATTTGCAGGTGCTCATCGACCGGGGGCAGGGGGCGATCCGGCTCGCCACCGATGGCCACAGCATCCGCGTCTTCGTGCGCCGGGCCTCGGATTATCTCATCGGCGGAACCTACGAGGTGCCCTCGGGTCTTGGCGGTACCTTCCGGGTCATCCTCAAGGATGCCTGCGATACCTTCGCAATTGTGCAGAACTGCGGCAATTGCGAGGATTTCGACGCGATGCAGCCTTATCGCGTGCCCCTCGATGCGCTGATGGAACTCGATGACCGAAGGGTGGCGTGATGGGTTGGCTGTTTTACACGGACCGCCGCGTCCAGACCTATGCGGATGAGAAAGCGGAAATCACGCGGCTTTGCACCTTCGAGGGCGACACGCGCAAGACCGAACTGGTGAAAGCCTGCAAGGTTGACTCCACCTGGTATGCGGCGGCAAGGGTCACCAATATTGACGGCACCCCAGTCGAAGACGCGACCTATGTGACCGATGCGGATGGCTCCGTCACTTTCGGGGCTGTCTTCCTCACCCGATACGATGACGGCTGCTGGGGCTACAAGGACATGGAGGAAAGTGCTGGCCCGAACGAGTCTCGTGCTCCGCTTGGGCTGATCGAGCTCCTCTCCGACCTGAAAGACCCGGACAGCTACGCCAAGGACTGGCGTCAGCGCTGCCGGGATTGGGCTGCGATCCCGGACTACGAGGAAGGCGACAAGATCAAGCTCGCCACCCCTGTGACGCTCACCGATGGCAGCACCTGCCAGATCGTCACTGCGACGCACTACAGGCGGGGGCGGCAAAAACGCCGCTGCTACCGCATCGAGGAAACCGGTGGGCTCGTACGCCTGTCGAAGGCCTCGCTTGCGGGCTCGGAGTTGCTCAGCTCCGCAAAGGGCGCGGCCAGTCCTGTCCTGGCGGAATTCCTAGCGGGGCGGGACGCTTAGGGGCGCACTGCGAGTAGTGCGCGCACCGTCTCGATTTCCAGCACCCAGTTGCTGGTCGTTTCGTTGCGCCATCTTATGCAGCGGATGATCCGATCAAAATCATCCTGAAGGGCGCGCGGAAAAACAGGCTCATGGTGTGCGATTCTGTTGCGGAGCCTCCTCACGGCTTCAATGTCAGACCTTAATTCTGATCGGCGCTGGCTGGCAGCGACACCACGAGGCGCGTCCGGAAACACTGCGTAGAAATGATCGTCCCACAGTCTGCCTTGGTGCCTGTTTGTCAGCATCTTCTCCCAAAACACGAACTTCAGTTCGGCGACGACCTTTCCGGCAGTGGGTTGCTGTGCTGCGCAACCTTCGAGGTCTCGTTTGGGGCTGTATGCCGGACCGCGCGGGTTCGGTAACGAACGGATGAAGCCTTGTGTCCAAGGCCATGTTCCTCCATGGACAGCTTCGATTGCTTCCACGATCGCGTTTCGCAGCGCAACTTCCAAAACATGGAGTGGAACCATGAACGCGGCTGATACTTGTAGATTCCAGTGGTATAGGCGGAGAGCTCGCGTCCTATCATTGCCGGTTTCGCGCAGATAGGTCGCAAACCTAGGTGCGGATAGGACGTTCGGAAGGTGGTGTTCTTCATCAGCCGTGAACGGTGGATACATTGACAGTAAAGACTTTCGGTGCCATATAGGGCGTGAGCTTTGAGACTGCGGGCACTATGCCTCCCCTCATTGCACAAAGAAAGCAAAAGCCCGTCGCATTGCGGCGGGTTTTTCAGTTTTCCAGCCCGACTCCGGAAAACCGTTTGATTGGCCGGTCGGCGACAGCAGATCCTGCGGCTTGTCTTGACAAGACAATGCAAATGCATTACCTATCGCGGGTAGCAAAGACCCTTTTCTTTCAGGAGACTGCCATGACAGCGCTCGCACAAGATGTCTCGAAGCTCACGGACCGGTATCAGACGACCGTGCCGGCGGGTGTGCGCAAACAGCTCGAGCTGGGCAAGGGCGACCAGATTCGTTACTGTACCGAGCCGAGTGGCAGGGTCTATATCGAGCCCGTGCGCAGCGACGAGGATGATCCCGCGCTCGGCGCCTTTCTCGATTTTGTCGAGGCCGATATCAAGGCGCATCCGGATCGCATTCGGGCGTTCGATGGGGCTTTGCATGGCCGTCTTGCAGCACTGGTCGGAGACGTTGACGTCGATCTCGATGCGCCGCTATCGCCCGAGGATGAATGAGCGGCGATAGCGTGCCCGCCCAAGCGCCCCTTGTCGTAAATGGATGGTCGATTTATGCGCATCCGCTCTTTCTGGACCAGCTCGAAGGGCTGATCGAGGAAGTTGAAGCGCGTAAGGCACGCGATCCTAAGACTTGGCGCAAGAAAAACCCGACGAAACGGCTGGCCGCCATCTTCAAGCTGGTCACCGAGGCCATACCGGCAGATCCGGGTGCCGCCGCCTTCCGGCAAGGCGGTACGCTCGGCGATCACCGCAAACACTGGTTCCGGGCGAAATTCTTCCAGCAGTATCGGCTGTTCTACCGGTTCAACAGCGATGCGAAGGTCATCGTGGTGGCCTGGGTGAACGACGACAAGACCCTGCGCGCCTACGGCAGCAAGACGGATGCCTATGCGACGTTCAAAGGGATGCTGGAAGATGGAAATCCACCTGACGATTTCGATGCTCTCTTGAAAGAAGCTGCGGCGGCGGACAAGCGGTTCGAGACGTCTTTCGAAGCGGCGCCCGGTCGGTAAGTGGACCGGTTAGCTGTGAACCTTACGGCCTTGCCGTTTACGGCACCACTGTGGGTGATGTAGCATCGACCCATAGTAAAGTCGGAGAAAGCGCAATGGACCCAACGGGTAAGGAACAGCCGCACCTTGGTCTCGAGGAGCATTTCCGTGGCGGCTGATGTCAATTCGTATGACGCGTGGTTTTGCGCTCAGGTACAGGCCGCGCTGCAGGATGCACGCTCGGGAATATCTCAGGTTCAGGTGATGCAGGCCGCCCAGGCATTGATTGATGCGAAGCGGCAGGTCGAACCCAAGTCCTGACCGAGCCTTGGAGGTCAGCGCGGTCTGACCCCGTCACCCTGAAAAGCAAAAGCGGGCTTTTTGTCCTTTGGAACTCAGACCCTGATCCAAAGGAAATTTCCCATGTCCAAGCCCAAACCGGCAAATCCGGCTCTCTCAATCTCCCACCCTGACCTCGCCTCTGCCCTCGCGCAGATCGGCACGGAGGTCGCCCATCAACCCCTGCGCAGTTCAGCGCTCGCCCGTATCATGCGCGAGACGTTCCATGGCAGCGATGCCGGGGGTGCCTGGGACTGGCGCATGGCCTATGACCTGATGCAGGCCGCGGCCATCCAGATGCTGCTACGTGGGGGCGGCGCGGCAGGCGACATCGCCGTTGCAAAGCTGCTCGCCTCGCGGCTTCTGACGGAAACGCGCCGGTCGGAGCAGCAGATCCGGCTGCAGCAGTTTTCCACGCCGCTGCCTTTTGCCGCACTTGCGGTGCAGGCGGCTGCGATCCGCAAGGGCGAGACCGTGCTGGAGCCCTCGGCTGGCACTGGTGCCCTGGCCGCTTTCGCCGCCCGGGCTGGTGCCACGCTTTTGCTCAATGAGATCGATCCATTTCGTCAGCGCCTCCTGCGGGCCGTCTTTGGCGGCGAGGTCACAGGCCATGACGGCGAGCATATCGATGATCTGCTGCAGACGCCGGTTCTACCCGACGTCGTGGTGATGAATCCGCCCTTCGCCTCCTCGGTCGATCGGTCGCGTGACAAGCACATCGCCGCCAAGCATCTCATCGCGGCTGCAAAGCGCCTGGCACCCTGCGGGCGGCTTGTGGCGATCATGCCGCCGGGATTCACGCCCGAACGCGATGCCGCGCATTGGTCCCGCGCCTGCGGTCTCCTGACGCCGCGCTTGGCCCTCACGATGCCGGGGCAGCTCTATCGCAAGCTCGGCACAACTGTGGAAACCCAGCTGATGGTCTTCGACAAGGTGCAGGAGGACGGCGAGATGATCCGCGTCCCTGTGCGGGATCTGGATGAAGCCTTGGCATATGTCGATGCCGTGGCCGCAACCCGGACCGAGATGCGCCCCGCCCAACGGGTTGAAGCGATCCCTCATGCTCGACCGACCGTTGCATCCTCTGCCCCGCGCAAGACCGCCGCTGCGCCTGTCGCCGCCTCCAAACCACGGGCCAATGCAGTCCGTCCGCTCAGCTTCACAAGCTTTGAGGCCCCGCGCGACAACACGCCCGTCTCGGACATCTATGCGCGCTACCGTCCTCAGCGAATCGAGATCGCGGGCGCGCAGGAACATCCCACGCCGCTGGTCGAGAGCATTGCCATGGCCTCCGTTGCTCCGCCGATGCCCTCAAACACGGACAGCGATGGCTTGCTCTTGCCCGGCAAGCTGATCGAGGAGGGACATCTCTCCGAGGCGCAGCTCGAGACCATCATCATGGCGCATGATGCCCATGGGCGCGACCTGCCAGGACGGTTCACCATCGATGACGACCAGACCAAGCTGACGCGCGCCGATGCATACCCGGAGGCACGTGCCTATCGCCTCGGGTATTTCCTCGGCGACGGCACCGGCTGCGGCAAGGGGCGCGAATGCGCCGGGCTCATCCTGGTGAACTGGCTGGCCGGCCGCAGGAAGGCGATCTGGGTCTCCAAATCCGCGACGCTCATCGAGGACGCGATACGCGACTGGACCGATCTCGGCGGCTCGCCCGCCGACATCCAACCGCTCTCCAAATGGAAACCGGACCAGCCCATCCCAATGGGTGACGGTATCCTCTTCGTGACCTACGCCACGCTGCGCTCGGCAGGCAAATGCGGCACCACGCGGCTGAGCCAGATCCTCGACTGGATGGGCGAAGACTTCGACGGCATGCTGGCCTTTGATGAGGCCCATGCCATGCAGAACGCGGCGGGGTCCGAGCAGGGCAGGGGGGTCAAACCCTCGCAGCAGGGCCTTGCTGGCCTGCGGCTGCAACTGGCAGCACCGCGCGCCCGCGTCTTCTACATCTCGGCCACGGGCGCCACGAGCGTGCACAACCTGGCCTATGCCGCGCGTCTCGGTCTCTGGGGACAAGGCCCCGAATACCCCTTCCCAAGCCGCGAGAGTTTCGTTTCGGCGATGGAGGCAGGCGGTGTCGCTGGCATGGAGGTGGTCGCCCGTGATCTCAAGACGCTCGGCCTCTACACGGCCCGCGCCCTCAGCTTCGACGGCGTGGAGTATGACGTGCTCGAACACGCGCTCACCCCGGCCCAGATCGAGATCTACGACGCCTATGCGGGTGCCTTCCGCACGATCCACCACAATCTCGAGGCTGCACTAACCGCGACTGGCGTCAACGATGCCTCGGGCGAGACCAATGCCTCGGCCGCACGCGCCTCGGCCAAGTCCCGCTTCGAGAGCACGAAGCAGCGTTTCTTCAACCATCTCCTGATGGGCATGAAAGCCCCGACGGTCATCCGCGCCATCGAGGACGATTTGGCGGCGGGCAAGGCTTGCGTCATCCAGGTGGTCTCGACGGGTGAGAGCCTGCTGAAACGTCGGCTTGAGACGATGGACCTGGAAGACGAGCTCGTCGAGGGTGCCTTGACGCCGCGTGACTACGTGCTGGGCTACCTCGAACAGGCCTTCCCGATTCATGCGCAAAAGCTGGTCGAGATCGACGGCAACATGGTGGCCGAACCGCTCCGCGATGAGACAGGCGCGCTGGTCGTCTCGCGCGAGGCGCTCGCCCTGCGCGACGCGGCCATGATGGAGTTGATGACGCTGGCGCCGATCCCCTCGGCGCTGGACCAGATCCTCTGGGCGCTCGGCGACGAGGCTGTTGCCGAGGTCACGGGGCGCTCCGTCCGGCCGCTCAAGGCTGAGGACGGCCATCTCTTCATCGAGAAGCGCGCCGCCAGCAGCAATTCCTCCGAGACTCAGGCCTTCATGGACGGCGAGAAGGATGTCCTGATCTTCTCGGATGCTGGTGGCACGGGCCGGTCTTATCACGCGGCGCAGACGGCGAAGAACCAGAAACGGCGGCGGCACTACCTGCTGGAGCCCGGCTGGCGCGCCGATGCGGCCATCCAGGGGCTGGGCCGCACGCATCGCTCGGCTCAGGTCAGCGCGCCCTTCTTTCGCGTTTGCACCTCCGATGTGCATGGCGAGAAGCGTTTCACGTCGACTATAGCCAAACGCCTCGACCAGCTGGGGGCCTTGACCAAGGGTCAGCGCGAGACCGGCTCGCAAGGCATGTTCCGCGAGGAGGACAATCTCGAAAGCCCGATCGCACGGGCGGCGCTGCGTGGGTATTTTGCCGATCTTGCCGCCGGGCGCGCCGAGGCGATGCGCTACGAGAGCTTCACCGATTGGACAGCCCTGCGGCTGATCGACAAGGACGGGGTGCTCCTTGAGGAGCTTCCCCCGATCCAGCGGTTTCTGAACCGGGTGCTGGCGCTTCCCATCCACATGCAGAACGCGCTCTTTGCCGAGTTCATGAGGCGGATTGCCGATCAGACTGAACGGGCGCGGGCGGCGGGCACGCTCGATCTCGGCGTGGAAACCCTACGCGGCGACAAGATAGAACAGGTCTCCACGGAAGATCTCTGGACCTGCCCGAAATCTGGCGCCGTGACGCGGATCATCGGACTTGAGGTGACGGACCCGGTCCACGTGCTGTCGGCGGATGACGCCCTGTCGCGCAACCCCGACAAGCTGCCGATGGTCAATCGCGCCTCGGGTCGCGCGGCGCTCATCTCGGCGCGGCCCATGCAGATGTATGACGAGGACATAGTCACGCTGATGCGCAAGGTGGTGCGGCCAAACGGGTCGAGCTATCTCGAAGAGGCGCGGTTCGAGTCCTCGGCCTGGGAAGAGATCGACAGGCCCGAGTTCGCACGGCTTTGGGATGCCGAGGCTGCGTCCCTGCCAAAAACCACCACGACCAAGCTCTACCTGTTGACTGGGCTGCTGCTGCCGATCTGGAAGGACATTCCGACCACCAATGAGCGCATCTACCGCGTCACGCCCGACGGGGCGACCGCGATGATCGGGCGTACGCTGAGCGAGGAAGGGGCGGCCGCGCTGCGCGCCCGCTTCCTCGTCTCCAATCCGCAAACGCCGCAGGAGATGTTGACCGCCGCCCTCGGCACCACCGCCCCTGTGGATCTGGGCCGGGGTCTGACCCTGACCCGTCGCCGGGTCGCAGGCGAGATGCGCCTCGAGCTCTCTGGTGCGGATCGGGGCATGATCGACGGCCTCAAGGCGCTTGGCTGCTTCACCGAGATTATCGCTTTCCAGCTACGGGTGTTCCTACCGCATGGGGACGGGATCGACACGGAAAGCATTCTGGCCCGGATCGTGGGGCAGCGAGCAGCCATGACGGCAGAACAAGCCGCCTGAAAAGTCAAAGCGGGCTTTGAGTCGGGCATCGCGGATCGGGGTTTCACCGGTCTGCGCTTTCCGGGCGCGCGCTGACCAATGCGACGCCTGGCCCCCCAACTTCTGACAAGAGGACAGACCCATGACCAATCCCCAGATCGACTATGCCGCAATGGCAACTCAATGGCGCGCGGAGCGCGAAATCACCCTGAAGGCGACCCGAGCGGAGCTGGTCGCGCAATTGCGCGCGCTCGGCATCAGCGAGGTCACTGCCGAATACGAAGGCTATGGCGACTCCGGCAATGTTGAGGATGTGACCGTGCAGCCTGCGGAGGTCAAACTGCCGGAACCGCTTGCCACTGAGGTGGGCGATTTCGCCTGGTCGCTCGCCTATCACCATCATCCTGGGTTCGAGAACAACGAAGGCGGCTATGGCACGCTGACCTGGGACTTGCGCGACGACAGCATCACGCTCGATCATGCGGACCGCTACGTTGAATGCTCGCACAGCTATGACGAGGGACTGTGAGATGGCACATCCGCTTCATCATGCTGAAAGCTCTGCCCGGAAATTCGGCGGGGTGCAGTCTGACTATCAGGCTGTGCACGATTGGTTTGACGCCTCGAAAGAGCACCTCGCGCTCTTCACGCACCGCGCCTTGCGTCACCATGCCCAAGGCCTGTTCGAGGCCGAACGTGTCTTTGGCCTGACCCTGACCAATAGCGCAGGTCGGGACATACCCGTGCGCTGGATCGGCGAGCAGCATATCCGTGAAGACTGCCAGGGCCGTATCCCGAGCATGGCGGACTGGCTGCGACGGATCCAGCCCGAGCCATGGATGGCCAATGGCCATATCGACCGGCATCCCGGCGATGAGCCCTGCGGCGACCCAAGGGCCGCCTGGGCCTCCGAAGTCGCCGCCGGCAGAACGGTCCTTGGCCTGAAGGATTGGATGGCAGCGCGCGCAAGGCCAGCCACGCAAACCGCCTGACAGCTCCCGGCTCTTCGCCAAATGAATGCCGCACAGAAGCCCGGTTGGAAGATCGGGCTTCTTGCGTCGTTTACCCACCATTCTTCGTAAGGAGGTTCGCATGACTCTCGATGAAATCAAGGCCGCCGTCGATGCCGGGCAGACCGTGCATTGGGCCAATACCGGCTACATTGTCCACAAGGACAGGCTCGGTCAGTACCTGATCACCTATGTGCCGAATGGTAGCTGCATCGGCCTGACCGACCAGGGCGGGCACCGGTTGAACGGAAAAGAGGCGGAGTTCTTCATCGCGCGATCGGAGGACGGCGCGGAAAATCCGGGCAGCCAATCAAGACCAGACGGGCAGGGGAGGGGCGTAGCACCCGGAGGCGCGGGGGCATCCCCATTGGGACGGCAGCGCTGACCCGAGGGCAGGGCAAAAAGGAAAGCAGGCTTTCTGATTTGTGATCCCTCAAGGGGTCGAGAAAGCAATCCCGGATGCGCTGGCAAGGACGTCAGACACCGGCCAATCCAAAAGGAACCATCCCATGTTCGCAGGAACCCTCACCCGCAATGTCGAGACCGCAGCCGCCGAGTACACCGGCATGATCCACGGGGCGCGCTTTGACATCGCCATCCAGTTGGAGGCGCGGGCCAAGATGTCCGAACGCAGCCCGGATTTTGACGTAACGGCAGTCAACAAAACAGGCCGCAAGGTGCGCATCGGCACGGCCTGGAACGAGATCGGCAATACCAGCGGCAACCCCTACATCTCGATGCAGATCGATGTTGGCTTGGGCCCGTTCCGGGTCAACGCGGTGCAGACGAAGGAAGCGCGCACGGCCCAGAGCGGCGAATTCGAGATTATCCCGCTGGTCTCGAACGGCCTGATGAAATCCGGCTCGATCTCGGGCGAGCTGACCGCTATGGACGCCGACAACGCCTTCACCGGCTACATCGCCAACATGATGTTCGATCTGGAGTTCATGCTGATCGAGAACAGCTATAAATCCGAGGAGACCCACCCCGATTACCGGATCGAGGTCAGCTCGCCCCGGGGCACACCGATCCGCGTCGGCTCGGCCTGGATGGCGAAAAGCAGCCGCACGGGCAATGACTACCTGTCGCTGCTGATCAACACGCCCGATGGCGATCTGCGTGTCAACGCCGTGCAGAACGAAGAGCAGCGCGGCGGGCAGACCTTCTCGATCATCCCGTTCATCGACAGCGGCGATCAGGCGCAGGACGCGGGCGTGGGGCTCTCCTTGGTCGCCTAATCGGCGAGCGAGGGGGAGACGATCTGAGCCCAAAGGGGAGCCGTGGCACCACGGTTCCCCTTTTTCTTGTCTCGGTTTTGCGGCGAAACATATCTCACGATTCTTGTGACTAAGCCATCCATATTCTGCCAAAGGTTGAGATCGACATCAATTTCAGGATGCTACGCTGCAACTTGGCAAATGAAACAATCGCTGTGGTCGTTAGGTATCGATGCAAGTGAACTCGCACATCTCTGCGCAGAGAAAGTTGTTTCGAAAAAGACCCGAAGACGCTGTTACGTCTCATAGAAACGCCTCAGATCGCATCGCTTGCTCAGCTGTTGCGGTCGATATGGCTTGACCTCTCCGAATTGAGCGACCGCGGCCGCCTGCATGCGTTCTTGTACAGATGGGTGGAGAGGGAAATCATCGCCAACTTCTCGGGTTCCTTTTTTCCATGGGATGCTGATTGGTCCTAATCTCACGATCGCGTCCTCGCGATGCTGCAGGCCCAAGGGGTCAGGAGCGCGGTTGAGATAATTCTCGTTGATTTTGATTGAAGGCACACACTCCCTCAACTCATCCACCATCCAGTCTAGGGCGATATCACTGAGACGGGATTCGGCCTCGGGGTAGCTGCCACCGATGTCGCTGTGACAACCCGGAAACCAGATCTGCTTGAGCCAAGCCGGTTCTCGATCTTTGGTCTCAATCGCGGCTTTTTGGGACGCCCATCCGACTCGCGGGAAGTCTGCGCGGTCTTCGTCGATCGCCATTGCGTGGCGGGCGTGGTTAACGTCGGGATCCAGCCACATGTCGTAGTTGCGCTTGTTCCAAGCGGCGAAATGTCCTGTCTTCAGAATCTGCGGCCAGTCTGTCGGGCGCCAAATCTTCAGTTTGCGATCAGGATCATCAGAGAAATACTTGAAATTATCGAGTAATAGAGAGCCCAGCTGCCAAATAAGCGCGCCGAGCAGGACGCCAAGAGGAATGACCAGAAGCAATGACCACCCTAGCACAAGACCGGCGACGAAGGCGGCACCGATTGCAAAGGTACTGCCCCAGACCAAAGTGCGCACGACTGCTGTCCGCAGCGACGCCACCGTATCGAAAACCCCGATGAAGTTCGGCTGGACGTTGCCTTGGTTTTCGTCGCCCTCCTGCGGGGCACTTGAATACTTCTGGCGAAACCTGCGACCAAGCTCTTCGCGGTGCTTGAAGTAAGGGTTCTGCCCTCGAGGCTTTCCGGCACCGTGGTTATAGACAAACTTCACTGCATCCTTGGCGATCTTACGTAAACCGGGCCCGTGGCGCGGAACGGGTTTGCCATCGGGCATTTCTGTTGGGATACCGCAAAGGTTCATGACATTCGCCAGTGCCCTGACCGTGTAAGCCCCGCGCGAGAAGCCGAACAACAGCACGCGGTCGCCCGGCTCATAATGGGCGATGATTTGTTCATAGCAATCGATGATATTGTGATCGATGCCGGTGCCGACTGCACTTTCGAGGATAGGTTTAACGCGGCCAAAGAGCCCCCCGCTTTCGCCCGTACCCAGCCCAGGATCGTAAAAGGCGACTTGATCCTTTGGGTTAATTGGTGAGTCTGGGCCGGGACGCATGGCGCGATACATCTTGTAGACGTTCGAAAGGCGTTGGTCTGGCCTAGACCCGCCCATTTGACCGGTCCCATCGGAAAAAATACAGATATTCTTTGTCATTATTTACCTTTTGCCTTCAGTCTGATTGACTTCTTTCTGCTTAGGCCGTCCGCCGGATCGCTTTAGCGAGAGCGGAAGAAAACAGTCTATCTCGTCATCCGTGAAGGTCATGTCTTCCATCTCCTTCAGCCGTCTTTGGGCCTCCTTGTAGGCTTTTCCGTCAGTCTGAGGGGCTCCTTCATAGAGGGCTGCAAGCATGGCCTGTAGTTCGTCGCGACGCTCAACTGCGGCTTCATATGGCAGTCTCGACAGATCGGTTAGCAGTGAGAGGTAGCATTCTCGGACGTTCCAGAGCTTCGCGGCTGCGTCACGATGTTTTTGGGCGATAGCACCGGGGTCGAAGTTCTTCAGATAGGCCGCCACAAATAGCGTCATAAATGAAATGCCGACAGTCGCGACCTCGACCCATAATTCTTCTCCCACCACGACTCCGATCGCCCCTGCACTCGTCAGTGCTGACAGAGTGATTTGCACAATCTTGTACCTGCGAAGTGTATCGGCAGAGCGATCGGCCATACGTTCGTGGGTTTTGTGGGTATAGACCAACCGTCCGAAGCATTCCCGGACCTGATCCTCGAACGCGATATCGTAATCAGGCGGCATAGTCTTCATCCTCGGCATCTCTCACACGAATCGGGACGTGGATGTTGTCACGCGCAACGACCACGCCTCGGCTGACCGCGTAGCATTCTACGAGGTGATCTCCGCGGAAGCTTGTGGTCTCTCGGCGCTCACCGCGACCTTCGTCGCGCACAATCTGTCCCCGGATCACGTCTCGACGCTCGGCTTCTTCGCCACGGTTCAAGACCTTCCAAAACAACTCGGTATCATCGGGAAGATCGGTTGCATCCGCGATGAAGAATCGAAGGCTCTTTTTCGGCAGCAGAACGCCATGCCGCTCCAATAGGTCCCGAAGCATTCCCGGACGGAATCCATCCTGCGTCACTTCGCAGTTGATACGAAGATGGTATCGAATATCGACCGGAAATCTGTCTTCGACAAACTGCTCAGTGTTCTTGAAGACATGCGCGAATGCGGCAGCCTCTCCCGCTGCGCTCTTTGCCGGTGCTGGGTAGGCGTTCCCGAACACATCCCGCCATTTTTGGCGCTCGTTCTTCTTTCCGCTCGCATCGATGGCTTTCAGACATAAATCGTATGCCTTCTTCGCCTTCCGCTCGAACCGCTTCTTAACGCGGACGCGTTGGCGACTGCCAAGCGCTGCATACTCGGATTGCTTGGGCTGATCAGCTAGGAATTCGAAGAAATCTCGGCACATGTAGTCGTAGTAGTGGAAGCTCTTGGTATCGTATTCGTCGGTCGACTCTAGGAAGTTGTAGGCGAGAGTGTCGATCAGAAGGCCGCCCATGGCGACGCCGTGCTTGTTCTTCCAGGCGCGCGCCATCTTGCACAAGCGGCGAAGGTTACGGTTCTTGCGCTCATTGGCTTCTCTCATTTCATCGAGTTCAGCCTGCGGCTTGGTATTCTTCCACGACCCACCGTTTGCGGTGTCAGGGTACTTGTAGCTCCCATCAGCTAGCTTGAAGGCCGGCATCACTTCGATGTGGAAGTCGTTGTAAAGCACCCGAACAACCAAACGATCCACCTTGACGGTCGTCGAAGGGTATCGCCGCTTGATCGCAGCCTTGGCATCGTGAAGAAGCCGATACTGGCCCCCATCTTTGTAGCTATCCCACTTCCCGGCAGGCATGATGTAGATCATGTCCAAGTCGGAAATGCCCTTGATCGCCGTCCAACGGCCATAGGAGCCAACTTGAAGGCTGTTGGCCGTTTTTGACTCTGTGTCGCGAAACTCCTTGTTAAGGGAAGCAGTGACTTCGCCGTATCGCAAGGCAATCGTCGCGGCATTATCGATCTTGATGTTATCGAGAAAGGTCTTGAAGTCTTCAGAGATGCCCATTGAAGCCTCGCGTTTTTGCCGGTTCAGCGCCTCTTAGGCCGGTGCGGCGGTTTACAAATTTGCCTTTACTTCGGCTTCCTGCTACAAGTTAGGGGCAAAAAGCCACGCTTTCAAGCGTTGTGGTTTACAAAATATCAATCATATGGGTGAAGTGTAAACCGCCCACTGGGAGGACGTTATGATTGGCAAGAGACTCAAAGGAGCCCGGGCGGCATCTGGCCTTTCGCTCCGTGCGCTTTCCGATGCCATGGAGAACAAGGTGTCCGCTCAAGCCATAGGCAAGTACGAGCGCAATGAAGACATGCCCGGATCGGGCGTGCTGCTAAGTCTTGCCCGAGCACTCGACGTTTCTGTGGATTTCCTGCTCAGCGATGACGAGCTTGAGTTGGAGGGCGTGGAGTTTCGCAAGTCAGCCGGCTCGTCAGCCAAGGAGATCGCGACGATCGAAGCCAAAACGCTCAATATGGTTGAAAAGTATCTAGCTATCGAAAGCTTGCTGAATCTTTCGAGTCAGGAATGGGATGCCCCGCACGAAGCGCCCTACTGGGTGGCCGATGTTCGTGATGCCGAAGACGCGGCTCGCAACATGCGTGCTTCCTGGCAGCTGGGTCACGACCCGATTCCAATGCTTGCCGAACTCTTAGAGGAGCACGGTATCAAGGTGTTGTCTTTGGACGTTGATCGAGTTGATGGGCTTGCGGCGAAAGTCCGTCGAAAAGAGCATCACTCCGCGCGGGTGATCATGATCAAGAAGAAGACCTGGTCTGAGCGGAAGCGCTTCAGTTTAGCTCACGAATTGGGCCACATGGTTCTTAAAGTCGCCGAAGGGTGCGATTCAGAACGCGCGGCAAATCGATTTGCTGGCGCATTCCTCGTTCCGGCAGAAGTGCTTCGGCAGGAGATTGGTGCCCGGAGAACGGACATAAGCATTGGTGAGCTCATTAGTCTGAAGGATCGGTTTGGCGTTAGCATTCAAGCGCTGACGTATCGATGCAAGGATTTGGAGATCATCAACCAGGCAACATTTGCGCGTCTGTTTAAGGTCTATAAGCAACGAGGTTGGCGGGATGAGCCGTTCGAGGAGCCGAATTCCATTCCTTGGGAGCGAGAAGAACCGGACCGTTTTCAAAGGTTGTGTTTTCGTGCCCTCTCCGAGGGATTGATTGGGTTGTCTCGCGCGGCTGAGCTTCTCGAAATACGAGTAAAAGAACTGGAAGAACGGTTGGACCACATGGCATAGTGCCCATGTGCAAGTTCTTGTTTCTGATACCTCCGTCCTGATCGACCTTGAAAGAGCCTCGCTGACGGCGAGGCTCTTTGATCTCCCCTATGATTTTGTTGTCCCAGATATTCTTTATGAAGCGGAACTCCTCGACTGGATGGGTCCTGATCTGATCGATCTGGGTCTGAGAGTGGAAGAGCTCACTCCAGAAGAAACCGCACGTGCGACAGCGCTGAAGCGGGCGAAATCTATGTTGTCGACGCCAGATGTCTTTGCATTTTGCCTGGCAGCTGGAAGGGATTGGGTTCTCCTTACCGGAGACGGTGCGCTCAGGGCTGAGGCCGAGCGCCAAGAAATCGCGATGCACGGCGTCTTGTGGGTCTTCGATGAGATGGAACGTCACAAGGTTTGTTCGACCGACCTCCTAAAATCTGGTCTCGAAGCGGTTCGTGATCATCCGAGATGCAGACTTCCCATTAGGGAAATCAATAGGCGCCTTGCGAGATACTAGCTTGTTTATTCGGCTTGCTGGAAGGAAATTGTTGCGAAGCTCATCTTCGCTTTAGCCTTGCGGCCTCCCCCGCTCGGCTTCGCGTGTCGCAGGGGAGAACGGCCCTTCGGTCCGTCGCGCATTCGGCCATGCGGCCTCACCGCGGCGTTGCACCTGGCATCCCGGTTTGCCCGCCTCGCGAGCACGTCCCTCCCTGGCCGCTCCGCCGGATTGCGCTCTGGTCTGTTTTGCGGGGCAAAACGATCCCGCCGCTTCATCCGTCTCCCGCGTCCGGTCGGGCCGTTTGCCTGCTCGGGTCGGGCAAACCTACCGTCAAAACACACACACATGAGTGCGGAAGCATATCCTCCGGATGGCCCCCAAATCAGCCCGCGTCAAGGATCGCAAAACTTTTCGGCGAGGGCGGGGCCGGTGGCTTGGGGTGAACCCGTGCGTGAGCGCGCGCATGTGTCGGGTGTTGCGCGCGGAAAACTTTTGCGCCCGGCAAGCCGGCGGCTGCGCCGTCCCTGACCCGGGCAGATTCGGAAACCAGGCATTCGGCCATGCCCCCACACTCACGTGGTGGCTCCTCAACCGAATACTGGAGACCAGACATGGCTTACGACACCGCAAACACCTACGAGACCATCGAACTTTTCGGACTGACCGAGAAGGACGCGCAGCTGCCGATCCCGGAAGATCACATCCTGACCTACCACATCATCCGCGAAAGCTTCGAGGCATTGCTCGGGCAGCTGCGGGGAACCGGGCTTGAAGCAGAGATCGAACCGCTGGCCCATGGGCTCGCGACGATCCTGCAGCGCCGCAAGGTAGCGCTTGGCAAGGAGGTCGACCGCACCGCCGACAAGATCGGCGCGCTGGCAAAATCCCATGACGGATCGGAGATCGCCGAGACCGCGCTCGAAGAAGCGCAGGCGCGCTTCCTGCAGTTGCGCGAGATTGTCGCCGCCATCGAGGTGATGAGCGAGGCGGCGGCGGAATGCTACGAGATCGAGACGGGCCACGCCTTCATCCCGGCAGCCGGGTCGCGCGCAAGCGTCCGGGCGCAGGAGACCGGGGCGGTCTTCGAGGCGCGGCAGCTCTTAGAGCAGCACGACCGCGAAACCGCCGAGAAGTCGAAAGTCGAGGGGGTTCCCCTGATCGTCTCAGGTGCCACCGACTGGACCGATGTCGATGTGATCTTCAACACGCTCGACAAGGTTCGCGAACGGATCAAGCAGAATCGCAACCAGGAGATCTTCCTCTGCCACAAGGGTGGCAAGCACGGGGCGGAGATGATTGCGGCCCGGTGGGCCCGAGCACGCGGGGTCGCGCAAGCGCGCTTCGATCCGCGCTGGTCCGCGTACGGGCGGGCGGCACCGTTCAAGTGCAACGACGAGATGCTGGACGACAAGTTCGCGGCGACGGGGGTTGTTCTCTTCGGTGGTAACGGGGTCGCGCTGAACCTCGGGCAGAAAGCGGAAGCGAAAGGCCTGACGGTCATGCGGGTTGCGGACCCGCCGAAGAATACTGCGCAAGATTGAAGAGAGGGGGTCGCGCTTGGCGCGGCCCTTTCGTCATGTCTCATGGCGCGTGCGATCGATCACACTTGATCGGCAGCTCACGGCGTCCAGCACCGTCATCCCTCTACCCAGCCCGTCAGAGTGCGGCCCATCCGCATCGGTAGGGGCTGGGGATGGCGCGCACCTCACGCACATCGTTAGCGGGGCAAGACGCGAGGGATCGAGACGTCGCACTTGAGGCTGAAGACTTGCGTATCCCTCGGGTGGTGTTTCGGAACATCGCATCCACGCGGGCGGGCTCCGTCAGCACCCCGACCAGGCTTGGCGGGACGCGGACGCGGATGGTGGCGGCTGCGTGATGGCAAGGGTCATCCGTGTCACTCCTTTTTGCTCATAGATGTGGATCGCACGGGGTCGGCCCAATCGTGCCCTCAGCTCACGCTTCGGCAAGCACAAATACGGCTTCCACGGCGGGCCGCGGACCCTCCGCATTTGCGCTTGCGACCGGGCCTCTTGCCCCCGTGCCGGGTGATCCCCATCGCAACAAGGAGTAACCCAAATGACCAACCACTACGTCGCCACCGTCCCCGTCAAGTTCACCGATACCGATGGCCAGGAGCGCACCCGTTTTCAGCGCGTGGGTGCGATGTTCCGCAATACTCGCAACGGGGACGGCTCGGAGTTCTTCAGCCTCAAGCTCGACTTCCCGGTCGCGGTCTCGGAGCTGGTGATGTTCCCACCGAGCGCGAAAGATCCCCAGGACTAAATCCTCTGACGAGGATGGGCCGCCCCAGGACGATCTTGGGGCGGCCCGATCCCTGTTCCAGGGATGCCGGTTCCGGCGCGGGTGATCGCCGGCAGCGACCTCGCCTTGCTTCCGGTCTTTGTGCGATCAAAGGAGGATCGCAGACCGGAAGAGTCAGGCCGCGACAGACCGGCCAGTCAGCCTCAAGGGGGCCATCCGTAAAAACCTATCGGCCAGGGCCTCCCGGTTTTTGCGGCAGAGATTTGGGGACCCAAATCTGGCCCTACTTGACCCTGCCTGTCCGCCCTGTCGGTGGGGTTTGCGCCCGCCCGCGGTTCCGTCCGAACACATTCGTGTTCGGCCTGACACTCGGGCGGTGCTGGGGAAGGGGGTCCTGGCGTTTGGATGGTGTGCCGGTGGTGAGGCTCGACAGGGCCGCGTCCCTGCGGGCCGCGGCGTGAAACGGACATCAGGGCTGCCTGAGACTGAAAGCGACATAAGTATATAATTGACATATAGGTATATTATCGTAAGGTGGGGGCAGCCTTGATGGAAGGTGGCAGGAAATAGGGGGTCTTTCTTCGCATGTCGCGCTCAAAACGTCTCACAGATGCGGACCGCATGGAGATCGTTCGCGAAGCTGCGGAAGGCATTTCCACTTCAGTGCTGGCGGAACGGTTTGGCGTGTCGGTGCGGGCGATTCAGTACACGCTCAAAGCTGATGCCGAGCGCCAGGCCGATGCCGCAATTCCGGTCTTAGCGGTCAGTGTGAAGGTTACGGCTGCGGAGCTTGCGGCGCTCGACGAGGTGCTGGCGAAGGCGGGGATCCAGAGCCGTGCCGAGGGGCTGCGGCGGCTCATTCAGGCGGCGGGCGGAGTGTTCGTTCCGGACGCGCAGATGGCGGCCGAGATGGCGCGCTACAGGGCCTCTCTGCACGAGGTCGGCAATGGGGTCGCGCAGATCGCCAAGCAGATGACGCGGGCCAACCGGATGGGGCAGGGGGCCGTGGAGGGCACGAGTGCCGAGTTCTCCGAATTGCGCCTCGCGCAGATGCGCGGGCTGGCGCGGTTCATTCTGGATTCTGCTGACGAGATCGACCTGCTCCTGCGCCGCCGTCGGGACGCGATGCAGCTGGAGGCCACGGCCGCGCTGAGGGAGTTTGCCCATGCGGCTGAATGATGCCGTCCATGCCGTCACGGGCGAGGTCTTCCGGGATGGCTGGAGCCGCGTCCGGGGCTCGATGCAGGGGCTGCATGTCGCCAAGCAGAGCCAGCTTGTACGCGCGGCAGCGGGGCATCGGCCAGCGGTCTTCAAGGCGATCCGGGGCGGGGGGACCCATAACAAGTCGCAGCTGATGAACCAGCTCGATTACCTCGCAACCAAGTCCACTCATATCGTGGACAGTAGCGGGTTCCTGGATGGCAAGGCGAAGCTCGAGGCGAATGACATCAAGGATCTCACCGAGCGCTTTGCCAAGCGGTGGGATGCGGGCTTCAAACCCAAGCTCGGACAGACCACCCACATGCTCATGTCCTTCCCCATCGGCACGCGCGGGGAGGATGTGCGCGATATTGCGACGGATGTGGCCGAGCGGTTCTTCCAGACTGATGAGGGGCATTTCGACTACATCATCGCGGTGCATGAGGACCGCGATCACCCGCATGCGCATCTGGTGCTGAACCGCCGCTCGCAAGAAGGCGAGTTCTTCTTTCTGGGGCGCAATCACCGCTTCAACTATGACGACTTCCGCCTCGCCATGGTCGAGGAGGCCGAGAAGTACGGCGTGCGGCTGGAAGCCACGCGGCGGGTGGAGCGCGGCGTCGTGCATTACCCAGCCCGCACCAGCGAGGTTTATGCGGCGAAAGAAGAGGGTCGCGCGCCCCGCGAGCGCGAACGCGTGGGGCAGGACCTGACCCGGACGCTGGCGGAGATCGCCAAAACCAGAACCGTCTACCATTCCCTGGCCGCCGAAGCCTCGAGGGAGGCCCGCGAGGATATTGCCGCGGCGCTGTTCCGCGCGGGCGAGGTGCTGGCGCATGGCGGACAGGTGGACCGAACAGGAGATGTTTATATGGCCGAGGATCAAAGCTTCGAGGACCTGAGAAGCCTCTATGCGGAAAAGCTCGCGCGGGTGCAGGGCATGATCGCCGAGAAGCCTGACGCGGAACGTCCCGTGCTGGAAAAACGCCTCATCGAGATCCAGACGCAGGTCCAGCACATGCAGCCTCTCGGTTTGCGATCATCCACGCTGTCAGAGGCCCCCTCGGAGGGCGGGATCTATTCCGAAGCCAATATCGACACCAACCAGCGCGAGCGACTGGCCGAGCCCGATCTGAGATCGCGCATTGACGCGGCACTACGGGGCACGGGGATCAGCACATCCGAAGTGGTGGCCCGGATCGAGACCGGGGCCTCAAATGCAGCGCTCGAGCATCAATGGATCGCCAATGATCTCTCCAAGGTGGCCGAGGCGCGCGATCTGAATCTCGAACGCCGCGCCGATTTGGAACAGGCGCGCGACATTCTCAACGATGTGCATGTCGCGCTTGGCACGCTTCTGGAACGGGAAAACGTGCTGCGCCGGGATGGGGTCATGGAAGCGGAACCGGTCAGCGAGCGGTTCCATTATCATCAGGACGCAGTCCGGGCGATGGAAGGGACAATCCGTCAGGAGATGCGCGCAGACGGCCTGACCGCGCAGCAGATCGAGGACCGGGACTGGGAGGTTGTCTCACGGGCGGAGCGCCGCATCGAGACGGAGCAGCGTGCGTATCTCGAGGCACACCCGGACCTGCTCGCACGCCCCGGCGATGTGATCGACCGGTCTGAGCCCTACAGGGAGACTATCACCGATGCGGCCCGCGCCAGCGAGATCACCCGCGAGGTCGGCCGCATCATGGAGGGACGCGACCTCCGCACGCCCGTTGCAGATGCTGTCACGGATGACTTACGAGCGCGCTATCCGGACATGCCGTCCCATCTCGCCCGTGGGCTCGGCGCGACCTATGCGGCCGTCGTCGAGATACGCGATACGGAAGCCATCAATCAGGTCCGCCGCGAAGCCGAGATGCGCGACGGGCTTGGGTCTGGCACGCGCGACGACATCCTCGCGACCCGCGATGAAACTGCGCTGCAGTCTGACAACACCGATCGCCTCGCAGACGGGATTACGCGTGTTCTGGAGCATGAGCGGGCGGGGGAGTTGTCCGCGCCCTTCGAGACCGAGGCGGAGCGGGACGCCTTCCGCGACGAGATCGCGCGGGTGCTGGACGTTCGCCAACTCGACCGGCTCACATCTGGCGATGCCGATGCGCTGGAGAAGGTTCTCGAGGACCGTCTCGACCGGCTCTATGTCGCCAAGGTCTATCTGCAATCCGATGCCGCGACGGCCAACACGGAGGCCTTGCGCCAGGTGGTCGATGATCTTGCCGACACCGAATACGAAAAACACCGCACTGGCGATGTGGATGGCGAGACCGAGCGGGGACAGGTCCATTGAGCGCCTCCATGGGAAAAGCGCGGATCGCCACGGGCGTCCTGCTGGTAACGCTGGTGACCGCAGCCATAGGCTACACCATCGCCTCGGCGGTGCTGACCTATCAGGATCTCGGCTTCGGAGCCGAGGTCGACTTTGCCTATATCGCGCAGAACTATCTGGCGATCCTCGATCGCCGCCCGGAAGACGCGCAACTTATTCACCTGATCATCGGCAGCTTCGCCGCCGCCGGCCTGATGCTGAGCCTCGCCCTCTCGGGGTCCGCTCTGACACGCTTTGGCCAGACCCATTGGCAGACCGCGCGCGAGATGACGGCCAATGGCTTCTTCGGAGCGCCCGGTACCGGGTTCATCCTCGGCAAGCTGGGGCCGCCGGGCTCCCGCGCCAACTACATCTGCTCCAAGGTCTTCCCCCATGCGCTGATCGTGGCCCCCACGGGCCGCGGCAAGACCACGGGCTTTGTCATTCCGAACCTGCTGACCTGGCAAGGCTCCGCCGTGACGCTCGATGTGAAGGGCGAGTGTTTCGAGGCCACGGCCCGGCACCGCGCAGCCCAAGGCGACAAGGTCTATCGCTTTGCCCCCACCGATTGGGAGGGCAAGCGCACGCATCGCTACAACCCGCTCCTGCGCATCTATGAGTTGAAAGATCCCGCGCGCCAGCAGATGGAATTGCAGCTCCTGGCGACGCTCTTCCTGCAAAGCGACAATGACCGGGTGCAGGGGCTGCTCAAGGGCGGGATCGATCTCTTTGTGGCAGCGGGGCTCCTGGCCTTCCAGCGCAAGCGTCCGACCTTGGGCGAGATCTACCGCATCGCCGCCTCGGGCGGGAACAAGCAGAAGGAGTATTTCGCGCGGGGCCACGAGGTGGACAACAGGGCCGCCAAGCTGATCTTCACGCGGCTGGCCTCGACCAACAACGATACGCTGACCTCTTACGTCTCGCTCCTGATGACATCGGGGCTCGATCAATGGCAGAACCCGGCCATCGATGAGGCGACAGCGGTGTCGGATTTTGATTTCCGCACGATCCGCAAGAAACCCTTTTCGGTCTATCTCGTGGTCCAGCCGCTGATGGTGAAGCCGCTCGCGCCGCTGATCCGGCTCTTCTTTTCCGATCTTCTCTCGGCCATGCAGGAAAAGGACCCAGGGCCGGATGAGCCTTGGCCGGTGATGATCATGCTCGACGAGTTCAATCGTTTGGGCAAGATGCCTATCGTGGTCGAGAGCATCGAGACCCTGCGGACGTATCGCGGTCACCTCGCCGTGGTTACCCAAACCATCCCCGCCCTTGATGAAATCTATGGCGAGAACACCCGCCGAGCCCTGCAGGGCAACGCGGGCGTGAAGCTCTACCTCACGCCCTCGGATGAAAAAACCGTCGAAGAGCTGAGCAAGGCGGTTGGCAAGACCACGAAGACCGTCATCACGCGTTCGCAGTCCATCGGCAAGAACCCATTCGAGGGCCGTAGCCAATCCACACGGACCGAAGAAAGCTCTTTGCTCCCCGAAGACGAGGCGCGCCGCCTGCCGCTCGACGAGATCGTCATGGTCATCGATGCGCAGATGCCCGTACGTGCGAAGCGGATCCAGTATTTCGACGACCGACTGTTCAAGGCGATCCATGCAGCGCAAACGGGCGAATTGCCGTTTCCAGAGCCGGGGGGAGGGGGGCCGCAGGGTACGCTGCCGCTGAGTGTCCGCGCGATGCCGATGACACCGCCACCGAACGGGTCAAGCAGACCCGAGGCCGATGTTGAGGGCCTGCGCGAAGGTGTTGGCGATCAACCGTCCGGGCAAACTGAACCCAATTCACGGAAGACCGCGCCCGTCGTTCAAACTGTTGTCGCCGAGGAACAGCGCCAGATGGAGATGGATTTTGAGGGCCAGGTTGCGGATTCCGACACAGTGGATGATGAGGCGCAGATGCGCTCTGCAGTCGATGGCTTGAACGACATGGAAGCGATGCTGCAGGAGGAGGGTGGCAAAAAGCCAATTCACCGGTAGGGCGGTGGGCATGGTCTGACGGTCATAGAAGGACGGGATGCAGACTTTCGCTGCGGCTGCAAAAATGCAGTGCCGATCGCAACAAACGGGCATCGAGTTCCTTGTGTCATCTTTGAAGTCTGACACCTGCCCAAACCGAGCGGAGGGTAAAACAGAACCTTATGGAGCAATGCCAAGTTTGTCGAAGAAGGCAGCGTGGCGGGCTTTGGCTCCAGAAATCAGATCGGCATACGAGGTGACCTCCATGAATACTTTGAAGCCTTCGTCCCAGCGATAATAGGACTTTGAACCCGCCTTCTTGTAGAAGCCGCCGACCCGCTTCATCACATGCCGTAAAGATGGCGTATCATCGGCGACAATCTGGCACATGAACGGTGTGTTGTCCTCTATCGTGCGTATCACACGCCCATCAAACCGCATTGCCTCTCCAGCTTTGCGAAGTTCTTCGACATAGTCCTGAACTTGCGTAAAGGGGTTATCGGCCATGGTGTAGTCGTCACGCTTGGGACGTTTGAACTCGACAATTGTGATCGGTTCTGGAGATGCTCCCTTCTCAAATCCCATCCCCAAGTCGAAAAGGGTCACATCTGGACGCCGAGGATCAGAGCTTGTCGCCTGCGCTTTTAGCTGCTTGTCCGAGTTAAAGTAGGAATAGAACGCCAGACGGTCATCGATAACCCAAAGGTTATGGTCTTCGTAGTTCAGGTCGCTCTTGGTGGTTCCGAGCGGGCAAATCATTTCGTGCACCACGCGTTCATAGTGAGCCTTTTCCGCATCGACATCAGCGAATGCCGATTTTTCATCGAACATGTCGAGGATCAGTTTTCTCTTGTAAATGTATTCTGCCAGTGAGGAGAGAGATTCGTCCTGAAGCTCCGCGACATACTCCTTCGCCTTTTGGTCAATGTCCGGAAGATCTTTCTTCTTGGCTTCGGCGAACTGACGGCGGACTTTCTTGTATTGACGGAGCGACTGCCGGGACATCTCGACGAAGATATCTTCATCCTTTTGAGTCGAAAGAGAAAGCTTTCCGGCAATTTCTTGAGGATCTTTGGCGATATTGTAAAAGCGCAGGTGTTCGTTCCGCACCTCGATGATTGTCTGAAGTTGACGCTCTCGAACTTGGCCAATTTCCTTCGCCAGAAAACTCTGAATGGCAACGATACACTCACGCTTCAGGTCATCAATCGGATCTTCACCCAATGAGAACTCCGTTCTTGTGTCGTTTACGGCCTCATTAAGTATATTTCCTTCAAGATAGCCAAAAAAGGCGTATTTGCCGTCGATGGCTTTGAGCCCAATGACGCTATCCATTTCGTATCGAGTCACA
This sequence comes from Sulfitobacter sp. TCYB15, assembly GCF_040435955.1. Taxonomy (NCBI): domain Bacteria; kingdom Pseudomonadati; phylum Pseudomonadota; class Alphaproteobacteria; order Rhodobacterales; family Roseobacteraceae; genus Sulfitobacter; species Sulfitobacter sp. TCYB15. The sequence continues at coordinate 42,001 of NZ_CP159196.1, forward strand.
GCGCGACCATGTGCGCCGAAGAAGAGACCGTTAGTGCCTTTCTCGTCGTCAGAATAGTTCTTCGGCACGAGGAAACAGTTCAGCGATAGCTTGCGGTTCTCTCCATCCACCAAGACGGAAATCGGGTAGTTTTGATCCCTAACAACATCGCTGGTAAATTTATCGAGCAGATCGATGCTTGCCTTCGAGTCGAGCAAAGTGATTTTTGGGCAGTCTATGTTGACAAAGTAGTTGATGAAATGAGCGACGGTTCGGACAGCGATTGTCTCCAACTTCGCCGGCATATGCAGGGCGTAAGCTGTCTTAATAGGAGTAAGCCGGACCGTTGTTCCTATACCCCCTGATGAGGAGCCTTCCTTCAGGTTCGATATCGGTTCGTTAGGATCGGCTACGAAATCGAATGAGATTGATTCAATGCCTGCACCGTTGTGGTAATTGCTGGATATGCCAACTTTGTCCGCAACTTTAAGCCACAGAAGCCGCCCAACACCTTTGCCTCCAAATCTCACCTTCTTCATCGAGTCCGACTTGCGAAACGAGATCATGTTATCGGCATTCATGCCAATACCATTGTCCGTGATTACGAACCCCGTGTATGATCCCTCGTCGTTCTCCGTCATCTCTATCTCGATGATCCCGGATGACAGCTTGTCTTTCCCAAACCGCTCTTCAATCGCGTGGATCGAGTTCATCAGAGCTTCGAACAAAGGCTGAAGTGTATTCTTCGGCGAAGGTGCCAGAGACAGATTATTGATGCGGCCGATTGGGTCTGATAACCATCCAGTTTCCGCCATGCCGATACCCTCGCTATTTCCGACATCGTAGCCTACGTCGCGTGAGTGAAAAACCCGCAAAGCTAAGAATTCTTCTTAGGAGTGATTAGATCATCAGTTTCGATCGTAGCCGACGTGATGCTTCCATTCAGTGTCTGATCTCAGCATGCTGCGGCGCCGCACCAAGCACGTCACCGAAAGTCCGATATGGGCCGAACTTACCTGTGACCTCGTTCCTTCGCACAGATGTTTCGTGCGGCATTCATCAGTCCATATCCCATTACGTCAGATAAAAATTAACGATAGCCAACATCAATCCTGCCGCGCCCAGCAAAACTGACCAGAAAGCCAACCAAGCCGGCACTTTTACCGCGGGGTCTTTTGTGCAGAGATACCAGTAAATTTGCCCCCATAACCCTGTTTGCTCGATAATAAGGTCGAATTTCGTTTCTTGACCAACGGCATCATTAGGCACACCGAGACGTTTCCTCAGATCATAGCCCAGCCGTGCTATGCCAACTTGCTCGTTGCCATCCAATCCGAGAATGGGAACGAATATTTGGTTGGTCTCGTAGGTTATCCGAACAACATCGTAGCGGGTGGCGAAGGGGCGATGCGACCAGTGCATTCTTACCACTTCACGCCCAAAGTCGTTCTTAAGCGCCTTCTTTATACTAAATTGTGCTATTTGGGGATTACCGGCTTCAGAGCTATGTAGGCGTTTAGACTCTTGATCAGCGCGCCAAGCGATGAAAGACATCAGAACCTCAGAAACCATTTTCTCATCGCTTAACTTTCAATTTAATTTTGCGAAAACTCAAAAAAGAGCTTAATTCACACGGTTTTCTTTCTAACATGAATGTCCGCCCTGAGGAAGCTGCGCCGCAGAATTGTTATCGGCTTTCAAAGTCCGCTAAGGGCCGTCACCGTCGGCCAAGTCGACCCAGTCTCGCCAGCTGCGCCAGCATTTTTGACCCCGAGTCTGCGGATCCTGTGCCTCCTGCGGATCCCGTCTGCCCCATGCCTTGCCTCACGGGCATCTGCTGCACGCCGAAGAACTGCCGCGCCCTGAGGGCTGCGTATTCTGCGCCACTTGCGCCTCCGATCAGGTAGCGATTGTAGGCCTGCTGGCTGCCCATGGCGGCGCGGGCAAAGCTGTAGCCGCCGCCGAGACCACCGGAGAGGGCGGGCATCATAATATTTCCGGAGATCGCGCGGACGATGAAGGGCGTGGCAATGATGAAGCCCTTGGCCATGAGCACCATCATGAAGAAGGGAATGAGCGCGCCGATGTTTGAGGCTCCCTCCGGGTCGCCGAGTTCGCCGATGAGGGCAGAGGAGACGCCCGTGATTGTCGCGAACACACCGGCCACGACTATGGGGTAGAGCGCGAAGGAGACCAGCGCCGACAGCCAGCGCGCGAAATAGTCCTTGGTGACCTCGAAGAGGGTCAGGAAAATCATCACCGGTGCGATCCCGATCAGAAGTGCGATCATCAGGCGGGATGCCACGAGGATAAAGGCGGCCAAACCGCCCAGGATCGAGAGCAAGAGGACCCCGACAATGTCGAGCATGGCGCCGGCCATCCAGTTCAGCTCAGACCCGGCGGCGTTGAGATAGTCCCCTAGTTCCGCGATCAGCCGGTCAAACTCTTCGGCGAAAGTTCCAGAAGGGCCAGGAGTTCCACCACCGACCGAAGCCACGAGCGCCCCCGCAATGCTGTCGATCCCGGCCAGGATAGCGGAGGAGAGGGCGTTGAACTGCACCCAGTTGGTCGCGAATATTCCGATCAACCCGATCTTGACCGCGAGCCAGAAGGCCGTGCGCCCGTCCATCGCCTTGTACTGGTAGATCATGTTCAGGAAGACGAGGATCAGCACGAGCGTTGTTCCCAGGACGAGAAGCGTGCCGACCGTTGCCGCGACCGACCCGAACTGGGTTTCTGCGGCGGTGTCGAGATAGCCCTGGGAGGTTTCAACGAAATAGGTGACGACGCTCATGACGGGGCTGCCTTACCAATTGCGCGCGGCTTCGCAGATGGCCTTGGCGGCAGGGCGGGCAGCGTTTGCGCGGCGGTTGTAGGCGTCCGAGGCTTGCAGCATCTCCCATCGTTCGTCACTCGCGTACCTTTCCCGAAACACCGCCTCGGCAGCGTCCCAAGAGGGGAACCGGGTTTCACAGTCGCAGCTTTCGGTCTCGACGATGCGCTCGAGATTCTGGGCGCGGTAGATGTCTTGAACCAACACGCGCTGATAAGCTTGGCGCAGGGGGATCTCCTGCATCCACATGGGTTCAGCGGGCCGGTCTGGACAGACGTCGAAACTGCGCTCGAGGGTCGGCACGAGATTGCGCTCAGCGAAGCCGGGTGCCGACGTCAGGCCCAAGACCAGCGCAGTCAGTACAAGGGTACAGCCCGCCTGCCTCATGCCGTGGCTCTGGCGGGTGTGGTCTCGCGCTTCAGGAAGACAGTGTGTCCCACGTTGGCGAATTCCGAGGAGCTGATCGACACGACCTCCCAGCCTTCGGCCCCCTTCACATTTAGGCTGGCCTGCATGTCGGCAAGACTGGTTTTGCGGGTCATGGGAAAGGACAGGATATCGTATTCAAAGGTTTTCATTGGGAAGCTCCGATCTCATTGGTGCCGGGGAGGTAGAATTCTGTGATGCCGCGTTTGCCGTCGTGGCGACCGGCCTGGATGATCACATCGATGGAGTTCTCGATGTACTGAATCATGTCGGCGTAAGTCATCGGGATCTCTGTTTTGAGGGCCGCGATCGCGAGCCGCTGTACGGCCAATTGCGGGGTTTCGGCGTGCAGCGTGGTCATGGAGCCGCCATGACCGGTATTGATCGCTTCCAGGAAAGTCATCGCTTCCTTGCCGCGCACCTCGCCGAGGATAATCCGGTCCGGGCGCATGCGCAGCGTTGCGGTGAGCAGCACATCGGCGGTCTGGAACTCCGCATCGCGATTGGCGATGAGCGTCACGGCATTTGGCTGGGTCGGCAGAAGCTCGGCGGCTTCCTCGATGGTGACGATCCGTTCTTCGGCAGGCACGTGGGAGAGGATCTTCCGCGCAGCGACGGTCTTTCCGGTGGAGGTGCCACCCGAGACGATCATGTTCAGCTTGTTCTCGACGCAGAAGGTCAGAGCATCGTCGATGACGCCTGCAGCGACCACCTCGCGCAGTTCCCGGGTTTTCTCAATGCGGAGTTCTTCAAGCTTGCGTTCTTTGCCGTAGAGGAAATCGAGCGCGATCCCTTCGAGCGGCAGGCTCGAGAAGAACCGTAGGCTGATCGACATGGCGGAGAGCACGGCGGGCGGGGTGATGACCTGTGCGCGGATAGGGCGGCCCTTGTAGGTGATCGAGACCGAGACGATGGGGCGGTCCTTGCTCATTGTGGTATTGGCCGAGGAGGCGATCTGGTTGCCGAGGTCTTTGACTTCCGTCGTGGTCAACGCCTGGTCCAGCCTCCGCATGAAGTGATCGCCCTGGAATTCTCCCCAACAGCTACCGTCAGGGTTGATGCAGATCTCGATGACATCGTCGCGTGCGGCGGCATCGATCCGGTCGAGCGAGGTTTCGAGATAGCTCAGCGACATGGGCTCAGAATATCTCCAGATCGCGGTCGACCATCACCGTGACGCGCGCGCCCTGATCGACATAGATAATGGGGCCGATGGAGAGGTAGTCGCCAATCACAATGTCCGTGGCATCGGCGAGATCATCGCCCACGTCTTCGAGCACGTCCGCGGCGGTCTCATCCTGCACGTTTGCAGCGGCGGCGCTTGGGGCCGCTGAGATCAGAGAAATCAACGCCGCAGAGCCGAAGCGTTCATCGAAGCGGGTATCGACAAAGCCGGTCACACCTGAGCGACCCAGTTCATCGCCCCCGAAGGAGCTGATCTGGATCGTCTGGTTGTCGGGCAGGATGATCCGATCCCAGGCGATGGTGACCCGGCGCTGCGCGATATCGACGCCAGAGCGATAGCGCCCGATCAGGCGGGACCCGCGCGGAATGAGGAGGCGTGAGCCATCGAAACTGAACACGTCTTCGGAAACAAGGGCCCGGGTCTGGCCGGGCAGAGAGCTGTCGAGGGCGGTTTCCATGACGGCTTGGATCATGGTGCCCTGTAGAATCGTGTTGGAGGGATTGGCGATCACCTCGGCCTGCGTCACCGTCGAGGGCAGCGCCCCGTTCAGCACGAAATCCGTCACCTCGCCAAAAGTGCGTTCTGTCAGAGCCGTTTCATTCGCTCCGGAGGCACCGCCAAACGCGATGGTGGGCGAGGTGATGCGCCGCTCCTGGAAGGCGCGTTCCTCCGCGGCGCGGCGTTCCAGCTCGGCCATGCGCCGGGCTTCTTCCTCGCGGCGCAGTCGCTCTTGCTCGCGTGCGCGCAGCTCATCTTCCGTGGGGCCCACTGGCGCGGGTTGCGGTCGGCTGGCCTCGAGTTGGGCCAGTTCCAGATCCATGCGGAGTTGCTCAAGGCTGCGATCCCGCGCCGTCAGTTCGTCCTGAAATCGTTGCTGTGCGGCTTCCGAGGCGGCTTGTAGCGCCGCAATCTGAGCGGTCAGCGCGTCAATAGCCTCTGCGGCGGCGGTGTCTTCCTGGACAACTGGTTCAGGGGCGTTGCGCAACTCCTCGATCTGAGCCTGCAGGGCGCTGATCTGCGCCAGAAGCTCCGCGTTGGGCTCGACTGGATCCGGTCCGACAAACACAACCTCGGGCTCGGGCGGGGGCAAGGTCTCGATAGCGCCAAAGCCGTCCCCCTCGTTTTGGAAGACGTCCGGGGTGGCCGTCGGCAAGGCTTCCTCTTCGTCGGGCTGTGAGAGGAGATAGAGCAGGGCACCACCTGCGCCGATGACGAGGACCACGATCAGCGCGAGAAGGGGCGACCGGCGCTGCGACGCCGTGGGGGCGCGGGCACTGCCTTTCTCAAGGGCGGCGAGGCGTTTTTCCAGCTCGGTGTTCCCGGTATCGCTCATGAGGTGGCCTCCGCGGGCGGGATCGCCTCGATGCAGACCACCTCTTCGCCAAGTCGCAGGACCCATTGGCGGTTCACGCCGCTGACGCGGATCACGCCGTCTTCAGGAGTTTGCGTGTTGACCGTGCGCTCGCGGCCGCCGGCGTAGCGGAAGATCGCGGGCACAGGCGCGTTTCTTGGAAACGCGAAATACGTGAACGTCCCGTCATCCCAGATGCGGGTTGGCGTAAACTCGGTCCGCGCGCTGGCACCGTAATTGTAGTTTGGCGCTTGGGCGGCGATGGCTCGAGTCGGGCGCCCAGCGTCATCAGGATAGCGGAACTGCACCACATAGAAGGTCGGGCTGCGAACCTCCTCGACGTTGAGATAGTAGCTGCGCCTGTTCGTGTAGACGGTCACATTGGTATGGACCCCGCGCGCGACGGGCTTGATTGCAAATGCCTGGCCTCCGGGCACGCCATCGATCTCGAAGCCCTCGGTGTCGCCCGCGATGATCGAGCGGATGCTTTCACCCTCGCCGAATTCGACCGTGGTGACATGGGTAAGCGAGACGCTGAGACGGTAGACCTGACCTTCTTGATATGTTGCCAGCCGCACGCGGCTGTCATTTGGACCACCGCGCGGGATCGCTTCGGCAAAGGCAAGGGCAGGCAGCAAAACAAATATGGCAGCACCAAATAACTTATTGATCAAACTAATTCTCCAATCTGTCGGAACGGATGGAATATTCGAGGACCGTGAAGCCAAAGGGGTTGGTCCAGACCTCGTCGATGGAGCGGCGGGTCTCGGGGCGGAACTCGAAGAGAAGCGTGGCGGTGAAGAGCCCGGTCTGGACGCCATTGATGGATGTCAGACGTTTGCGCAGGCGGACCGTGGCGCGGTTGGTGCCGATGCGATTGATGCTGAGGATCTCCACATCGAGCCGGGCATTCGGGCCGTAGACTGTCGGCGGGTAGTTCTCGTTGGCGCTGTTCCAGATCTGGCGTAAGCCACTCTCGGCCGCCCGATCCGATCGGCGCAAGACGCTTCGGATGCGCAGATCGTTGTCGAGCTGGTTATAGACCTCCCGGTCGGTCACATAGCGGAAGACCTCCGCCTCGATGATCGCTTGGTTGGCGGTGACGGATGTGGCCCCAACGGACGCCTCGGGCAGGGCAAAACCAGTGGCGGGATCATACGGGACAACGACGGGGGGTGGGTCGACATCGAGGATCGAGACTGCTGCTGCGCTCAGACAGCCGATGATGCCGAAGACAAGACCTGTCAGACCAAGGCGTTGCCAGAGTCGTTCGCGGCGCAAGGCACCGTAGACCAGTTCTTCCTCGATGATTTCTTGTTCAGTCGCCACCCGTCATGCCCCCACGATCAGTCTGCCTGGAGGTCCGGTAGCGTGAAATCCATGAAGCGCTGTTCCTCGGCGATGGTGGCGGCGTCGATCACGCCGCCGGTGCCGTCACCCACGGTTTGAATCGCTTCCAGTTGCCACATCGCCACGAGGGCGATGGCCAATTCAGCGGTCACGCGCGTGTTGAGATCGATGCTTTCCTTGAGTTCGTCCATGTCGTCGATAAGCCCCACAAGACGGTCGACCCGCTCGAGCGATTGGCCGGCATCTTCATAGCTGTTCTGGGCGGCGGCTGAGACGAGCGCGCCGGTTGTTGCCTGCGTCGCCACGCGGTTGGCCCCGGAATTGCCGCTCGTGGCCATTTCCGAGAGCGTGTCTTCATCGAAGCCGAGATCGGCCAGCACCCGGTCCATCTGGGTTTCGATCTCGCCTGCGCCGGAGCCGGAGAGGCCAGAGAAGTCTCCGGTCTTGATCGCCTCAATCGTGGCGAGGATGTCCCCGAACTCCTGGTCGAGTAGACCGTTCAACTCGTCCTCCATTTCCGTGCGGATGATTTCCGGCAATTCGGCCAGGCGGGTCAGGGCTTCATATGTCCGTTGCAGCTCCGCGAGTTGTTCCGTGAGTGTGGCAAGCTGTTCGCGGAGCTGCGTCAGCTGCTCGTTTTGCAGGATCTCGTCTTCGATCATCTGCCGGAGCTGCTGGATGTTTTGCGCGATGTTCTGGGTGTCGACGACCGGTACACCTTGTGCTGCGGCAGGGGGTATGGCGCCGAACTGCAAGCCAACCCCAAGTGTTGTGGCCAAAGCTGTCCTCAAGAGCAGATGTCCCATCATTCAATCTCCCTGATCGTGAAATCCATGAACGCGCCCTCGGCCATGCGGGCGCTGGCCTGTGCCAGCTCTTCGGCAGACAGCACGCGGGTTCGCGCCGCCTGTAGCCGGATGCGTGCGGCGACAAGGCGCACGAGTTCGGCGCGCGCATAGGTGTTGAGCGCGATGCTTTCCTGCACATCCTCGGTTTCAGAGATCCGCTCGACGATGTCCGCGATGCGCAGGGCGCCCTGTCGGATCGCGGTGGGCGAATTGTTGCCATAGAACGCCGCGCCATGCCCGGTGATCGAGAGGTTGGCATTTGCCAGTAACGCGGGGTCGATCGTGCCAAGCGCTTCGATCCCCCCGATACGGGTCAAATAGAGGTTATAGCGTTCGGGGATGACCTGAACGTAGGCTCTAGTCTCGCGGAAGGGTGGCACGCCCCCATATTCGAACACGCGACCGGGGCCGGCGTTGTAGGCCGCGAGGGCGTTGATGATGTTACCATCGAATGTTTTGAGCTGGGTCGCGAGATAGCGCGCGCCGCCATGCACCTGTAGGTAGGGGCTGTCATAGTATTCCGGGTTGATGCCGAGATCGCTGGCGGTGCCCGGCATGATCTGGGTGAGGCCATAGGCGCCGACGGGAGACCGTGCACCGATCGTAAACCGGCTTTCCTGCCAGATCAGCGCTTGCAGCAGCGCGCGCCATTGGACGGGGGAGAGCCCTGCGCGGCCAACACCCGCAAAGCCGCTGGTTTCCTGGGCGACGCGGATGATGAGCTGCTCGATGGTCTCAGACGCGTCGCCGAACATCTGCGCACCGCCGGGATTGGGATCGATCTCGCCCGTGCCATAGACCGCCGCCACCGAGCGGTCGGGATCCCCGCTGCCGCTTTCCAGTCCCGAGACCATCGCGGGCAAGCCCTGGCCGCCGAAGCTGGTCTGGGCATCGAGGATGCGTCGGAGGGTTTCCAGCTGCTCCCGTTCGATCTCGGCGATGAGTTCGCGCACGGCAAGCTTGTCGGCCTGAACAGCCAAGTCTGCCTCGCGATCACCCGTTTCTACGATATCGCGTGCAGTCAGCCCGCTGTCATTGGTTGGCACGCCTTGGGACAGGGCGAGACCGGGCAACAGGCAAAGCGCCAGGATATGGGGCAGCCTAGACGTCAACGTCACCCTCCGGTGCGCCGAGGGGCGTGAAGCTGCAATCCGGCGCGACGGGTGCCGTGGACGCAAGGAATGTGAAGCAGTTCGCCTGCGGCTCCCGGTACTGGGTGCAGGAGGCCAGCGCGCCGAGCGCAGCCAAAGCGATAAGAATACGGATCATGAAAGTCTCCAGAAGTCCGGGCGGTTGCGGTAATCGGATCCGACGAGCGCCTCGCCTTTCTCCATGCCGCCGAGGATGGTGAGATTGGGCCCGAGGGCGCTAAGATCTGCATCGACGACGATGGAGCCCTGGTCATCACGGATCAGCGCAAGGCGGCTGTCGCTCCCGGTGTTGAGAAGCACATCGAGTTCCTTCTCATAGAGATTGAGCATCGCGTAATCGGCGGCATGGGCGCGGATGTTTGGGAGCAGGATCTGCGTCGGCACGGCCTCGATGATGGTCTTGCCCGTGCGCGTGCGCTCCAATTGGCTCGCGTATTGCGTCATCATCACCGCGACGGTGTTCTGCTTGCGCGCGGTCACCAGCCAGTTCGAGAGCCGTTCGGCGAAATACGCATTGTCAAGCGCCTTCCAGGCCTCGTCGATCACGATGATGGTGGGGCGGCGGTCCTCGATCTCGCGCTCGACCCGGCGGAAGAGATAGGAGAGGACGGCCATCCGTTCCTTCTCGGCCTCGCTGTCGAGAATACCGGTGAGATCGAAGCCCACCACATCGCCTTCCAGCGAGAACGTGTCTTCCAACGTCTGGCCGAATATCCAGCCGTAGCGACCCTCTTCGGTCCATTCGAGAAGACGCTCGTGCAAATCGCCGCCATCATCGGTGGAGACAAAGAGCGATGCGAAGTCGCGCCAGTTCCGCAGGGCCGGGTTCGCGGCCTGCGCGTTCTGGCGCACGACTTCCTGGATGCGGTTGGTCTGCGCCGGCGTGAGCGGCTTGTCTGCGCGATAAAGAAGCGTGGCAAGCCAGTCCGAGAGCCATGCCGTGCCGCGACTATCGGTTTCCGTCCAAAGTGGATTGAGACCGGTGGGCTGGCCTGCTTTCAGGGAGGCGTAGCGGCCGCCATTGGAGCGGACCGCCATCTCCATACCGAGACGGTAATCGAAGACGAAGATCCGCGCCCCTGCTCGACGGGCTTGCGTCATGAGAAAAGCGGAAAGCACCGACTTGCCCGATCCGGGCCGTCCCATGATCAAGGTATGCCCGCTGGTGGGTTCTTTCTTGGGGCTGCCTTGCTCGTGATAAAAACCGGTAAGCGCTCTGTTCGGGCGTGGGCAGATAGGTGATGACCTTCCCCCAAGGGGTTTTCTGAGCAGGTTTGCCGAGCTGCGTCCGATGAAACGCCGCAAAATCCGCGAAGTTGCGATTGGTAATTGCACTGGCGCGCACGCGCTTGGGCTGGTTGCCGGGATGTTGACTGAGGTAATGCGCCTTGGCCGCGACGCGCTCGCCGATCATTTTCACGCCTTCGGCGGCGGCGGCGTTGACGATCTCGGCGCTCAGTGTCTGCAACTCATCAAGCGTGTCACAAAAGATCGTCACCACCATGTGGTGCTCGCCAAAGCTCTGGCGTTTGGCCTCCAGATCGTCGGCAGCGATGTCGAGCGCTTCCATCAGCGACAGTGCCGCATCCTGGCTGGCCTGCATCTGGCGCTTTTGCCGCTTGATGCGGCCCGCCATGAGGTTCGAATTGATGGGCGTGAAGGAATGCGTGACGATCAGGTCGACCGGCAGGTTCAGCATGTCGAACATGGTGCAGGAGGTGGCTTCCGAGTATTCCCCGATGGTGAAGCTCTTGCCGCAGCGATGCCCCACGACGCCTTCGGAGAGCTCGAAATGGTCGCCGTGGAACGTCACGCGGGTATTGGCGACGTTGAAAGACAGGAAGCCGTAGGTATTGGCCGGATAGAGCGGCAATTCCTGGCCGGTGTTGAGCGCCCCCAGAAAGCCGATCAACTCGCCACTCTCGGAGGTCAGCACGCGCGGGTTCAGCTCCGTCAGGCCAGACAGGAACACGCTCACGGCCTCGCCCAGACGCCGCAGGCGCTTCTCGGTTGCTTCCTTGAGACGATCCGGTGCGCTGCGATTGAGAAACGGCAGGACGCTTTTCGGGGGCGGGCGGTGAATGACGGTCAGCGTCAAGGTTTTGTCGCGCAGGCCGCTGATCTTGAGTTTCGCGCGCCAGAGGCGGTCAACTTCTCCGGCAAAGCTGTCCTCGCGCACAGGCTCGAGGTCTGGCGTGATCGCCTTGGAGACCTTGTGGACGTAATAGCTGAACTCCGGTCCCAGCTGCGCGATGATCCGGGCGAAGAGCGCGGTCACCTTGTCGAGATAGGCATCATCCGTGGTGTAGCTGTTGACCCCATCGAGCCGGATGCACTGGAAAAGCTCGTTCACCCGCGTCCGTACGGTGCGGTCATCGACCAGGCTCACATAAGGCAGCATATGCGCGAGGCGGGTTTCGCGCGCATACCAGTCCGGCGTCATCGTGCGGAGATCGAGGGCTTCATTCGGTGCTGGATTAGGGCGCATAGCTGTCCCCGCCGTGAATAGAGCGGTTCCGTGTCGGTGGTGTTTCCTGCAGCGCCGTCATCATCACGTCGATGAAGCGCGGATCCCAATCCGCAGCCTTCCAGAGCACCGGGTAGAGCAGTGCGGCCACGCCCAGTACAGCGATGTGCTGGACCCAGACGAACAAGAGCACCGAGCCGAAGAGCCAGGCCATCGCGTACATGATGGGCAGGCCCAGAAGCTTCGGCGGGCGCACGAGACCCAGAAAGAGGGGTGAGCGCTCAGCCACCGGCAAAGACCGCGGCAACAATGGTGGGGGCGGCAGCGACGCCTGCAATCCCGACAAGCACCCAGAGTGCCTGGCGCAGGTCGATGATGTTGAAGAACCAGCTCAAGAAAACGCCGAGGACCGCGAGTGTGGCGATGACCACACCAAGAGGTCCGGTTAGCGCATCGACAATGCCCTGCAACAAGCTCTGGATTGGGGAAAGATCGATGCTCTGTGCAAGGGCCGGCTCAGCGATTATTAAAAAGAGCGCCAGCGAGGCTACAAAGAGGTTTGAAATCCAACTTGTTTGGAAAAAGCGGTATCGCCAATGCACTGCCGCGCTGCGCGCTCTCGTGACATTGCCGATAAGTGTTTTTAGGAATGATTTCCAAAAAGGCTGGGACATCATGAATTTGATCCTTCCAATCGGGCTACGACGGCCATGACGCGGGCCACGTGGTTCTGGGTTTCTCGGTAAGGGGGAATGCCGTCATACTGGCGGACCGCATCGGGTCCGGCGTTGTAGGCTGCGAGGGCGAGACGCGGATCGCCGAAGGCCTCCAGCATCATCGCGAGGTAGCGGGCGGAGCCGTCGAGGTTCTGCAGCGGATCACGCGGGTCGACGCCCAGATCACTGGCCGTGGCGGGCATTAACTGGCCAAGGCCAATGGCACCTGCACTTGAAATCGCATTCTGCCGATAGGCGCTCTCAACCTCGATATTGGCTCGATAGAGAGCCAGCCAATCCGTCACGGAAAGCCCCGCGCGACGCAGGCCGGGATGGCCGGCATGGCGCAAGGCCGTGGTCTGAATCCCAGAGAGAACATCGGCGCGGGGCAGGGGAGTCAGGCGGGCAAAGGCCGCAACTTGGACGCCCTCTTGCTCGGCCTCTACCTCGCCGAGGATCGCGATCCCATCGGAGGCCGAACCCTGACCAATCCCGTCATTGTAGTTTCGAGCAAAGCTCCTTTGGGAGCGCGACGGGGTAAGAGAGCCGTCGCTATCCATGACCAGGACCATTTGCGCGGAGGCTGGCATGGCGACCAGCCAGAGGCAGACGAGGTTAGTTGTCAGCGCCCTTGTCTGATGGGGCTTTGTCTGGCGGGGCGAGTTTATGCGTGCGGCTTGTTCCCGCCTCAAGCGGCAGGTCGACATGCGCAAAACCAAGGCCAATGAAGAAAGACACCACGCCGGAGACCGTCTTGAACTCGCGGATCTTGATATCGTTGTAGGTCGTCCGCGTGCGGGCGGTGACGAGGAGCTTTTCCACCCCGTCATCAGAGACAACACGCATAATCCAGACCCCGTAATAGCTGGGGCCTTTCTTATGTGCCGTCTCCTGGCACAGGATTTCTGCACAATAGCCGCTTTCCACGAGTTCGCGGAACCTGGCTTCCGTAACCACATTTGGTGCTTCGATGTCCCAGTTCATGGCCCGGCTCACGCTTTCTTCAATGGCGCGACCCTAGGCATTTTCACTTGAAGCCCAGAGTTACGATAGTATACTTTCAACCGCAAGATGTAATATCATGCATCAGCTGTAGTTTAGTCACGCGGACACTAGTCACGGCTAGTGTCCGCGATCAAGGAGATAACAGGTTTGACAAACCCAAGGTTGACTGGACTGCTGCCATTGCAATCTATGGTCCCTCTGATCTGCGTTCCCGGGCTGGTTTTGGCGGAATCCTGCTTCGCCCCAACCCGCCCTTTTCTACCAAGCGATTCGCTGGCGGCGCGGGAATATGCGGACATCATCCGTGGCGATTTCGAAGATTACATCCAGGATATCCAGAACTACTTCCGTTGCCTCGACGGTGAACGGGCCCGTGCCTTCGAGGAAGCGCGCAAAGTCAGCGAGGACTATGGCCGATTTCTGCAATTGGTAGGGGATTGATGGGCAGCCTCGGGAGTATCAGTCTTGCAGCCCGTGAAAACCAGACGCCGATAACACCCTCAAATATCTACTTTTTAGATAACGGATTTCATCCGCTAGCGACGTCACAAAAGGTATGTGACCCGTGGCAAAAACAATCAGAAGCAAAGGGCAGGTGGCGCTCTGCCAGGCGTTGGTCGTCGCGCGCAAAAGCGCAGGTTTGGGCCAGGACGACTTGGCGGAAAGGCTCAAGTGCCATCAATCTCTCGTGGCGCGCATTGAGAGCGGCGAACGTCGGATCGACGTCGTCGAACTGGTCGTTCTGGCGCGCGCCATCGGCTTTGACCCGTTCGATGTCTTGGCGATCGTCGAAGCCGCCACGGAGCCCGACCACAAGATTTGAAAGCAATGTAATTTTGGGACGCTCCGCTTTGTGCGCCCCCATGTGAAGTGAGCTTCTAAACAAAGAGCGGTTAGCCAACATCCACCAAGCGCGGCGTGCGGTGCAGGCGAGCACCGCAGGCCGTCAGCTGCAAAATCAGAGCCTCAGTGCAGGAAGTCAGTAAACAGTGAACGATGATAAAGGTGAGGGCGTCGCAATCGCCAATCTGATCGGGACCGATGGGTGCAGTGTTGTTGGCTGGGTGTATCGCTGGAGTACAGGCGGGCATGCGGTGATGTGGGACGTCCACGGGCCCCAGCCGGTGTTGGATATCCGGCCGGATCTTACTGCGGAACAGAAGCAGGAAATCGACTTCGATGCGCTTCGGCGGGTTGAGAGAGACGAGGGCGGATAGGCTTCTCAGGCAATCGTCAATTCATATTGATGGATAGGACCCGCCGACATACCAGACACTAGGTTCCCACACGGAAAATGACCGAAATGAGCCCAAACTGACCGCGTGAGGGGCGGAGTTCTTCGCAGTTGCGGCATTAGCTGGGCCGGCAAAAGCGGCCCTAACCGGACCTTCGCCAGGTCAGGCTATGCTGCGACGCAGCTTCACCAGACCGGCCATCCAAGGCATCGTGCAGCAAGGTCTGGCACACCAAGGTCAGCTTCGCGGACTTTGCTGCCGTTCGACTGGCGGGTTGCGCCGCCTCCATGATAGGTTCGCGGAATGAATATTTTAGTTTCTCTTTCCGGACTTCCCGGTGTCGGCAAAACGACCTTGGCAAGGAAACTGGCGGCGCTTACTCCGGCTGTTCATCTTCGTGTAGATTCCGTTGAAACTGCTTTGAAACGAAACATCCTATGTATTCATCCCGCAGAGGATGCAGGCTACTTGGCGCTCGCAGCAATCGCGGAAGACAACCTATTGCTTGGCCTCGACGTTATTGCCGACACAGTCAATCCTGTCGGAGTTTCACGAGAACTATGGACGAAGACTGCTTCTAACGGGGCGGCTCACTTGTTGAACGTCGAAGTCATCTGTTCCGATAAAGCGCTTCATCGAAAACGAGTCGAGACGCGTGTCAGCGACATCAACGGGCTTGTCGTTCCCAACTGGCACGAGGTTTCCAAACGAACCTTTGAGCCATGGCAGTGCGATCGCTTGATCGTGGATACCGCCCACGACTCAGTTGACGTATGCGCGTTTCTGATCGCCAAGGAAATGGACCGCTTGAGGTTTGTAGCTCAGTAAGTTTGGGCTCAAAGCCGACCTCGGATGCGGCGCAGCATCATATGGTATGATGTCTTGTCAACGTCGGGTTTTCGATGTGGGAGGGCGTGGTGGATCGGAGGATGCATCATGGAAACATCAAACGTACCGGCCATCCGCGCCTTACGCCCAGCCTGGAACAAAGGCCGGATCGTCGGCCAGAAAAGGCCGCTCAAGCCCAAACACGTCTGGGCGATCAGGGTGCGGCTGGAATTGGCCGAGAACCACCGTGATCTGGCCCTCTTCAATCTTGCCATCGACAGCAAGCTGCGCGGCTGCGATCTGGTGAAAATGAGGGTGGTCGATGTTATGGCATCCGGCCAAATCAAGGAACGCGCGTCGGTTCTTCAGAGCAAGACCCAGAAACCTGTGCGCTTCGAAATCTCCGAAGGCACCCGTGCATCGCTGGCAAGATGGATGCGGGAGCCGCTGATGGTCGGATCCGAACACCTCTGGCCTGGGCGTTTTCACGAACGGCTTCACATCTCTACCCGCCAGTACGCGCGCATTGTGCGTGACTGGGTGACATCCATTGGTCTGGAGGCAAGCGCCTATGGCACGCACTCGATGCGGCGAACGAAGGTCACGCAGATTTACAAGAAGGCAGGCAACCTGCGGGCGGTCCAGCTGCTGTTGGGTCACACCAAGATGGACAGCACTGTCAGGTACCTCGGCGTCGAGCTTGAAGATGCGCTGGCGATCGCCGAAGCTATCGAAATCTAAACCGCTGGGCCGTCGCCACAGACGGCCCAGACCAGACCTTCGTCAGGGAGGTTTTCGCTGCGTCGCAACTTACCCGAAGGTGCCATTCATGCCGGTGCTGTTGACCCGACCAGGATTGCCTCTCATGGCTCGTCAAGACATGGCGTGAACATCCTCAGCAGCGAAGTCGATGAGGGTTCGTATCTTTCGAGGTAAGGTCCGACCTTCGAGATAAACGACGGTAACCGGTCCCCCATCCATGTCGAAATCCTCGAGCAATGGAACGAGGCGGCCAGTGTCCAGCATGTCGGCGGTCGCGAACCGCGGCGCATAGGCGATCCCCATGCCGGCCGAGGCCAACTCGATTGCCGCCCGGGCCGAGTTGACATGGAACCGGCCCCGCACTTGGGCGACGATCGCGGTGCCGTCTTTGCTAAACGTCCACCGATGCGGTTGGCGCCGGTTGGTATCGACAATGCAGGCGTGCTGAGAGAGATCATCCGGTGTTCTCGGTGCCCCGTGCTCATTCACGTAGTCTGGATGCGCAACCAGTGAGCTGTGAAACGTGCCGAGCTTGCGCGTCTTGAGTGACAGCGTCTCCGACACACCCATCCGGAACGCCAGATCGATGCCGTCGGCGGCCAAGTCGACGTAGCGATCGTCCAACCTGAGGTCGAAAGTCAGATCCGGGTGCGCTTCGGCGAACCGGGCCAACATGCCGGCCACGTAGACTTCGCCGAAGGTCACAGGCGCCGAGACCCGGATGATCCCGCTCAGGCCGCGCGACCCCTCTGACACAGACCCCAGCAGAGCATCGAGCTCATCGAGGACGGCTGGCGCCCGCGCGAGGAGATCCTCGCCGGCTGGCGTCAGCCCCACCTTCCGGGTCGTTCTCTGGAGCAGCCGCGCGCCGAGGCGCGCCTCCAGTTCGGCCACGTATTTCGAGGTCAGGCGGTTCGAGACCCCCAGTTGCTCGGCCCCTGCGGTGAAGGAGCCGGTCCGTGCGGTGGCCACGAAAGCCTTGAGTTCGTCGACAATATCCATGAGCGCCCTTTTGAGAATAAATTCGCGATAGTCATTCCATAAAATCGTCATTTTATGGAATATGGGAAAGCCTTACTTTCGCTTTAGTGATCAACAGGCCGCCGCAGGGCGGCAAAGCGAAGGAGAATGCCATGCGTATCGCAGTTATCGGCAACGGAAATGTCGGCTCAGGGCTCTCGCGGATTCTGGGCGAGGCCGGCCACGAGGTGACAACCATCGGCCGCAACGACGATCTCTCTACCGCCGTCGCCAAGGCGGAGGTGGTAGTCGTCGCCACGCCCTACGGGGCCATCGCGGATCTTGCCGGCAAGGCCGACTTCAGCGGCAAGACCGTCATCGACGTCTCGAACCCGGTGACCGAGGACTTCTCCGGCCTTCAAGTCGGGCACAAGACCTCGGCGGCCGAAGAGATCGCCTCCAGGCTGTCCGGCGCGACGGTGGTGAAGGCGTTCAACACGGTCTTCGCCCAGCACTACGGCACGGGCCTCAAGGTCAATGGCCAGCCCATCCAGACCTTCGTCGCTGGCGATGACGAGGCCGCGCGCGAGACGGTCAAGGCGCTGGCCGCCGAGATCGGCCTCGAGCCGGTCGATGCCGGCCCGCTCGCCAACGCCCGCTACCTCGAGCCCATCGGCTTCCTCAACATCCAGTTCGGCTACGTCTTCGGTCACGGCACCGGGATCGCGCCGCGCTGGCAGTTTTCCTGACATCCCCAACCCCACGGAGCATCTGACATGACCACGCAGACCCATACCGACTACGCCGCCGCCGCCCTTCGCATCTCGACCGGCGTCCTGTTCCTCGCCCATGGCTGGATGAAGGTGAGCGCCTTTACCATCCCCGGCACCGTCGCCTTCTTCGAAGGCCTCGGCCTGCCCGGCGTGCTCGCCTACTTCACGATCTTCGCAGAGCTGGCGGGCGGTATCGCCCTGATCCTCGGTCTCGGCACACGCCTCGTCTCGATCGCGCTGATCCCCGTCCTCCTGGGCGCGACATGGGCGCATTCCGGTTTCGGCTGGAGCTTCTCGAACGAAGGCGGCGGCTGGGAATACCCGCTGTTCTGGGCGGTCGTGCAAGGCGTCGTCGCCGTCCTGGGACGCGGAGCCTTCGCGCTGCGCGTGCCGCAGCTCGACCAACGCCTCGGCCAGTTCGCCTGACCTCCCTTGCTGGCCGCGGGTCATCTCCCGCGGCCGCACTCTTTCACAAGGAGACCTGCAATGACCACCGTCGACCACTTCTTCGACATGACGACCGCGCCGATGCGTATCGGGGCGGTCCGGCTCAAGGTGCGGGACCTCGATGCGGTCTCCACTTTCTACCAGATGGCGCTGGGGCTCAGCCCGGTCGCGACCAGCGAGCATCGCGTCACCCTCGGCACCGGCGACACGCCGTTTCTGGAGCTTCAGGGCGACCCAGGCCTTTCCCCACTCGACCCGCGGCAGGCCGGGCTCTTTCATACCGCCTTCCTGATGCCGACCCGATCCGACCTGGCCCGCTGGGTCGCTCACATCGCCGAGGCGGGTGTGCCGCTTCACGGTGCCTCGGATCATATCGTCAGCGAGGCGCTCTATCTCGCCGATCCCGAGGGCAACGGTATCGAGGTCTATACGGACCGCCCGGTCTCGGCCTGGCACGGCGAGGGCGGCGAGATCCGGATGAGCACCGACCCGCTGGATCTTCAGGGTCTGCTGCAAAGCGCCGCAGGCACCGAATGGTCGGGTTTCCCCGAGAACGGCAGCATCGGCCATGTCCACCTTCAGGTGGGCGACACGGGCGAAGCCGACCGCTTCTACCGCGACGTGCTCGGCCTCGATATCGCGGCGCGCTATCCTGGGGCCAGCTTCTACGGCAGCGGCGGCTACCACCACCAGCTTGCCGGCAATATCTGGAACAGCCGCCGGGCCAGCAAACGCCCCGAGGGTATGGCAGGTCTCGATGCCATCGAGATTGTTGTCCGTGATGCGGCGGACATTACCTCCATCGCTGGCCGGGTTGAAAGCGCCGGGCTTGAAAGCATCAAGAATGCCAACGGCCTGACCGTTCGCGATCCCTGGGGCACCGCAATCACGCTCAAGAATTAAGGAGACGATCATGCTTCGAGACGGGAAATGGGTTGCCGACTGGCAGCCGGTCCAGGCCAAGGACGACAAGGGTGGCTTCGTCCGCCAGACCTCCAGCTTCCGCCACTGGGTGACGCCTGACGGGAGCGCCGGGCCGACCGGCGAGGGCGGCTTCAAGGCCGAGGCGGGCCGCTACCACCTCTATGTCGCGCTGATCTGCCCCTGGGCGTCGCGGACGCTGATCGCCCGAAAGCTGAAGGGGTTGGAGGACGTGATCTCGGTCTCGGTCGTCGAACCGGATCTCTCCGACCAGGGCTGGCACTTCGGCGATCCGACCGAGGCCGAGGGCGCGTCCTATATGCACGAAATCTACACCCGGGCCGACCCGACGATCTCGGGCCGGGCCACGGTGCCGGTGCTCTGGGACAAGAAGCGCGGGACCATCGTGAACAACGAGTCCGCCGACATTCTGCGGATGCTGAACTCCGGTTTCGGAGATCTGGCCGACCATAGCATCGATCTCTATCCGGCGGACCTCCGCGAGGACATCGAGGCGCTCAACGACCGCATCTATCCGAGCTTGAACAATGGCGTTTACCGCGCGGGCTTCGCCACCACGCAGGTCGCCTACGAGGAAGCATTCTGCGAGGTTTTCGCAATGCTCGATGAACTCGAGGAGCGCCTCGGCGACGGTCGCGGGTTCCTTTTGGGAGGTCGCTTCACCGAGGCCGATGTGCGACTCTTCGTGACGCTGGTGCGCTTCGACGTGGCTTATCACCGCCTCTTCAAGTGTAACCTGCGCCGCATCGCGGACTACCCTGCCCTAAGCCGCTACCAGGCCCGTATCCTCGCTATCCCCGGGGTGCGCGATACGGTCAGCATTGACCACATCAAGCGCGGCTACTACTCGATCAAGGCGCTGAACCCCACCGGCATCGTGCCTGTCGGGCCGGAATGTTCCCTGGGCTGAGGGCCTCGGTCGGCCATCCGGATCAGGCCCCCTGGCGCGCGCGGGGGGGCGCCAGCTCCGCCGCGCCGGACATTGATCACTCGAATCGCGAAGGCCGCAATGAGACCGCGACGGCAATCCAGGAATGTCCGCTATTAGATCACCGACGTCGCCGTATCGCACTTGCAGCAAAGGTCAGCTCTCCGTCCTTTCCTTCCAAAAGCCTTCGCAGGTGCGGCGGAAACTATGCAGATGAAGCGAAGGTCTGGAAGGTCCGCTCTCTGGAGCTTGTCATCGACAGCAGCGAATGACAGACAATCGACTGCCTAGTAGGACTTAGGTCAATACGAATGACTGCCAACGCGGTCTTTGGGGCGCTAGTAGCTCACCTGTTCAAACCCGTAGTTGCCCTCATAGTCACGCCAATCTACGAACACGGATCGGTGATAGATGCTTGGGCAATTCTGGCCCCAGCGTTCGAGACCGACATGGTCGGCGGGTAGGGCGGCTATGGAAGACCTCTGCCAGGCGAAGTCACCTTGGGTGCCATAAGTGCCGAGGACCACGGTGGCGCTACGGTTGCAGTCACCATCACGACCGGATTCGTGCTGCCGCGCAAACCGGACATCAAAGACTCGTATGGATCGGACGAAGTTGAACTCAGGTCCGCTGATATCAATGTCTGCGCGATCTTGAACGAGCTGGAGGGCCTGGTCGGCGGGAACAAGGTAATTCGTTGCGTCTGGCGTGCGCCAAGCGACTTCTATTCGCTCATCAAGGTCGGTGACTTCGTGCGTAGCGAAGGAATGGCGCGATCTTGCACTGTTAGATTTGAAGAACGCTTCGAAGATACGGTCTGCACTGTTTGATGCTGGAGCGGACTCAAAGGACGCGCCCATGGGACAGCGCCAGATTTGAAGCGGAGGTTCCACCGGCCAAGGCGTAATGCGTCGAATGAACTCAGCGCGGGCTCTGGCGCATGGCACGGAAGCAGGCCATCCGCCAGACAGGCACAGGAGGATCGCGCAATCAATCGGATATGACTGCGCGCGGGCGGGCATTGGCAGCGAAGAACTTGTCACAGTCAAAGCGACTGCGACCGAGGGGAGGAGCTTCTTGAGAAAATGACGCATGCTGAAGGCTCTTTGTGACAGCCTTGAGCGTACATGCAAAAATATACTATCGCAACTGTGAGTTCCATTTCGATTGTATCGGTTTACGGGGCAGGGTACCTCATTAACGCTCCAGTTTCATCAATTCATCTCTGAAGGCTTCGGCCGGTGTCCTGTAGCCCAGACACTTTCTGGGCGTGCCTCAAGCGGTCGCAAATCGACTTCATATCTCGATTTGAGAGCGCGGACACAGGCGCATCTCTTGGTAAGTAGCGCCGCGCACGCTTGTTCAGGTTTTCGACGGAACCCTTTTGCCACGGAGCTTGCGGATCACAAAACATGGGGTAATCGCTCGGTCACTCCGCGTTTCGTCATGGCACCGAAATGTCTTTTTTTTCCGGTATGATCCAGAGCGTGATCCGAAAGGGTCTTGTTCGAAGCAACAGACGGAGATTGAGCATGGGCCAACATTATGTGAGCTCACGGTGAAGTGCAGTTCCTGATATCTCGTTTTATTCCAGACGGTTCTGGATTTCCATCAGCTTGGTCTCAAAGACTTCCGCCGGTGTCCGGTAATCCAAGCATTTACGCGGCGTGGAATTGAGGCGGTGGCAAATCGACCTCAAATATCGATTTGTCAGCGCCGTCGGGTCGGTTGAGCGGGGCAGGTACTTCCGCAGCCTGTTGTTCGTGTTCTCGACCGTGCCTTTCTGGTACGGCGCTTGCGGGTCGCAGAACATGGGGTAATCGCTCTGTCACTCCGCGTTTCGTCATGGCATCGAAATGTTTTTTCTCCGGTATGATCCAGAGCGTGATCCGAAAGGGTCTTGTTCGAAGCAACAGATGGAGATTGAGCATGGGCCAGTACATAGGGCTTGACGTTTCGTTGAAGGATACCGCGATCTCAATCCGAGAAGACGGCAAAAGAATATGGCGCGGGAAATGTCCCTCCGACCCGGGAATTATTGCGCAGGCGGTTCGGAAGCATTCGGACGACCCCCTGAGCGTCGTTTTCGAAACTGGCCCCCTCGCCACTTGGTTCTTTCATGCCTTAACGGGGGAAGGACTCCGGGCGATTTGCATTGAGGCGCGGCATGCTCAGAAAATTCTGGGTGAGACGATGAACAAGACCGATGCAAACGATGCTGAGGGATTGGCCAAACTTGCCGAAACCGGCTTCTATAAGGCTGTCAGGGTCAAGTCGTTCGAAGCGATGCTGATCCGGTCATTGGTTGCAGCCCGCACCCAACTCTTGGCCATCACGACACAATTGACCAATCAGATCCGTGGTTTGATGAAGACTTTCGGTCTTGTCGTGCCCAAGAGCAAAGGCCGGGTGTTCATAGAAAAGGTTAACGATCTACTGGACGGACATGTCGAGTTGAAAGGGATCATCTATCCGCTGCTTGAAGCTTGTCAAGCTGTCAGGGAGCGGGCGTCTACGCTCAGCCGCCAGCTCTTGTTGGCGGCGCGACAGTGCCAAAGCACGCGTTTGCTCATGACGATACCAGGCGTTGGGGCAATCACAGCAATTTCCTATGTGGCCGCTATCGAAGACCCGAAGAACTTTCCGAAGTCCCGATCTGTCGGCGCATGGCTTGGCCTCACTACACGCCGATACCAATCGGGAGAGATGGATTTTAACGGCCACATCTCTCGAAGGGGGGATCAACGATTGCGTGGGCTCCTCTACGAGGCTGCGACCTCGTTGCTTACGAGGACTCGAGCCGAAACGGTCAGTGATCTAAAAACCTGGGGGCTTCAATTGCGCGAACGCCTTGGTGTGAGCGATACGTGAACCGCGACTCTTGTTGGGATCAGGGTAGGGATGTTATCGCATTTCCTCCAATACCTTTTCGCGGAAGACCTCGGCTGGGGTCTTCCATCCAAGACACTTTCGTGGCGTGTTGTTGAGGCGATCACAGATCACCTTCATATCGTGATCTGTGCATTGCCGGATGTCGCGTTTGCGGGGCAGCCACCTTCGAAGGCGTCGGTTAGTGTTCTCGACTGTGCCTTTCTGCCAAGGGCTGGAGGGGTCGCAAAACCACGTTTGGGTTCCGATCTCGGCTTGTAGGTGGGGCCAAC
This sequence comes from Sulfitobacter sp. TCYB15, assembly GCF_040435955.1. NCBI lineage: Bacteria > Pseudomonadati > Pseudomonadota > Alphaproteobacteria > Rhodobacterales > Roseobacteraceae > Sulfitobacter > Sulfitobacter sp. TCYB15. The sequence goes on from NZ_CP159196.1 coordinate 65,349, forward strand.
TGACAAACTCGGTTCCGCGGTCAAAAGTGATGGACCGGCGGGCGATGAGGGGGAGGTCTTTGAGAGACTTCATTATCTTTCCCATGACCGGTTTGGTGCGTTTGTTCGGGTTTTTCAGGATCACGGTGAAGCGGCTGACGCGCTCAACCAGTGAGGTGACGTTGTTCTGGCCAAGCTTTTGTTTGAACAGCATCAAATCAGCTTCCCAATGACCGAACTGACGGCGATGCGCGACATCATCGGGTCGGAACAGAATGCTGACATCGCGGTGGAATTTAGGTTCTCTGCGCCTTCTCGTGCGACGTGGCCTGCGGGCGACACGGTGGGTCGGTAGATACCACCACAGGTCTTCGCGCTGACCTTCCTTGGAATAGATGTAGCGATAGATGGTTTCTTGGCAGACCCTAAGCGGAGCACCCTCGTGGATCATGCGGTTACTGATCTGCTCGGGTGTCCAACCGTTCTTGATGCGCTCGATCACGCGTTTACACAGCTCAGGATGTTTGATCAGTTTGCGCTCTCGAGAACGCCGTTCCGCTTGCATCAAGTGCGCGGCGGCACCGTAATAGCCATCGCATTCAGGCATGTTTTCGTCCGAGAAATGGTTACGCTTTAGCTCGCGAAATATCGTTGATCTGCAGCGCTTCAGAACGCGCGCCATCTCGTCAACTGGGACCTTCGCGTGTCTCCAGCGTTCTATCTTGCGTCGTTCTGTGATACTGAGTTGGTCGTAAACGGCTCCCATACCGATTCCTCTCATTAGATAAACTACTGTTTTCTAACAAGAGTCGCACTTGAGGGTAGCGCGCGCCTGGCTACAGTTCTTTTGCGCGTAATAGTTATTATGTAATATATTGGCAGTATCAATCAGCTTTCCTTCGCTAATCAGCAATCCAAGCTTGACCTTCCCGTTGCTGGAAGCCCCATCTTAGGAGTTGGCATCATTTTGGAGGGCTAGAGCATGATACAGGTAACAGAACCGCACCCGCAAGAGCGGTCATCCGATCAGGCCAAGGATCCAGTTTGCGGCATGTCCGTCACTATGTCTCCGGAGGCCCGTCAGGCAAATTATGACGGTGAAACCTTCTACTTCTGCTCCGATAAGTGCCAGACCAGGTTCGAGGCCGATCCGATCTACTATGCCTCAGGTACGGCATCGGATCACAGCATGACCCCGAAAGCCGGGACTCAGTACACCTGCCCAATGCACCCCGAGATAGTTCGTGACGAGCCCGGCGCCTGTCCGATCTGCGGCATGGCGCTTGAACCGATGGTGCCGTCGGATGAACCCAGCGAAGAACTGACCGACTTTACCCGCCGGATGTGGATCAGTGCCGCCGCAGCCGTTCCTCTGGTTATCTTGACTATGGGAGAGCTGGTCGGTTTGCCGGTCCGGGACTTGATCGGACATCGGCTGGCGACATACATCGAGTTCCTGCTGGCGACGCCTATCGTGTTGTGGGCAGCGAAGCCGTTTTTCGTGCGGGGATGGGCGTCGATCGTGAACCGCTCGCCCAACATGTGGACGCTGATCGCGATTGGTGTCGGCGCGGCCTACATCTATTCGCTGGTCGCCACGTTCCTTCCGGGCGTGTTTCCGGAGGCTTACCGGATGGGCGCGGGAGTCGGTACCTATTTTGAAGCCGCCGTCGTTATCATCACTCTGATTTTCGTCGGACAGGTTTTGGAATTGCGGGCGCGGGAACGGACCGGCGATGCCATCCGGGCGCTGCTCGATCTAGCGCCGAAAACCGCGCGACGCATTCTGCCCGACGGCACGGAATACGACGCACCGCTGGAAAACATCGTCGAGGGCGATCGCCTGAGAGTTCGCCCGGGCGACGCGGTCCCCGTCGACGCCAAGGTCATTGACGGCACGTCTTCCATCGACGAGAGCATGATCACTGGCGAACCGTTGCCGGTCGAAAAAGGCCCCGGCGATACGGTCACCGGCGGCACGATCAACAAGAACGGCTCCCTTGTCATAGAGGCCGCCCGTGTCGGTGCCGACACGATGCTGAGTCAGATCGTAGAGATGGTCTCCAACGCGCGGCGATCCCGTGCACCGATCCAGGGGCTTGCGGACAAGGTTTCTTCCTATTTCGTGCCTACCGTTGTCGTGGTCGCCATCGTTTCCTTCGCCGCTTGGCTCGGCTTCGGGCCCGAACCGGCGCTCGTCTTTGCCATCGCCTCGGCGGTGTCAGTGCTGATCATCGCCTGCCCCTGTGCTCTGGGTCTGGCGACCCCGATTTCGATCACGACGGCCGCAGGTCGCGGTGCGCAGGCGGGTGTCCTGATCAAGGACGCCGAAGCGCTGGAACGCATGGCCAAGGTCGATACGCTGATCGTGGACAAGACCGGCACCCTGACCGAGGGCAAGCCGAAGCTGACCGATGTGAACGCTCTGGGCGAAGAGACCGAGGAAACCATTCTGACTCTGGCCGCGGCACTGGAAAAAGGCTCGGAGCACCCGCTGGCAGAGGCCATAGTCGAAGGCGCGAAGCAAAAGGGCATCAAGGTCGGCAATGCCGAAAACTTCGAGGCGGTGACCGGCAAGGGTGTGAGCGGGACCGTCTCGGGCCGGGCCGTCGCGCTTGGCAACACCGCGATGATGCGCGACATGTCCCTCGACACCTCCGCAGCCGAGCAGGCGGCAGATGTTCTGCGCAGCGAAGGCAAGACGGCCATGTTCGTGGCCATAGAAGGAAAACTGTCCGGCATCGTCGCCGTCGCCGACCCGATCAAGGAAACGACGGCCGAGGCCATCAAGGAACTGCACGAGGCGGGCCTGCGGATTATCATGGCTACGGGGGATAACGAACGCACGGCAAGGGCCGTGGCGCAGCGGCTTGGCATCGACGAAGTACGTGCCGGCGTTCTGCCGGAAGACAAGAAGGCGCTGGTGGACGAACTGCACGCCGATGGCAAGAAGGTCGCAATGGCCGGAGATGGCGTCAACGACGCGCCGGCCCTCGCCGCAGCGGATGTCGGCCTTGCCATGGGCACGGGTGCGGACGTGGCAGTGGAAAGCGCGGGCATCACTCTCTTGCGCGGCGATTTAAACGGTATCGTCAAGGCACGGACGCTGGCGGTGGCGACGATCCGCAACATACGCCAGAACCTGTTCTGGGCCTTTGCCTACAACACGCTCGGTGTGCCCCTGGCTGCGGGTGTGCTTTACCCCGTCTTTGGCCTGCTGATGTCGCCCATGTTCGCCGCCGCCGCCATGAGCTTGTCTTCGGTCTCTGTCATCGCGAACGCGCTCAGACTGCGACGATTGAGGCTTTAGACGACCCGCGTTTTGAACGTGGAAACGGTCGATACTTCTACTTCAGCAAAACGTGTATTGCTGATCTATGAGAACTTCAGCATAGCATGTTGCATGTTATTCAAAACGCGCCTTTTTCTGGTTGCTCTGTTGGTTGGCGCTGTTCTGGCGCAAACCACCTTCGCGTCCATTTCAAGCGTGGACCCAGCGCCTGAAATGGCCATGCAGAGCGATTGCTGCCCGAGTGATTGTCCGGATATGCCGGAATGCGATGCTGCCTGCATTTCCACGACGCAATGTCGTGTGGTCCCGATCGTGGCCGGGCTCGAACGGGTGATCCTGGCGAACCTGCCTCGCTCCGGACGTGCCGGGTTCTTGCGGACCGAGGCGACGGCGATCCTGCAACACGCGGACGGCGGATTGCAAAGACCGCCCAAGGCATAGCGGTTCTGGTGCTTGTCGCACCAAAAGCCGCGCGCCGATGTAACGTTTAGACCAGTTCCAGGTCGATACGATGGTCGGCGTTCCCGTTGCCCGTCAATACAGGCGTATCATGCCCCGTTATATTCACAGCGCCCTTGCTGCCCTCGTGGTCGCAGCCCAGCTTTCCGTGCCGGTGGCACAGGCCGCTGCATCTGATTACATTCTCGTTCTTGTCGAGACGACTTATGCCTTCGGAGACGATGCGGTTCTAGAAGTTCGTCTGATTGATACCCGCACCAATGCGCCCGTGGAGGGCGCCGTCATCTTTGCCACAAGGTTGGATATGGCGCCGGACGGGATGGAGACGATGACTTCACCGGTCTTGGCGTTACCCGGCGAAGAGCCGGGTCTCTATCGCTTCTCTGCCGATCTGACGATGGACGGAAACTGGCGCTTTTCCGTTGCGGCCAAGGTGCAGGGCGAGATGGAAACCGTTCAGGCACAGATCGTGATCGAGGTACAGCCATGAGCGCCTTTGGCAAACTGGTGCTGATCGCCGTCGTTGGCAGCGCGGCTGGATGGGTTGGCCTTGCGGCGGGCGGCAAAGGCTGGACGCCTGCGATGCTGACGGATGTGGCGCAGACGCAGCTCACAGCACTTTTGGGACGTAGAGCTGATGCGATGCCGGCCGAAATCCGATCGGCGATGGGCCCGATTATCTACTATCGACACCCTGACGGTCTTGCCGAGTGGTCCGCGGTGCCGACCGACACCGTCGATGGCAAGGCGTTTCTGCCGGTGCTGGCAAGCGAAGATGTGTCGTTTGACCCAGAGGCGCCCAACCCCCTAGAGGCGAAAATTGGCGAACGAACCGTTCTCTACTACCGGCATCCGATGGGCCTGCCCGATACGTCGCCGGTGCCTAAGCAGGATTCCATGGGCATGGACTACCTTCCCGTTTTTGCCGATGAGGCAAAAGATGCCGGATCGGTGACGGTATCGCCCGGCAAACTACAGCGCACCGGCGTACGTACGTCAGTTGCGGTGCTCAAGCCCATGGCAATGACGGTGCGAGCGCCGGGGATCGTCGCGCTGGATGAGCGTCGGGTAAGCGTCATTTCATTGCGTGCAGATGCTTTCATCGAAGAAGTTGAGGATGTAACGACCGGATCAATCGTTGAAGCGGGCGAACCGCTGGCGATGCTCTATTCTCCGGATATCGTCTCGGCGGCCGCACAGTATGTTTCGGACCTGCGAAGTGGTGAAGGGCGCGTGGAAGGCAGCCGTCAAAGGCTGGCAAACCTGGGAGTTCCCGTGTCAGTGATCGACAAGATCGCGGCGGACAGGCGTGCGCCGGTGCAAATCAGCCTGATGGCACCGCGGTCGGGCGTGGTTCTGGAACGAATGGCCGTCGAAGGCATGATGTCCGAGGCTGGCGAAACGCTGTTTCGTATTGCCGATACCTCGGTTGTCTGGGTCTTTGCGGACGTGCCGGAATCCGCTCTGATGGGCCTTGCGGACGGAAACGCGGCCACGATCACCTTTCCCGGCCTGCCGGGCGAAACCTTCAGCGGCTTGATCGACAAGATATACCCTGAGGTCGATATGCAGACCCGAACTGCACGCGTCCGCATCGATCTGCCCAATACTGAGGGACGCCTGCTGGTCAACATGTTTGCTGATGTGGCTTTGGCGACGGGCGACGGCGCGCCCGTGGTGCAAGTGCCGGAAACGTCAGTGATCGACACCGGCGATCGCCAGGTGGTGATCCGGGACATGGGAGAGGGTAAATTCGCGCCGCAGGATGTGGTCGTGGGGCGACAGGCCTCCGGAATGGTGGAAATCCGCGAAGGTATTTCCGAGGGCGACCGGGTCGTCACCACCTCGACCTTTCTGATCGACGCGGAAAGCAACCTGAACGCCGCCCTGGCTGCGCTGGCCTCCCCGGAGGCAAGCGAATGATCGCGCGTGTCATCGAATGGTCCGCCCGGAACCTTGTTCTGGTGTTCTTTGCCACGGCCCTGATCATCGCCGCCGGGGTCTGGTCACTGCGCAACTTGCCGATCGACGCTATTCCCGATCTGTCGGACGTGCAGGTGATCGTGCTGACCGACTACCCGGGCCAGGCCCCTCAGGTGGTGGAGGACCAGGTCACTTATCCGCTGACCTCGGCCATGCTGACGGTGCCGCGATCCCGCGTCGTGCGCGGGTTTTCGTTCTTCGGCATTTCCTTTGTCTACATCATCTTCGAGGACGGCGTTGACCCGTACTGGGCGCGGTCGCGCGTGCTGGAATACCTCAACGCCGCAGCGGCTCGCCTGCCGGACGGGGTGACACCAGCCCTTGGTCCGGATGCGACGGGGGTGGGCTGGGTCTACCAATATGCGATCACCGGCGAGAACCTGAGCCTTGCTGAATTGCGGTCGTTGCAGGATTGGGTAGTGCGTTTCGGGGCCAGCCGTGCAGAGGGCGTGTCCGAAGTGGCCAGTGTCGGTGGCTTCGTTAAGCAATACTCGGTCACAGTTGACCCGGTCCGGATGCGCGCGCAGGGGATCACGCTGTCTGATATCGGCAAGGCCATCTCCGAGAGCAACATGGACACCGGCGGGCGCACGGTGGAGCTGTCCGAGTTCGAATTCATGGTGCGCGGACGCGGCTATCTGGCGGGGACCGAGGATATCGGCAACATCACCCTGCGCAGCATTGGCGGGGTGCCGATCAACCTGAAAGACGTCGCACGGATCGAAATCGTCCCCAACGAACGCCGCGGCATCGCCGAGTTGAACGGTGAGGGCGAGGTCGCCAGTGGTATCGTGCTTCAGCGGGTGGGTGCCAATGCGCTGGATGTGATTGAAAACGCCAAGGCAGAACTGGACGTGGTGGCCCAAAGCCTGCCGGAAGGAGTCGACATCGTGCCGGTCTATGACAGGTCCGACCTGATCCTGTCGGCAATCGAGACGTTGAAAACAACGCTGCTCGAAGAAAGCCTTGTCGTGGCGGGGGTAACGATCATTTTTCTGTTGCACGTCCGCTCCGCCCTCGTGGCGATCATCATGCTGCCTGTCGGATTGCTCATGGCCTTCACGGCAATGAAATTTCTCGGGATCGGGGCCAATATCATGAGCCTCGGCGGCATTGCCATCGCGATCGGCGCGATGATCGACGCGGCCATCGTGATGATCGAAAATGCGCACAAACATCTCGAACGGGCCGCCCCTGACAAGCCACGCATCCAGGTGCTGATCGAAGCGGCAAGCGAGGTCGGCCCCGCGCTGTTCTTCAGCTTGCTGATCATCACTGTCTCGTTTCTGCCAATCTTTTCGCTTGAAGGACAGGAGGGACGCATGTTCGGCCCGCTCGCCTACACCAAAACCTTCTCGATGGCGGCAGCAGCGTTCCTGTCGGTGACGCTGGTGCCTGCGTTGATGGTGGTTTTCGTGCGGGGTCGGATCATCCCTGAACACAGGAATCCGGTAAACCGCGTGCTAATCGCGGTCTACCGCCCGATTATCAGCGCCGTGTTGAAGGCCAAGAGCCTTACGATCATCGTGGCCATTGCGGCACTGGTAATCACCATCTGGCCCGCGCGCCAGCTGGGGTCTGAATTCATGCCTGTCCTGAACGAGGGCACGCTTATGTACATGCCGACCACGCTGCCCGGGCTTTCGGTCACCAAGGCCGCCGAGCTGATGCAGACCCAGGACCGCATCATCAAGACCTTCCCCGAAGTGTTGTCGGTTTTCGGCAAGGCAGGCCGCGCGCTGACTGCGACCGATCCAGCACCGACGGAGATGTTCGAGACGATCATCCAGCTCCGCCCGGAAGACGAATGGCGTCCCGGTGTCACCATCGAAAGCCTGCGGCAGGAAATGGATGCCGCGCTGCAATTTCCCGGCGTGTCGAACGCCTGGACGATGCCGATCCGGGCGCGAATCGACATGTTGTCCACCGGCATCCGCACACCAGTGGGGATCAAGGTCTTCGGTACCAGCCTGACCGAGATGGAAAAGGTAGCCCGTGAGGTCGAAGCCGTCGTGCGCACGGTGCCAGGAACGACCAGCGCCTATGCCGAACGGGTGATTGGCGGCTATTATCTGGACATCACGCCCGACCGCGCTGCCCTTGGCCGCTACGGTCTGTCGGTGCAGGATGTGCAGGAGGTGATCGGCATGGCATTGGGGGCCAAGGCCATCACGCAGACCGTCGAGGGCCGCGAGCGCTACGACGTCGCAGTGCGCTATCCGGCGACACTGAGGTCCGATCCGGAGGCCATCGGACGCGAGGTTCAAGTGGCGCTGCCGGGCGGTGGCACAATTCCACTCGGGGACGTAGCCACCATCGAACGCACTCGCGGAGCCACGTCGATCCGCACCGAAAACGGACAGCTTGCCGTCTATATCTTCGTCGATATCGTCGGACGCGATCTTGGTGGCTACGTGGCCGAAGCGCAGGCGGCGGTCGCGGCTTCCGTCACCCTGCCCCCCGGCTATTCCTTGGGCTGGAGCGGGCAGTTCGAGTACCTTGAACGTGCGAAACAGCGGCTGGCCACAGTTGTGCCGTTAACGCTGGCGCTGATCTTTCTGCTGCTTTACCTGAACTTCCGCCGTCTGACGGAAACGCTGATCGTGATGCTGTCGCTGCCCTTCGCGCTAGTGGGCGGCATTTGGCTGATGTGGTTCATGGGCTTCAACATCTCGGTTGCGGTGGCCGTCGGGTTTATCGCGCTGGCCGGGGTGGCGGCTGAAACCGGTGTGATCATGTTGATCTATCTCGATCAGGCGTTGAATGAAGCGCGTGACCGCGCGGGCGGCCGCGACCTGACCCGCGACGAACTCTACGCCGCGATCATGGTGGGTGCAGTAGACCGCGTTCGCCCCAAGATGATGACAGTTGTCGCAATCATGGCCGGCCTGATGCCGATCCTATGGGCGCATGGCACCGGGTCCGAGATCATGCAGCGCATCGCCGTTCCAATGATCGGCGGGATGGTGTCGTCAACTTTGCTGACCCTGATCGTCATTCCGGCGGTTTATGCCATCATCAAAGGCTGGAGCCTCAAGAAGGCCGGTACAGCGCCTGATTTGGCCCTCGGGCAGGCCGCAGAATAAGGGCAACAGCATTAAGGAGGCATTGGGAATCGAGATGAATGCTTGAAACCTATGGCGTCAGAGCGACTTCAACGACGCGAATGGTGGTACTGCCGTCCGCGCCGCTGATTGGTTGCGTCCAGGCCACAAACGCCCCGGTTCCGCCAAGCGCCATCCTCGGAAAACCGACCGATCCGCCGCCTCGATTGATGTGGAGCGCCTGAGGCGCGACACATCCGGCATCTGGCGTTACGTGGCACATGACGATCGCTTCACCGCCTCCCACATATTCGATCCAGAGCGCCAATGCGCTGCCATCTGCAAATTGCAGGACGTCCACCCGACCTGCGGCTGCGCCGAGGTCAATGCGGAGCGGTTCGTCGAACTGCGCACCGCCATCGTCCGAAAAGGCGATACGAACCTTCGGCTCGTTCTCGGCTGCCGTGAACCAGATAACGGAAATCCTGTCGCCCATGGTATCAATGGCCGGGCCATTGACGGGGCATCCGGCGATTTCCCATCCGTCGTTATGGATCGTGGCGGGCTCCGTCCACTCCCCGTCGGCCTGCCGGACAGCCGATATATCGCGAATTTCATCTGCGGTTCGGTCACGATAGACGGCCACTATGTCGCCCGAGCCTGTCCGGGCTGCGGACGTCTGACAACACGTACAGGTGCGCACATCCAACAAGCTTTCTGCATTCAACGTCCCGTCGGAGTTGATCTGCCGCGCGCGCAACTGCATCGCATTCTCGAAGCTCTCGCCTTCCGTCTGACTGTCATACTCGCGGCCATCCAGCCATAAAGCCGTCAATCCGCCGAACTGGTCGGGTACCAACGAAACAAAACCATGCTCACGTTGGGACCTGTCATCGTGAGGGACAATCGGGTCCGTCCAGCTTCTGCCTTCATCTTTGGAAAAAGCGATTTTGACGTCGTATTGGTAATCGCCCGGTCCATTCAGCTCTAGCCATTGTGCCGCCAAACCGCCACCAGCAAGCGCCACTACCGAAGGGAAGTCGGCCCAGTTGATGTAAGTCTTTGACGATACATTAATTGTGCGGACGTCCGACCACTCACTGCCGTTGAGGATGGCCATGCGAACTTCCGCTTCGGTTCCGCTTTCTTCGGTCCAGCTCAGTAAAACCCTGCCATCCGACAAGGGTGCGAGTGATGGTTCGCGCGCATTGATGCCAACAGGTGATCCGCGGTCGGTCAATCTGAATAAACCGGTTTCCTCCGCGTATGATGCGGTGGACGAAGCGAACAATGCACCAAGGATCAGAGTCGACGCAGCAGAACATTTAATCATGAACAGAATTTTCCCACCAGCTATTGCTTTTCTGTGGCAACCCGAATGCTAATTGGCCGTGAGCCAACTCCCATTCTTTTGACCGACGAAAATGCTTAGTCAATTCCGTTGGCCCGCTGCAAAGCTCGAATGTACGCCACGATAGCAAGGATGTCTGAGCGCGTCACGCCTTCAACCGCTGGCATGTTGCCAAATTCCCAGTGGTGCGCCCGAACTCCATTCTGCGCTGCGAGGACAAACGCCATGTCGCCGTGGTGGCTGGGTTCATAGATCTTGTGAACAAGCGGAGGAGCGACGCCATCTTGGCCCTGCGCGTTTCGGCCATGGCAAGCGGAACAGACCGCATCATAAGCGCTTGCGCCGATTTGCTCCTGCTCTGTGAAACTGTTTGGTAGCTTGACAGTAGCGAGAGCACCCGCGGGAAGCGCGATGCTGTCCTGCCTCTGGGCGCCCGTCCGAGTGTGGCTCGGTTGCACAATGAACCATACTGCTGCAGCGACGGCGACCAGAGCAAAAAATATCGCTGCCCATTTCATACTATCAAACTCTCTCATGATGTTGCGATGGCCCCCTGCCTTTTTAGAGACGAAGCCGGGTATCTCAGTTGGGCTTGCTCGAATTGACTGACCTCTTGCGGCAAGGTGTTGTCTGCTTGAACAATTGCGGATTGCTGGATCGATTTGTTGAAAAAGGTCGTGATTTCCTGGTACCGGATCCGCGTGTCTTCCAGCGTCTGATAGTAATTGAAGAGTTCTTTAAGCGGTGCCGAGAAGTCTTTGTGTGCGGCCAGGACGGCCACCAGGGCACCGAGTGTAATACGCCCTTCGATGACGAAATATCCTCCCAATGAGTAGAACAGGAATGGGGTCAGCGCGGTAAGAAAATTGTTGAGGGCCTTGATGAAGAACTTCAGGCGGAAAATTTTCCTGCGGACGTGCTCAAGCTCTCTAAAACTCGCTCCGGCCGGTAGCAGTCCGGTCGGATTGACCTGCCGTTCATGCAACTGTTCGCTGAGCTGTCTGCCGAGCTGTCGGACTTCCTTGATTCTTGTACGTGAAAGGGCGTTGACACGCCGCTGTAGCTTGGGCAGCAGCACGAGCTGGATTGGCAGCACCGTCAGTGCGGCGGCACCCAACACAGGGTCCTGAACGAACATGAAAAACAGGATCGTCAACAGTGTACCACCTTGTAGGATTGGCAGCGTGAGGACATTTGCCGCGAAGCCACCTATGGGCTCAACTTCCTGTGCGAGAATAGGGACGATTTCGCTCTGGTTTCGGGAGTCGGGATCGCTGCGCCATTGCCGATAGACCAGCAGCCGGAAGCGCCGCAGAAAACGCTCAGCTACATATCCCTTGAACACGTTAAGGCCATATTTGTTTAGCCCATTCAGGATGATCGCCAAAAGGTAGAGACCACAGAGAAGCATTAGGAAAACGACCTGATCGACGTCTCGCCCCAAAACGGCAACGGGGAAACGATCAGAATCCAAAGCGTTGTTGACGATCTGCTTTGGCAGTTCGAGGGTCAAATATAGAATAGGCATCGCGATGAGGCTGACGACAATCATCAATGCCTGCTGCCTTCTGGAGTAGCGCAGGACCGTGCTGAAAAGACTGCCTTCAAGCCCCCGTATGGGTTCGGGGTGGAACGTAGGGGTGTGACGGCGCTTCCAAAGCTTGAGAATGCCGCGAATAGCAAGATATGAGCCGACAGTGATCAGCAGCGCGGGTGCCAAGACCAGTATCAGATGAATGAACGGGTGAACCCAGTCTGGCGTCGCATCGCTGTAGTCGTACCCAAACGCGGCAGATACGTTGTGTACAAGCACGTGATACCTGTCCAGGAGTGACATCAAAAATTCTAACCCTTTGATTTCGGCGCAAGGTGATCGTGCACCATGATGACGCCCCACATGCCCGCTTCCCGGTGGCCGGGTATCAAGCACACGAACTCCAGGTTTGTCATATCGGAGAACTCCCAGATCAGGTCGGCATTTTGTCCACTTGGGATCAAAACCGAGTTGGCGCGATCATGTTGCATATCGGGGTGTTCGCGCATCCACTGCTGATGTTTCGCAATTTCGTCAAAGGAGCCGAGAAAGAACTCGTGATCCAGAGCGCCCGTATTGCCGATCAAAAACCGAACGACCGATCCCTTTTCAATCTGGATCGCGTCCGGCTCGAAAAGCATGTATCCGCTTTCTGTCTCCCTGATGGATATTTCGATCGTCCGGTCGAATGAGGAACCGACACCGGGCTTCCCGATCGCATCATGGCCAGGCAATTCAAAGGCCCGCGCATGAGGTTGCTGGCCTTTGCCACTAGAAGCGTTCACTGAGAAAGCCGGAAAGACGAGCACAAGGGCGGTGGTGCAGATTATCAGGAAATTCATAATGCTCGGCTATTTCCGTAGCGCTTGATTTTATTGCCTCAAAACGTAGGGGCCGAGCGTGTTCGCCTCGGCCCCATTGTCTATCTTCACTTCACCTGCGTGACAGTAAGCTTGCCCTTGACCCGGTCGGCAACGAACTCGATGTCCTGACCTTCCGCCATCTTGGCCATCATCGCTTCGTCCGCGCGGAACACCATCGTCATCGCGGGCATATCGAGGTTGACCAGAGGGCCGTGGATGATTGTGACCTTGCCGGCCTTGGCGTCGATCTTCTTGATGGTCCCGCTCGTATATTCCACGTCAGCCTGAGCCATCTGGTCCCCCACTGAGACCGCACGGTGCATTCCGGATTCGTAGTGACCCGGAATCAGGCACGCCGCTTCGAACGTACCAGCATTCGCGAACGTCCAGACGACCTCACCCGAAGCGCCTGCATCGAGACGGATTCGGTTCGGGTCGTCGTGTTCCATATCCATCTTGGCCATTTCGATCTTGTGCTCGGCGTTGCGCTCGACTGTATCAAGGACGAATTCATGCTCCAGCTCACCCTTGTTCGTGATGTTGAAGCGGATGGTTTCACCCTCCTTGATGGTCATCTCTTCGCTCTCGATCAGCATTTCGCCTTCGTCGTTTTCGAGCAGAGTGACATCAATTGTGCGGTCCACATTGGCGGCTTCTCCCGGCATGCCGATCATCATTGCGGCCGGCTTGGTCTCACCGTGCCCGCCATCATGTGTGCCTGCGGCAAATGCTGGTGCCGAAAGCACCAACGCGAAGCTTGTCGTCAAAAGAAGATTTCTCATTTCATTGTCCTGTAAGTTGGTTTGGTTGGAGTCGACGAAGGGCCGTTCAGCCCTTCGAGTTTGGTTTTGGTGTGAGAATGGTCTTGGGACTGTTGTTCGAGGCGAACTCGGGCAATTCGCCGGTCCATTCGTAGGCCATCTCGCCCGGAGGATTTTCGTACCAGCCGGGATCGGAGTAATCGTCCGCGTCGATGCCGTCCCGCACCTTTACGACCGAAAACATGCCGCCCATCTCGATGGGGCCGTAGGGCCCCCAACCCGTCATCATCGGGATCGTGTTGTCAGGCAGCGGCATTTCCATTTTCGCCATGTCCCCCATGCCGGACATCCCCATGGGCATGTATTCCGGCTGGAACTGACGGATCTTCTGGGTCAGCGGCTTCTTGTTGACCCCGATGAACGTCGGCACATCGTGACCCATGGCATTCATCGTGTGGTGCGACTTGTGGCAGTGAATCGCCCAGTCACCCAGATGGTCTGCGACGAACTCATAGGCGCGCATCGCGCCCACGGGGATGTCGATGCTGACCTCCGGCCATTGCGCTTCTGGCGGTACCCAGCCACCATCCGTGCAGGTGACCTTGAAATCATAGCCGTGCATGTGGATCGGGTGGTTTGTCATCGTGAGGTTGCCGACGCGTACTCGCACCTTGTCGCCCTTGTTCACGACCAGCGGATCGATGTCGGGGAAGATCCGACTGTTCCATGTCCACAGGTTGAAGTCCGTCATCGTCATGATGCGGGGCACGTATGTGCCGGGATCGATGTCAAAGGCATTCAGCATGATCAGAAAATCGCGATCCACCGGCATGAACGTGGGATCCTTGGGGTGGACCACGAACATGCCCATCATCCCCATCGCCATCTGGGTCATTTCGTCGCCATGGGGGTGGTACATGAACGTGCCGGACTTCACCAAGTCGAATTCGTAGACAAACGTTTTCCCTGGCGGGATGCTGGGATGACTCAACCCGGAGACCCCATCCATGCCCGAGGGCAGGATGAGCCCGTGCCAATGCACCGTGGTGCCTTCCGGCAGCTTGTTGGTGACGTAGATGCGGACCCGGTCACCTTCGACTGCTTCGATCGTTGGACCGGTGGACTGGCCGTTGTAACCCCACAAATGCGCGATCATGCCGTCTGCAAGCTCGCGCTCTACCGGTTCGGCCACGAGGTGAAATTCCTTGACCCCATTGTTCATCCGGTGCGGCAGGGTCCACCCGTTCAACGTGACCACAGGTGTGTAGTCCGGCCCTGACGATGGACGCGCCGTAATCGCCGTTGCCGCACTGTCCATCTGCGCGGCTTCGGGCAGGCCCATGTTCAGGGTTTGACCCCAGGCTTTTGAAGAGACCAGCGTTGCACCTGCGGCGCCGGCTCCGAGTAATTGACGTCTGTTCAACATGTCAGTTCCTTTCAGTGTCCTGCGCCGCCACCGGCGGCAAGCGTTGCGCCTTCTCCACCAGCACCACCACCGCCTTCGCCGCCGCCATAGATCGCAGCGGTCAGATCGGCCTGTGCCATGTAGAACTCGCGTTTTGCGTTTGCCGCTTCCAGGGATGCGGCAAGTTTCTCGCGCACATCAGTCAGCAGCTCGAAAGTGTTGGTGATCATGCCGTTGTAGGACAGCAAACCCTCTTCTTCGACGGTCGTGCGTAGCGGCACCAGAACGTCGCGGTAGTGGCGAGCGATTTTGTATGCGGCATGATAAGAGGCTTCAGCACCGCGCGCTTCAGACCGGACGTTCACGGCCTTCTCTGCGAGCACGTTGGCCGCTTGAAGATAAGACAATTCCGCCTTGCGCATCCGGGCCTTGCCGGTGTCGTAGATCGGGATCGCGAACTCCACTTCCACCTGAGGCAAAGTCTTGGTTTCAATGTCGCCACTGCCTTCAACTTCACGCTCAAATTCGGCTCCCGCAACGATCTCCAGATCGCTGACAATGCGGGTCTGATCGGTCAGACCAAACGCCTTGGCCTGCGCTTCCAGGCCAAGTTTGGCAACACGCAGATCCACCCGATTTCTTAGCGCCTTGGTCTCGATGTCGGTCACACGGCCGACAGAACGCGGCAGTGAAGGAAGGGCGTCTGGCACATAGTAATCGACTTCGGTGCCCCAGAGGCCCATCAACCTGGTCAAAGCCTCCTTGGACCGAGTGGCGTTCAATCGTGCCTGTGCAAGTTGCCCGGCCAGTTCGGCATTGAATGCCTGTTCGCGGGCCTGCCCAGCTTTGTTAAGTGCGCCGGTCTCGCCCAACCTCATCGCCAGTTCAGAGCCGGCGTCAGAGGTCGCTTTCGCGCGGCGCAGATAGCTCACTGCCTCGAAGGCGGCGACTGCATCGACCCATGCCTTTCGCGTCTGATTGGCGAGCGCGAGGGTGTCATTAACCGCACCAAGCTGAGCCTGCCGGAAGCTTGCATCAGCAATGGCCATACGCTGTTTGCGCGTGGTGGCATCGAGGACGTTCGACCGGATCAGCCCTTCGATCGCCCTGTAGGCACCGAGCTCAGGCGCACCGATTCCCAAGATACCAATTGAGACTATCGGGTTTTCCGGCGTCGATTGCTGCCAAGCCTCAGCGGCCGAGAGGCCAACATTGGCGTAAGACGCTTGCAGACCCTTATTGTTCAGCAACGCAACCTGAACCGCCGTATCGGCCGAGATCGTCTTCTGATGCACCATGCTGTGCACCTGTTTCTTGAGAGCTTCGTTTTCGGCCTGCGTTTCCGCAAACACGGTCCGTTTGCCGATCGCTGGCGTGATCTGGCTGGCCACATTGGCAAAACCGGCCTTCGGTTCGGTGTAGCTTCCCGGTACTGCGGTTGCGCAGGCACCCAAGAAAAGTGGCAAGCCAAGAACCAGCGGAATCTTAGATACCCGCATCAGTTGCCCTCCGTCTGCTCTTGATTGACAGACCGCCAATCACGGGGGCCGGTCGTACCACGATAGGTGTAGCCAGCCAATGGATCTTGATAGCTAATCGGAGACGAAACGGTCGCGTTGACGACAGCCTGTTGTGTCGCAACGGAGGGCAAAGGGGTAGGCTCATAGGCGCATGCGCCAAGCCCGAGGGCCGAAGCCCCCATAAGTAGATGAATTTTCATGAAGGTATCCTGATTGATGAACGATGTCTCACGCAGAGTCTGCGCAAGGCTCACACCCGGATTGGGCGCCGTTTCAGATCAGGAATCGAGGGGGCCGCAGAAACCCTGATGTTTCGACGGAATGCGTCTGACCGCTCAGGATCATATATTCTTTCGCAGCAATAGGATCCGGGAATACCAAGTCTGCGTCTGGAATGACGACAGAAATGCATATTCCGTTACAACACTGAGTTGATTGATGCTCTGTTTCACCAATGTCGGAGGATATGTCATCCACGTCAACTGTCGCCGGGTGTTTCATGTGGTCGGCGTGGATATCAGTTCCCTGACCAACAGTCGGTTCGCTGAGAAGGGCGCTGATCGATCCAGAATGCTGACCATCATGCATTCCCGAGGCCGCGTGTGCCGCAGAAGGTGGAGACAGAACCAGCGCCAACGCAAAAGCGAAGCAAGTGAGGAATTTCACCCATACCGAAGTGGCGACACGCATTCTCATGAACGGAAACTTGGACGTTTTGACAAATTAGTCAACGCTTACAGCGCGGGAAGGTTTGGCACATTCTAGCGAGGCAGGCGAATTCTCGCTGCAAGCGCTCAAAACTGTTGCGCAATAGGTACATAGCAACGTTCACCATTCAGACAGAAGACGCGAAAATGGCAGGGAGTATTTCAATAATGACTGGAATTGACGGGACTAAGTCAGTCTTTCCGATCCGTAGCCCGCATCGTGAATCGCTGCCTTCAGAGCGCTTTCATCCAATGCGCTATCTACCTCGACGGAACGCGCAGTCAGGTCACAGGTGACAGTCGCGTGTGGGTCTATCGTCACAATGGCCTTCTTTATCGACGCGGTGCAATGTCCGCAGTTCATGTCCGGCACGCTGAACCTGATCATCACGATCTCCTTCTTGCTGCTGCTACCTAGGGCGTTCCCCTATGGGAAGGTCAATGCCCGAAAAAATTTCTCGATGCACCTGTTGACCTTCCAGCGAATGGAACCCTTATCTCTCGGAGGATCAGAATCAGGAGATTTCCATGTCCGGTCCGCACAACGTCCGATTTTCCCTTCAAAACATGTCCTGCGCCTCTTGCGTTGGGCGGGTGGAGCGTGGGCTTTCCGGCCTGCCGGGTGTCAGCGACGTTCGCGTCAACCTCGCCAGCGAGACGGCCCAGGCGCAGATCGACGGGCCGGAGCGCATCTCGGACATCGTCGAGAAGTTGGAAGAGATCGGCTATCCCGTCCGGACTCAGAGCGTTCGTCTGAACGTGGCCTCCATGTCCTGCGCGTCCTGCGTCGGGCGGGTGGACAAGGCGCTGGCGGCGATGACGGGCGTGCTGGACGTGAACGTCAATCTGGCCTCGGAAACCGCCACGGTGACTTATCTCGAAGGCGCGGTCGTGGTCGCCGACCTGCTCAAGGCGGCGGTTGACGCAGGCTATCCCGCGACCCTGCCGCAGGACAGCGCGCCGGAAGACACGAGTGCCCGCAAGGATGAAGAGGCGCGCAGGCTGGCCCGCAGGACCGCTATGGCGGCGGCCCTCGCCCTGCCGGTGTTCCTGCTGGAAATGGGCGCGCACCTGATCCCCGGGATGCATGGCCTGATCGGCGAAACCATTGGCCACCGGGCCAGCTGGCTGATCCAGTTCGGTCTGACCACCGTGGTCCTGTTCTGGCCGGGGCGCAGCTTCTACACGCTCGGGTTTCCCGCGCTGCTCAAGGGCGCACCGGACATGAACAGCCTTGTCGCTGTCGGCACCTCGGCGGCCTATCTCTATTCCCTCGTGGCGCTCTTCGCGCCCGCGCTGCTGCCCGAAGGGTCGCGCGCGGTCTATTTCGAGGCGGCGGCGGTCATTGTCGTGCTGATCTTGCTGGGCCGCTGGCTGGAAGCCCGCGCAAAGGGCCGGACCGGGGCCGCGATCCAGAAGCTGCTAGGCCTTCAGGCCAAGACCGCACGAGTGGTGGTGGGCGGAGAGCCGCAGGACGTGGCTATCGAACGTATCACTGCGGGCGACATCCTGTTGGTGCGTCCCGGAGAGCGGATCGCGGTGGACGGCGAGGTGACCGAAGGCAGCGCGCGTGTCGATGAGAGCATGATCACCGGCGAACCGGTGCCGGTTGCCAAGTCGGTGGGCGACCCCGTCACAGGCGGGACGGTCAACGGCTCCGGTGCCTTTCGGTTCCGCGCGACGCGCGTGGGGGCGGATACGACGCTGGGCCGGATCATCCGCATGGTCGAAGAGGCGCAGGGGGCGAAGTTGCCGATCCAGGGGCTGGTCGACCGGATCACTCTGTGGTTTGTGCCCGCGGTCATGGCTTTTGCCGCCCTGACCGTCTTGGTCTGGCTGCTGGCCGGGCCGTCACCCGCCCTGTCCTTTGCGATGGTCGCCGGTGTTTCGGTCCTGATCATCGCCTGCCCCTGCGCGATGGGGCTCGCTACGCCGACCTCGATCATGGTGGGCACAGGGCGCGCCGCCGAAATGGGCGTGCTGTTCCGCAAGGGCGATGCGCTGCAACAGCTTTCGACAGTGGATGTGGTGGCGCTGGACAAGACCGGCACGGTGACCGAAGGCCGCCCCGAGCTGACCGATCTGGTGCTGGCCGACGGCTTTGACCGCGCCGAGGTGCTGGCGCTGATCGCGGCGGTCGAGGCGCAGTCGGAACATCCCATCGCCGAGGCCATCCTGCGGGCGGCGGAGGCCGAGGGCGTTGCCCGTCACGACGCGCAGAAATTCACCTCCATCACCGGCTACGGTGTCCGGGCAGAGGTTTCGGGCCATGACGTCCTGGTGGGGGCCGACCGTTTGATGACGCACGAAGGGCTGGACATCGGTGCGTTGGCCGACGAAGAGCGCCGCCTGGCCGAACGGGGCCGCACCGCGCTTTACGCCGCCATCGACGGACGCGTTGCCGCCGTCATCGCCGTGGCCGATCCGGTGAAGCGGTCCAGCGCGGCAGCCATCCGGGCGCTGCACGATCTGGGCCTGAAGGTTGCCATGATCACCGGCGACAAGCGCGAGACGGCAGAAGCCATCGCGCGCGAGACCGGCATCGACCATGTGATCGCGGGTGTGCTGCCGGATGGCAAGGTCGCGGCATTGGACGATCTGCGCGGCACGGGCCAGCACATCGCCTTTGTCGGCGACGGCATCAACGATGCGCCCGCGCTTGCCCATGCGGACGTGGGCATCGCCATCGGCACCGGCACCGACGTCGCCATCGAATCGGCCGACGTGGTGCTGATGTCGGGCGATCTGCGCGGCGTGGTCAACGCGCTGGAAGTGTCGCGGCGTACGATGCGCAACATCCGCCAGAACCTGTTCTGGGCCTTCGGCTATAACGTAGCCCTCATTCCGGTGGCGGCGGGACTGCTCTACCCGGTGTCGGGCCTGCTGCTGTCGCCGGTGCTGGCGGCTGGGGCAATGGCGCTCAGCTCGGTCTTCGTACTGACGAACGCGCTGCGCCTGCGCCGTGTCCGCCCGGCGATGGACGACGCGGCGAATGCCGCGACTGCCCCCCGCATGTCCCCCCTCCCGGCGGAATGAAACAAGGAGAAAACGATCATGAATATCGGAGACGTGGCCGACCTGTCCGGCCTTCCTGCGAAGACCATCCGCTACTACGAGGACATCGGGCTGGTCGAGCCGCTGCGCAGTACCAACGGCTATCGAAGCTTTCGGCAGAGCGATGTGCACAAGCTGGCGTTTCTCGGGAGGGCGCGCGCGCTTGGCTTTACCATCGAGGATTGCCGGAGCCTGCTGAAGCTCTATGCCGATACCGACCGGGCCAGCGCCGAGGTCAAGCAGATCGCCGAAGAACATCTCGACCGGATCGATCGCAAGATTACGGAGTTGACTGAGATGCGCGCAACTCTATCGCACCTTGTCGATGCATGTGCAGGTGACCACCCCCCCCAATTGTCCGATCCTGGCCGATCTGGCGATGTATGAGAAATCGCCTTCGGCCACCAAAGCCGCAATCTGACGACACTCCAAAAACTTGGCGCGGCAGCGACGCCGCCATCTTGGGAACGGATTTTCGGAACATTCCAGCGCGGGAAAGTTGTTCCGTCCTCAGCTTTCACAATTTCGGGAGAGAAGGATTCCATGTCCTACAGCCGCTTTTTCGCGATGATCGCCACATCTACCGTCGTCATGTTCGGTCTGATGTATCTCAACACCTATCTCTGGACGCATGTGTTCTGGTCCGAAACGCGGACCTACATGGCTCTCCTGATGGGTGCCACCATGGCGATCATCATGCTGGGCTTCATGCTGTCGATGTATTCCAGCAAGATGGCTAACGCCGCCATCTTCATCGGTGCCGCTGTGGTCTTTGCCGCCTCGATTTGGCTGGTCCGCAGCCAGGTGACGGTGGGCGACACCAGCTACATGCGGGCAATGATCCCGCACCACTCGATCGCGATCATGACCTCCAGCCGCGCCGATATCTCGGACCCGCGCGTGCGCAAGCTGGCGGATGAGATCATCTATGCGCAGGACAAGGAAATCGCCGAGATGCGTTATCTGGTGAACGATATCGACGCCAACGGTGACAGTCCGGCACAGTCAGAAAGCGGACCGCCGCAGATCATGAGCCTTGACGAGGCGCTATCAACCCCGGAAGTCGCCATTCTCGACCTCGAATTTCTTACTACGGAGGACATTGCGCAGATGTTTCCCGGCGGCGCCGCGTGCACGTTCACCTACACCACCACAAGCAGGCCTGCGCTGGCGGTGGGCCGCATCGACGGTGGGAGTGTAGCTCTCGCCAAGATCAGCGGCGATCTGGTGCGGCTGGAGGCTGGCGACGCCGGAAGCACTTGGGGCACGGAAGGCATGACAGTGGCGTTGAGCGCGCCGAGCGGACCCGGCATATTGGACGCAAATAGTGGCGAAATGCAGGACGCCGATCTCGTTCTCGAACTTGGGTCCGGTCTGCGTGCAGGGTATCGCGGATATTACGGTTGCGGTGCCTGAACCAGAAACTGGAGGAAACACCATGCCGAAAGGCGCATCGAAATCAGCCCAACTCTACCGGATGGTCATGCCGGATCATCTTTGCCCTTATGGTCTCAAGTCCAAAGACCTGCTCGAACGGGAAGGGTACGAGGTCGAGGATCATCACCTGACGACACGCGAGGAAACAGACGCCTTCATGGATGAACATGGTGTCGAAACCACGCCGCAAACGTGGATCGGCGATGAGCGGATCGGCGGCTATGACGATCTGCGGGTGCATTTCGGCCTCGACGCGCCGGAAAGCGAACGCTCGGACACCGCCTACCAGCCGGTGATCGCGATCTTCGCGGTCGCTTTCCTGATGGCGCTCGGCCTGTCGTGGTACAGCTTCGGAAACATCCTAACGCTGCGCACGCTGGAATGGTTCATCTCGATCTCAATGTGCTTTCTCGCGGTGCAGAAACTCCAGGTTGTCGAAAGCTTTTCGACCATGTTCCTGAACTACAATCTGCTGGCGCGCCGCTGGGTGCTTTACGGCAAGATCTATCCCTTCGGAGAGGCTTTCGCCGGTGTCCTCATGGTCGCCGGGGCGCTCACCTGGCTGTCGGCTCCCGTGGCCATGTTCATCGGCACCGTCGGAGCGGTATCGGTCTTCAAGGCGGTCTATATCGACAAGCGCGAGTTGAAATGCGCCTGCGTCGGGGGCGACAGCAACGTGCCACTAGGGTTCGTCTCGCTCACCGAGAACCTGATGACGATGGTCATGGGTATCTGGATGCCGATCCGGTTCTACCTGATCGGTTGACGGCCCCGCGACCTCTACAGAGGCGCGGCGTGTACGACCTTTTTGACTGGTGGAGATGATCCCCACTTACCAGCCATCGCGCCAAGAGCTGGTTCGAAGTTCGTCAGCCGATCGTCGCGAGAAAGGGAAACGTCCCCAGAAGCCAATAGGCAAAACGGGACAGCTGACCAGTCATGATGGCAATGCCCATGATGATCATGGCGACGCCCGCGCCCTTGTAGAGCCAGCGACCGGCCTTGCCGATCTGTCTGACCCGCGCGGCGATGGCGTCGGTGAACAGCGCAGCCAGCAGGAAAGGCACCCCCAGTCCAGCGGAATAGATCGACAGCAGCCAGATGCCGTCCGACATGCCGCCGGACGTCGAACTGAGTGTCAGGATCGCGCCGAGGATCGGTCCTATACAGGGTGTCCAGCCAAAGGCGAAGGCCAGTCCCAGCACGTAGGCCCCAAACGGGCGACCGCCGGGAATGTCGAGATTGAAACGGGTATCGCGCGAGAACGTCTCCAGACGAAAGACACCCAGCGTGACCAGTCCGAACAGAATGATGATCGCGCCGCCGAGAAAGTTGAGCTCGGAGCGCCATGTCAGCAGCAGGGATCCGAGCGCGCTGGCCCCGGCCCCGAGGGCGACGAAGACCGTCGAAAAGCCCAGGACAAAGCAGGCACTCAACCCGAGCGCCCCGGCGCGCGCCCGCAAGCCGACCGACCGCGTCGTGCGCAAATCCGGCTGACCCGCGATATAGGATACGTAGCCCGGCACCAGCGGCAGGACGCAGGGTGACAGGAAAGAGATGGCTCCCGCCAGGAATGCCGCGAAAATGCCGATGCCGGAAATATCCATCATACATCACGCTCGGTGCTGAAGGGCCACACGGCCCACCAGAACGCGACCAGCGGGACCACCATCCATTGCAAAACAGGTGACAGGCCCGCATCGAGGATCGGAATGATCGGCATCAGGTCCGAATAGGCCCATGCCTCACGGATCACGATGTTGAGCCATTCACTGAACAGCGTGTATCCCAGCCCGAACACCACCGTCAGGACGGTCACAGACCGCCGCGTGGAGGCGACCAGAGGCCAGCCCTGGCCCGTCAGCATGAGGGCAAGCATCAGCGCGCTCATGGCGATCAGGATATCGCCACCCGTGCAATGGACGGCTGCGAAAACGATCTCACCCCAAGTGCCCTCGTTCCAGATCGTGTAGAGCGGCATATGCGCGAACTCCCAGAACAAGTTGGCCGGGATGATCACCGCAAAATACCGACGCAGAGCTGTCAGGGAAATTCCGTCTGTTAAGGACAGCCTGACGCCAGTCGCGACGACACTCATTGAAACACACCTGTCAGCCGGTCCCACCAGCTGAGCTCCCGGCGTCGATGCTGGGCATTGTTGATCAACTCGCTGACATAGAGGATCAGGTTCACGTTCTTGAACTCCATGCCATGGAATTTTGCGGCGAACCGCCCACCGATATCCAAGACATGAGTGACTGCCCCGTGCGTCATCATGTCGCTGTCGGCGGTCATCGTGAACTCAAGCCCATAGTCCCGCGCCAGAAGGCGCGTGGTGTCTTCAGCCTGATCGGGCTGCTTGGTCAAAATGACCCAGTTGCTTTGATCGAACCCATGCCGATCCGCGTAATCGCGCAGCACGTCCGGCGTGTCGTTCACCGGATCGGTCGTGATCGAGATGAACTGCACTAAATCCTTCATCGGCCCGTCGTTGATCGAGGCCTGTATGGCCGCGATCTTTTGGGAGTGGAGCGGGCAGACATCCGGGCAGTTGGCGTAGATGAAGTGCAGGATGACCACCTTGTCGCTAAAATCCGACAAGCGCACGGGATTCCCCTCGGAATCCTGCAGCTCGAAACCCGGAGCCTGCGCTGCATCGATGGCTTGGAAGTAGGGCTCCATCTCGAACATGCGCGCATCCAGGTTTTCACCCGGATGATCGGCGAAGGCCGGAGACGAAATCGTGGTCACAAGTATCGCCAAAGCGGCGCGTCGTGTTAGTGCTGTCAATTCTTGAATCCTTCAAAACTATTGCCTGCCGATCCGTAGACCGACAGGCACTTTCGGCAATTTAGCCGTCAGAATTTGGCGAAGGCATCATGCCGCCGTCCATATTCTCGGTCATGGACGCCATCATCTCGGTGCAGGCTTCCATCATGGGCTTCATTTCGGTCATCATCTTCATCATGTCCATCATGTCGCCGTCCATCATGCCGCCTTGCATGGCCCCCTCATTCTGCATCATTTCGCCCGTTTCCGGCGTGGTCTGTTCTTGGGCGCTGACGGCAAATGCACTTGCGGTAAGGGCCGTTGCGACGACGAAGGTTTTAAATGCTTTTCTCATGGTTTTCTCCTTGGGTTGGTTGGTCGTGTGGTTATTGAAAGAGCTCAGTCGGGAGACGCCCCCTCCGGCGATTTGGAGCAGCCCTTTCCAGACCCGCCCTTCATGCACAGACCCAAGCCGCACATCGCGGCACAGGGGGCCAGCGAGACCAGAACAGGCGCGAGCCCGATCGCGGTGAGCCATCCCCAGTTCAGGGCCATGCCGCCCCCCATCACAGTTGCCGCACCGACGAACAGCAATCGTCTGCGCGTCAACCACCGGGGCCAATTTCCTGCGCTTTCGATGTTGGCGGCACCCGCAATGTTGGAAGGTGATATTTCGGTCATCCGGAAAGTCCTTTCGATGATTAAAAGCTAGTCATTCCAGTAACTGGAAGGTCAAGGGTGAGCAGTGGACTTTTGCTGGAATTCATTCAATAAAGCTTCGCAAAAAGGACACCATCTCGGGATCATCCCATTCGGCCGGGCCGACCAGTCGCCCGAGCTCCCGCCCCTGCGCGTCGATCAGGATCGTCGTCGGCAGGCCAACGGTGCGCAGCGCGGTCATCGAAAGCATGGTCTGGTCGACATACATATTGAGATTGGTGACACCGATCTCGTCGTAGAAACGCCGAACGATTTGTGATCCGGCCCGGTCGATGGAAAGGGCAACCACTTCGAAGTCGTCGCCGCCAAGTTCCGCCTGAAGCGCATCGAGCGTCGGCATCTCTTCGCGGCAGGGGACGCACCAGGTTGCCCAGACATTCACGAGGATCACCTTGCCGCGAAAATCTTCCATGTCTCCGCGGCTGCCGTCATCTTTCTCGTAGCGCACATTGGCGACAGGCTGCGGGGTGTCGTGAAGTGCAAACCCTTGCGGTGTCGCGAAAGCCGCGCCGACGGACAGTGCCCAGGCGATCAGCGCCGGTTTCAGATTTTTCATGGCGTTTTCTCCTTGGCGGATTGGGTTTTGTGGTCACGGACGATCGGCAGCAGCGTTTCCTGCAGGATTGCTCGTGTGATCGGACCAACATGGCGGTAGGCGATGGTGCCGTCGGGCGCGATGACGTAGGTTTCGGGCACGCCATAGACGCCCCATTCGATACCGGCGCGTCCGTTGATGTCGGCCCCGATGCGCGCGTAGGGATCACCCAACTCGTCGAGCCAGGCGCGCGCCTGATCGGGCGGGTCCTTGTAGTTGATTCCGTAGAGCGGCACCTCACCGGTTGCGCTCAACTCCATGAACAGCGGATGTTCGGCACGGCAGGGCACACACCACGAGGCAAAGACGTTCACCAGCGAGACATGGCCGATCAGGTCCTGCGTCGAAAGACCTTCTTCGCGGCCGAGCACCGGGGGCAGCGCGAAGTCGGGCACGGGTTTACCGAGAAGTGCCGACGGCAAGTCGTCGCCACCCCAAAAAAGCCCCCAACTGAACAGGACCATGAGGGCAAAAGCTATCAGCGGCACCAGCACGAACCCGGAGATTCTGCGTCGCGACACAGGGTCGGCATTTCTCTCGACCTCTTCCGTCATGGCTGCGCCTGCTCATCGGCAAGGGATCGGCTTTCCTGCGACGCGCGGATCCGGTTGGGCCATGTGCTCTTGATGTAGTCGATGATCGCCGTGATCTCATCGTCTGTCAGCACATCCTCATATCCGGGCATGTCGCTTTCGTACCCGTTCCCGACAATCGCCGCCGGTCCGCGTTTCACGATGTCGAACAATACGCGGTCGGGGTGATGCCAGGTATGGCCGGAGGCGTCGTGCGGTGGGGCAGGCAACCTTCCGTTCGGCAATCTGGAGCGCCAATCTAGCTGCCCCTCTAGGCTCGCCCCATGGCAACTGGCGCAATTCTCTTGATAGAGGCGCTCACCCATGCGCACGTCGCTCTGCGCCGCAACCGGCAAAACCGTTGTGGCGAGCAGGACAGCCGAGAGCCTAATCGTGTTTTTCACTAGTTTCCGCCTTCTTGTTACGAGCCACCTACAGAGGACGATGAGTGCCGCGAGCGACGACAGGACAAGCAGGACGCAAAGCGCCCAGACCAACCCCATCGACAACAGGCTGTCGCCGCTGCTGGCACCCTCAATCCGCATTCTGGCACATTTCTATTTTCCGCTGTCCGAACGGATGTATTTGACCAAAGCGATCGCCGCGAGCACCAGCACACCCACGATCAGCAACCAGACGAGGCCCATCGCAATCATCATGCCGCCGCCCATCATTCCACCGTCCACCATCATGCATTCCATCCTTTGTTTTCCCTTGAAACCGGTCTGGCACGGGTTCGCACCAGACCGCGCGATTGATCATTCGACCGAATATACGGTCGGGCTCAGACCTTCCTCGACGGTGTAAATCTTGAAGGGCTCCTGTTTCGCGCCGCCCATACCCGGCGACCCCAATGGCATGCCGGGAAGAGTCACACCGGCAATTTCCGGGCGCTCTTCCAGCAGCCTGTAGACGACATCAATCGGCACGTGGCCGCTGATGACGTAATCGTCCAAAAAGCCTGTATGGCAGCCTTGGAAGTCATCCGGGATGCCCGCATCGCGGCTGATCTGCGCCAGATCGTGGGTCGGCTTCACCTCCACCGTGAAACCGTTCTCGCGCAGATAGTCCGCGTAACTCTCGCAACATCCGCATTGTGGGTTCTTGTAGAGCGTGACCTCCTGCGCCGCGGCAGGCGCGGCATTCAGGCTCATCGCAAGGACGGCGACGGCACCTGCCGTGCCGAGGCTGGCAAATCCAAGTATCTTCTTTATCGGTTCATTCATTTTCATGGTCCTAAGTGTGTGAGTTTCAGGTTTTGGTCGTGCCAGGTTCGACACGGATGACGCCCATCATGCCCGCCGCCTGGTGTTCCAGAATGTGGCAATGGAACATCCAGTCACCGGGATTGTCCGCGGCGAAGGCGATCTCGACCCGTTCTTCGGGTGCCATCAGGACGGTGTCCTGCCATTCGCGATACCGAGTCGGTTGTCCGTTGCGGGCGATCACACGGAACGAATGCCCATGAAAATGGATCGGATGGTGCCAGGCGGTGCGATTATCCATCTCGAACACATGCGATGTGCCGAGCGGCAGGACCAGCAAGGGGTCCATCATGTGACCCGTCGCGGCTTCGCCGTTGATGAACCACATGTTTCCTTCGCGCATCTGGCCCATCATTGACCCCATGCCGCCGCCCATCATCATCTGCCCCATCATTCCGCCGTTGAAGACGATCTGATGTCGCGCGGCCGACGCCATGTCCGGTTCCGCCAGCGGGTTGGGCGGCAGGTCCATCGGCCAATCCGGTACACTGTCCCGCAACTTGTCCGGCCCGTAGGCGAGATCGACCAGACGGTATTCGAGACCCTCGTAGAAGGCATCGGTGACCGTGACGACTTCTCCGGGTTTGCCGGTCATGTCGATCACCAGATCGACACGCATGGCAGGGCCGATCACAACGATATCGCCATCTGGTGCATGAGGGGTCACGGGTTGGCCATCCAGCGCGACGACGACTGGTTCAAAATCTCCAAAATCCAGCCCGAATATCCGCGCGTTCGCCGCGTTGATTAGCCGCAAGCGGATGCGTTCACCGGATTGCACCGCGATGCGTTCGGGTATCTGGCCGTTGATGGTCACGGAATTGCCGATACGACCGCCGTGCATCGCGTCGTGGCGGTTGTCGAAGTCATTCGACAACTGCCCCGCCCGCGTCATGCGCCAGTCGTCCAGCATCCAGGTCAGGTCACGATCCACGCGGATCGGGTCCACCTCCTCGACGATCAGCGGCCCGTAGAGTCCACGTCCGACCTGTTCCGAACTGCGCTGGTGCGGGTGATACCAGAACGTGCCCGCATCCAGTGCATCGAATTCGTACAGGAAATCGCCATCAACCGGGATCGGGTCCTGCGTGAGGAACGGCACTCCGTCCATCGCATTGGGCGTGCGGATGCCATGCCAGTGGATTGTGGTCCCTTCATCTAACCCATTCTGAGCCAAAACCAGCACTCGGTCGCCCTGCCGGACCCTGATTTCAGGGCCGGGGACGGACCCGTTATAGCTCCAGACATTAGTCGGGCCGTATGGTGACGGGCGCAGGGCGGCCTGTCCGGATGCCGCGCGTAGGACGAATGGGTCCCCAGTTGGATCGGCCATCGCCATTCGTGCAAGTGACAGAGCGGATAGGGCTGTTAATGCGGCACCTGTGCGAAGCACGTGCCTTCGTGAAATCGGTCTGTGGAGGATCATCGCATTTGCCTTGATCTGAAAGGGTCGCACTCAGCCAGCTTCGGCCAAGGCAACAATTAGGCCTCGCAGCAGGCGAGGCCGGTTTCAGGTTCAGACAGGCAGTTTGGGAGGGAATGGATCAAGCGACGGATTCGTGCCGAGTGAGATCAGAGGTTCGGCACCCCGGACGGCAGTACCAAAAGGCCTCGTGAGCCGCGCTGACGGCATATTGGCAAGGAGGCCAGAAGTACCGCTGGAGCCGCAAGGAACAGGACACCCACCTTCACAGGCAGTGCCCTCAGCAAATCCGGTGGGATAGCACCCGCCGCAACGGCCATCCGCGCTCTCGGAGGGGTCCATCTGCGCCATAGCCGTGACCGACATACTGGCCGACGACACATCCGGCGCAGTCACTGCACCGAAGGTCAGCATGAGAATCAAAACAAGGCGAAAAACGCGGAACATAAACAGTTTTTACAACCTTCCAGTAAGGGGAGGTCAAGCGATATTCTGTAACTTGGACGTGATGTCCCTGTAGCCTCACGATCTTGAGGCGGATGTCATTTCACTCGAATCGCACATCGGCACACAGTACCCGGTTAAAGTCGCTACGTAGTAGGTCCGGATCCGCCAGAAGCATTATTCCATATCCAATTCAGTTAGTCCTTTTCTTGCAGAATCGTTGGCTACCCGTCACGCGCCCACGCAAGTGCGGACTCGGTATCGCTGGATTCGAACCACTGCATCTCGGAGCCCGTCAGTAGGTTGACCACCCGTGCGCCCCATTCCATCCATCTACGTTCTCCGACAACCGCTATACGACGGAAATCGTTCACGTGGGCGGTGTCGATCTTCAGATCTTCCAAGATCGCCGAAGGCTCTTCGTAGCCCTCGAAACTTGTAAGGTCGAGAACCAGACCCGGATTATCAGTTGTTCCAAGACGTTCATGAAGCAGCGCGTGCATTTTCTTGAAGTCTGCCTCTGTCAACTTGCCTTCGCAGACGAGCCCGATGACATCATCATGCTCGGTCAGCGTTTCCTTGAACATTGGTCTTCTCCTTTTCACTTGCGTTGCCGTGACCGTAGAGATCGGCGTTCTGATGAGCGCGATCCTCGTGCTCAAATTCGAGACTGGAATGGCTGATGCCGAACTCTTCCTTCAGCCGCTTCTTGATCGCGCTCTTGATCTCTTCGATCTTCGACCACCCCTCGGCTGCCACGACGACATGACAGTCGAGCGCAGCCTCGTGCTCTTGCATTTGCCAGAGATGGACGTGGTGGACGTCGGCGACGCCTTCGACTTTCCGCATCGCTTCGACGACGGCCTCGTTGTCGATGTCCGGCGGGCTCCCGAGCATCAGGGTTCGGATTGGGCCGCCTATTTCAGTGAAAGACAGATACAGGATGTAGAGCGCGATGCCGATGGTGATGGCAGGATCAACCCAACGCATGTCGTAAAGGATGATCAGTGATCCACCGACGATAACCGCGACCGAAGCAAGCGCGTCCGACAGGTTATGCAGAAAAAGCGCGCGGATGTTCACGCTGCCCTTCTGCATCGAATAGGTCAGCATTGCGGTCAGCGTGTCGACCACAAGCGCAATTCCACCGAGAATGACGACGGTCCAACCCATGACTTCGGGTGGGTCAATCATGCGCATGCCGCCTTCGTAGATCAGATAGAAGCCGATCACGATGAGGGTGGTGTAGTTGATCAGGGCCGCGACGATTTCGACCCGGCCATAGCCGAAGGTCATGCGCTCATCGGCCGGGCGGCGTGCGATCTTGCGTGCGGCGAAGGCAATGACAAGCGAGGCCATATCGGAAAAGTTGTGCAGCGCATCGGCGATCAGTGCCAGACTGCCCGAGAATATGCCCCCAACGACTTGCGCAACGGTAAGTAGCCCGTTTGCCCAGATGGCGATGGCAACCCGCCGATCGCCAGAATCCGGATCGATATGCGCGTGCCCATGGTCATGCGGCATTGGCAGGCTCCTCATGCGCGTGTGTCGCGCGTCGGTCAGTCTTGAGGCGGCCGCTGCGGAAACCACGTACGCGCGCATTCATCCAGTGGCGTATGATATGACGGTAAAGGGCACCACGCAGCCATCCAAAGGATTGCTCATGGGACAAATAGAAGGCGTCCGGCGTATCAAACACGCCGAAATCTTGCACGATGCCGGTTTTCTGAATGTAGGTATCTTCTCCGTTCCAGGCAATGGGAGGCGCGCCAAGGCAATCCGTGCCCGCGCCATAACCGCAGAGACTTTCTGTGTCCGAGAATGACGTTTGCAGGACATTGAGGAAAGCGTCATCCAAGATGAAGCCTTCAAGGTTGATCCAGGCACCTTGATATTCGATCTCTACCCATGAGTGGAGAATTTCCTGCGGAGCAAGCGGATACACCAGCTCAGGGACAACACCGCGCTGCAAGCCTTTGTGGATCTTAAACCCATGCAACCGGCAACGAATGCCGACACCACGCAGCAGCGCCATCAAGAGCGTACCTTTGGTATTGCACTGCCCGTAGCCGTCGGAAAGCACTTCGGATGCGGGGATGTCGTCAGCTCGATTGTATCCGAACGCGATTTCATTCCGAACGAAATCATAGGCAGCTCCGATCTGATCGTATTCGGATAAGCCGCGCCAGCTGCGGTTCTCAATTAGATGCGCAAGAGGCGCGGCATCAAAATTCAGTAGTTTGGTGGGTACAAGTAGGGGGTCGGTCATCTGCAACGGGTCGCTCCTCGAATCGTCTTGGAATAAGACTAATTGCTATAGTCACTGTAGCTTCAATCCTTTCTTTCAGAAAGAATCTCCCGCATTTACTTTCCCGTATGAACTGCTTTGTGGTGTTCGCCGTGTGCGTCGCGCAGAATGTCGATACCTCCCCAGGCCGCGATCCCGGCGACAATCACGCCGACGACGAGGTCCGGCCAGTTGGTTCCTAGCCAGGCGACGAGGCCGCCAGCCACGACGATTCCGAGGTTCGCGGCGAAATCGTTGTAACTGAAGGTGTTGGCCGCGCGGATGTTGACGTCCGGATCCTTGAGCTTAGCGAGCAGCCAGACGCAGACTGCGTTGATGGCCGCAGCAATCAGGGCCATGGCGATCATGATCGTCCCGAGCGGATCTGACCCGCCGATGTAGCGGCGCCACGCATCGTAGAGGATGCCTGCAGCGAACAGGATCAGCAGCCCACCGGAAACATTCGCCGCCCCGCGTTTCCATTTGTCGGATCGGGACAAAGCGAAAAGGCTGATCGCGTAGACGAAGCTGTCGGAGAGGTTATCGAGCCCGTTGGCGATCAGGGCACTTGAGTCGCCGAAGGCGCCTGTTGCGAAAAAGGCCACGGCCAAACCGATATTGAGCGCCAGAACGATCCAAAGCGTCCGTCTCTCCATTGAATCTTGTCTAGCGGCCATTTTGTGGTTCCAGCTTGTGTTGTACGACACATTAACTTCTGCGGCTGATCTGCGTTCCAGCCGGAATGTTGGCTGAATTCCTTCAGGCCCCGATTTCCTCGTGCTCGGTCAGGCATTCCGAATGGTCCCGCAACACCTCAAGCACCTTGCAATCTCCCATCCGCCCGCCGCTGCATTCGTGAACCATGCGTTTCAGTTCCGTGCGCAGCGCCTTCAGGCGGGCCATGCGCTGCTCCACCTGTTTGAGCTGCCGGCGCGCGATCGCATCGGCTTCGTCACAGGGTCGGTTGGGATGGTCGCTGAGGTCGAGCAGCTCGCGGATCGCATCGAGCGAGAAACCGAGTTGTCGCGAATGGCGGATGAAGGATAGTCGGTCGAGCTGTGCATTGTCGTAGCGCCTCTGTCCGCCTTCGGTCCTGCCAGGTTCGGGCATGAGCCCAATCTGTTCGTAGTACCGGATGGTCTGCACCTTTGTGCCGGTCTTCTTTGACAGGGTACCGATCGTGAGCATTTTCGCCTCCATGAAAAAGATACAGTTTGTGTAGGTTTTGCCGTCGGAATAAACAAGTGCCGGATTCACAGACGCGTGAGTTCAAGCTATACCATGATTTCGTGCTTGAACCTCTAGCGGCTAGAGGATGTATCCGCACATGCAATAAGAATCACAAACAGGCGCACAGGATTGTCCCTTACATCGGCACAGAAATTTCTTTGGGTTTTGGCAGGCGTGGCAGCGCTTGCCTTCGTATGGCTTTTGCTCTGGTCTGACTATCGTGCCGACAGCGCCCGAACTGACGCCGAGCCGCCTTTTTTCGCTGAATTCGAACTGACAGATCACCGGGGTATGGTTCAAACCGAGGAGGACTTTGCGGGGCGCTGGATGCTGGTGTTTTTCGGCTTTACCAACTGCCCCGATGTCTGCCCGACGACCCTATCTGAGGTCGCGGCGGTGATGGACGGTCTGGGCGACGATGCCGCCGAGGTCCAGCCGATTTTCATAACAATCGACCCTGAACGAGACACGCCCCCAGCACTCGCCAAATACGTCCCGCTGTTCGATGCGGGCATCATTGGGCTGACGGGCACGCCGGAACAGATCGCCGCCACGTCCGAGACGTTTCCAATCTTCTTTGAGCGCGTCGAAGAGGCCGCAGCGCCGGATGGGTACACCATGGGCCACACGTCGCATCTGTTCCTCTTCGACCCCGAGGCAGGCTTCGCCGACTCGTGGCCCTACGGCACCTCCGCCGAAGAGATCCTCGCCGATCTGGAAGAGAGGATTTGACCGACATGAACCGTATGTTCGGAGAAACAGCCCTCGGGCTGGCGTGGATCATCGCGCTCGTCGCCTCGCTTGCCGTGCTTTTTATCGGCGAGGTGCTGGGGCAGACGCCCTGTGTGCTGTGCTGGTTCCAGCGCGCCTTCATGTTCCCCTTGGCCATTATCCTCGGGCTGGGCCTGTGGTGGCGGGACGGCCGTGTGGGGCGCTACGGCATCGCATTGGCGCTTGGCGGCGGCGCAGTCGCCCTGTGGCACATGGGGCTGTACGTCGGTCTTGTTCCCGAACGCATCCAGCCCTGCACGGCCACCGGCCCCTCTTGCACCGATGACAACCAACTGGTCTTCGGCGTCCCTATCCCGCTGATGGCGCTCGTCGCCTTCGCGCTGATCGGGGCGCTGTCGGCCCTTTCATTGAAGGACACACGAACATGAACCGACGCGGCCTGATCCTGTCCGTTCTCGCCCTCGGCGTCGCCGGTTTCGGCGGAGCCACCTGGTTTGCAACCCGCCCCGGCCCGGTGGCCGAAGCGGAGCCTGTTGCTCCGGAACTTGCTGAGGCGATGATCCGCCCCTACTCGCCCATCCTCGGACCTGCGGAGGCGCCCGTCACGATCGTCGAATTCTTCGATCCGGCCTGCGAGGCCTGTCGCGCCTTTCATCCCATCGTGAAGGACATCATGGCCGAGCATGGGGATGCTGTCCGCGTCGTGATCCGCTACACGCCCTTCCACGGCGCGGCATCCGAGGAAGCGATCCGCGTGCTCGAGGCGGCGCGCATGCAGGACGTTTACGTGCCGGTGCTTGAGGCCGTTCTGCGGGAACAGCCGAGATGGGCGTCGCACGGTGCCCCGGCGCCTGGCCTGATCCTTCAGATCGCCGCCACGGCCGGACTCGATGCCGAGGCCGCGCGCACGCAAATGCTGGCACCCGATGTCGTGGCGATCCTGAACCAGGATCGTGCTGACGTCGAGACCGTGGGAATTCGCCAGACGCCCACATTCTTCGTGAACGGCATGCCGCTCGATCCATTCGGAGAGGCAGAATTGCGTCGTCTGGTGGCTGCCGAAGTCGCTGCCGCGCAAAGCTGAATGGAAAGGGCAGGATCAGAACGATGAAAAAGTATATTTTGACCAGCACACTGGCGGCGCTTTTGACCCTTGGAGGGTTCTCAGCGCCCGCGCTGGCCGGACCCGAGGATGTTGTCGTCGAGAACGCGTGGTCCCGCGCCTCCATCGGGATGAACCGTCCCGGGGCCGCTTACATGACGATCCGCAACACTGGCGACGAGCCAGTGACGCTGACCGGCCTTGCCACACCGCTCGCGATGATGCCCGAAATCCACGAGACGAAGACAAATGCCGAAGGTGTAAGTTCCATGAGCCCGGCGGGGGAGATCGCGATCGCCCCGGGCGAGAGCGTCGCGCTCGAACCGGGGGGCCTGCACGCAATGCTGATGCGGCTACAAGAACCGATGACGGAAGGGGACACCTTTCCGCTGACCCTGCTTTTCGACGACGGAGGCGAAGTGACGGTCGAGGTGCCGATCCTCGGAATAGCCGCGCGGGGGCCAGAGGACTGATGCGGCGACGGGCGATCTTGGGGTACGGCGCGGCTGGTGTCGGGGCGGTCGCCCTGATGCTCTTCGTCGGTTGGTGGCAGGTCGATGGACCGGAACCTGTCGGGCAGCGGCCTGTCGCCCTGACCGAGATGGATTTCCGTCTGACGGATCATGAGGGCAACGCGGTCGGGCCAGAAACCCTGATCGGTCGCCCGACGATGGCGTTCTTCGGCTTCACCTACTGTCCCGATGTCTGCCCGACCACGCTCTCGGACATTTCGGGATGGCTCGACGATCTGGGAGACGAGGCCGACGAGATGAACGTGGTTTTCATCACGGTCGATCCCGAGCGCGACACTGTCGAAACGATGGCCGAATATGTCGGCTACTTCCATCCTGGGATACGTGGCTGGACGGGACCGGAAGAGCAGATCGCGCGCGTCGCGGACGGCTTCCGCGCCACCTACGTGCGGGTGCCGATGGAAAGCGGCGATTACACGATGAACCACACCGCGAGCGTCTTCCTATTCGCAGCCTCTGGGCGGTTCGTCACCATGATCGACTATCACGAACCCAGAGAATTCGCGGTGCCGAAAATTCGCCGCGCGCTGGCAGAAGAAATGGAGGGGGCGACATGAGGCTCAGAACTTTGGCGGCTTGTGTCGCAATTGCGGGGACGGTTTCGGGAGCGGCTATCGCCATCTCTGATTTCATGTCGAAAGAACCCGCGCCACCGGAACTTGCTCAGGCAGGTGGCTGGATGCCCCAAGGTCCTGAAGCCTTTAGAAACGTTGACATCCTCGTGACGCTGCCCGCGACGGCATGGGCAGAGGATGCACCCGACCTCGGCCCCCTACCCCTTCTGCAGGTCGCGTTTGCCGACAGGCCGGTAAGGGCGATCGAGCCACCGTTGTCGACGTGGTCGCGCGACATTGCACCTGGCGAGACGCTCGATTTCTTGCTGTCCGAAGCTGGACTTGCGGCACCTGACAGAGCCGAAGTTGCCTTCGCGCTTGGCGCGGAATACGATCTGCGACGGCTGCGGCCTGGGCACTCGGTCACTGTCGCTTCGACCGTGGACGGCAGCCCCCGCATCGTCTCACTCGCCGTCGAGGACGGAGTGCGGATCGAGGTGGTTTTCGGCGAGCAGTTGTCCACGCAGGTCGTGGCTCCGGATCCGGAGATCTTAACCCTTGCCGGCGAAGCCGTGATCGACAGCTCGATCTTCGCGGCACTCGACGAAGCCGGCATACCCGCCCGTTTTTCGGTGGACCTTGCGCAGATGCTGGGTGGGACCGTGGATTTCCGCCGCGAGATGGCCGGTGGCGAGACACTAAGGCTTCTCTGGCGCGAGGCGCGGGTCGGCGAGGACAGGATCGGACAACCCGATCTTGCCTTCGCGGCATTGGAGATCGGCGGTTCGCTCTATGAGATCGTATGGCCTGACGACGGAAGCGGTCAGGCGACGATCTACGTCGATGGCGAGGTGCTGCGCGTCTTCGCACAGCCGGTCGAGGGTGCGCGCCTCAGCTCGGTGTTCGGGCGCCGAACGCATCCGGTCTTTGGCAACGTCCGGATGCACACCGGCGTCGATTTCGCAGCGGCACGTGGGACACCGGTTCAAGCGACGGCACCGGGGCGGGTCAATTTCATCGGCTGGCGCGGCGGATATGGTCGCGTGGTCGAAATCTTGCACGGCTCCGACACCATGACGCGCTACGCGCATCTGAGCGCCGTGCCGGAAGACCTGGCACAAGGCCAACGCGTTGCGGCGGGAGATGTGATCGGCCGCGTCGGCGCGACTGGCACGGCGACAGGTCCGAACCTGCACTACGAAGTTCTCGTGGATGGGCGCCCGACTGACCCCCTCTCTGACAACCGGCTCGCCGAAGCAGCAGAGAGCGAAGCGGATGATACCGCCGCGCTCTACCGCCTGGCCGAGGCGCGCGCGCTTCTGAATGAAAACCTCGGCAGCGAGATTGCCAAAACGACAACCGAAAGGCTCTGACCCATGAAACGTATGACCCAAGCTCTTGCCATCACGCTCGCCCTGTTCCCGGCGGCACAGGCCCTCGCAGAGGCAACGGCGATCGACGTCCGCAAGACGAACGGTTGCGGCTGCTGCCTCTCGTGGATGAACCATCTCGAAGAAAACGGGTTTGCGCCGAAGGGCGAGAACATGTTCGGTGGGGCGCTGGTTCGCTTCAAGCTCGACAACGGCGTGCCGCAGCGCATGGTCTCCTGCCACACCGCGCTCATTGATGGCTACGTGATCGAAGGCCATGTCCCAGCCGCTGACATCCGCCGCCTTCGCGAGGAGCGCCCGGACGCCGTCGGCCTCGCCGTTCCGGGGATGCCCTACGGCTCGCCCGGCATGGGGCCAGAAGACGACCGCGAGGCCTATGATGTCTTCCTCATCCGCAAGGACGGGTCGACGGAAGTCTTTTCGAGCTACGCCGAAGGATAATCTGGCCCGCCCATGGAAAATCTGTCTCCGATAACGCTCGGCTTTCTCGGAAGTCTCGCCGCCGGTTCGCTCACAGCAGTCGGAGCAGCTCCCGTGCTGTTCGGGCGCATCCCGTCTCGGGCCACGCGCGATCTGTCGCTCGGCTTCGCCGCCGGTGTCATGCTGTCAGCCTCGTTCTTTTCGCTGATCATCCCGGCATTGGATGCGGCAGAGCCAATATTCGAAAACGGCGCGATGCCTGCGGCCATCGTATGCGTCTCGATCCTTCTGGGCATGGGGGCTGTCGCGCTGATGAACGAAAAGCTGCCGCACGAGCACTTCAAGACAGGACGCGAAGGGCCCGAAGCGGCGTCTCTGCGGCGGGTCTGGCTGTTCATCATCGCGATCACGATCCACAACTTCCCCGAAGGCCTCGCGGTCGGGGTCGGCTTCGGATCCGGAGGTATAGAGGGCGGTCTGCCGCTTGCTGTCGGCATCGGGCTTCAGAATGCGCCCGAAGGATTGGCCGTTGCTGTATCTCTGCTGGGCGAGGGATATCCGAAGCTGCGCGCCTGGAGCATCGCGGCGCTAACGGGCATGGTCGAGCCGATTGGCGGCCTGTTCGGGGCCGGGATCATCACACTGTCGGAACCGCTGCTTCCATGGGGACTGGCCTTTGCCGCGGGAGCGATGCTCTACGTCATCAGCCACGAAATCATCCCCGAAACCCATCGCAGCGGCCATCAGA
Source organism: Sulfitobacter sp. TCYB15 (assembly GCF_040435955.1). Lineage (NCBI taxonomy): Bacteria > Pseudomonadati > Pseudomonadota > Alphaproteobacteria > Rhodobacterales > Roseobacteraceae > Sulfitobacter > Sulfitobacter sp. TCYB15. Next base: position 103,523 of record NZ_CP159196.1, read on the forward strand.
ACAGGGCGACGCTCGGTCTCGCAGTCGGGCTCGTTCTGATGCTGTTCCTTGATGTCTGGTTGGGATGAGGCAATGTCACTAAACAAGGTATCTCCGATGATCGGCGTCTTCGCAGCACTTGCTGCGTTCGCGATTGATCAGATCACCAAAGCCATTGTTGTTGCGAATGCCGCCACTTTAAGCGCCGGGATTTCCGTGTTTCCGGGATTCAACCTCGTCTTTTATCGTAATGACGGCGTGACTTTCGGAATGCTGGGCGGCGCTCCGTGGTGGAGCCTAATCGCTCTCGCTCTTGCCATCTGTGTTTGGCTAGGGGTTATGCTGTTTCGCGCCGAAAATGCGGTCGAAACACTTGCCTATGGCGCGATCATTGGCGGAGCCCTGGGCAATGTCATCGATCGTGTGCGGTATCGGGCTGTAACAGACTTTCTCGATTTCTACATTGGCACAACACATTGGCCTGCCTTCAACTTGGCCGATGTATTTGTCGTCAGTGGCGTGGGGCTCTTGCTCGCCGCGGCATGGATCAGCGCGCGGCGTTCGATCAAGTCGTGAAGCCGGAAATTCTGAACCGCATCGCTCTGCGCCACCGTTTTCTTTCGCGGATGACGCTTGGTTTCGTCGCCGGGGCGCTGACCGTTCTGACTTTCCCGCCTTTCTCGCTTCTCTTGCTTGTTCCCATTGCCTATTCCGCGTTGTTTGTCGGTCTTCGCGATCTCTCCTTCGGGCGCGCTTTCCTCGTCGGCTGGGCGTTTGGTCTTGGCCAGTTCGGTTTCGGGATTTCGTGGATCGCGGAAAGTTTCTACGTCGAGGCCGAGCGGTTTGGGACGATGGCGATCCCGGCGGTCGCGGGATTGTCCGCAGGTCTCGCGATTTTCCCAGCCATTGCCGCCGCGCTTTTTGCCGAAATCGCGCGGCGCGGAGCCATGGGCAGTCTCTTGGCCTGCCTCCTGTTCGCGACCTCCTGGACCGCTGCCGAGTGGTTGCGAGGTCACGTTTTGACAGGACTTCCGTGGAACCTCGCCAGCTACGCTCTGGTCGATTACGCCGCTTTTCGCCAGCCCACCGCCTGGGTCGGAAGCTATGGGTTAAGCTTTCTCACCGTGTTCGTTGCGGTACTCCCCGGCGCGGCTGCCATGGCGTCCGGGCGGCAACGATTGACCATTTCGCTCATGGCGCTGGCCGGCATAGCGACGATGTGGGCTGTCGGCACGCTTCGCCTCCAGTCGGATGCACAACAGCCACCCGGTGTCGATTTGCGCATCGTCCAGGGCAACATTCCACAAGAGGAGAAATGGGCGCCCGAGAACCGCGAGGCGACCTTCGCGCGCTATCTTGAGCTTTCAACCCGGCGCGGCGATTTCGACGTTCTTCTCTGGCCGGAAACCGCCTTTCCGGGTTTCCTCGATGAGGATACGGAGGCGCAGGCCCGCATTGCCGCTGCGCTACCGGAAGGCAGCGTGCTGCTCACCGGGGTGCCGGACCGTGTACGGAGTGAGGATGGGATCCAATATTTCAACACGGTTCAGGCATTTGACGAGACCGGCGAGATCCTGACCGGATACGCGAAACACCATCTCGTACCCTTCGGCGAATATGTGCCATTCCGCGGCTGGTTGCCGATCGAGCGGCTCACGGCGGGGCTGGGCGACTTTACGCCCGGACCAGGCCCACGAACGCTTGCGCTTCCGGGTGTGCCGCTGGTCGCCGTGGCGATCTGCTATGAGATCATCTTCCCAGGGCATGTGGTCGACGACCTGTTCCGGCCGGACTGGATTTTCAACGCGACCAACGATGCTTGGTTCGGAACCAGAATTGGACCGGAGCAGCACCTCGCCTCCGCACGCATGCGCGCTGTCGAGGAAGGGCTTCCCATCGTCCGGGCCGCAAACACAGGGATCTCCGCGATCATCGACGCAAACGGTGACCTCGTCGCGCGGCTCGGCAACGGAGAAACCGGTGTCATAGATGCGGCTCTGCCCTCTGCTCATCCGTCAACCCTCTATGCGCGCTTCGGCGACTGGGCGCTGCTGGCTCTCATCTTCACTACTTGGGCCGTGGGACTGGCTGCAGATCTGGTCGGCACACACCGGTGCAACAAGAGAACAAGAACGGAGAAAAAGTCATGCTGGTAATCGCGGGCATTGTCGCGGGTGCGATCTGGGGTGGATATCTGGCGCGACACCGAAAAGGAAACCGGCTGGATATCCTCCAGTATGCGGCAAGTTCGGCGATCGCCTTCGGTCTTCTCACCTATTTCATATCGGTGGTCCTCTTGCGCATCTTTTTTTAAGAAAGGTTTCGAAACAGCACCGACATGAGACGGCTTTTCAACATATTGCTGTACGGGTTTCTGGCAATCTGCATCACGGTATCGGTTGGTTCCGGGTTGGTCTATTTTCTGCTGAGCGCATCCGTTCCCGACTACGACGAGGACTTCACGGTCGCAGGCTTAGGCGGACCGGTCGACATTCTGCGAGATTCTTCGGCAGTCCCGCACATCTCCGCAACTTCCGCTGCAGATGTCTACTTCGCGATCGGCTTCGTTCACGCCCAAGACAGGCTCGGTCAACTGTTAAGGGCAAGGCGAAAAGCGGAAGCTTCGTGGCCATCCGATGAGACATTGTCCGTTGCGCCAGCGGTCTCAGACGCGCTCGCGTCCTATGCCGCGGGCGTCAATGCGTGGCTCGAGCTTGTGTCAGAAGGCGGGCGTGGCAGAGGCTCTCCGGAGCTGCTGATCGCAGACGAACGGTCGATCGCGGCCTGGACACCCGGCGATAGCCTGAGGATTGCCCGGTCTTTCCTGAATGGCCTGCGACCGGGAAGCGCACGGGAAGGAATGCCGAGTATATCAGGTGCCATTATACCGGCGGATCGCCTGAGAGTGCCCGAACTGTTTGCGACTGATCCGGAGCAGCGCCTTGATGCATGGGCGATGGACGGCGACCGAACAGCGACCGGAACGCCAATTCTAGCCGCCGATACCAGCGGTTCCCTGTCGCTTCCCTCGGAATGGTATCTCGCAGATCTTCAATTTTCGACAGGGCCGACCATAGGGGCCACAATGCCGGGCGTACCTTTCGTTATTGTCGGTCGCAATACGCGCGTCGCCTGGGCCTTCCGGTCATTTCCCGTGCCAGACGAGGAGGCACCAAGGGGGCCGTCACCCGTGCAGGCGGCAGGTTTCCTGACGATGCTGGAGCTGTTCGCGCGTTCGGCCGACGCGACCGATGCCATCGGAGTTGCCGCAGACATGTTGCCGAAGGGCATGGAGGCATTGGCCATTGACCGAGAGACCGTTGCCCGATGGCCAAGAGCGGAGGCCGTTCGGGCGTCGTCTTTTCGCGACATTCGACTGGCGGAGCTTGAAGCGCGGCAATCGATCTTCTCGACGGAAGGCGCCATCGGTGTTCAAAGGGACACCGTAAGTTCCGTGGCGCGAACCCTCCTGCCCCTGATGGCGAAAGAGCTTTGGTTTGTGCAGTCCAGAGACAGCACCGAAGGCACCGATGCGGACAGCCTTCGTCGTGAGCTACTGGACAGGCTTGCGTCGTGGAATGGCGAAATGGATCGCTATTCACCGGAACCTCTGCTGTTCTGGACCTGGGTCCGGGCTTTGCAGCAGCGCATTTTGAAGGACGAGTTTCCGACAGCGGAGCAACTCTGGACCCGTCCGAACTCGAACTTTCTTTTTGCGGTACTCAGCGATCGTCGCGGTAGCGCGATCTGGTGTGACATCCGCCTATCCTCACCTCGCGAGACATGCGAGGAGCAGGTTCGCGTGGCCCTGGATGATGCCCTTGGCTGGCTGGTCGATCGATATGGGCGCGATCCCTCGACGTGGACCTGGGGGGAAGAGCATAGATTGGACATGCAGTGGTCGCCGATCAGTTCGCGTCGGTTGCTGACCAACCTGCTGTCCCTTCAAGCGCCGATTTCAGGCGATCCGTTTACGCAATTCTTAACATCATTTGGTGTCGTAGAAGACCGTCCATTCCTTGTGAGTGCCGGAAGCAATTTTCAGGCGGTCATGTCGATATCGGAAGCAGCGGGATCATACTACATCTCGCCCGCCGGACAGTCGGGACATCCGCTATCTCGATTCTACGACAATCTCTTTCCCTCGTGGATACAAGGCGAATACCTCGCCATGTCGACCGATCTGTCACTGGCCCGTGGCGGCGCTTCCGGGATCTCGCGGCTCACACCAGCTACCTCCGACAACCCTCGGATGAGCGAGGGCCAGAGCGAATGATCACGAACTTCTTATTCCTATACGACCCTTTCGGCTATGTGCTGTCACCGGTGTCGCTCATTGTCGTCGGTCTTACAGCATGGCTGTTTTTGCGTGGGCTCAAAATACACGCTCGCTGTCTCGGAAGGGTTTCTGGTTGGCGTCGAACCGCCTTCTTTGCCGGCCTCGCGGCCGTCCTAGTCGCGACGAATGGGCCGCTCGCGCCATTGGGGCACAGTCTGTTTTCGGTACATCAGGTCGAGCATCTTCTTCTGCGACTGGTAGGACCGCTTCTTATCGCGGTTTCTCAGCCCTGGCTTGGCCTTCAAGCTGGATTGAAAAGGGAATGGCGCCGACGCCTTGCCGCGATTGGGCGTGCGCGCATCCCGCGATTCTTGGCGCTTCCTGCATCTGCCACCTCCTTGTTGATTGGTGCGCTTTTCGTCTGGCAGATCCCGATGATTTACGCCCTTACACAACGTATTGCGGCGATGGAAGCGCTGGCACATCTGTCTATGGTGCTGGCTGGGCTTTGGTACTTTGCTTTGCTGTTCGATCTGCGCGATCCACCTGAAGGAGCGCGGCGCGGTGCTCGGCTGATGTCAGGGTTCGTGGTGATCGTTTCCAACATCTTTCTGGGCTCCCTGACAACGCTCAAGGAGGTGCCCCTCTATGGATCAGAAATCATCGCAGCGAGCGGTGGTCGACTTCGCGCCCTAGCTGACGAGACAATCGGTGGCTACGTAATCTGGGTCCCGTCGTCGATGGTTCTCATCGTGGCAATCATTCTGGTGCTGAACGGCTGGAACGCGGCGGAGGAACGGCGCTGGACGTCCCGCTACGACCTGATGCGCCAATCGAATGCGGCGGCGCTCGAGTTTCCGGAAACCGCGGAGGAACTGCGTCTGAAAGTAGAGAAGCCGAACCGGGACATGGGCCGTACGCTCGCCCTTGGCGCATCCTCCATGTTCATGGTTGTCATGATTACCGTCGTGACCATCGTCTATGCCCTCGGATAGATTGAATTCGACATGAGACCAGACGTATTCTTCTCCGCTAGGGCCCGCCTGTTTCGCCACTGCCACGGCTGGACACATATTGTAGTGTCCTTACGCGTACCGGGTGCTTGCGCTGGCCCACGGCGGCGAGCGTCACTTTGGCCGTGATCGCCATCGAAGCGATCAACGTGGCCCTGTGCCGACGATTTGCCTGATCTGACGGAAGATCATCTCCTCCCATCAGGCGTAGATGTCGATCGGTGTTCCGTCCTTCACCATTGCATAGATTTCCTCGATCTGCCGATCTGTGACCGCGATGCAGCCAGCTGTCCAGTCGCGGACGTCCGTTGGGTCGATGCCCGGGCGTGGACCACCATGGATGAAGATGTCGCCGCCGGGGGAAAGGCCCTGCGCTTCGGCAAAGGCGATGTCGGCCTCGTTCGGATAAGAGATACCAACTGAAAGATGATACGTACTTTCAGGGTTGCGCTTATCTACTATGTAGGTGCCCTCCGGGGTCCGGCCGTCTCCCTCGAATTGCTTGTGACCCTCAGGAGCGAAACCCAGCCCGACCGGATAGGTTTGCAATACGCGATCGGCTCCGTCCAGAACAAGCAAACGCTGCCCCTTGTAAAGCCGAACACGGGTCACCTCGGGTCCGCCATAGCTGCGGAACTTGCTGGCACAGCCAGACAAAAACGCTGCCAACCCGCCCAGCAGGACGGCGCGGCGGGGAAATCGGATGGTTTTCACTGCTCGATGCCTCTTTCGTGAGGGCTGATATGGACACTACATTACCTTGCAAATGCTGCGTGATCAATGTCCGTGGGCAAGCGCGGCCTTTGCCATCGCTGGACCAACCTGCTCACCGCTGAATGCCTTGCGGGCCTACCGCAGCGCCTTGAGGGCGACCGGCAGGGAGGCCACGGCAGGCCTTAATCGAACAACTCGTGAAGCCAGGATTTGCGGCGATAGCCGTGCTTGCCGTCGCCGCCGCCGTGTTTTCCGCGCCGGTAGCCTCGATCATCGTTGTAGCCGCGCGGCTCAGGCACCCGCTGAGGCGCCACATCGGGTGCCGAACGCTCGATGATCTTGTCCAGTTCGCCTCGGTCGAGCCAGACACCCCGGCAATCGGGACAAAAGTCGATCTCGATCCCCTGGCGTTCTGTCATACTCAAGGGCACCTCGCAAACCGGACACATCATCCTGCCCTTCACGCTCATGTCCCGTCTCGGCTCCTTTCCGCGTTCTCCCAGTTCAATGACCATGTGCCAGCGCCCCTTTGGCCAAGCCTTCGCCAACCTGTTCACCGCCGGACGGCGGCGCCTTGGCCTCTTGGCTGTTAAGCAGGCGCAGGGCGTTGGCCACCACCAGCAATGACACTCCTACGTCGGCTGCAATAGCGCCCCACATCGATGCCAGTCCGAACGCGGTAGCGACAACGAAAACGCCCTTGGTCGCCAAGGAAATACCGATGTTCTGATGGATAATCGACATTGTCCGGCGCGAATGACCGATCAGCCAAGGCACCTTGCCGAGGTCGTCGGTCATCAGGGCAATATCCGCCGTCTCGATTGCCGCGTCCGAACCAACAGCACCCATCGCGATGGCGTAATGCGCGCGCGCCATGGCGGGGGCGTCGTTCACCCCGTCGCCGATCATGGCCACCATGTCATGCGTTTCGACCAGTTCTTCGATGGCTGTCACCTTGTCTTCGGGCAGAAGCTCGGCACGGACCTCGTCGATGCCGACCTCGGCTGCAACAGCGCGCGCTGTCCGCTCGTTATCACCGGTCAGCATGACGATGGTCTTCACACCCTGCGCGTGAAGCTGCGCCACGATGCCTTTGGCATCCGGGCGGATACGGTCGCGCAATTCCAAGATGCCGGTGACACCGGTGTCGTCGCCCACGGCAACAAGGGTGCTGCCAGCCCCTTCGATGCGGTCGCGCAAATCCTTCGGAATGGCGTCGCCGAAACCCTTCTCCTCGGCAAACCGGTCCGACCCCAGCCAGATCGACCGGCCGTCTGTGCGTCCTTCAAGTCCCCTGCCCGGAACGGTTCGGGTATCTTCCGCGGCGGATACCTTGATGCCGTCGGCTTCTGCCCGCGCAAGAATGGCGCGCGCCAAGGGATGCGAGGAACGTGCCTCCAGCCCAGCGGCGAGGGTCATCAGATCTTGCGCCGATGCTTTGCCCAGCGGATGCACCGCCGCCACCTCGGGCTCGCCCATGGTGATCGTGCCGGTCTTGTCCATGGCCAGTGCAGTGGTCTTGCCCGGTGCCTCAACATATGCACCGCCCTTGATCAGCACCCCGGCCCGCGCTGAGGCGGTGAGTGCAGCGACGATGGAGACCGGTGTCGAGATGACCAGAGCGCATGGGCAAGCGATCACCAGCAGCACGAGTGCATTGTAGAACCAATAATCCCAGGCCCCCCCGAAAATGAGCGGCGGCAGCAGGGCAATTGCAATGGCGAGAGCCATGACGATAGGCGTATAGATGCGGGCGAATTTCGCCACCCACTGCTCCACCGGCGCGCGGCGGGCATGGGCGTCACCGACCATGCGGATGATCTTGGCCAATACGGTGTCCGAGGCGGCCTTCGTGGCGCGCACCGTCAGTGTGCCTTCGCCGTTGATCGTACCGGCATAGACTTCGTCGCCCCGTTCCTTTGGGACCAGCGCACTCTCTCCGGTGATTGGCGCCTGATCGACGGCCCCTGCCCCATCGACAACCTCACCATCCAATGGGATGCGGTCTCCGCCGCGCACGACGAAACGTGCGTTGATAGCAACCGCGGAAGCCGGTACGTCCGCTTCCGAACCGTCATCATAAAGAATTCTTGCCGTCGGCGGCGCCAGGTCCAGCAGAGCTGAAACCGCATTCCTCGCACGCCCGACGCTCCAGCTTTCGAGGAAAAGCGAGAGCGAGAAGAAGAACGCAACCGTCGCCGCCTCGAAAAATTCGCCGAGGCTAATTGCACCCGCGACTGCGATGACCATGAGCAGGTTCATGTCGGGCGACAGCCGCCGTGCGGACGACCATGCCTTGGGCGCCACGAGCCAAACACCGAACAGGATCGCAACCGCGAATAACCCTGCCTCGACCAGTGGCATCGGCGCTTCGCCGTGCCCTGCGAAGAGGCCGAGTGCCCCCCCCATGCCGGTCTCGATGATGTGCCACAGAAATCCCGCGGCCCAGAAGCCGCCGCTGAGCGCCGTAAACAGCCGCTGGCGTGCAAGATGGGCCGCCTGGTCGACCGACGCGTTTTCGGCATCCCAAGGCTTGGCGGTCATGCCGGTGCTTGCGACCAGTTCTGCAATTTCGCCGTTCGATACACTCTTGGCGCTGTCGAGAATAGTCATCCGTCCATTGATCACGTCGAACGCAAGATGTTCGGCCCCGCCGATCTTCGGGCCGACCACCTTGTTCAGGATTGCTACCTCCTCGGCGCAATCGAGGCCGGACACCTGAAAACTGCGCCCGCCCGCTGGCGCGGGGGTCGCCGGAACGGTGTCGCCGCACGTTCCGGCGCTCCCGCAGCAGCTGCCGCCGCTTGTCTGGGCATCTTCGGCGTGATCGTGGTCGTGACGATGGGTGTCGGACGGCATGAATGGACCTCTGGATTCGGGTGCTTTACCATGACATAGCCCCTACAGTGGCTAGAGCTTCAAGAGCAAAATACGGTGGTATTTCAGATTGTTTTATTGCTAGAGGATGCGGTGACTGGCTCTATCACGCCTTGAGGCATGAACAGCCGCTGCAAAGAAAAACAGTCACGAAAGGAAACTTAATGCGGGTTTTGATTCTGAAGCAAAAAATGATGGTTGCAGTGGCGCTGTCGCTCACGGCCGGGTGCGCAGTCCAGCCGACTGGACCGGGCGACGCGGCAAAACAGGGGGGCAACGTTCCCGAAGCCGTGATTGCAATGGCTGCCCCGGATCAGGATGTTGCAACTGCGCGCTTGGTACCGGAAGACGGGTGCTACTGGTACAAACACAGCGGCCCCGTAGAAACAACCTTGCTGCCGCTGCGCACGGCGAACGGCAATCGTATCTGCACCCCTCGCGAAACTTAATTGCGTTTGCCGTCCGCTGCTTGGCTTAGCTGCGGGCAGTCACGCTGTCCTCCGCCGAGTAAAGATAGGCCGTAGAGCCGGTCTCGACGTTCGGGTAAAGATCATTGATATGAGCCATGACCATCCGTACGCAGCCCGAACTTGCGCGGCCACCGATACTCCGTGGGCTCGGAGTGCCATGGATGCGCAAAAGGGTATCGCGATCCCCGACGTAGAGATACAGCGCCCTCGATCCAAGCGCGTTTTCCGGTCCCGGTTCCATGCCATCGGCAATGTCAGCATAAAGTTCGGGGTCGCGATTTATCATGCTCTGTGTCGGTTGCCAGTGCGGCCACCTGACCTTGCGCTTGATGGTATAGACACCCGGCTCGTAGAGGTTCCCCCGCGCGATGGCCACGCCGTAGCGCATCGCGGTTCCACCCTCTTCAATGTGGTAAAGATATCGTGCGACCGCGTCGACATGGATATCTCCCGGCACGAGACCGGCCTTCGCGACCACACGTTGCGGTAGGAACCGCGGGTGCAATCCCCATGGGTTGGAAGTCTCGGCAACATAACCCTGAGGCGTCACCTGTGCGTCCCATTCAGCCTTCTGAGCCTCGGTGGGCCAAGTGTCGGCAAAAGCCATACCGGGACCGGTCACCGAAAAAAGCGCCGTTGTTGTCTGAATGAAGTGTCGTCTTGTCAGCATTTCGTACCCTTTCGGTTCTCACCGGCGATTGATGGCAAGAACGGTATGTGTTCTCCTTGAACAGATAGGACTTCTAGTGGCTAGAGGTTCAAGGGCAAATTTTCGTGAGTAAACATGCGATCCTTGCAGTTTCCAGTTTGCTTGGGAGGAGAAAACTGCTCGCACGATACCTGGTCCGAAGTTGCGCAGCGACAATTCGTTAAGTCGCAGATTGTCTGGAAATTTAGGCACAGCGGCTTCGATATCGCGACCATGAGATCGGGAACGTCACGGCACAGGGAACTTACGCCACTCGCAAATGCTACGATGCCATCTCTGGCTCCGGCTCTCATTCCGTTATTTCGCCCCGTTAGAACGCAAAGCTTGGATGGAGATCATAGCTGTAGCGGCGGCTCGTAATTAGGCCATACGGGCATCGCAGTATCTGGGCTGCGCGCTCTAGCGACAATGGAGCGGATATCCCCGCCGAAGCCGAGACGAGACGAGACGAGACGAGACGAGACGAGACGAAGATGCAATGTGTGAAACTGCTTGGCCAGCCGCTCATCGCGTCGGACTTTGGCCGCCATGGTGCGAAGCTTCAGTTCCGCTTAGCAGTCGTCAACAGCTACACCGCCCTTGGCATCCCCGTCACAGAAGCTTTGGAATAAGTCCGTCCGGAGAATGGTTAACACCGCCTATCAGCCTATTTGTAGAACATTGCCTCGAGGACCCCTCAATTGGTAGGTTAAAGTCTAAGGTCAACCCGCTTACTTCAACGGCAACCACCCGACTATGACCGCTGGGAAAACGCCGCGAACAGCGCAAGCGTCCGTTCGCTGACATGGTGCTCGATGCCTTCGGCATCGCGTTCAGCCGTCTCGGGGTCGAGCCCGAGGCTCAGGAGAAACCGCAAGACGATCTCGTGGCGGTGCCTGCATTTCTTGGCGAGCGCCCGGCCTTCCTCGGTCAGAAATACCGAGCGATATTTCGCACGGGTGATCAAGCCGTCCCGCGCCAGACGGCCAAGTGTTTTTGCGACCGTCGGCGCAGTCACGCCCATCCGTGTCGCGATATCGACCGGCCGGGCCTCGCCGTTCTGGTGGATCAGCTCGGCGATCAGTTCGACATAATCTTCCGCCACTTCGCTGCGCCGCGCTTCGCGCACACCGATGAAGGCCTCGGCGCGGAATTCGACCGCACGTGCCTCTGCCTCGGTTGAATCAAGGTTCTCATCATCCGTCATGCCGTCACCCTCGCACGATCGGGATTGACTCGTAAAGCCTAAGAGATGATTATTAGCCGAAGCTAACTTTTTGCGCCGGGACTTTGGCCTGCGTGCTATCTGAGGGGACAACGTCC
>NZ_CP159197.1:0-79088 GCF_040435955.1 Sulfitobacter sp. TCYB15
ATGCTTAGAACTGCGTCCAGGGTCAACGTCGCTCGACGCAAGACATTTCTAAATATGTGTAGGGTAGAGAGTTTTTCTTCACCGAGGCCTGTCTGTCGAAGGAGAGACGCACGAAGTGCTAATGCTTCGGACTTCAGTGACCGTAGATGCTCGAGTTCTTCGGTAAGCTGTGACGCCTGCATCGCGAGACTGTCGTACCGTTGGATCAAGGGCTTCAGGTTGATGCCGAAGGCATCCTTAATCACACCTCCATATCGTAGCGGGAAGCGTTTCCCATTTGCAGAACTCTTTCGCTCAATTAGTTCAGCCGCTGAGAGGCGCCCAAGGCTGCGACGAAGTGTTCTTTCGTCAAGACCATTGGCCCGCTCCGACAACGAAGCGTTCGATGGGAAGACGACGGTAAGTGCAATGTGCTGGCTATCCAGACCTCTACGTTTCTCACGGGGAAGGAAGCTAATGAGGGCGGTCAACACGGCTAGGTCGTTGGTCGTAAGGCCGAGCTGTTTTCTCAAAATGCGAACCGGGCCTAACAGTTCGTATGGGTTAGGGTAGGGCAAGTCTGTCCGTTCCGCCAAGGCGGTTCGTGCTTTGTTTTGATGTTTCATGGTGTTTCGGAAGAAAAAGCTTCCCCGTTCACCGCCAGCGGTGTTGAAATCGATTCGATTAGGAGGTATCAATTAGGTGTCGAGACTAATTGAGGCCCTTCGGAAGTATCGCTTTCGGGGGGTCTTTCTTTTTCTAGCCGGTCCTCCTTTCGTTTGCTGCTCGTTGTTTTTGACGTCTTGACCGCGGTCAAGACGAGGGGTTGTTACTCTGGCCCATCTTGACCGCGGTCAAGAAGCTCAATTATCAACTTGCGCACAGCCTCCTCCACACGTGGGGCAAGATCTGCGTCAGCGTCGATAGTGATACGGTTACCCCTTCGCCCGACCTTCACGCGCTCGTCGGGGTGCGCCGAGGGAGCCGATGGCTTGGTGGCCGTTAGCAAAGTAACCGCTGCTTCTAGACGATCGGGGCCTGGTAAGTCGCGGGGGATTTTGGTGGCAATTTCGCGAGCTCTTGCGCCGTCTTTCTCACACAACCGAAAGAGTTTTTCCCAGACCCGTCGACCAACGCCGTGCGCAGGTCCAATAGCCTGAATCAATTCAGAAGGAATGCCTGTCGCGATACGGTTCATCCGTGAGACAAGCGATTCATCTATCTGAAGTGCCCGATACGCTACGGTCTGAGCGTTCTTACGTGCCTCGTCTGTCTTCCCAAGCTCCCGAATGATGCCGGCTACAAATAGAGCCCTTTCGATGAACGATGGATCTTGCCGGGCATTGTTTTCTACACCTTGGGCAATGAGTGCTTCCTCGTCGGTCATCTGCATGACCGTTGCGCGCACCTTCTGACTAAGTTCGCGGCAGGCGAGAAGCCTGCGGCGACCATAGACAATCTCAAGGGGTCCATTCGAGGTTCTGCGAACCAAAACTGGAACTTTTTGACCGTGCTCACGGATCGACGAGACAAGATCATCCAGCCCATCGCTGGGATCGATGCGATCCATGACCGCGGACATCTGTATGGCGTTCGGGTCTATCAGCCGTGTGGCGTGTTTATCTTCTTCAAGAATGGATGCTTGTGCGCGAGCTACGGTCGGGCTCGTGCGGCTTGTATCCAAATTTTCTTCCGAAGGCGTCGCTTCATCCATAGCATTCTTTAGGGAATTTCCGAAGACTTTACGTGCCATCACTACGCCCCCATGCCTTGAGGATTTCTCGTTCGACCTCATCTGTCACGCGAGACACGGATTCGGTCGCGCGCTCGTATGTTCGGCGGTTCACGTCGCGAGGTTCTACCTCAAATATGCTCTGTTGGGTATTTGCAGCGTCACCCACGGCAGTTGATTTGAGGAACTCAGCAGATAGCACCGCATCTCCAAGCACTGTCCGAAGCAGAGACGAAATTTGAACCTGCGGCCCATCGGTATTTTCGTAGCGTGTAATGAGAAGTCTTACGAAGTTCAGCCCGTGTTCGGGGGCATGCGTCTCGACTACGCCCATCAAGTTACTCGCCATCGCCAAAAAGCTAGCAAGCGACATGACGTCAAGCATAGAGGCGTTCAGCGGGATCAGTACCCCAGTCGATGCAAAAAGAGCCGAGATCACCGAGAAGTTCAGCTGCGGTGGGGTATCAAACAGTACCACATCATATTGGCTCAAGACTGGCTCAAGTGCATCCCTGATGCGGCTATGGAACGTAGTGGTGCCTTCTCTGAAGCTCAGTGCGACCTCGAACTCGTACTCCATGATGTCCATGGATGCCGGGATCAGGTCGACAGTCGGGAAGTTCGTTTTGCGAATGATTTCTGCCGCGGGAAGCGGATAATGGGATTTGATCAGATCGTATGACGTTGGCATATCCGGATCAAGCTCGGGCGTAACACCGAACAGATTCGTCAGGCTAGCTTGGCTATCAAGGTCGATCAACAAGACCCGGTACCCTCGCAGTCCCAATAGTTGCCCGATGTGAGCAACAGATGATGTCTTGGCGGAGCCACCCTTTAGGTTGAAGATCGTTAAAACCTGACAAGCTTCTCCCGTTCTTCTGTGCGGATGCTCTTCTGGTTTGATCCTTCCGGTCTCAAGAAGCACGCGTTGTGCCTCGACCATCTCCTCTGCGGAGAAGCTACGGCGATTGCCGCCCTCTAAAATCCCTTCGGGAAAGCCTTCGAGGTTTGCCACATGATGGCGAAAGGTGTTCTGATTAATGCGAAGCAGCTCCGCTGCTTCCCGCATAGCGAAGCGGCGGAGGCCCTTCTGGGCGTCCGGTGGGAAGGTTTCCTGCGCATGTTCATGCAACCGGTTACCCAGTCGCTTGGACATGACTTCAAATCTCTGGGAAGCTCGAATCCCGCTCATTGATGCCCTCAAGTCTTTATTGTTTGAGGAACATTAACAGATATGGCGGATTAATCTAGGGTAAACTGTTGAGCGGCCTGAGAGCGTTGAGGCCGAGTGTTCGTAACAGCAGTAAACGGTTAGATATCAGCGACTTATTATTTATGATCTCGCAAGAATTCAACAGTTTGTTGCGCACGCAGAAGTAAACACAAGATGTATTTTATGTACATATTTAAATCGGCACTCTTCTTGAATGTCCGATTCCTTTGGATATATGTCGAGCGAGCCGAGTACCCTTTGCAGGCTCTAAAAGAGTTCTTTCCGATGACGGCTGGCAACTCTTTTGCTTTCGGGGTCGACGTTAAAGCACCGTATCTATTTAGCCAAAGACGGGAAGCCTTAGGGATCTCGTCCCCTCCGCCAAACATGATAGCCGAACTGATCTGGTGGTGGTTGTAAAAACGAAGCGAGATTCTGACGTCAATGTTTGCCGCCATCACTAGTTATCGTAATCCGCACAGTCGGAGCCCAACACTGGTCAGGAATGGCCCAGTCGAATCCGACGGGAAGTTGGCGTTGACCAAAGTATACATTGGGCAGCAGCGCAACAGGTCCAAATATTCACACATAGGTATTGGTAGGAATGGGCGGAATTGAACCGCCGACGACACAGTAATCTGCTGTTAAAAGGGTTTATAAATCCCGTGTCCCACCGCGGCACTCCCAGATACCGAACTGGTAATCAGCTGGATATTCGGGAGCTCAGGTTGTGGTGGTATGTGTGATCCATACGGCCACGTTACGCCGGCGTCGAACCTATTTCAAGATTGAGTTTACGGAGTGTTCTCGGTCTGCGATCGGGCGTGAGTGCTTATTTATGTTCCCTGGCCGTTAGCACAAAATCAGACCTATGCTCGTTATCGACCAGTCCAGGCAGTCTCAGCGCAAAATGTGTATTGGGCCGGAAACGGACACTATTCTCATGTGTGCTTTAAAAGGCTACAGCCATCCGCAGCCCAGGCGTATACCTTCGACGGCTGACACAGATGGCGCGCCAAGAGGTGTTTTCACTGCAACCTATGCTGTTGGCTCTGAACAACCGCGAAATTGTCAGCTGACAATTTATAATATATAATAGTTATAGGGCTTTATAGATTATGTCCGCCAGCACATCATGCAAATTTTCAGCGGGTGAGGATGGGCTGGACATCCATGACATTTTTACGAATCTCCCGTGTGATGTCGGTATGGAAAGTCTTCTCATCGGGGCACATCAGCGCATCACTGCCAGCAGCATCTGATGTATTCCCTTTTCGCGTGTCTCTTTATATAGCTTCGCGCGGGGAAGAATATTCAACATCTTGCGGCCGGATCAAGGGCAGGGCGTATAACGCAAGCGACAAGCGGCGGATCCGCAAAAACACCTTCGTGAAACCTAAATAATTTGATAACCTCTACACATTACAAAGACTTTTTATATTCATAGAAAATTATCGCCATGCACATGAACAGTATTCACGACCTTTCCAGGGCGAAAAAGCGGGCCATTTTTCTGGCCGTCGACAGCATGCTCGTCCCCCTTGCGCTCTATTGCGCCTTTGCCTTCCGCTACGGGACAGGCACGCCCTGGATGCCAATCGCAGACAGTTGGGTGCTTTTCCCCGTCATCTCGATGTGGGGCGTTGGTATCATATGGGCACTTCGGCTCCATCGGATCAAGCTTAACGCTTTCGATACTCATTCCATGTCAAACATCGGTGTGGCATCGGTGCTTATAGCGTTCAGCGCCATGATGCTGAGCTACCTGCTAAAGCTGTCGGCACCGCGGTCGGTACCATTGTTACTAGGGCTATTTTTTTGCATCTTCGCCGTTGTGGCGCGTATTGGGGGGCTTAAACTGCTGCGCTGGTTGTCGGAGCGTCGTAACAACCGCAAGCCCGTCGCAATTTACGGGGCAGGGGCCGCGGGTATTCAACTGGCAGCAGCTCTGCGGCAAGCTAGCGAAGCGCGGCCTGTGTTCTTCATCGATGACAACCCGAACTTGCACGGTCTAATGGTAGCCGGCCTGCCTGTTCATGATCCTGCTAAACTCGGGAAGCTGATAAAAGCGCGCGGCATCGAACAAATCTTGCTGGCTGCGCCATCAATCGCCAAGAAACGTAGAGATGAACTGATCTCTAAACTTGGAATATATAAGATCGAGGTGCAGGTGCTGCCATCGTATGTAGACCTGATGTCTGGCAAAGGGCTTGCCGATGGTTTGCGCACAGTCGCGCCGGACCAGCTTCTGGGCCGGGATAAAGTTGCGCTCGATACGCCAGAAATTGCAAAAACTTATGCCGGTCGCGTGGTGATGGTGACTGGAGCAGGGGGCTCGATTGGGTCTGAACTGTGCCGGCAGTTGCTCAACTGTAACCCCGCTCGGATCATCATGTTTGAGCAGGGTGAGTTCCAGCTCTACTCGATAGATCAGGAACTGCAGGCCGAGGCGATGGCCACCGGCATTCCTATTGTCTCTCGTCTCGGCTCGGTGACTAATAAGGCTCGCGTTGCCATGGTGATTGCGGAGGAGGGTGTCGAGATAATCCTCCACGCCGCTGCCTACAAACACGTGCCGCTAGTGGAGGAAAACGAGCTAGAAGGCGCCCGCAACAACGTTCTGGGCACGCAAGTTGTGGCCGAAGCCGCTGCCGAAGCCAAGTTGGAACGCTTCATTCTCGTCTCCACTGACAAAGCCGTACGGCCGACAAATGTTATGGGGGCTACCAAACGGATGGCCGAGTTGGTCGTTCAAGACACCCAGACGCGGAACGCTGCTACGAAGTTCGCAATGGTGCGTTTCGGCAACGTCCTCGGGTCTTCCGGCTCAGTCTTGCCTCTGTTCCAAAAACAAATCGCGCGCGGAGGACCCGTGACGGTAACCCACAAGGACGTCACGCGTTTCTTCATGACAATTCCCGAAGCCGCGCGTCTGGTGCTGTTGGCCGGTGCCTATGCCATGGGTGGTGATGTTTTCGTACTGGACATGGGTGAGCCGCAAAAGATCATCGACATCGCCCGACGGATGATCACTCTTTGTGGCCGGAAGGTTAAAGACCCGGAGACGGATGAGGGGGATATTGAGATCAAGGTGACCGGCTTGCGGCCGGGTGAAAAACTCTATGAAGAACTTTTAATCGATGATGACAGCTTGCTGCCGACACCGCATGCGAAGATTCTCCGAGCGCAAGAGGGGATGCTGAGCCAGTTCGAGGTGGCAGCTATGTTAAAAGAAGTAAACGGGTCAATTGCGGACGCGGACAAAATGCGGTTACGGAAACTCATTGCTGCGCGGGTGGAAGGATATCATATTCAAGGTTTTGATAATCATACCTTAGAAGGCTGAGACGATGTTCACTGAATAGATTATGAATTCCAAAGTAATCACCGCCCCGAAAAACCAACCTTCGATTGCTAACTAATCATTTTTACATTTCGTATCTTAGACAGACATCTGGCCTTCTCTCGGGTGCTGTTCTTAGAGCACTGCAGTCGGTCCAGAAACTAGCAATCCTGACACTGACATCTGGCCAAATAATGCATGAATTTGATACCGTTTTAGCTATAAAGTCTCGCATACAAAGTTTATGGCGAATGTGATTTACACCGAACCAACAAATTAATTCAACAAATTATTGCGAGACGCCCATGCAAACGCCCAACCTTGCTCCGATCCCTGAACTCTATGTCTCTTACGACTCGGCGCAGAAGCTGAAGGTGGAAGCTGGCGATCTGGTCAGCCATGACCTGACGCCGCGCCAGATCTGCGATCTAGAGCTGCTGATGAACGGTGGCTTCAACCCTCTTAAGGGTTTCTTGACCGAAGAAGACTATGACGGTGTTGTCGAAAACATGCGTCTGGCAGATGGGTCGCTGTGGCCGATGCCGATCAACCTCGATGTGTCGGAAAAGTTTGCCGAAGGGCTCGAGATCGGGCAGGACATTGCGCTGCGCGATCAGGAAGGCGTGATTTTGGCGGTCATGACCGTCACCGACCGTTGGGTTCCAAACAAGGCCCGCGAGGCAGAGAAAGTCTTTGGCGCGGATGACAGCGCGCATCCGGCGGTGAACTATCTGCACAACACCGCGGGCAACGTCTATCTGGGCGGCCCTGTGACGGGCATCCAGCAGCCCGTCCACTATGATTTCAAGGCGCGTCGCGACACGCCGAACGAGCTGCGTGCCTATTTCCGCAAGATGGGCTGGCGCAAGGTTGTGGCCTTCCAGACCCGCAACCCCCTGCACCGCGCGCACCAGGAACTGACCTTCCGCGCCGCGCGTGAAGCGCAGGCGAACCTGTTGATCCACCCCGTTGTCGGCCTGACCAAACCCGGCGATGTGGACCACTTTACCCGCGTGCGCTGCTACGAGGCCGTGCTGAACAAATACCCCGCCGCCACCACCGCGATGAGCCTGCTGAACCTCGCCATGCGCATGGCCGGCCCCCGCGAGGCCGTCTGGCACGGTCTGATCCGCAAGAACCACGGCTGCACCCATTTCATCGTGGGCCGCGACCATGCGGGCCCCGGCAAGAACTCTGCCGGTGAGGATTTCTATGGCCCCTATGACGCACAGGATCTGTTCCGCGCCCATGAGGAAGAAATGGGCATCGAAATGGTCGACTTCAAACATATGGTTTGGGTGGCCGAGCGCGCGCAATACGAGGCGATTGACGAGATCGAGGACAAGGATGACATCACCATCCTCAACATATCGGGCACCGAGTTGCGTCGCCGGCTGCAGGAAGGGCTGGAAATTCCTGAATGGTTCTCCTTCCCTGAGGTGGTTGAAGAGCTGCGCCGCACCAAGCCGCCGCGCAACAAGCAGGGCTTTACCGTCTTCTTCACCGGTTTCTCCGGCTCGGGAAAGTCGACGATTGCTAATGCTTTGATGGTCAAACTGATGGAGATGGGCGGCCGTCCGGTCACGCTTCTGGATGGGGACATCGTTCGCAAGAACCTGTCGTCGGAACTGGGCTTTAGCAAAGAGCACCGCGATCTGAACATCCGCCGCATCGGCTATGTTGCGTCCGAGATCACCAAGAACGGCGGCATCGCCATCTGCGCACCGATTGCGCCTTACGCCACCACCCGCCGCGCCGTGCGCGAAGACGTGGAAAGCTTTGGTGCCTTCGTCGAGGTGCATGTCGCCACCTCCATTGAGGAATGCGAACGCCGCGACCGCAAGGGGCTGTACAAGCTGGCGCGTGAAGGCAAGATCAAGGAATTCACAGGGATCTCAGACCCCTATGACGTTCCCGAAACCCCCGAACTGCGCGTTGAGACAGAGAATGTCGACGTCGACAACTGCGCGCATCAGGTGCTGCTCAAGCTTGAAAGCATGGGGTTGATCAAGGGGTGAGGTGTACTGGCAAAATACGAGGCTGTTTCCTAGCAACATGCCTCGATTTGGCGGGAGCAGATCGAATGGAAGACTGATCTGGGGGTGTGGATAATTTCGGGCTCGTTGTTTGACTACCGATTTCCACAAGGCCTACTCGTCTACACAGTGAGATAACAAAGTGCAGGTCGATTGTTAATCTGTTCCCCATAAACTGGACCGTTTGAACTTGGAGTTGCTCGCTACGATTTCCCGGGTGAACAAAAGCGGAATCGCACGAAGGCATCGCAGTTTTCGGACGCGCATAAGGCGTTCGTTGCCAAGCAGGGCGAGTGAGGCAGGCCGGTCGCCGAAAACTGCCGGAAGGCAGGTGGTTTCTAAGTGACATACTTTTACTGAAAGAAAAGAATGTGCGTCGGCTGCAGAACCAGATGAAGTGGCTGAAGAGGATCGTGCCCGACTGACCTGCCCCCCGAAACTTCCCTCATTTTGATGTAGAGTTTGCCCAACCTTTTGAAGGAGCAAACGAATGCGAAAGAGCCGTTTCACGGAAGCGCAGATCATCGGGATGATCAAAGAACAGGAAGCCGGGATGCCGACGGCTGAGGTGCGCCGCAAACACGGACTCAGCCAGGGTACGTTATACAAATACAAATCGAAGTATGGCGGCATGGAGTTGTCCGACGTCGCCAAGCTGAAGGCGATCGAAGACGAGAACGCCAGGCTCAAGCGCCTGCTGGCTGACACGATGCTGGACAATGCTGTTCTGAAGGATCTTCTACGAAAGAACTGACGACGCCGAATGAGCGGCGAGAGGCAGCGCTGAGGGCGATGCGGGATCATGACATCTCGCAACGCGGGGCCTGCCGACTTGTCGGTGTCGATCCGAAAACGGTCCGGCGCGAACGCCCGCCGGATAGCCCTGAGATCAGAGCAGAGATGAAGGCCGTCGCTGCCAAGCGGCGCCGGTTTGGCTATCGGCGGATCGGGGTGATGCTGGAGCGCAAAGGGATGATCATGAACCACAAAAAGCTGTATCGGCGCTACACAGAGGAGAAGCTCGGCGTCCGGCGGCGAAGGGGCCGGAAACGGGCGCGAGGGTCGCGGACGCCGATGCCGGTGGCGCTGAGGCCAAGTGAACGCTGGTCGTTGGACTTCCTGTCGGACACATTCGGAGCATCGCGACGGTTCCGCGTTCGGGAGGTGAACGATGATTGCTGCTGCGAAAACCTGTGCTTGTTGGCCGACACCAGCATCTCGGGTGCACGAGTGGCGCGAGAGCTTGATGCGCTCGTCCGGCTCTATGGCAAACCGGCCAGCATTGTCAGTGATAACGTCCTATGTCGGGAACTTTTGGCTGTTTAAGTCAGCAGGTCATGGGGCACCCGGCGAACCGGATGCCCTGTAATCGTTGCCCAGACGGGCTCTGCCGTCAAGAAATGATCTCTTCCATAGCAAACACAGGGTACGCGCGGTTGCGGCCCTCACCGTCCTCAATACGAGATCCCAAATCCCAAGCAGAAGGCCCAAACATTATCTACGAGGTCAGCGAACTGCCTCTACGGCTGCTACAGAGAGAGGTCCTTCTGCCTGGGCTCACCCCTTCGAAGAAGGGGCGATAGTGTGCGCCGTTTTTGACGACGGCGTGTACGGTGCGCGCCATCTTGGCCGCGATTGCCGTATAGGCCTTGCGACGCAGATGCGCATTGTGTCGATCCTTCGAGATGTATCGCTCGAACTTGTCCCGGAAGCTGTTGGTCCGCTTTAGCACGGCTGTTTGACCAGCCATCCAGAGCATGCGTCGCAGCCGGGCGTTGCCATACTTCGAGATGCGGCTCTGGCCACGGAACATGCCGGATTGCGTTGTGGCGAGGTCCATGCCGCAGAACTTCAGGAACTGTCGATGGTGCCGGAAGCGACGCAGGTCACCGGCCTCGGCCAGGATGATCATGGCGTTGATCGGGCCGATGCCGGGAATGGTCGTCAGCAGCTGATAGTCGGGGAGATCGGACAGAAGCTCGACGGCCCGTGCCTCGATCTCATCGCGCTGTCGGATTAGACTGCGGCCCTCGGCTAACACGAGACGGAACATGCGGACCGCATCGGAGTCCGGGTGAACCGGCAGGCCTACAGATTCGACCGCCGTGTCGTAAATGTCTGAAAGCATACGTTCTTTGAAAACGTTGCGGCCGACAACCTGCCAAGCATCTGCAACGAAAGCCTCCCGGTGCATGGCCTTGATCATGTGTGGTGCGGGATACTTCTCAAGGAATGCGAGAAACCAGTCGGTGCGGGAACTGCGGTGAAATCGCTCCGCCTCGGGGAAGTAGAGCGGCAGATCATGCGTGAGGATGCGGTGCCACAACTCAGTCTTCGAGCGCGAAACGATCTCGTGGGTCTTCGACAGTTCCTGGATGTCGGCTGTCCCGGTCACCAGCGGGTCGTGGAAGAATTGCACGGCCCCGATCTCCAGCATATGCAAAATGACCTGGGCGTCTTTGGGATCGTTCTTATCCCAGCTATTGTGCAGGGCCTCGCGCGTTCTGGCCAAGTCCACGGAAGATACCAGCTTCAGGTCAAATCCGGCCAGGCCAAGATAGTGGGCCAAGGCACGGTGATAATTGCCGGTCGCCTCAAACCCGACCCGCACTGGCAAGTCATAGCTGGTAATAGCTGCTGACAGGCGCTGAAAATCCTCCAGGGTGTTCGTAATTGTCATGCGGCGGCGGCGCTTTTTGCCCGGGATGCCAATCAGCACCTCGTGCCGATGCTTGGAAATGTCGATAGCGACCAACACGGTCGTAAGGGTAAAATGGGTAGCGGTCATAGCCGGTCTCCTCAGCAGTGTTGTTGTGCAAAACCACTGTTGAGACCTGAGACCCGGTTATGGCCACCCGCTACGCAATTTAGAGGCTGCGCAGGCGGCCATAATCTACCAGCAGCCCTTCTTCCCGACGTGCTACGGGACAGAGTTCACCAGCCGGGCGATCCTGAAATGGGCGAAAGAAAATGGGGTCGACTGGCACTATATCGACCCAGGCAAGCCCCAGCACAATGCCTTCATCGAGTCATTCAACGGCAGCCTGCGCGACGAACTTCTGAACGAAGAGATGTTCGACAGTCTGGAGGATGCCCGCCGCAAATTGGCGCTCTGGCGATACGACTACAACAACGTCAGGCCGCGCTCATCGCTCGGCAACCATACACCCGCAGAAGCGCGCCGGACGCTTGAGCAACTTGGGGCTCCGCGCCCGACGCGCTTGCCCAAACCAACGACGACGAATATGAAAACCAGACCCGCAGCCTCTTGTTATAAATGAGGGAGCCTCGCGGGGCAGGTCACTTGAGATAGCGATGCGCCAGTGATTTGAGCGCGATCTTGTAGACTTCCTCGACATCCCGATACCCTGTCAAATTCGGACGCCAAGCTGCCAGGGTGCGTATCAACTTCATACGGGTCATGTTGCGCAAAAGTTCACGCAGCCGGTCAGGGGCACAGACAATTGTCGTTTGGATGATCTGCAATGCGATCCGCCGAGCTTGAGCGGCAGTTTTACGGCAGACCTTGAGCACACGAAGGGATTCCACCATTCCATCCCGGCTGCGCGGGGTGACCGTGCGCCGCCTCGCATAGGCCGCATGGGTAGCACACTGCGCGTCAAAGTCATCGTTCTTGCCGCGCCGTCTACGATCCTGCTTGTCCGGTGCGGTCATTTCAAGAACGTCTACACCAGCGACCCGCATATATCGCAAAAGACCCGCGCCATAGCTGCCGGTGCATTCGACCCCAATCCATTGCAAGTCTCCGAACGAGCGCAGCCATGTCAGCATCAACTTGTATCCCTGCCGCGTTGTGGCGAAACTCTGCGTTCCCAGCAGCTGATCGTTGTCGTCGACAACAGCTGCGACGTGGAGGTCTTTGTGCGTATCAACCCCGCCAACAACTGGGCCCGCCAACAACTGGGGTAGTTTTTTGGATTTGGCCATTGGATCATCCTTTCCGGCAGTGTCAAACGTGCTTCGTCGACAAAAATGCACGGACAGGACAGTCATGAGACCAAATGGTCAGGCCCTTCTTGGGTCACGCGGCATCTTCGAGACAAAGCCTCACCGCAAGGCGTTCCCGGGCGGTCGACAGGGCCAAGGAAAGACACGTGTCTGGTCGGTCGCTGTTTGGGTCAAACCAAACCGGAAAGCGAAGCGGCACCAACCCAGCGAACGGTCGATCGGTGTTTGAGTAAAACCACCCGAGAACTGGTTACCATCATATGACTATCTGTGTTCATTATTTCTGGCTTTTCATATTTGGCGGTTCAACAAAGAAGCTGGCATCCAGCGTATCTGAAAGCCGCCAGGGCAGTACCTTGCGCGTTGCCTAATCCATGATTGCCCCCAGATACAAAAAGCCGCGCTTTGACGGTATGTAGGTGGTGTCGTTACACGAAACCTGACTGGGTCGCATGATTGCCAGCATTCTCAGCAGGTACGGTAAATGTGGTGCTGTGGGTGCTTCTTGCTGGTGTTTGGCCCCTTGTATACGGCCTGCAATCCCATAATGCCGTCAGACGGCGCACACGATGCCACCCAGCCGAGAAACCAGATTGGGGAAGGTAAGCTGCAATCTGGCGGCTGCCAAAGAAAGGGTATTTCGTGAAGACCCGATCAATCTCATTTATCAGCTCGAATGTTTCAGTATTCACGTCAACGGGCGTGTAATACAGCGACGAACGGCTGATCCTCAACAACTTGGATTGGCGGATCAGGCTCAGCTTCGTGTTCTTCTCACGGATCATCTCGCGACGTTCAGACAGGCTCATCGCTTCAGCCCTCGTGTCGAAAAATCGGTCTCCACCGCAAGCTGGTCGATCTTGGCGTGCAGATCTTTGATCTCGCCGTCCTTGTTCTTAGCCGTCTTGATTTTGTCCGAAAACACCTCGGCCATACCTTCAATAGCCTGCCGCTTCCATATGCTCACCTGCGTCGGGTGAAGCTGGCGCTTGGCTGCAATCTCCTAAACTGTCTTGTCGCCACGTAGCGCCTCAAGCACCACAGCAGCCTTAAACTTGTCTGAAAAGTTCCGTCGCTTCGTCATTCTCGTATCCATTCATCAATGTTGGATACGTTTTAGCACACGGTCCAATTTTGCCGGACCACTTCAGTTGCGCCTACTGATCAAGAACCGCATCGACGGCTATCACCGCCGGGACATCTGCGCATGGCAATGCAGGGTCAAGGCCTGTCTCAGGCTGGATCGGACATCCGGGACACCACTCCGCGAACCTGCGCCACGAATTTCTGCCGATCCTCGGCTACGGTCTGGGCATCGCGATTGCACAGTACACGATAGCGGGCCTTCAACGCCGCGATTTCCCGACCGACGGCATCGCTGCCCGGCGAAGCCGCGATCATGTCGCGGAACCGGCGTGACAGAATGACCCAGGAAGATCCGAGCCGGGCATGTTCGGCCAGGAGTAGGGTCGGTGAAACCGGCGGCGTATCGGACAGCGCGCCGATACCGCCAATCCCGAATGGCATGTCGGAGGCGACAAGCCCCGCCGCTGCCGGATCGATGACACCGTTGGCAAGCGGTTCGAAGAGAAAACGGTCATGCCGTTGCAGATGGAGATCGTTCAGACCGATATGCAGCCGGTCCACACTGTCCATGGCCGCGATGGCATCGATCATCTCGAGGGAACTGACAGTCTCGATCAAGGGTGTGAAACGCGTCCGGCCGTCCAAGGCGGCGGCAAACGCTGTGACATGTTCCAGCGTCTCGATCATCGGCAGCATCAGCCTGTCCGCTCCCAGTGCCGTGGCCCGGTCGATCTGGGCAGGTGACCTGTCGGGGTGCCAAGGATCCAGTCGTATCATCAGCGCGTCGGCGGGGGTCGCGTCGCGGATCGCGGCGACATCATCCCAGTCAGTGCTTGTCATATGTGCCGCGAGTGTCTTCTGTCGGTCCTGCTTTCCCTCCCGTTCAAGATCGACCATGATCACGTCGGCTCCGCCCTGGGCCGCCGATGCGGCATTTTCGGCCGTGCTGGCAATAAATACCGTCTGAAGAGTGTCGTCTGTGGTCATGGGTAATTCTCCGGTTTCAGGGGTGGCTGATTATTGGTCGGGGATGGCACGGCGCGATACCGCAGGACGGGGACTTCTTCGAGCAAATAAAAATATTGACCTTTTTGTGCCATTTCTATCTAAGATGAACACTATGACAGGATTTTTTGGCAACGAAAATGCGTATTGTTCCTAAAGACATGTCCTGTGCCACCGGTCAAATGGCGACCGGTGAATGCGGGCCCGAGAATTAGCTTCAAGGATATTCGAAGTGAGAATTGCAGACCGTATTATTGGCCGCGAGGCGCCCCCCCTTGTCATCGCGGAAATCGGCATCAATCATGGCGGATCGCTTGAGACGGCCAAGGAAATGGTGCGGGCCGCTGCTCTGTCGGGGGCCGAATGTGTCAAGCACCAGACCCATTTTGTCGCGGACGAGATGACCGAGGAGGCTAAGTCGATCTTCCCGCCCAATGCGGATGTTTCAATCTGGGAGGTGATGGAGCGCAGCGCCCTGTCGCGCGACGACGAGATCGCGCTGAAAGCCTATGCCGAGAACCTGGGGATGATCTATATCTCCACGCCGTTTTCGCGCTCGGCCGCCGATTTTTTGAACGAGATCGACGTGCCGGCTTTCAAGATCGGATCGGGTGAGGCCGACAATCTGCCGCTGATCCGGCATATCGCGAGTCTGGGCAAGCCAGTCATCATGTCGACCGGCATGCAGTCGATCGACACGATCGGCTCCTCCGTCAATATCCTTCGCAACAGCGGTGTGCCTTTTGCGCTGCTGGAATGCACAAACCTGTATCCCTCACCGCCCGAAATAGTGTCTTTGCAGGGCGTAACGGACCTGATGCAGGCGTTCCCCGACGCGGTGGTGGGATTTTCGGACCACTCCATC
Organism: Sulfitobacter sp. TCYB15; assembly: GCF_040435955.1. Lineage (NCBI taxonomy): Bacteria > Pseudomonadati > Pseudomonadota > Alphaproteobacteria > Rhodobacterales > Roseobacteraceae > Sulfitobacter > Sulfitobacter sp. TCYB15. The sequence continues at coordinate 15,229 of NZ_CP159197.1, forward strand.
GGGCCGTCGATGGCGTTGGCGTCGGTGGCACTGGGGGCCTGCATCTTGGAACGGCACTTTACCGATACGCGCTACCGGCAGGGGCCTGACATTTCGTGTTCGATGGACCCTGCGGAACTGCGGTTCCTGATCGACCGCAGCCGCGAGATCCATACCGCCTTGCATCAGCCCAAGCACCGCACCGCATCCGAAGAGGCGGTTTACCGGTTCGCTCGTGCGTCGATCGTAGCCGACCGGGATCTGCCTGCGGGCCATGTCCTGACTGCCGACGACATCTGGGCGCGCAGGCCGGGATCAGGCGAGATTCCCGGGTATGAATTCGATAAGGTGGTGGGCCGCACCCTGACCCGTGCCGTAACGCGCAACACGCAGCTGAAAAGGGCTGACCTATCCACATGACTGAGGATCGCAAGAGTATCATCTTCGTGACCGGCACTCGTGCCGATTTCGGCAAGATGGAACCGCTAGCCGTGGCCGCACGAGAAGCGGGCTTTGACGTCAGCTTTTTTGTGACCGGCATGCACATGATGCAGAAATACGGCCTGACCAAAACCGAGGTGCACAAGACGGGCGGGTTCGATGTGGTCGAGTTCGTTAACCAGCGCGACGGCGATCCGCAGGACACGATCCTGGCCAAGACGATCATCGGGTTCTCCGATTTCGTCCACGAGATACGCCCCGACCTTGTGGTGGTGCATGGCGACCGTGTTGAGGCGCTGGCCTGTGCACTGGTCTGTGCAACCAATTACATCCGCTGCGCCCATGTCGAGGGTGGCGAGGTGTCGGGCACCATCGACGAGATATTCCGCCACTGCAACACCAAGCTGTCAACCGTGCATTTGGTCAGCTCCGATGTTGCCGCCGGCCGAATCTTGCGCATGGGAGAACCGCAGGATTCCGTACATGTGATCGGATCGCCGGAACTGGACAAGCACGCGGTGACATCGGGGGTCGATCTGGACGAAGTCCGCCGCCGCTACGACATTCCATTCGATGACTACGGTATCGCGGTGTTCCATCCCGTCACATCAGAGGCGAACGACATGGGCGCGCAAGCCGAGGCGCTGTTTGCGGCCTGCACCGCGTCGGGTCGGAACATGGTGGTGATCCTGCCCAATAACGATCCCGGCTCTGACGCCATCATGGCAGTGATCGAAGCTTTGCCACAGGACCAGTTCCGAGTAATACCGTCGATGCGGTTCAACTATTTCTCAGAGCTGCTCAAGAATGCGTCGGCCATCGTCGGGAACTCCAGTGTCGGCGTCCGCGAAGCACCGTTTTTGGGGGTGCCGTCGCTGGATGTGGGGTCGCGGCAGTCGAACCGGTCCGACGCAGGATCGGTCACGGCGTGTATGGCCCGCGACAGTGAAGCCATCGCGTCCTTTCTGGCCAATGAATGGGGTAGCGCGCACCCCGCCTACGACGGCTTCGGGTCGGGATCGGCCGCCGAAGCCTTCAAGACCTTGCTGGCGGGCGATGCGTTCTGGACGCTGCCGTTGCAGAAATACTTTGCTACCCCGCCCGCCTGACCAGGACCGCAGACAGGACATTTATCGTGACTCATTCCCTTGCACCTCTCGCGCTTGCCCTTATCCCTGTCAGGGCGGGGTCCAAGGGCCTGCCGGGGAAGAACGTCCGCCCCTTTGCCGGGCGCCCGCTGTATGAACATGCCGTGCAGCAGGGATGTACCGTGGCCGACCGTTGCATAGTGTCCACCGATATCGCCGATATCATCGCGTCGGGCGGACCGCCAGGCTGTGACGTGCGCGTGCGCCCCGCAAATCTGGCGGGTGACACCGCTCCGATGGACGCGGTCATCACCGATGCCATCGTGGACGCGGGACTGGAGGCGGGCACCATGGTGCTGTTGCAGGCCACCTCCCCGCTGCGGCGCAACGCGGACATCGCGGCGGCCGTGGCCCTGTACCGGACCGGCGCGCATAATCTGGTCATGTCGGTCAGCCGCACCGATCCCGGCCCGCTGAAATACGGCTTTATGACCGACGGCACGTTCTGCCCGGTATCCGGGTCGCGCTTTTGTTTTGCCAACCGGCAGGCGCTGCCGCCACTATTTCGCCCCAACGGCGCCGTCTATGTGTTCGACATCGCCTGGTTCTTGTGCAACGGCAGTCTGGCGACTGACAGGATCGGTGCAGTCGAGATGGACGCTTCTGTTTCGCTGGACGTCGACACACTGGCGGATTTCGAACGGGCCGAAGCCCTTTATTTGTCTTCGCAGGCGCGTGACAAACCCGAAACGACAGGGTAACAAGCAAGGATGCGACTGATTTCACGAATAGACGTCAAGAACGAATGGGCGATTAAGGGGATTCACCTTGAGGGCCTGCGCAAGGTAGGCGATCCCAACACGCTGGCCGTGGACTATTACAAGGCCGGCGTGGATGAAATCGTCTTCATGGACGCAGTCGCCAGTCTTTACAACAGGAACAACCTGTTCGGCGTGATCGAAAAGGCCTGCGAGAACGTCTTTGTGCCGATCGCGTTGGGTGGAGGGATCCGCAGCGTGGCGGATGCGGCGGCGGCGCTGAATGCGGGAGCCGACAAGGTCATCATCAACACCGGTGCGGTGCATGACATCAACCTGATCTCGGATGTGGCCGCGCGTTTCGGATCGCAGTGTATCGTCGGCTCAATCGAGGCCAAGAAGATCGATACCCGCTGGGAGGCCTATATCGACAACGGCCGCGAGGTGACGGGTCTGGATGTGGTCGACTGGGCGCAGACGCTGGAAAAGGCAGGTGTGGGCGAATTGATGATCACGTCGGTCGACAAGGAAGGCACGCAGCGGGGGTTCGACGTGCAGCTGGTTGCCGCCGTGCAAGAGGTCACGCGTCGTCCGATCATCGTCAGCGGCGGCTATGGCCAGCCCAAGCATCTGGATGCGTTGCTGGCAAAGGTCCGGCCGAGTGGCATCGCCGTGGCCGCAGCGCTGCACTACAAGAAACAGGAAGTGGCCGAGATCAGGGCGCAGATGAATGGCTACGAGGACACGGACCCGTCATGAGCAGGATCGAAGTTGCTATCGTTGATTATGGGATTGGCAATCTCAAGAGCGTGGCCAACGCGGTCGAGCATCTGGGTGCAGTGCCGCGAGTGTCGTCAGACACCGCCGTGCTGGATGCCTGCGACCGGCTGATCCTACCCGGGGTCGGTGCTTTCCCACATGGCATCGCAGAGCTGACAGCGCACGGGCTGCGGGACTTCCTGGGCACCTATGTCGCCAGCGGACGGCGCTGTCTGGGGATCTGTCTGGGCATGCAGCTGCTGCACACCTGCAGCATGGAATTCACGAAAACCGAGGGTTTGGACCTACTGGATGGAACCGTAGACCATCTGACCCGCTATGCCACCGATCCCAACAGAGTATACCGGATGCCCAACGTGGGCTGGTTGCCGCTGGAGAGTGTCACTGACACCGGCGATTTGGCTGGCCGCATGCTGTCGGGTGTCACGCCGGACGATACGGTCTATTTTATCCACAGCTACGGGGTGCCCGCCGCGGCTCCCGATGTCGCGGCGGTATCTCGCTGCGACGACCTGCGCTTTGCCAGCGTAGTGGCGCGCGACAACCTTGTCGGCACTCAGTTCCACCCCGAAAAAAGCCGGGAAACGGGTCTTGGCATGCTGAAATCATTTATATTTTAATTTTTAAAAGAGGTTTTCCCCATGGTCGACCAATCCAAACTCGAAGCATTTTTCGGGCTGCCTAACCAAGTCGCATTTTGCAAAAGCTGCGTCATTTCCAATCAGCGCCCCAGCTCGACCGTCGAATTCAAGCACACCCGCAATGAAAAGAAGGCCACGATCGGTTTCAACGAACAGGGCATTTGCGATGCGTGTAGCTATCAGCAGGTCAAGGCACAGGAGATCAACTGGAAGGACCGTGAGGACAAGCTGGTCGCCCTGCTGGACCGGTATCGCCAGAAGTCCGGCTATGACGTAGTTGTGCCCGGCTCGGGCGGCAAGGACAGCGCGTTTACGTCGCATGTGCTGAAATATCGTTACGGGATGAACCCGCTGACGGTGACTTGGGCACCGCATCTGTATACCAGGATCGGTTGGGAAAACTTCGAGGCTTGGTGTCATGTGGGCGGTCACGACAATATCCTGTTCACCCCCAATGGCAAGCTGCACCGCTATCTTACACGCGCGGCCTTCCACAACCTCCTGCACCCGTTTCAGCCCTTCATCGTTGGCCAGCGCATCATCGGCCCGATGATGGCCGCGCGCTTTGACGTGCCGCTTGTGATGTACGGTGAAAACCAGGCCGAATACGGCAACAACGTCGACGACAATTACGTGCCGACGATGGATCGCAAGTTTTTCTCCACCCAGGACCCGCTGGAGATGGTGCTGGGCGGAGAAAAGGTCAGCGATATCCTTGAAAAGACCGATTTCACACTCAACGATTTCGCACCCTACATTCCGCCGGACGCCAGCTATCTGCAAAGCAAAAACGTCGAGGTGCATTATTTGGGTTACTACCTGCCGTGGGACCCACAGGAATGTTATTACTACGCCGTCGAGAACACCGGTTTTCAGGCCAACCCCGAGCGCACACCCGGCACATATTCCAAATATTCGAGCATCGACGACAAGATCGATATGTTCCACTACTTTACCACGCGGATCAAATTTGGCATCGGCCGGGCGACCTATGACGCCGCGCAGGAAGTGCGCAACGGCAAGATCACCCGCGAAGAGGCGGTCCACCTTGTGCAGAAATACGACGGCGAATTCCCGGCCAAGTTCTACGAGGATTTCTTGGAATACATCGATACCACCGATGATGAATTCTGGGCCACCGTGGATCAGTTCCGGTCGCCGCACTTGTGGAAAAAAGACGGCACGGAGTGGACGCTGCGCCATCAGGTCACATGAGCCCGCTCAAGGTTTTGCACCTGGCCAGTTTCAGCGGCAACATCGGTGACAACGCAAACCACATGGGGTTTCGCCCCTGGTTTACGGAACGTCTGGGACGGCCGGTGGACTGGACCGACCTTGAAATGCGCGAGTTTTTCTGGAAAGAGCGGGCCTTCGACGGGGATTTCGCTAATTTGGTTAACAGTTATGACGCGCTGATCATCGGCGGCGGCAACTATTTCGAGTTGTGGGTCGAAGGATCGCCCACCGGCACCTCAATCGCCATCCCGCCAGAGGTCTTCGACCGGATCACCGTGCCGGTCTATTTCAACGCGCTGGGGGTGGACCCCGGTCAAGGTGTGCCCGACAGCTCGCGCCGGAACTTCACCGCATTTCTCGACAAACTACTGGCCTCCGACCAGTATCTGGTGACGGTTCGCAACGACGGCGCGGTCGATGCACTGCTGACACATATTGGTGCCGATTACGCGGCCGCCGTACACCATGTGCCCGATAGTGGTTTTTTCGCGCCTATATCGTCCGATGACGCGCCGGATATTCTGAACGCGGATGCGCGCTATATCGGAATTAACGTGGCCAACGACATGGCTGACGTACGCTTTGCTAAATTCAACGCGTCCGATGGCAGTGCGGCGTTTGCGGCCGAATTCGCGGCCGCCCTGACCCGATTGAGCGAAGACCACAGTGACGTGCACTTCATACTGTTCCCGCATATCTTCCGCGACGTTGAGGTGATCTTTCAAGTGCTCGACAACATGGGCGACCGGCTGCGCCGGAAGCGGGTGATCGTCGCCCCCTACGGCAGCGGCGATGCGGCAGCGCGTGTGGCACTTGGTCTGTATAAACAGTGCGAAATGGTGCTCGGGATGCGGTTTCACGCCAATGTCTGCGCGATGGGGGCAGGGCGCCCGACGCTGGGTCTGGTCTGCTACCGTCAGATCGCGATGCTTTATGCCGAACTGGGTCATGGTGACGCGATGGTCGATGTGTCGGCACCAGGGTTCGCGCAGATACTGCTTGATCGGGTGAACGGTGTGCTGGCCGACCTGCCTGCCCACGAAGCCCGCGTGCAGGATGCGAGACGTAAGTTCACGCAGATGCGCACCGGGTTCGAACCGGCACTGCAGGACTGGTTTACTACCAACGGGCTGGGCTACCGCACCTGATATGGCAGACCTCGCGCCCTTTGCTGCGAAACGTCCGCTGCTGATGTCCTACGGCGGTGGGCATGCGCAGATCATGGCTGCCGTCGCCGCTGGGCTGATCGCGCGTGGCAGCACGCCTGACCTGATCGGGCTGACTACTGCCGCGCGGTTTTTCGCGCGGCGCGGATTGCCCGCCCGATCGGTGCTTGCCCTGCAAGACGAAGCTACCACCTGCACCGATGCGGGCGATCTTGCCTTTCTAGAGAATGTGACTGCAGGTCAGTCGCACCCCGATATCACGCCCGCGCAGACAGCCGCTTATTTCGCCATCGGCTACCGCGATCTGGTCTGTCGGATAGGCACGCGTGCCGCCCGTGAGCGAGTCACTGCAGAAGGTCGCAGGGCGTTCCTGCCGGTTGAAGCGATGGTGCGGTATCTCGAACGCACGCGTCCCGATGCCGTCGTCACCACCACCAGCCCGCGGTTCGAGCACGCGATGCTGCAGGCAGCACGCCGTCTGAGCATTCCGTCGCTGGCAATCAGCGACCTATTCCTGATCCGCGAACGCGACTGGATAATTCCCGGCCCCTATGCCGAACATCTGAGTGTCTTTGCAAACTCGGTGCGTGAGGATCTTCTGCAAGCGGGCCTAGCCGGCAGCGAAATCCACGTGACAGGCAACCCCGCGTTCGACAGCCTGCGCCCGGCTCCCGACGACGCGGTCCGGCGCGCGGCACTGCGTGCCCACTTGGGGGTGACAGACAAAACGGTGATCCTGTGGCCCGCAGCCCAAGTGGGCGCCCGCGGCCGGTCGGGCGCTCCCTATGCTGGACCGCAGGATCTGGTGCCGGTTTTCGAGCGGCTGTGCCGGGCCGATCCCGACTTCACCTATATTCTGCGCCCACATCCCAACAGTGCTTTCACACTCGGGTCAGGAGCTTATCACGGCTTGCTGGACAACGGCAAGCTGAGCCCCGAAGAGGCGTTGCTCGTCGCCGATGTGGTCTGTGCCGAGGTCAGCACCATGGGGTTGCAGGCGGCATTGCGCGGCATCCCGGTGATCTGCGTGAAATATGCCGAAGACGCCGTTTATCCATTGCACGGTCTCGCGCGTGCGGTACCCGATCTGGATGCGATGGCCGCCATGTTGCTGGCCCGCGATTTCGACAAGGGCAGGCAAAGCATCGATATGCCACCGCTGGGCACCGCCACCAGTAATGTTGTCGACCTAATCGGACGCATTGTCGGCGCGGGTACCTAAAAACTGTTGCGCCGGCCGACTTTCACTACCGTGCGCAACAGCAGCAACAGATACAACTTCACTGATCGCCCTTCCAGCCATGTCAGTTCGTGGAAACAACGTTGCGGAATGCCGCCGCTGGTATGACCGACCTGCGCTGGACCAGTGATACCGGGCCGATAGATATGGCGGGTCTGCCAGTAGGCGGGGTCGTAATCGACTTCTTGGGCGGGGGTGTCGGGGCGCACGCCTACCACCGACATGTCCCCGCGCAAAACGTTGAAAATTTGTGGCAACTCGTCGAGATGGGTTTTTCGGATAACGCGCCCAACCGGCGTGATACGCTCGTCGCCGACCTGAGTGGTCTGAAAGGCAGCCCGCGCCTTTTGCTTATCGGCCAGCGACTGGCCCACGATCTCCCCACTGCTGGATTCGGGTCCAGATTTGCGCATCGAGCGGAACTTGAAGATTGTAAACGGATCCCCCCCGCGCCCTACACGTGTCTGGCGAAAGATCACCGGAAACCCGTCATGCAGCACGATCGCCACGGCAATTAACAGCATCGGTAGACCCGCAGCAGCCAGCATCAACAGCGCAAACAGAATATCGAACAAACGTATCATAACAAGAGCCTTTCACGATCTGGGTGCTCAGCCTGGCCTGCCACTTGTTTCTCGGTGACACGCCTGCGCCGCAGAAACGCGACGATCAACGCGAGTATTATCATTACTTGCACCGCCCTGTCCGCGCCAAACAGCAAGGCACTGGTCAATCCTCCTGCCAATACAGCCACGCTGATTGCGGCGATATAGAAACCTCCCGCTGGATCGACGCGGTGGACGGCACCGTAGCCCACCAGCCAGAGTGAACCACCCACCCAAACCGCGATAGCCAGCCAGCCCAGACCGCCCAACTCTACCATAAGCTGGATATAAGTATTGTGGAAATGCGGATAAGCATCGTATGTCAACGTGTTCTGCGGCACCAGTTCGGATGTCGCCCCCCAGCCCCAGCCCAGCCAAGGGCGTTCCAGCCACAGTTCCCAACCCACATCGAGCAGCGCCAGCCGCTGCAGCGTGGAAAAATCTTGCTGCTGCCGGAACACAGACTGCAGCGTCGGCAAAGCTGCGTATAGAAGGCCCAGCACGACTAGCAGGATAACGACACGCAGCCAACGCGCACCGATCAGGAAATACATTGGACTGACGAGAATGAGTAGGCTAACGGCCATGTTAGAGCGGCTTTGTGCCAGAACCTGCGCAAACATCATCAACAACGGCAGCAGCAGATATATGTTTCGCCTCGTTTTTATGAACAGCGTTATCGAGGGAACGACACCGCTGAGAAGTAGAAATAACGAACCCTCGTTGCCACCACGCCCGATGAAGATATGCGGCGATCGGGTAACACCGGTGAACTGTCCAGCAACGCCTAGCAACGCCACAATGGTCGCGGCGATGACCATTGCGTGCATCAGCGGTTCGATCCGGTCTGGCCTGCGCAGATAGATCGTCGCCAGTACAAAGATTAGCGCATAAATCAAAAGCTGCACGAGCTCGGCCAGGATCCGACCCGTTATCGGCGACAGCAGGGTAATAACCGTCACCAGCCCAACGCAGGTCACCGCCAAAAGCGTCGGGCCGCGCGGGAAACGGGCCGGCGGAAGATAACCGTCTTCGGATACGAACAGAAGGATTAAAGCTATCACGGCAAGATGGATCTGGCCCGCACCCAAAGCCAGAAAACACAGGACATGCCGGATCCTGCACAGACCCCTGATCTTCAAGATGGACATGACAAGCGCGACGGCCGAGATCGAAAGCGGTATCATGACCTGTTCCGGCTGCGCAGGCGCAGCATGATCTGGCTCACAAGAGCCCTTACATCATTCCGACTGACCACCGATCGCAATCTGGTTCGCCGCGCGATCCGCCACGCCATGCTTGCGTTAAACCAAACCAGGCCAAGAGCCGCACCACAGGCCGCGCCGAAAAGGCCGAACAACGACCCCAGACCGAGAATTCCGCCCAAGGTCACAAGGATACCGATGAGCGTTAGGACCGCATAGGCGCGGCTTTGTCCGGTCGCGACCATCAACGGCCCTGTCGGACCCGACAGGGCGTTAATCAATTGCCCGACGGCCAGCACCCTCAGCACAGGGGCTGCCGCGATGAAGTCGGCACCGAACAGCCCCATGATCGGGGCAGGCGCCAGCATGAGAACCGCAAAGACCGGCAAGGTGATCAACATGGTCAAGGCAGCGCTGCTGCCGATGCAGGACTGAAGCGCCGCACGGTCGCCGGTATGCCACAGCTCGCTGAACAACGGGGCCGCGATCGTGTTGACGGCCGCGAGGCCGAAGATCATCAGCCCCGCCACCCTTGCCGCGGCGGCATAGATACCGATTTCTTCGGGTGTGGCGATGAATGCCAGCACGATGACGTCCCCGCGCGACATGAACCCCGCCATCAGACCCGCAGCGGCCAGCGGCAGCCCCATGCTTAGCCAGACCTTGACGCCGGCCGGGGCAGGTGGGGGCGGGGTGCTGTCCTGAACGGCACTGCGACGGCGCAAGGCCATGATGATCAGGGTCGCGGCCATGGCACCGGTCAGCACAGCCTGGAAGGCGATCACGTGGGACACCTGCAGATCGGCCCCCGCCGCGAGGACCATACCGGCAAGACAAAGCAGGCCGCCTGGCAGGATCACCTGTTCGCAAATCTGTGCCGCCAGCACCCGTTTGTCTCCACGCATGATCTCCTGGCCCAGGCGCAGCAGGGTCAAGGCACTGAGCAGCAGGATCGATACCGTCAAAAGCGCGGTTCGGAAGGGCTCTTCCAGCGATACACCCCAGACCTGCGTCAGGCCCAGAATCGTCGCTGCCACCACGGTTGTGGCCAGAACCGATACCAGTATTCCGGTGCGTATGAAGGCCTGACGGTGCACGGGATCGCCATCTGCATTGCTCATCGGAATGACACGCACGGCAGCTTGGATGAACCCAAGCGATCCGATGACCGCAAGCAACCCTGCTAATTGTATCGTATAGACGTAGTTGCCATACATGTGTGTGCTTAACACCCGGGCTAAGGCAATCTGTGCCAGCAAGGCGAAGGCTACACCGCCGATTCTGACGGCGAATGAAAGACCGGCACCCCTGAATAGCGTCCTGTCCATCACGGTGCCGCCGTGGCTCCGTGTGCGACTGCATCCAGAACCCGAACCGCCTCGTGGGCCCGACGCACACGTCTGCCGCCTGACAGGTGGCGGGTCAGTATCCGTTCCAGCCAATTCGCCGGAGCGCTGACTGTTTCGGGCCGCACAAGGGCACGTGCGGCAGCGATATCGTCCAGTCCAAGTCCGAGCTTGTCAGAGGCGGCTTTCAAGACGTTGTCAGGGTCGGTCATAAGCCGGTCGCTCGACACAACATGACACCGTTCGGGATGGCTGACGGTGAAGGCGGCTATGCGTTCATTATAGACGGCATAGGCACGGGCGAACCGTCCGGGGGCATCCGGTCGCCAGTAAATCTGGCTGCCCATTCGGCGCAGCAGGGAGCTCAGGACCGGCGCGGGCGGGCGGTGAATGAACAGGAACCGCGCTTGTGGGTAGCGCGCGAACATATCCAGAAACAGGGTCGATTGGGGCGTCTTGAAACCCCAGCGCGGCCCCAGGGTCGCGAATCTGCTTGCGATGACCTGCGCCAATTCCTGGTGTCGGGCATCGGAAACATCCAGCGGCCGATCGATCCCACGGAACCATTTTGCCCCGTTGTCGCGCAAGGTGGCCTTGTGAATATTCAGGATCGCGACATCCTCGAAATGACCGTGCGGATTGCTGATATCCGCGCCCACCATGTCGTCGTGAAATGGTAGGCCCGAACGCTGGATCATGCTGCCCAGAAGCGAGGTATGACTGCGGTGCATTCCCGTAACGACAAGAAAGCGCTTCTCAGATGACATGGGGCGATGTCTCCCTCGCAATGTTTTCGGGTACACCCGCCTGAAGATAGGCCGACACTATTCGGTCGCAGACATGCTCGATCGACAGGCGCTGCTCGACTTCGTTGCGCGCCCGTGCGCCGCGGCTGGCTCTCAAGTCCGCATCGCCCGCCAACCTGTCGAGGTTGGCCGCAAGTGCCGCCACATCCCCGATCGGTGTGACCTGTCCGGCCTCGCCATCGGCGGTCAGTTCGCTCAGCCCCGCGATATCGCTGCCGACCCACGGCAGGCCCATCGACATCGCCTCGATGATCGAGTTGGGAAAAAACTCGCCCGAAATCGAAGCCAGGCAATAGATATCCATCGCGCTGAGCATCTCTGGAACGTCAAAGCGCCGTCCGGCAAAAACCACACGGTCGGCACACCCTAGATCGCGGGCCAGGTCCTCGACCATGGAACGGGTCTTACCATCGCCAACCAGCAGAACCGCCAGATCCGGATGCCTGTCCTTGAGCTGCGCTACTGCCTTGACCAAAATGTGCTGACCCTTGCTGGGTCCTCCCTGCGCGGGAGATCCGGTAAAGGCACCCGTGGTGCCGACGACGATCTTTCCGGTCAGCCCAAGCGCCTGTCTCTGGACGGCACCATCTACGCTTTCGGGCTGGAATCGCGCCAGATCGACACCGTTGTAGGTCACACTGATCCTGTCGTCCGGCACACCGAAACTCAGCAGGCGATCACGGGTCTTCTCGCAAACCGCCAGCAGTACGCCCGGCGTGCGTTTCCATATCTTATTGCGCCACTGGTGAGTGTCGCGTTCTTCGACACCGCGTACGCTGGTCACTGCAGGGATACGCTTGCCGGCCAGCCGTGCCGCCGTCACCGCAAGGATGGTCGCGGCCGCATTATGGCCGTGGATCACATCGGGGTTCTCGGCAACGATCAGGCGCCGCAGGGCTGCCACGGCCCTGACTACGGCACCCAGACGGTGCCTGTCGGGGGCCAGTTCGGGAATGATGTGCACCGGGAAATCGGCCGCGCGCACGGTATCGGTATAGGCCCCGCCCGAAGTGGCGAACGAAACCGTATCGCCACGACTGCGCAGTTCGCGCGCAATAACCAGCGGCTGGGTGCCCGGCCCCATGTCTGGTAATGTGGAGCGCACGGTGAGAATATGCATTTGAGCCTGCCTTTCGTGACTTTTACAGGGTGTTCCGCGCAGCGACCGCCGCGTGACCGATCATGGCCTATCACCGCGATGTGGGGCGGCTTGTGCTAGGGCCAGCATCTGCGGGTCGCGGTCGATGAACAGGCGGAACCATATTTCCAGCGAGATCAGCGCGCGCAGTTGCCGGGTATAGTTGGCCTCGCCCGCGATATGGGCCTGTAACATGCCGGTCACGGTCTTCTCGGATACGATGCCGCGCGCGCCAAGTCGTCCGTCCAGCAGAATCTCGCGGCAGTAATGCGCCAGCACCTGCCGGAACCATTCGCCCACCGGCACGGTGAACATTTGCTTTTTGCGGTATGTCAGTTCGTCGCCCAAAAGATCACGCATGGCACTTTTGTAGATCGCCTTGGTCTCGCCACCGGTCAGTTTCAGGTGGCCGGGCATGCGAAACGCAAATTCGGCCATCCGGTAGTCCAGAAACGGCGACCGCACCTCGAGCGAGTTGGCCATCGCCATGCGGTCGGGCTTGACCAGATTATTGCCCGGCAGCAGAGTCGTGGTTTCGGCGTAAAGCACCCGGTTAATCGAATCCTGATGGCCGGCCCGCTGGATCTGGCGCGACAGGGCGCGGTAGGGATCTACATCGTGGAACGCCGCGTGCAGGTTGCCGGTCAGCAGCGTGGCAGGTTCGTCGTCCTGCAACAGTCCCGCGCGGCGCACGAAGTCGTCTTCCCAGTCATCACCCAGATGACCGGTGCCGCCGCCTGGAAAGAAATCGGCGTACTTGTCATAGCCTGCGAACAGCTCATCGCCGCCGTCGCCAGTCAACACCATCTTCACGTCCTGCTTGGCCAGGGCCGACACCTGATCCATCGGCATGAAGGAGACATCGCCGTGCGGCTGGTCCACATGCCAGATAAAACGCGGCCACAGCGACACGGTATCGGCCTGCATGATCTGCACCTGATGGTCGGTGCCGAACCGATCGGCGGCCATGCGGGCAAAGCGGGTCTCGTCAAAGCGTGGATCGTCGAAACCGATCGAGAAGGTGTGCACCGGCGTGTCCTGATAGGCGCTCATCAGGCCGACCACCGAAGAGCTGTCCAGCCCCCCCGACAGGAAGGCACCGAATTTCGCATCCGATCGCATCCGCACACGGGTCGCATCGTCCAGTAGGTCGTAAAGTTCCTTTTCCGCATCCGCCTTCACCATGCCGGGGTCGGGTGTGACGTCGACCAGATCCCAATAGGGGGTCAAGGTTATCCCGACGGGCGTGATTTCGGCCATATTCGCCGGGGGCAGGTGGCGAATATCTTCGAACGCCGTCGCGGGCTGCGGGATGTAATTCAGCGCCAGATACTGCGCCAGCGCGTCCATGTCAGGCTGGGCCGGCACGCCCGCGGCCAGCAAAACCTTGATCTCGGAGCCGAACCACAGCTGACCCGTTTCAGGTGTGCCGTGATAGTAAAGCGGTTTGACACCCAACCGGTCACGGAACAGCCACATCGTTTCGGCTTGGCGGTCCTGCACGGCAATAGCGAACATACCGTTCAGACGGGTCACGAAATTGGGGCCCCAGGCCTCGAAGGCGCGCAGCAGCACCTCTGTATCGCCGGTGGTGTCGAACCGGTGTCCGGCGCGGCTCAATTCCTCGCGCAGCTCAATGAAGTTGTAGATCTCGCCGTTCTGGACCAGCACGATGTTGCCATCATCGGAATACATCGGCTGATTGCTGGCGGCGCTTAGATCGAGGATCGACAGGCGGGTGTTGCCAAGGGCTGCACGCGCGTCGACCGCCACACCCACGGCATCGGGCCCACGGTGCCGAATCGCGCCCGCGATATTCAGCAGCGCGGCCTCGGTCAGATTGCCGGGGTCGAAACAAAAATTACCAAAGATGCCGCACATGTCACCCCCCCGCCCCGAACGCGAAACCCGTCATCGACCCACCGCCACGTAACGCTTGAACCCGGCGGCCATCGTATCGCCACAGCTATAGACATTTCGCAGGTCGGCCATGTGCGGATGGGCCATGGCCTGTGCGATAGTCGCCAGATCGAGCGCGCGGAATTCATTCCATTCAGTCAGTATCACCAGCGCATCGGCACCTTCTGACGCGGTATAGGCATTGTCGTGCCAGTCCACGCCGGGCAACAGCGCCTCGCCCTCCTTGCGGCCTTGCGGGTCGACAACGCGCACACGCGCCCCGGCCCCGACCAGTGCGGGCACGAAGGTCAGCGACGGCGCCTCACGCATGTCGTCGGTATTGGGCTTAAACGTCACCCCCAGCACCACGATGGTCTTGTCGTTGAAGCTGCCGTCACACAGGTCTTGCACCTTGTCGAGCATCCGCCTCTTGATCCCTTCGTTCACGTCGATCACCGCTTCAACGATCCGCTGGGGGACGGCGTGGTCCTGCCCGATCCGGGCCAGTGCACGGGTGTCTTTGGGAAAGCACGATCCACCATAACCAGGTCCCGCATGCAGGAACTTGCCGCCGATCCGGTTGTCCAAACCGATGCCCCGCGCCACCGACTTCACATCCGCGCTGACCTTTTCACACAGCGCCGCGATCTCGTTGATAAAGGTGATCTTGGTCGCCAGAAAGGCGTTGGCCGCGTATTTGATCATCTCGGCGCTTTCCAGATCTGTGGTGACGATGGGAAAATCGCGCAAGTAAAGCGGCCGGTAGATCGCCTGCATCACCTCGGCGGCGCGGTCGTCGTCGACACCCACCACAATCCGGTCCGGGCGCATGAAGTCGTCGATCGCGGCCCCCTCGCGCAGGAATTCGGGGTTTGAGGCGACGCCGTACAGGTCGGCATGGCAGATCCGCCCAATGATCTCGTGGACCTTGCGGTTGGTGCCGACGGGCACGGTGGATTTGGTGACCACCACTGTATAGTCGCTGATGAAGCTCGCGATTTCCTCGGCGGCAGCAAAGACGTAGGACAGGTCCGCATGTCCGTCGCCGCGCCGTGTCGGTGTGCCCACGGCGATAAAAACTGCGTCAGCCCCAGCGACGGCCGATTCCAGATCGGTGGTGAACGACAGACGCCCGGCCGCGACATTGCGGGCCATCAAGTCGTCCAGTCCGGGTTCATAGATCGGGACATGACTCGCATTCAAACTGTCGATCTTGGCCGCGTCCTTGTCGACGCAGACGACCTCGTGGCCGAAATCCGAAAAACAGACCCCCGAGACAAGGCCGACATAGCCGGTGCCGATCATTGCAATGCGCATTCTATATGTCCTGTTTTCCTAAAAGGTGGCGGCCGGGCCCATGCCCTGCAGTCGCGTTTGCGGGCGGCACCGCGGCCCATGACGGTCGCGCAGCGTGGTTTGCGCCGGGGGTCATGGACCGCATGCGGAACTGCACTGTACGGGGCAGGGTGCCCACCATGTCCATTTCGGACGCCGGGACGACCGTATTGTCGATTCTGTGCGTCATGCCAATTCAAGTTTTCAATCAATGCATGCGTTCGAAATGTCACAAACCGTTTCATAGGGCAACCGAAACATTGCCACGACAGGGACATGGGGGGTGCGGGTGCGGATTTCCGGTTTTTCAACGGGTCCAACCCTCGCGCTTTCTTGTGATCCCTGTGCATCACGGGTCCTTGCGCGACAGGTGTTTGCGAATCGGGTATTTTTTGTGGCGGGACAGGTGTGCGATGGCTTTGACTGTACATTGCGCATATCATACCGGACTGACATTTTCATGCCACGGCTTCCGGCCACCGGCACCGCAGGCTTTATCGGCTTTTATCCGGTGCGACTATTGCCGGCACAAGGCCAGCAAGTCGACGGCTTCGACTCTATGACGAATTACTACGTTGTGGCGCTGTAGAAGGCGCGCCGCAATATCCTGCTGGCCATGCCGGGCTACAGCGACACGGTCGCCATGCTCCAGGATATGGTCGCACTGACCACCGCGGCAAAGGAGTTCCAGTCCCAGATGATCGTCCATCTCGCAGTACAGGCCGGGGTCCGCTACTTCCTGGAACACCCCCGCGCCTATGTCGAAACCAACCTGATCGGCACCTTCGACGTGATAGTCCTGGCACGCATCCATTTGTGCACCACCTGCTGATGGCCTCGACCTCTTCGGTTTAAGGGGCAAACATCCGGTTGCCCTATGCAGGGGACCACGTGGTCGACACGCCGCCTCCGAGAAGGCGAATGAGGAGTGTTATCCCGTTAACTCCCCGAGCTTGCAAGTTGGAGTGCCGATCGTTGACCAATCGACTTTTGTCGCGGACTTCCACGCCTCGAATGCTTCGAGTCGTTGGTAGCAGCTGGTGAGCGCGGAACGACGGAGGGTTGGTACAGATAAGGAATCGGGAGTTGCAGATTGCATCGAGCTGAAGCGCTGTAGACTACCCGGCAATCGGAAACCCTGCATCACCTGCTCTCGTTTTCGAAAAGGAAGATGGCTGTTTTCTGCATGGTTATTGGCCCCCTCGTGGGACCAATGATCAAAGGCTGGCACTACCTCGCGTTTAGCTGCCCCGCACGAGCGCAGATTGACTGTAATAATCCTTTTAGGAACGATGCCCCAACGTTTCATCAATCTGACTAAAAGCCATTTGGCAGCGCGCTCGTCTCGCATGAATTGAAGGTTTTCTTCAAGAACGGTGCCGTGTTTATCGACCGTGCGCCACAGCGAGTATGACCGGCCCGCTATCCTCACGACAACATCGTCTAAGTGCCAGATATCGCTGGGGCGCGGCCGCCGTTGCCGCAGAAAGTGACGATCAAAGGCCGAACTTGACGGTCCAGCGCTTGATAGTCTCGTACGAAACGTCCACGCCACGTACCAGCATCAGCTTGCCGACCTCTCGAACGCTCTGGCTGAACCGGACGTAGAGCCATACGATGTGAGCGATGATCTAAGGCGGAAACCGATGGCGCTTATAGCTGAATTTCAATACCTGCATCGAAATCCCCCACGCCCAGATCAATGTACAAGTAACCTCGGCCCGTTAACGTGATAACACCGCTGAGCGACCCGCTCTATATCGAAGTCACCAATTCCTGTCAACAGCAAACTAGCAAAATACGCATCTTGGGCGACTACGCCGTCACTTTACTTCAACACCTCTTTGTCAGCTATGAAGTGACAACAAGATGTAATGCGTGAGTGTGTAGCGAAGTCAGCCGGCAGAAGAGGATGCGCGATTTTCGGGGATCTCAGTCGAGTAAGTCTATCCTCTCAATCCGCTCCCAAAGCATCTTCACCGACAAAAGCCTCCAGTTTGTTCGCCCGCAGGGCACTACTGCATAAGCTGCCACGTTTGGGCTTTTGCGATCGAGTATGCCTCGCAAGTTACCGTTCAAACATCATCGTTTTCCACGCGAGACGATCCTGTGTGCAGTACGCCGGTGTCTGCGGTAACCGCTGTCCTATCAGGTTGTCATTAATCTTCTCACAGGGCGCGGAATATTGATGTTCGATCAACCTTCTACCGCTGGGTGCAAAAGTACGCCCCTGAATCGAAGGAGCGAAAGATACGCATTTTGCGTAGAGCAGACGTCGACTGGCACGTCGCTGAAACTTGCATTCGGCTCGGCGGTAAATAACGCTATCTATGGCGCACCATTGGCGCAAATGACCAGATTATTAGATGTCACTCAGCCTATTTGCACACCTTGGGAAAGGAAGCCGAACTCTGCGCATTTCCTGCACTGCGATGATCTGCGCTTTGTAAAATGCAACCTCAGCTGGCAATCGTAAAGGGGATGATAAGATACGCAAATGCTAATGTTCACAAACGCAAAACACCTAAACTTCGCGGCAAGATACCTTTGACGTCAAACACCACGGCGTTTACGTTGGCGTACTTCCCTATGATATCTTCATTCAGAAACGCCTCATGTGCCACGGCAATAATAATTGAATCGTACCCCCGGGTTTCAGGCGCTGCCGTCATCTTTAGCCCGTATTCCCGCTGTGCTTCTGCTCTATCGACCCAGGGGTCGTAGATGTCAACGTTCACGCCGTAAGTCTCCAGCTCATGAATAATATTCGTTACCCGCGTGTTGCGCAGGTCGGGACAGTTTTCTTTAAATGTCAGCCCCATGACAAGCGTGCGGGCCCCCTTCACAGGAATGTCCCGCGCGATCATTTCGCGGACGGTGCGGCCGACGATGTAGCAGCCCATTCCGTCGTTGATGCGGCGGCCGGCGAGGACGACTTCGGGGTGATAGCCGACGGATTGGGCTTTTTGCGTCAGGTAATACGGGTCCACGCCGATGCAGTGGCCGCCGACGAGGCCGGGGCGGAAGGGGAGGAAGTTCCACTTGGTGCCTGCCGCGTCGAGCACATCTTGGGTGTCGATGTCGAGTTTATTGAAAATCAGGGCAAGTTCATTCACCAACGCGATGTTCACGTCTCGTTGTGTGTTTTCGATTACCTTCGCTGCCTCCGCCACCTTGATCGACGGCGCTTTGTGCGTGCCAGCGGTGATGATGGACGCATAGAGCGCATCGACCTTATCTGCGATTTCAGGCGTGGATCCGGAGGTAACTTTGACAATGTTGGGCAGACGGTGGGTTTTGTCCGCGGGGTTGATCCGCTCGGGTGAATAGCCGGCGAAGAAATCTTGGTTGAAGGTAAGACCGGAGATCTTCTCCAGCACAGGCACACAATCTTCTTCCGTTGCGCCGGGGTAAACCGTGGATTCATAAATCACGATATCGCCGCGCTTTAGAACCTTTCCGATCGTCTCGGAGGCTTTGAGTAGGGGGGTGAGATCGGGACGCTTGTGCTCATCGATTGGCGTCGGGACGGTCACGATAAATGTGGTACATTTCGCAATATCATCCAGCTGGTCGGTAAACGAGAGATGCGCGGCCTCGGCCATCTCCGCAGCATCCACCTCAAGCGTATTGTCCTTGCCGGCCCGCAGTTCGGCGATACGGGCGGTGTTTATGTCAAAGCCGACGACCTTGCGCTTCTTGCCAAATTCGACCGCCAAGGGCAGGCCAACATACCCCAAGCCGATCACGGCAATGGGGGCATCATTCAAGGTCGGCATCGCAAACTCCTCGTCCAAAAACTACTTGGCGTAATAGTCGCGGAACCAAGCTACAAATTCCCGGATACCATCCTTGATATCGGTCTGGGGTTTGTAACCCGTGAGGGTTTTTAGCAGTTCCGCATTCGCCCAAGTCGCGGGCACATCGCCCATCTGCATTGGCATGTAGTTACGGATTGCCTTTTGACCAAGCTCTTGCTCGATCGCTTCGACGAAATCGAGCAGGCGCACCTTGTCGGAATTGCCGATGTTGACGATGCGGAAGGGGGCCACGGGGGACAGGCTGTCTCCCTCGGGCACCTCGCGGTTATCGGGGCGGACAGGGGGCGTGTCGATCAACAGACGGATGCCGCGGACCAGATCGGTGACATAGGTAAAGTCGCGGTACATGTCCCCGTGGTTGTAGATATCGATTGGGCGCCCATCGAGGATCGCGTCGACGAATTTGAACAGCGCCAGGTCGGGGCGCCCGTAGGGACCGTAGACCGTGAAGAAGCGGAACATCGTTGTCGGCAGATCCCACAGATGCGCATAGGAATGCGCCATTGCCTCATTCGCTTTCTTCGTCGCGGCGTAGAAGGTGAGGGCGGTATCGGCCTTATCAGTCTCGGCAAAAGGCATATCTTCGTTGGCGCCGTAGACCGAGGAGGTAGAGGCCATTAGCAGATGTTCAACCTTCAACCGCCGCGCGGCCTCCATCACGTTGAATGTACCGACAAGGTTGCTGTCGAGATAGGCGCGTGGGTTTTCCAGCGAATAGCGAACGCCGGCCTGCCCAGCGAGGTGGACAATGACATCAGGCGCGAAATCGTCGGTGACTTGCGTGATCAGCGCATCGTCCTCAAGCATCCCTTCGGTCATCGAAAAATGCGGGTTCTGTAGCAGCATCTGGTGCCGGCGCTGCTTCAGCTTGACGTCATAGTAGTCGGTCATGCCGTCAAAGCCGTGGACGCGGAACCCTTCGTCGAGCAAGAGTTGTGCAAGGTGGAAACCGATGAAGCCGGCAGTGCCGGTGATGAAGATTTTTCTCACGGGAGGGTCCAATACGATAAAAAGAATTTGTTTCGCGCGCGAAACATTTTGGGATTTATGGTTATCTTAACGAACGATTTAGGTTACTCAGATAGACACCGTATTCATTTTTTTCAAATAGTTTGGCTTGTTCTTCCAATGACGCGGCGCTGATCCACCCTTGGTCAAATGCGATTTCTTCAGGGCTTCCCGTCTGCAAGCCCTGCCGCGTTTCCAGCGTGCGGACAAAGTTGCCAGCATCCAGCAAGCTTCCATGCGTCCCGGTGTCCAGCCAAGCATACCCACGCCCCATACGTTGCACATTCAGCGATCCGTCATGCAAATATGTTTCAAGCAACGTCGTGATCTCTAGCTCTCCTCGTGCCGATGGCTTGACCGTTTTAGCGCGCTCGCATGCGGTGTGATCCAGAAAATACAGCCCTGTAACTGCATAATTCGACGGAGGCACTTCTGGCTTTTCAATGATTTGTCGCGCTTGGCCGTTCTCGTCAAAATCCACGACACCATAGCGTTCAGGATCCGATACGCGGTAGCCGAAGACGGTGCCTCCGGTGGTTTGGGCGTCGGCTTGGGCGAGGATCTCGGGCAGGCCGTGGCCGAAGAAGATGTTGTCGCCAAGCACCATCGCGGAAGGTGCTCCGTCTAGGAAATCTTCGGCCAAGATGTAAGCCTGAGCCAATCCATCGGGGCTCGGCTGCGTGACGTAGCTTAGCGAAATGCCCCATTGGCTGCCGTCGCCCAAAGCTCGTTTGAATTGGTCGACGTCTTGGGGCGTCGTGATGATCAGGATCTCGCGGATACCGCCCAGCATTAGCACGCTTAACGGATAGTAAATCATCGGCTTGTCATAGATCGGCAGCAGCTGTTTCGACACGGCGATCGTGATCGG
This sequence comes from Sulfitobacter sp. TCYB15, assembly GCF_040435955.1. Lineage (NCBI taxonomy): Bacteria > Pseudomonadati > Pseudomonadota > Alphaproteobacteria > Rhodobacterales > Roseobacteraceae > Sulfitobacter > Sulfitobacter sp. TCYB15. Next base: position 36,592 of record NZ_CP159197.1, read on the forward strand.
ATAAAGCCGCGTGCCGGAGCCGCCAGCGAGGATAATACCTTTGCGTTCAGGCGTCTGGGTCATGGGAAATCAGTCCTTGGGAAAATCAAGTTGGGTCAAAATATGGGTGAGGCTCACGCGCCAATCGGGGCGGGAAATGCCAAAGGCGGCCTCGGTCGCTGCGCAATCCAGTCGCGAGTTCAGAGGGCGTTTTGCAGGGGTAGGGTAGTCGGACGATGGGATATCAGTGACAGCGCAGGGAAGCTTGGCGGCGTCGAAAATCGCGCGAGCGAAATCAGCCCAACCGGTATTGGGCGCGCTCGAGAAATGGTAAATGCCAGACTTTTTGGGATCTGAAATGAGGGTTTCGGCGATTATTACACAGGCCTGTGCGATCTCAGCAGCGCCGGTAGGGCCGCCGATCTGGTCGGCGACGATGGTTAATGCCTCGCGCTCGGCTCCGAGTCGTAACATGGTTTTGACGAAGTTATTGCCATGCGCCGACACGACCCATGAGGTGCGTAACACGGCGTAGCGCCCGCCCGCTTTCACAATTGCGACCTCGCCGTCACGCTTGGTGCGGCCGTATACGCCTTGCGGATCGGTCAGGTCGACAGGTGTCCAAGGCGTGTCACCAGCGCCTGAAAACACATAATCGGTCGAGATAGAGACGAAAGGAATATCGCGCGCGGCACAGGCTTGGGCCATGGCGGCGGGGGCATCGGCGTTGATGAGCTGCGCCGTTTCTGTATCGCTTTCGGCCTTATCCACGGCAGTATAGGCGGCGGCGTTGATCACCGCATTAGGCGCATGGGCATTGATCGTAGCGGTGCAGGCGGCGGGGTCGGTTAAGTCCGCATCGGTGCGGGCGAGGGCGGTGATTTGGATATCATCGCTGTTCAGCGCGCGCAGTTCCGTGGCGACCTGACCGCTGTGGCCGAAGACGAGGATCTTCATGCCTCGCCCAATCGCTCGCCAACACCCTGGCGGATTTGCAGCGCGCGCCACCAGTCTTTATTTCCAAGGTACCAATCCACAGTGCGCGCCAGCCCTTCTTCCACCGTGACCGAGGGCCGCCAGCCAAGCTCTGTCTGGATACGTGTCGGATCAATTGCATAGCGTTGATCATGGCCCGGGCGGTCGGCGACGAAGGTGATCAGGTCGGCATACGGCGCGCCTTCAGGGTGGCGATCATCGAGTAGGGCGCAGATCATTCTGACCAGCTCAAGATTGCTGACCTCGTTCTCGCCCCCGATATTGTAGCTGCGGCCAAGCGTACCCTTCGTCAGCACGGTCAGCAGCGCATCGGCGTGGTCTTCGACAAACAGCCAGTCACGTACATTCGCGCCATCGCCGTAGACCGGAATTGGCTCTCCGGCGAGCGCTTTGAGGATGACGACGGGCACCAGTTTTTCAGGGAAGTGGTAGGGCCCGTAATTATTGCTGCAATTTGTAAGCACTATTGGCAGGCCATAGGTCTCGCCCCAGGCGCGCACCAGATGATCACTGGCGGCTTTCGAGGCGGAGTAGGGGCTGCGCGGGTCATAAGGCGTCTCTTCGGTAAACTGCCCTGTGGGACCGAGGGAGCCATAGACTTCATCGGTAGAGATATGGTGAAAGCGGAAGCCATCGGGCTTGCCCGCATCTTGCCAATAAGCGCGCGCGGCCTCCAGCAACGTATAGGTGCCGGTGACATTGGTCTGAATAAACGCCCCCGGCCCGTCGATGGATCGGTCCACATGACTCTCGGCCGCGAGATGCATAACCGCGTCGGGCTGATGTGTTTCGAAGATCCTATCCAACGCCTCCCGATCACAAATATCTGCCTGCTCGAACGCATATAGAGGGCTGTCCGCCACGCTCGCCACATTCTCAAGGCACGCCGCATAGGTCAGCGCATCAAGGTTCACCACACTATGTCCCCGCGCGATTGCCAGACGCACCACTGCCGAGCCGATGAAACCCGCCCCGCCTGTCACCAATAGCTTCATCTATACACCCTCAAACGTGAACGGACTGTTAAGATCAGCCAAAGAGGGCGCATTTGCGTCCTTATCCGACAAAACGGGCGTCATATCCCCCAGACCCCAGTCAATTCCGACCTGAGGATCGTCCCAAGCGACCGCCCCTTCGGTCTCCTGCGCGTAATAATCCGAACATTTGTAGATAATTTCAGTCTCTGGAGCGCGTGTCACAAACCCATGCGCGAAGCCCGCCGGTACCAGCAACTGCTTGCCGTTCTCGAAGCTCAGCTCGACCCCGAACCACTTCCCATAAGTCGGCGACCCCTTCCGGATATCTACCGCCACGTCAAAAAGAACGCCACGCCCGCAGCGCACCAGCTTGTCCTGCGCGTGGGGCGGAACCTGGAAATGGAGCCCGCGAATGGTGCCTTGGGTCATGGACAGGGAGTGATTGTCTTGCACGAATTGTGTGGTGATACCGTGCTCGGCGAGGGCTTGGGCGTTGTAGCATTCCGAGAAAAACCCTCGGTGATCGCCGAAGCGTGCTGGGCTGATGACGACGACGCCGGGAAGTGGGGTTTGTTCTACAGATACGGACAATATGTAAGCACCATTCAGAAATGTCACCGAGTTTGCATAGCAGAAGTGTCACCTGAAGCGGCGAGGGTAGCAAGGCTTTGCAGCCCACGGACCTCAAATATCTGAGGGTTGTGAAGCCTTGCGTGTGTCAGTGGAAAAAACAGACGCTTTTCTTTCTTGGAGAAGAAGGCAGCGGGGCCTACTTCCTTCACGGTCTCCTCGAACTGCTCCCAAGCAAGGCTGTCCGCGATGAACGGATTATCGAACACGGTTGAGGTGCCGAGTTCGTTTACGACTTCCAAGATCCAGCTCGGATCAATGTCTTTTTTATAGATATCGACCGTCAGGAAATGCCCGTCAATCTAGACATCGGCGCAAAGGTTGTGAGCGATACGTGAACCGCGACTCTTGTTGGGATCAGGGTAGGGATGTCATCGCATTTCCTCCAATATCTTTTCGCGGAAGACCTCGGCTGGGGTCTTCCATCCAAGACACTTTCGTGGCGTGTTGTTGAGGCGATCACAGATCACCTTCATATCGTGATCTGTGCATTGCCGGATGTCGCGTTTGCGGGGCAGCCACCTTCGAAGGCGTCGGTTAGTGTTCTCGACTGTGCCTTTCTGCCAGGGGCTGGAGGGGTCGCAGAACCACGTCTGGGTTCCGATCTCGGCTTGTAGGTGTGGCCAACTGACAAACTCGGTTCCGCGGTCAAAAGTGATGGACCGGCGGGCGACGAGGGGGAGGTCTTTGATGGCACTCATGATCTTGCCCATGACCGGCTTGGTGCGCTTGTTGGGGTTTTTCAGGATCACGGTGAAGCGGCTGACGCGCTCAACCAGTGAGGTGACGTTGGTCTGGCCAAGCTTCTGTTTGAACAGCATCAAATCAGCTTCCCAGTGGCCAAATTGACGGCGATGAGCCACATCATCCGGGCGAAATAAGATGCTGACATCGCGGTGGAACTTGGGTTCTCTGTGTCTTCGGGTGCGGCGGGGACGTCGAGCGATACGGTGCGTCGGCAGATACCACCACAGGTCTTCGCGCTGACCTTCTGTGGAATAGATGTAGCGATAAATGGTTTCCTGGCAGACCCTGAGGGGAGCGCGCTCGTGGATCATACGGTTACTGATCTGCTCTGGTGTCCAACCGTTCTTGATACGCTCGATCACGCGCTTGCGAAGTTCAGGATGTTTGATCAGTTTGCGCTCTCGACCACGACGTTCCGCTTGCATGAGGTGAGCAGCGGCACCGTAATAGCCATCGCATCCCGGCATGCTTTCGTCCGAGAAATGGTTGCGCTTTAGCTCGCGAAATATCGTTGATCTGCAGCGCTTCAGAACGCGCGCCATCTCGTCAACTGGGACCTTAGCGTGTCTCCAGCGTTCTATCTTGCGTCGTTCTGTGATACTCAGTTGGTCGTAAACGGCTCCCATACCGATTCCTCTTATTAGATAAACTACTGTTTTCTAACAAGAGTCGCACTTGAGGGTAGCGCGCCCCCGGCTACACCACATAAACCGATAATTAGGATTATGTGAAATAATAGTCCAGATAGTTTTTGAGGCACACTCGGCCGTACTCTGCATTCATGTGTGAAAAATCACCTCGACTTGCGGGAGTTCTAAGCGAAGCAATTCCGCCTCCGGCCGACAGATATTCCGATTTTGTCGCCCCAGAACTACTACGTAAGCCCATGGGCGAAGGCACAAATTTCAGGCCCTGTCTGCTGAAATAGTCCACAATGATTTCTTCATAGTATCCGAGAATAGCTGACCTTGCCGAGCCTATATCTGCAGTCTCCCGCCAGACGTCATAAAGGGGATGAAGGCTGCTTTGACACTCTTCCGCGTAGATCGGTCGAGGATGCATGTCCGGGCGGATGGAGCCGTCTAGGTTGACTCTGCTATCCCTCAAGATATTTGCGGCTTGTAGTTCGAAGATCGCTTTAAGAAAGGGTTTTGAGTATGCTGGCCGCCCGGTGGATGCGTCCTCGATCGTGTCCGGGTCGCCAGAGGTGGTGATCATCACGGCATTTTCTGGTTTCCAGTTCATGCCGACCCAAAGGTGCCGATCATAATCTTTAAGCTGCACCTGATCAAAGCCATTAATATCAACGACACGTTTGCGCTCATCATCCGATATTTTTAACGCTGAGAACACGCCTGTATCTTGGATCCGATAACGCCTATGGATCATTTCAGGTATGCCGAAGAACGTAACATTTATGTCCGGATAATCAGGTGCGAGCGTAGGCCACGCTTCACGCCAAGCACCTACATGTGAGTTGCCAAAAATGATGAGATTCATCATGCTTTCGCCACTCCTATATCAGCAAATTGATTCAATAGAACCTCTTCACAACGGGCATCCATATCGTCGTCTGTAAGGGGCATTGGCGCCTCGGAAAGCACGGTGGAACCCATCCGATCTTCAAACCCGTAAGCGCGCATTAAGATTGTCATAACCGTTTGAACGCCCTCAGGGGTGACATCGCGCAAATTGGGTGCGAAAAACTGTCCTTTCGAACGCGGTGAATTAATAATCTCGTAGGATGGGAAATAGTCGACGTTCGCAAAGTCGGAAGTCAGTTCGTCGCAAGCGGCCCTCAACACAGCCTTTGATCTCGTTGTGGCGATCTCTACATGGGTGCCGCTCGCTGTCGCAGCCAGAGGGATAGGGGATACGGTGATCAAGAACTTTATGTTGGGGTTAAGCGTCTGCGCGAGCCTCATGAACTCTCGAAAGTCGTCAACGACAGTGCGCGTTGTATAGTTCTTGAAGCTATGAACCGTAGGATCAAAGCTGCCGCCTAACGTACCGGGTGCAAGGGAAAATACGGTTTGAGTTTCAGTATGAAGCCATGCCTCTGTGAGGCCGAAGGTGAAAACAAACACATCGCAAGACTGCATCATCTTAACTATACATTCCAAATGACGCGCGCGATGCCATATGACAGCATCAGGGGTTTCTAATCCGGTCGGTTCAACGTTTGGTCGCTGAGAGTCAATAAACCGGTCTTTTAAGGCCCAAACGGGTTCTGCTGGGGTAAATCGACCAGTGGCCTCTTTCATGATTTGCAGCAAATGCGCAACAGTATAGATATTGCCGTAGCGCGCTGAATACGTGGAATATCCATAATTTTTGGCGAGGTTCTCAGGTGTACCTGGGGGCGCAGGTTCGGCATCAATAACGCTTAACCCAGATTGTCTGAGCGCCCGCCCAACATGTTGCGCAAAACATGATCCTGCGGTCGCAATCCTCATGTCATTCGTCAACGGGAACTTGGGCCTGAAAATGTCTGAAGAGGCTACCTCAATGCGTTTTTCAACGGCGATTTTCCAAAAAGCGCGTCTTTCTATGCCGTTATAAGGCGATCTTGACATATGAAGAACCTAAATAAACATAAGTGGATTTGGCCGCTGAGCCTTCTCTCGACGATTAAATTGTAAAATAAGTATGATGGTCAACGGCTTTGTGGCTTGGACGATCACAATCACAGACTTCCAATTTCCCTAGGCGTCTGGCGAGAAGCCGCCAGATCCACGCTGCCTATGTGCTGCGCGCACGGTGACATCACCACAGATCAGATTCAACGGCGACAGCTGCGCAGGTTCAGGCGACACATCGACATCCTCGCGAACAACAAGCGCTGCAAAGCTTAGTTCTTCAGCCAAAGCTGGCAGAACCAGCTTGCCTTCCCGCGCCATGCGCCGCCATTCCGCCAAATGATTGGTCCGCACTCATACTGCCGCGCCACTGCGTCCACCCCAGGCACCCTCCACCAGCGTCTCGGCAACAATTTGCGCCTTAACCGCATCCGGCCAACGGCGGTGACGGCGCGGCCCCACAACCATATCAATGTCACTGAGAAACTCCGTTCACCGCACCATAGAGAAACTCCCTGGTAGTCCACCCATAGGGGCTTAATCTCAGATCAGACGATCACAAGGAAGGTGGGGGCGGCGCATTGCTTGCAGAAATTTGCAAAGGAGACCAAAATATTAACCGCGTCATTGATCACGGCGCATAACTGAGGGTGGGTCAAATCTCGGTTAAAATACCGGGGATCAGTTCTCAGTGACAATCAACAGTTGAAGTAACTCTTATGAAGTAAGTAGTTGAAAATGCTACATTTGGTAGAGAATAGGACTAAAGATGTGTAGGCGTTACCAAAATGATAAATTTCAATGAGTTAGATGCAAGAACGATCCGTGAAAGAGGCGATATGGCCCAACTTTGGGAGACATCATCCTGTCAGTCGTCATATAAAATGGGACATCAGAGCGGCTTGAACATTGGAGGCTCTGGTTCGGTTGCGTGATTGATTATGCGGCTTGTTTTTGATGTTGCAAGCGGCGCTGTCGGATCGTCAGTTTCTTGATCTTCTCCCTTTCTCTCAGAATGACTTTGTCCCGTCCAAAGTAGACGTCGGCGGGTGTGACGTTGTTCAGGCTCGCGTGGTAGCGCTGGTTGTTGTAGTAGTCGACGAAGGCCCCGATCTGTTGCTCGAGATCACCGGGCAGGTAGTAATTCTCCAGCAGAACACGGTTCTTCATGGTCTGGTGCCAGCGTTCGATTTTGCCCTGGGTTTGTGGGTGGAATGGCGCCCCGCGAACGTGGTCCATTTTCTGATCGGTCAGCCATTTGGCCAGATCGCCAGAGATATAGCAGGAGCCGTTGTCGCTGAGCAGACGGGGTTTGTGTCGGACCACGGCTTGGTCGCAGCCCGATGCCTGAAGCGCCAGCTCGATCGTGCTGGCCACATCCTCGGCCTGCATGTTCGTGCAGAGCTTCCAGGCGATGATGTAGCGGCTGTAGTCGTCGAGGATGGTGGACAGGTAATACCAGCCCCAGCCAATGATTTTGAAGTAGGTAAAGTCAGTCTGCCACATCTGGTTGATGGCGGTGGTCTTGTCCGTGAACTCATCGGCGGCCTTGATCACCACGTAGTCCGGCGCAGTAATCAGATCAGCGGCTTTCAGGATGCGGTAAATCAATGATTCAGAGACAAAATATCGCTTCTCATCGGTATATTTAACGGCCAGCTCGCGTGTGGTCAGTGCCTCATGCTCCAACGCAAACTCGATCAGATCGTCACGGCGGATATCAGGGATGCGGTTCCAGACCGACTTTGGACGTGGCGAACGATCTGCCAGGGCATCAAAGCCACCTTCGACATATCGGTCATACCATCGGTAAAATGTGGTGCGCGGGATGCCCAGCATATCAAGGGTCTTCTTGGTTGGCAGATGCGACCCTTCAACTGTGCGAATGATCTCCAATTTCTCGGTTGCTGGATACCTCATTCCTCGAACTCCCCAGCCCCTGTCATGCTTTTTTTGAGCAGACGGTTCTCAAGGGTTAGGTCAGCCACGCATTCCTTCAGAGCCATGGGCTCGGATCGCAGATCCTTCACCTCAGGCGATGTCGCCTGACGCGCTGTATCGCCGGAAAGGCGACGCTTTCCAGCCTCAAGGAATTCCTTCGACCAAGTATAATACAGGCTGTCAGAGATACCCTCGCGGCGACATAACGCAGAGATGCTTTCCTCCCCGCGCAATCCGGCCAAAACAATGCGGATCTTCTCCTCCGCCGAGTAGGCCTGGCGGGTCTTGCGGCGGATGTTTTTGACCAGCTTGTCAGCTGCATCTTTCGATGTTCCGGACTTCTTGTTCATCTTCGCTCCTTAAAGGCTACGATGAACCAGAAACCCTCCGTTGTTCAAATCATCAAATCTGTCCCACAGGTGCTGACGTCAGACAATCAATGCAGCCAGTTCACCGGATCGGCATGGATAACTACACTGACTAAAGCAGGGTACGCCTCTCGATGGATGGGCGCGGTCAACACCTGGGCAGCACCCTTATTGAACGATTGCGGCGCAGCCTCAAACAGGAAGCGATTCATCTCGAAGAGATCAGCGACGGTTTCCAGACGCAAAGGGTCGTCAAAAACTGGGTTGCATTCTACAGCACCGAGCGGACCCATTCCGCGCTTGATCGGCAAACGCGGGACGATGAATATTGGGCAGGCTTGGAAGAGCAAAAAGCAGCATGAAATCTAAACCCGATACACCTTAGAAAAGCTGCAAAACTGCTGGGACCACTTCAAACTTAGGCACGGCGAGTTTCGATCAGTTCCACCAAAGCCACTTGTTGGGTAAGCGTGAGCTTTTTAAGACTTTCGACCAACCTAGTGTATTCTCCTTCATCAGGAACATCATAGCCATCTAACTTTCTTTCTTGGTAAACCATATCTACGATCCAAGGGAGGCTTAGTTGAATTGGATATACCTCAAGCCATTCCGCAATGACGAACCCAAGGAAATCGTTGTCTGCTAATACTGCTACCATTTGGCGCTCGTTCGCAACAAGCATGTCATAGCGAGCAACGATTTGATTAAGCCTCGCCGATCGATCCGACAGTAGGCGGTTTCGCTCCAGAACACGGGCAGTATTTGCACTCATTGAAAAGCTCGTTTTTTTGGCTTCTTTCATAATTAGGCTTCCTCGTCCCATTCATTGTCCCAGCAACCTTTAATTAGGCTGATCGCTTCTGCTTCCGTTTTAAAATCCGTCGGTTCGTCAGAGATATGGGTCAAGCTATCATCGATACCTTCTGTGAGAGATACCTCCCACATACTTTGACCGCCTTCGATGATATAGCGTTGAGCAGCCAAACAATCTTGTGGATATTCCTGCTTTTTTGCGTTGGCAAATGCCGAAGATACCGCCTCCTCAAGAGTTCCATATTTATTTTCCATCGCTCTCACCTCCTATATTCCGCTCGATAGAATACATATGTACCACAGTTGTATTCTAGATGAAATACGGTACAGGCCTTTCGATTGAATATTTAGGATGGTTCCAATTACAAATCTTAATCCGTAAAACTCGTAGCATTCGGGTCCCTTCTGAACAGCCTAACGTTTGCAATGAGAAAGTTGCGGAAGGGAGTTTCATGGTGCCTGAGATCACAGTTTCATTCTATTCAACCTATGGTGCCAATCACGGCGATGACGTTGAGGCCGCTCGCGCTGCCGATGCCGCCGAAGCAGAGGAAAGGCTGCGTGTTTAAAATAGTTCGCGCCTTAGGACGTGGTGAACGTGGAAGGCGCTTGGCGCGAGCCGCTGAAGACGATGAACGACACGCCGGAAGCCGAGCCGAAGGATATGGAATGGGCAGTAACGTATATCATTTTGGTCTCGACCCTGTTCGTCGATCCATCGATCTAAGTTCGTGCCTCCGTGAAAACGCTCGGCCCGTTGAGGCAGAATGGTGCCTAGGCGAAAAAGGCTAGCACCGCTACTACATCGGCCCAGACCCCCAAGGCGATCAAAGAATGACGTTTCAGCCGGTTTATATAGCAGCTATGCATTGGGGGGTGATCATCGCACCAAACTGGTATACCAACCCGATCAAGCTCGACGACGCTGGAAACCCGTACGGGTATTCTCGCACCGCTAGCGCGATGATCGATACCGACAAAATCCGTAGGCTTTCAGACTGAGCGGCTGGTAAATTTTACGCACATGGTTATGCATCAAACCATCGCTCTACAAGACTATTGTGGAGCTACATAACGGCTAGATGTTCGTATGCACCAAACCGGTAAGTTTTATTCTATATAGAAAGCGCTTTCCCATGTTTGGTTTATAGTTCGTGCTGGTGCCGTCATCTACTTAAAATCGCTCACACGAGACTTTAGATCAAAGCTGGTGGCAATTCAAATACCTCGAAGCTAGGTACATCGGATACATGCCCTACAGCGTCAATCGCTCGACCATATAGCACCTCATACGCCCCCAACATATGCTCCACGGTAAACAACCTCTCAACCCTCTCCCGTGCGGCCCAGCGGGGAATGCCGATCGCCTCCCTCAACGCCTTGGCCAACTCCCCAGCATCCGCCCCAGCATAACGCGCCGCATCCCCCGCCACTTCACGGATCGCGCCATTCTCAACCGCCGCAATCGGCAGACCACAAGCCATCGCCTCAATTGCCGCCAGTCCGAAGGGTTCGTCCCAAAGCGGCGTGAACAGCAGCACAGAGGCGCGGGCGATGGCCTCGGTCAGGTCAACGCCTTGTAGGTGACCGCCGTATTGCACACCCTCATTTATCAACGGTGCAATTTCAGTGTCGAAATAACCCTGATCCTCAATCGTGCCGTAAATATTCAAAGGGATGCCAGCAATCTTAGCCGCCTGAGCGGCCAGGTGCGTCCCCTTGGTGGGCGTGATGCGGCCCATCCACACTGCAGTGCCATCGCCTTCCGGACTAAACGGCCAATCCGCTAGGTCGATTCCATTCGGTACAACACGGGCGAAGGGAGCATCTGCGTCATCAAACCACGCTCCCAATTGCCGCTGCGAGCAGGTGGTGAACAGCGACCACGGTGCCCCGCCATCGGCGACGGCACGTTTCAGCACATCGAACGGTGGCACATGCAATGAAGTCACCATAGGGATCCGATGCCGCGCGGCGAAGCGCGGGGGGAAGCGGTGCAGAGAATTGTTGTGCACCACATCGAAACTGCCCTCGGCCAGGCGCGGCAGGAGACGCTCGAACGCCGCATCCAAATGCCCCGTCAGCTCCGGCGTGCCGTGCCATTTGTGCCAAGGGAACTCTCGGTCATAATGAACGTCCATGACGGACTCGACCTTGCCACCCCAGTCGCTGTCACCGGCGGCAAACAAAGTCACATCATGACCCCGCGTCTGAAGACCGCGGCAGAGATGCCAGCAATGCGCCTCCATCCCACCCATGAAGGGGCGCGCGATGGGAAAACGCACATGTCCGATGACAGCGATCTTCATGGCGTCACTCCGCCGCGATGGCAGAGATGCGGTCCTCGCCCGCTTGGGCGGCGGCACGGCGCTCTTCCTCGGTGTCCAAATCGCGCAACAGCTTGTCCATCACCCGGCGGCTGTTGGCGTAAGGCATATCGCCGGTCTGGCGGCACATCTCGAAATCCGCATCATTTGGCGTGCGCAGGATGGTCAGCGCATCGTCGCTGTTGTCGATCAGCCCCATCAAATGGAAGGCATGTAGCCAATGGCCCATGGTGCGATGCCCCCAACGGGTGGCGAAATATTCGGCGTTGCGCACCACGGCTTCCACATGGTGGATCGGCGGCATGCAGTGATCGTGATATTGGTGATAGACCTTGGCCCCCTTCATCCACCAGATATCGATCCCGCGGGCGTCGAGCACTCGGCCAAAATCCGTATCCTCGCCACCATAGCCGAAATAGCCTTCGTCAAACCCGCCGCTGCGTCCCCAATCGGCGCGGTGCATTGCGAAGTTGAGCGACCAGAAACAGCGGTAATCCTCGCAATAGCGCAGACCCTCCGCCGGAGGGCCCTGCCGGTCGGAGTGCTTGACGCCGATCTTGTCGAAATGATCGAAATCGAGGCCGCCTTCTGTCGCACCTTTGGGCAGATACGCGACCTCGCCCATCACCAGCCCGCGGCCCTCGTGGCATGCTTCCGCCACATCGGCGACAAGCTTGGGGTGCGGGATGCAATCGACATCGACAAAGGCCAGAACGGCGCCGCTTGCCTTGGCCGCCACCGCATTGCGCGCGGCGGCGAGGGGAAGCTCCCCATCGGGGCGGGTGACCTGGATTTGATGGATGGGAAAGGGCGCGTCGGGCAGACCCTCGTATAGCTCATCCTGCATGGCGGCGATCACCAGTTCACGCGGGGGCACGGTTTGCGCGGCCAAGCCACGGATAACATTGTGCAAATGCGCCTCGCGGCCGCGGGCGATGGTCAGAACGGATACGTCACGCATGGTGAACCTCCTTTAAAGATGTTGAAATTTCCGGGCGGTCCCAGAGGCGGTCCGCCAGATTTCCGAGCCACTGCGCGGTCCGGATCGCCGCGTCACTGCCCCCTGCCAAAGCCCGTTGCCGCACGAGATCATGCTGACGTTGTGCCTGCTCAACCGCCGCGCGCCAAGCATGGGCAGAGCTCGGCATATGCGGCAAATGCAACGCGGCATCGGCTTGGCCCAAAGCGCGCGCTTTCTCGACTTGTTCATCGAAATAGCGCCACTCCGGCACCACGATCCAGGGCTTCGCAGCGGTGAGCACTTGGGCACAGGTCGTATTGCCCGTGGACGAGATCACCAGATCCGCCGCCGCGATATAGTGGGGCGCGTTGTCGACCCAGCCTTTGTGGATCAGGTTCGGCGGCAAGGTCGCATGCCAATCGCGCTGCACCTCGCCGATGGTGATCCAGTCCATCTGCGGATAGCTGCGCGCGGCGACGCCCAGGGCGGCTTCGGAAATGCCATTGCCACCACCGCCACAGACCACCAGCGCCATGGGGCGTTTGCCGAGCTTCAGTGTCCCGCGGGCATCGTCGGGCTTGGGCAGCGACACATTCACCCCCAGCCCCGGAGCGTAGTGAATTTTCTCCGCCCAAGCGCGCCAACTCTCCTGTGCCAAATCCGCATGGAACGGGGCGAGCAACCCCGCGGCGCCGTCATAAGCGGCACGATGCCCCACATCACTACGGTCGCCATGCTGCAGTATTTTGACATGCGGCACCGAGCAGAGCCGCGCCAGCTGCGCCACCTCGGCCGAGACATCGACGATCATCAGCTCCGGTGCCTCAGCGGCAAAGAATTGCGCCATCGTGGCCATCGCCTCGCGGATGCCGGACCAGCCGACAGGCGCGCAATGGGTCGTGTCGGGCGTATCGAGCAAGGCGGTGCCACGCGGCTCATCCCCCCGCGCCTCGAACAGCGAGGGCAGCTTTTTTATTGTCACATTCTCGCGCAAAGGCGGGAAAATATCGTCGCGCGCACAGAAAATTCGCACCGGACGCGCCTCGGGCAGCGCGTTGACGACGGCGGCACAGCGCTCTGCGTGGCCCCGCCCCTGGTGATGCACGAAATAGCCGAAGGGCCGCAGGGGTACGTCAGGAAAATCACGCATGGTTATTCGCCCGCCATCAGCATCGGCTGCGGTGTGCGGTAATATTGCACCCCATCCAAAACCCCCGCCGCATGTTTCAGCGAAGAGCGATAGACCGAGGCCAGACCATCCAGTTCCGCCAGCGCATTTGCAGGCAGTACGGCGTTGTCGAAGCGCGAGAGCATATCCAGATCATTGCCGCTATCGCCCGCCACGATCACGCTGCCGTCCGACATGCCACGCCGCGCCGCCTCGAACCGGATCGCGGCGGCCTTGCCGGCCTGTGCGGGGATGATGTCGATGAATTTCTCATGGGACGGAATGATGCGGGCCAAGACCCCCGCCTGATGCAACCGCGCCTCGACCCCGGGGACATCGCTGATGGTACCAAATAGGCTGACCTTCCACCGGCGTTGGTCATAAACCGGCTGGAAACGCACGTGGGTGCCTTCCAACGCCGCACGCACTGCCGCCGCGTCCCACTCCTGCACGATCAACGCTGCGTACTCCTCACATAGCGTAAAACCACTGCCCGTACGGCGCCAAATCTCTGTGCCTGTCGAGCTGATGATCGTATCCGGCGTGGGCAGATCCCATTCCGCCAGCACCCGCTGCGCCTCTGCGATGGAGCGTCCTGTGGCGACGGTAAAAGCATAGCGCTCCCCCTCGCGCCCCAGCCACTGGGCAAAAGCCCGCGCGCCATTGCGGCAGCCGGTCAGCGTATTGTCGATGTCGCAGGCGAGCAGGTGCTCATGTTGTTGAACAGCGACGGTTTGATCCTGCGGCCCGCGGACCACCCCTTCCATCACCGCTTGCGTCCGGATCGCCCAAGCCGTCCAATCATATGTCTGCCGCGCAATACGCTGCGCCCGCCGCGCGGCCAGTTCACGCTCCGGCGCGGTCAGCACGTCGCGCAGCCCGCGCGCTAGGCTCGCCGTATCATAGGGGTCGATCAAAGCACCAAAACCAAGCTCCGGCAGAATATCCGACGGCCCGCCCGATTGCGTCGCCACCAAGGGCACACCCGCCTGCGCGGCCTCGATCAGGGTCAACCCAAAGGGTTCGTGAAACGCCGGATTGCAGAACACACCGCCCTCGGCCGCCAGCGCATAAAGGTCGCTGATATCCTGCGCGGAGTGTTGTCGTGGCAGCGCCACCTTACCCCAAAGATCATGGCGGTCGACCCCGTCAAACAGATCCGCAATCACCGCATCGCGCTCGCTACACCCCTGTCCCAAGCCATCCCGCAGCCCCGCGATAACCACAAGGTTCGCACGGTCTTGCAGTGTACAATCAGACGCATAGGCATCGACCAGCCGCCGCAGGTTCTTCTTCCGAATGGGCCGCGCGATGGCAAGGATGATGGGTTTGCTCACATCCCGCAGAAACCCGCCCAGCATCTGCCGCGCCCGCGCCGCGTCGCCCTGCGCCTCTACACAAACCCCCGGTCCAATCCGATGCGCACGCCCTTCTGCAGCTGACACCAACTTCGGGATCTGCCGCTCCACCTCATCACGCGACGAGGCGACAATCGCATCCACCTCGGACAGCGCACGCGTCTCCCGCGCAATCCGTGCCTTCAATTCCGCCGAGGGAGCCTCTCCCGGCCCCAACTTCTCCGCCCCCAGCGAATGCGCGGTATAAAGCACTGGAATCCCGAACCTCTCCCGCGCCGACAGCGCCAGCTCCGCCGCATCTGCAAAATGCGCATGGATCACATCCGGCCGCGCCGCGCCCATGGCTTCAAGCGTCTCTAACAATGCGTTTTGCAGCGAGGGAAGCTCCCCCACCAAATC
This sequence comes from Sulfitobacter sp. TCYB15, assembly GCF_040435955.1. Lineage (NCBI taxonomy): Bacteria > Pseudomonadati > Pseudomonadota > Alphaproteobacteria > Rhodobacterales > Roseobacteraceae > Sulfitobacter > Sulfitobacter sp. TCYB15. The sequence goes on from NZ_CP159197.1 coordinate 51,835, forward strand.
ACCCTTTTCCAAATACTCAGCCCGACCCGATGCCAGACGCACCACCCGACACTTGGGCGCGATCTCTTCCTCGGCTTGCGCAAAAACAACCCCCAACTCCGGCGCATCAAACAGCCGCGTGACAATCGTGACTTCTTCAACCTCAGGGAGTTTTGCTTGCGCCATCGCAGCGCCAAGAACATAGGCGATATGCCCACCGGTATCTTCCGTCATGCCGTACTTAACGGGCGGAGCGGATAGACACCCGCCCAGCGAAATATGCATGATGCGCATATCAGCCTCCAAAAAATTTTCGATTTATTCAGAGCTCAGATTGCAAGCTTCACAAAGATAACAGTAAAGTTACCTTATGGTTCCCGTCGGAATTAAGATTTGTTTTGGGTGAGTTTGAAAGCGCTTGTGCAGTGGGATTGATCGCATCCCTTCGCATCGGGTTCTTCCAGCTAGCACCTATCTCTTAACGAAAAAAATTGCGGCAAGGCCTTAGCCACCGATAATGTCCCAAGTAGGCCCAAATCGTTTGGCTGATATGCAAATCTCGTCGTTAATAATCGAATTTGTCCACCGACTGCTGGCGATAGGCTTCTCTGATGCGCGACATGAATGCACCTTGTTGAAGACCCATTTCTTCGCATGTTTTCTGAAACCATTCCGCGTCTTCAGGTAGGACCCTTAAATGTAACTGCCTTGTGTAAATCGATCTCGGCCTACCTCTCTGCCTAGATGGATAATTGGGTGGGCCTGAGGAATTATGGTCTTGGGTGCCTTCAAGCTCTTCAATAACCAGCTTCGCTACTTTTGCCATCAACGAACTCAACTGCTCTTCAGTACAAACAAGCCTACTCATAGCTACAGATTTCTCCAAAATGTGGGTACCAAAATTATATATCACAAATGGATTATTCACAGTTTACTTCATAGCCGCAACCAAAGATTTACTCCCTATGTCCAGCGATGGATACTCCACATATTGACCCTTTGTTGACCGCACTAGCCTCGGTTCTAAGAAAGCATCGCCGAGCGTTGAATATTTCCCAAGAGGAGCTGGCCCATAGGGCCGGGAGAAGTATGCGCTATGTATCCCTGCTCGAACGAGGGAAACATCAGCCAACGCTGGATACACTACGGCGTATGAGCGATGTCTTTGGCATGCCCCTTAGCCAGCTCATACTAGAAGCGGAAACACAGATTTCGCAGGCGGATATTTAGCCCGCTCAGCTTTGACACCTGAGGACACCCAACGGTGAGTATCAGTTTACCCTATTTGAATAGTTCAAATAGGGTAAAGTCATGACAATGTCGGAACTCTGAAGAAGACCCACAGCCTATAAGCACTTTTTTCAATTGATAAAATGGTGCGGCTTAATGCGAATGAAAATGCCCAAGTAGGGCGGCCAACCTACCTGTAAGCCCATCAAATGCGAACTCACGTAAAAACGCCCGCTCCCGTAAAGCTGTGTCATCTGCAGGCGTCAAATCTACGTCTCGAGCCATTTCATCAAACAGATCGCGGATCGCCTCGACCTGACCAAGGATAATCGTTTCAGCCTGATCCTGATCCAACCCAAAGCTACCTGCCGCATCCAACGCCAAAGAAAGGTTCGCGCGGTGATCTGTCCCCCGTACCGCCATGGCCTGATTGGCTTCATATGATGCCCGCGGGCGCGGGTCGATGTCGTAGGCCGGCGTCAACTGAAGCTGTTCCCCCGTCCAGAACCCAGCGTGGTTGCGGGCGTGGTCATCGGTATTACCGACGATAATGTTGAAGCACATACGCGCGAATAATTCTTGTAGATCCGCGCTTGGCGTGACGCTCGCTGTGCGCAGATGGGTGGCAAGATCCTCGTAGCTTGCGTAGCGCCCCTGAAGCTCGCTGAGCCCCAGAATGGTCAACGCAGATACCATCGCGCGCCGTGTCCAGCCTTGGCTCGTATTGATCCGGTCGAACCGCTCGATCAGCAGCACATCTTTGCCCATGACCTGGCGAAGCTCGACCGGAGCGACGTTCATACCGCAGGCCTGCGCAATCTTCATCGCGATATATTCGCCCTTCACCACTGAATGCTGGTCGTTGGAAGCGCTGAATTTCGCAATCATCTTGCGATTGCCATCCGTGACCTGCGCCTTGGGCCGTGCCCCGCCGATGGACGTCCCGTGGCGCAAGGCTTCATCCAACTCCAGCGGCAGGGGCACGCCACGTTCCACAAGATCCGCAGCCTCTATAAGGGTCGAGAGCGCAACCTCCCCCGCCAGTCGCGGCATGTATTCTGACGCGGATGTTTGGAAGTCCAGCGCGCCAATCCGATCGGAGCCGGATTGCAGCATATAGTTCATCTCGTCGAGCGCATCGAGGTCCATGGCGATGCCCTTGGCACCGGTCAACCGGTTGATAATGACCCGGCGCCCCCAGAAATCAGGTGCCCCGTCGCGCAGACAACCTGCGATCTGCAGGGGGGCGGCGGGCACATGGATCTGCTCGACCAAAGGCAGTTCTGGCAGGAAAATCGGTATCGCATCAGGATTGCGCAGATAGCTTTTACCGTAGGTAAACTGATACAGCTGGCCCACAAGTTCGACACGGCCAGCGACCACAGGGTCGGTTGCACCGGGCAGGAATATCCAGACATAGAGGGTCTTGGTCGGTTTTAGCAGGTCAGAAGTCATTGTCTAACTTCCCGCGGCTGGCTTGGAAGGCACGCTGACGCAACAGCGCATTTGCCCGCCGCTCGGTGGCGAGCCGCGTGGTTAGCCGTTCGTCATCTTCCTCAAATAGCGGAACGCCAAGGATGGTCGCGATTTCGAAAACGGCACCAAGGGATACGGTCATATCGCCCTTTTCCACCCGCGACAGCAGCGGGCGAGAGACCCCTGCCCGTTCCGCCAGTTCCTGCGCGGTCATGTTCCGCTCTAGCCGCGCTGCGCGGACCATCAGCCCCAAAAGCTCGGCAGCCTTTCGGGCGGTTGGCGAATAGGGGCGTGTTGGTTTGGCCATCGGTATCCGGAATAGTTCGTAATATTTACATTACATAATGCGTTATAATGATACTTATACGTTACACTCCCTCAAATTTCCACCTAATTCTATCATCGCGCTCCGGCCTCGCTTCGACTTCACCGTGACCCCTGCTGCTATAGCGTACCTTGCCACCCTTCCCCCACAGCCTACCTGACTTTCGCAAGACAAAGGGGCCTCCATGACACCACATCGCTATATTTTCGTCGGCGGGTTGCACCGCTCCGGCACCAGCCTCGTGGCGCGGCTGATCGGTGATTTGCCCGATGTCAGCGCGATCAACGCCGCCCCCGTGCCGGAAAATGAGGGCGTCTATCTGCAAGGCGCCATCCCCCATACCGCGCGGCATGGCGTGCCTATGCATTTCGCCACCGACCCCGCGCAGCACCATATCGAAGGATCGCATTTCGACAGGTTAGAGACACAAATGCGGTTGGAGCGGGACTGGGCACCCTATTTCAACGATGCCCCATGGCGGGTCGAAAAGTCGCCCGTAAACCTGACACGGATGCGGCTGTATCAGCAACTTTTCCCCCTGTCGCAGTTCGTCGTTGTCACTCGCCATCCAGAGGCAGTCGCCGCCGCCACGTCCAAATGGGTCGATTTGGACCCCGCGGCGATGATGGATCACTGGCTGGACGCCTATGACATCGTAAGGCGCGACATCGATTACCTGCATGCCGTGATCACTGTCCGCTACGAAGATCTGGTCAACGACCCCACCGCAACCTTGGCGCGTTTGGCGGCGTTTCTGGATATGAATGCGATGCCCGCGCCATCCGATATCCGCGATGGCAACCGGGACTATGCGGGGGCGAACACACTTTCCCCCGCTCAAGCAGAGCGTGCTTCTGCGTGGGGATATGGTGCGGGATTGCAGGCTCAGCCTTGGGCTGGCGTGACCCGCCACCCTTTGCGGCGCATTGCTGAGGATGTTGAAGCGGCGGCAGGTGGAGAAATGCCAGCCTAACGACTGTTCAGCAAAAAATAAGACGCAAAACCACATATTAGAGACACATGCTGTCGACCCACGCCCCCATTACACACCTTCTCTCGCCTCCCATTCTCACCTCAGTTGCACACAAGACGGAACTTTATCCCGCCCACGAGGTTCAATTTAAAATAGCAATTTTCGACCATCGTTCTCTTCCCCGCAACCCCGTTTCCCTCCACCTGAGGGTTCAACAGCGCGCGACGTGAAAGAGACGCAACACAATCCGCGACGGCGCGGTCCTGCGCCGCCGGTGAGACTTGGCTTCCCGAAAGGCTGCGCAGATGAATATTCGTACTCAGGTAAAGACCCACTCCCACACGGCGACCCCTTTTGCGGCGATGCGGATCGCGGACAATGTGCTCGACCTTATCGGCCAGACGCCGATGGTGCGCCTGCCCCGCTATCTTGACCGCGAGGATGTCAATCTGGTCGCCAAGGTCGAGGCGCTGAACCCCGGCGGCAGCGCCAAGGACCGGCCCGCGCGGCACATGATCGAACGCGCCTTGGCGGACGGTCGGTTGCAGCCCGGCGATACGGTGGTTGAATCCTCGTCCGGCAACATGGGCATCGGTTTGGCACAGGCGTGTGCAGTGCATGGGCTGCAATTCATCTGCGTCGTCGATCCTAATGCGCAGTCCCAGAATGTGGCGATCATCCGCGCATTGGGGGGGCAGATCGAGCTGGTGGATCACGCGCCTGACGGAGATTTCCTCGCCGCCCGTCTGGATCGGGTCGCCAAGCTTTTGGAGGAAGACTCCCGCCGTTTCTGGCCCAACCAATATGCCAACCTCGACAATCCAGAGTCCCATGAGCTCGGCACCATCGCCGAGATCGACGCAGCGCTTGGCGGGCAGATCGATGTGCTTTTCGTCGCCTGTTCCAGTACCGGCACGGCGCGAGGGTGTCGTGACTATCTGCGCCGGATGGGGCGCAAGACCAAGGTCGTCGCGGTGGACGCCATGGGTAGCACGTTGTTCAACGGCACCGCAGGCCCGCGTAAAATCTCTGGCATGGGCGCGGGTCGTATCCCCGAGCTGGCCAAGGGGCAGGAGTTTGACGATCTCGTCCGCGTTTCCGATGTGACCTGTGTTGCTGGTTGCCGCCGCGCCGTTGCGCGTGAAGGGCTGCTGGTCGGCGGTTCCGGCGGTGGTGTGCTTGAAGCGGTGCGCGGTATGCAGGACGCGCTCGCCGGTCTGACCGTCGCCGCGATTATTCACGATTCCGGCTCGCGCTATCTAGGCACAGTGTTTGACCCCGAATGGGTGGAGCGAGAATTGGGGATTTGTGAGGCGGACGTGACCGCATTGGCAGGATTGGCCCCCGCGGATTCATGAGCGAGACAGAGATTGCCATTGTCGGCTGCGGCCCCAAGGGGCTCTACGCGCTTGATAGCCTGTGCGAGACGGCGCGGCGCAGTCCGCGGCACCGTTTTACCGTCCATATTTTCGAACCCTCGGCGCATCCCGGGGCGGGGCAGATCTATGATCCGCGCCAGCCTGATGTGCTGCTCATGAACTTCCCCGCGGGTCTGATCAACGCCTGGACGGACGGGCGCGGGCCGTCGTTTCTGGAATGGGCGGCAAAAAGCCCGAAGCCCGTCGATGCGGGCGAGTATGTGCCCCGTGCGCATGTGGGGCGTTATCTCTTCTGGAGCTTTGAGCGTCTCGTCGCGCAAGCCCCGTCGAATGTGAGACTAATCCGGCATAAAACGCGCGTCGAGGCGGTGAACCGCAGCGGGGATCGATGGAGTATCTCCCCCCAAAACGTCACCGTCGATCACGTTCTGATCACAACCGGTCACCAAGACGGGTTTCGTCATAGCGAAACGGAGACGCGCGACCATATCCCCTCCCCCTTCCCCATTAATCAGCGTCTGACCCAGACCGCCGTGCCGCCAGCGTCAACCGTGCGCTGCAAGGGCTTCGCGCTCACCTTTATCGACACGATGCTCGCACTGACCGAAGGGCGCGGCGGGGTCTTCACCCTCTCCGCCACCGGCTATAACTATACCCCCTCAGGACAGGAGCCTCGCCGTATCGCCCCCTTCAGCCGCAGCGGTCGCCCGATGCGCGCTAAGGTCGAGGCGGCATTGTTTACCCAACCGCAAAACGACGACTTTTGGGACGAAAGATGTGCCGCGCTTTCGCAGATCCTGCGCACCCCTAACGCTACCTTCACCCACCACATCTGGCCGGCGTTTTTGTCATTCGCTGATCAGGTTTTGGGCAATCCCTCCGGCACCAGCGCCGCGTTCTTCACCCACCGGACCAAAACCACCTTCACCCCCGACGAAATCCGCCAAGACCTGCGCATCGGCTATGACATCGCCATGGGGCGCCGCGCCCAAGACAGCGCTTGGGCCCTGGCCGAGGTCTGGCACCGCTGCTATCCGCACTTGATCAACTGGATCAGCCACCGCGAGTTAACCCCCGACGACGCCCACCACTTCCGCCAGATCGCGGTCGAGATGGAGCGGCTCGCCTTCGGCCCGCCCGCGCAGAACATCGGCAAGCTGATCACGTTGGAACAGGCGGGCATCGTCAGCTTTGACCATATGTCAAGCGAGGCGGCGGCAGATGTCACGATCAACGCCACGATCCCGCCCGCTGGCGGTGCCGCGCTTGCCGCCCCGCTTGACGGTCTTTTGCGCGACGGGCATCTTAGCATCGGCACAATGGGTGGTGTTAGGGTCGATAGAAACGCGCATGCCCTCACACGCGACGGCACCGCCAAGGGCCTTTCCGTCATCGGCCGCGCCACCGAAGGCTGCGTGCTTGGCAATGATACGCTGTCGCGCTCCCTCCATGATCTTCCCGAAAACTGGGCCGCCGCCGTCGTGCAAAACGCCCGCCAATCCAACGCGCTGGAGCCTTCCCTATGACCATCCCGCAATCGATCTTCAGCCCCTGCCACGGCGTCGTGCCCCTGCGCCCGCGGCTGGAAAACTGGATGGCAGAGCTGCTGCAGGACCGCCCCCGTCTCGATGCGCTGACCGACCGTTTTGGCGCCCCGCTCAACATCCAGTCGGTCGATCCCTTCCGCCGCAATATCGCGCAGCTGACCGATTGCGTGACCGACTATGGCCTGCCCTTCCTGCCCATGTTTGCGCGCAAGGCGAATAAATGTCTCAGCTACGTGCAGGCCGCGCGCGATATGGGCATCGGCATTGATACGGCCAGCCATGCGGAGGTGGAACAATGCCTTGAACAGGGCCTGCCGGGTGACCGGATCGTCTGCACCGCTGCCGTAAAGGACCGAGCGCTGATGACCCTTTGTGTGGGTGGCGTCGTGACCGTGATCCTTGATAACGAAGATGAGTTGGAACTGCTGGAGGACGTCGCCGAAGGCGCGACCAAGCCCGTCTCTGTCGGCCTGCGCCTCAACGGGTTTGAGCGTGACGGTACAAAACTCTATTCGCGTTTCGGCTTTCCGCTGACGAAGGTCCCTACCCTCGCCGCGCGCATTGCCGCGTCGGAAACGCTCCGCCTCGACGGGCTGCACTTCCACCTCAACGGCTATAGCGCCGAGGATCGCATCGCCGCCATCCTGCAAACGCTGCCCCTGATCCACAAGATCAAAGGCGACAGCACCGCGCCCTTCTTCCTCGACATCGGCGGCGGCATCCCGATGAATTACCTAGACGACGCGGCGCAGTGGGAGGCTTGGCTGGCCGAGCTTGACCGCGCCCTGTCCGGTGACCGCGATCCCATCACTCAGCATAACGATGGGTTGGGGCGCAAAGCGGGAGGTGAAGGCAAGGTCGATAGCTACCCCGTTGCCCAAACGCTGGTGCAAGAAGACTGGATGCGCCGCATCCTGGATCACATGGCGGATGGTCAAACCGTGGCAGCACATCTAAGGGATGCCCATATCTCCCTGCGCTGCGAGCCCGGTCGGTCGCTGCTCGACGGCTGCGGTATGACCCTCGCCCGCGTCGCCTTTTGCAAGCGCGACAGCGCCGGCACCCCCGTGATCGGCGTGCAAATGAACCGCACCCAGTCTCGATCCGGCTTCGCTGAATTCGCGCTAGATCCGCTCATGGTCCCCGCCCCCGGCCCGCGTAAAGGGCCAATCGAAGGCTATCTCGCCGGCACCTATTGCACCGAAAGCGAATGGCTGACGCGGCGCAAGATGTCCTTTCCCCAAGGCGTCAAAGCTGGCGACCTCATGGTCTTCCCCAATACCGCCGGCTACCTGATGCATTTCCTCGAAAGCCGCTCGCACCAGTTCCCACTGGCGCGTAACGTGTTTGTGACGGAAGGGAACGCAGGGGCGGTGACGCTGGATGACATCGACGCGGGGTAATCGCCCTTAGAAGGCGTGGACAATCTCTGACACCAATGCGGCGGTATTCTTGACGTTGAACTTCCGCATTAGCCGCGCGCGATGCACCTCTACCGTCCGGTGCGAGATATTGAGCGCCTCGCCAATCTCGCGCGAGGTGCGGCCGTTGACCAGATGATGCGCCACTTCGCGTTCCCGTGGGCTGAGGTCGACAGAACGATAGCTCTTGTCCGCGATCTTCTCGAACGACCAGATCATCAGCGAAAACGGATCTTGTGGGGATAGGGTCGCCCCCTTGGCCTGCACCCAGAAGATCGTCTTATCCGACGCCTGCATAAAGCGTTCGTCTTCATAATGGGTATCGCCCGTCTCGCGCATGCGAGCCTCGCAACGCTCCCCGATCTGGTTGAAATCGGCGGTCGAGGGGTACAGCCGCTGAACCGACCGGTTGACCAGCTCGGCCCTTGTATACCCGAACAGACGCTCCACCGCCTTGTTGGCTTCGATGATGCGGCGATAGCGCACAATGATCTGTGCCACAGGTGATTCCTGAAACCCGAGGCTGGAGGCTTTTTGGGTGGTCGAGGTATCGATCATCTGCATTTCTACTTAGTCCACTACGTAGTGATACGTATCATATTACGTGTTTCTACCAATAGAACGCGGATCGCACATCCGTAAAATGATTCTCATATCAGGGAGGATATTATGACCACCGGAGTTTCCATCGTCGGGAGCGGCCACACGCAATTTGGCCGTCTGCAAGAAAACCTTGAAGAGCTGATCGTCGCCGCAACGCGCGAAGCGGTCGAGGACTCCGGCATTGATCCCAATGATATCGACGCTGTTTTTCTGGGGCATTTCAACTCCGGCATGGTGACGGATGGTTTCGCGTCCTCACTGATCCATCAGGCCTATCCGCAGCTGCGGTTCAAACCGGGGATGCGTGCCGAAAACGCTTGTGCCTCAGGCTCGGCCGCGATCCATGCGGGGATGAACATGGTCCGCGCAGGTCAAGCGCGCACGGTGCTTGTCGTCGGCGCGGAAAAGATGACCAGCCGCAGTACCAAAGAGGTCACGCAGGCGCTGGCCGGTGCGGGATACCAGAATGATCCGGCGGAGGCGTCGCTGAGCTTCCCACAGGTCTTCGGCGTGGCCGCGCGCGACTATGATGCGCGCCATGGCAGCCCGCTCGATGCGATGGCGAAGATCGCGGTGAAAAACCACGCCAACGCCATGTCCAACCCGCTGGCGCATATGCATAAAGAGTTCACCTTCGAACATTGCAGCACCGTGTCCGAGATGAACCCAGAGATCGCGCCTCCCCTGCGGTTGACCGATTGCTCGCTGGTGACCGATGGGGCCGCGGCCCTGATCCTCACCACCGACGAAAACGCGACGACCTTCCCCAAATCCGTGGCCATGCGTGCGGCGGAGCATGTGAATGATTTCCTGCCCATGTCGCGCCGCGATTTCCTTGCATTCGAAGGCCCCGAACGCGCTTTTGCGCAAGCGTTCAAAGCGGCCAATGTCAAACTCGACGATATCGATTTTGCCGAAGTCCACGACTGCTTTACCATCGCAGAACTGCTGACCTACGAAGCGATGGGGCTGGCCCCCAAGGGTCAGGGCGCGCGCGCGTTGGAGGATGGCACCGTCTATCGTGGCGGAGCACTACCCGTAAACCTGTCGGGCGGATTGAAGGCCAAGGGGCATCCCGTCGGCGCGACAGGCGTTTCCATGCATGCGCTGGCCTTCCGTCAGCTGACCAACCAAGCAGGCGATCTACAAGTCCCCGGTGCCGAACTGGGGCTGTTGTTCAACATGGGCGGCTCTGCAGTGGCCAACTATGTCTCGGTGCTCGAAGCGCGCAAGGTCTGATTACATATGAATATTTCTGAATGGCTGCTTCAGGCCGCACGGGTGTCGCCCGATGCGCCGGCGATCCGCTGCGGGTTGGATCTGCACGCGACCTATGGGCAGTTTGCGGCGCGTAGCGCGGGCATGGCGACTTATCTCAAGGACACTTTAGGCATCCGCAAAGGCGACCGCGTGGCGCTGTTCATGCAGAACTGCCCTGAGTATCTGGAGGTCCTGCACGCGGTTTTGTGGATGGGCGCAATTGTCGTGCCGATCAATTACAAGCTGCACCCGCGCGAAGCGGCGTGGATCATCGGCGATGCCAAGGCCCGCGTTGTCGTGACCCAAACCGGCACGGTGTTCGCAAGCGGCATCGAGCTTTCCGACAACTGCAATGAACTTGGCACCCACAACCCCGCGCTGACCGCTGCGGCGCAGTCCAGCGCGGCGATCACGCCCCCCGTCGACACGGGCAAAGACGATGTGGCCTGGCTGTTCTATACCTCGGGCACCACGGGGCGGCCCAAGGGGGTGATGACCACCCACGGCAACCTCATCGCGATGTCACTGGCCTATGCGATGGATGTGGACAGCCCCACCGCCCGCGATAATTCGCTTTATGCGGCACCTATGTCGCATGGCGCGGGGCTCTATCACTTCCCGATCATCCGCGCCGGGGGGTGCCATGTTATCCCGCAGTCCGGCGGCTTCGATCCGGCCGAGATCGCAGAGCTGGCGCAGGCGCTGGAGAACCTCGTGTTTTTCGCCGCCCCAACAATGATCAAACGCCAGATCGCCCATGCCCGTGCCACGGGCTATGACGGCACGGGCATCAAGACCATCATCTATGGTGGCGGTCCGATGTATCTGGCCGATATCGAAGAAGGGCTGGCGGTCTTCGGTGCGCGTTTCGTCCAGATTTACGGCCAAGGCGAATGCCCCATGACCATCACTGTGCTGCCCCGCGATCTTGTGGCAGACACGGCCCACCCCAACGCAGATGCGCGGCGCGGATCAGTCGGGTATGCGCAGGCGGGCGTGCAGGTGCGGGTCGTTGATAGCGATATGCGCCCCCTGCCCGCGCATGAGGTTGGCGAGGTTGTCGTCTCCGGCGACGCGCTGATGAAAGGCTACTGGGGCAATGAAAAAGCCACCGCCGATACCGTCGTCGACGGCTGGCTGCGCACGGGCGATCTGGGGTCGATGGACGCCGACGGCTTCCTGACCCTCACCGACAGGTCGAAAGATGTGATCATCTCGGGCGGGACAAACATCTATCCACGGGAGGTGGAGGAGACGCTTCTGGCCCATGAAAACGTGTCCGAAGTGTCGGTGATCGGTGTGCCCAGTCCGGAATGGGGCGAGGATGTCGTGGCCTTTGTCGTCGCAACGGGCGATGGCCCCTGCGACGCGCCGCAGCTTGATGCCTGGTGCAAAAGCCGCATGGCCTCGTTCAAGAAGCCGAAGACATACCACTTTGTTCAGGATCTACCCAAGAACAGCTACGGGAAAGTCCTGAAAACCAGCCTGCGCGAACGTATTGCGCAAGAGCTGGAGGGATAGCATCAGGCCTAAGCCGCGGTGCAGAACAACGCGTGTCAGTATCTGACGCGCAGATCGGGAGAGAGAAACATGAAACGCAGAACATTCCTAAAAACCGGTGCCGCCGCCGCATCGGGTGTCTTTACGCTGGCCGCCCCCTCGCTTGCGCTGGCCGCAACATCGCTGAAGTTCGACAGCTATGTGTCGGATTCCGCAGGCCCGTCGTGGATCGACCGCTGGTATCTGGACGAGCTGGAAAAACGCACCGAAGGCGAAGTCTCCATCCGCCGCTACTGGTCCGGCTCGCTGAACAAGGTGGGCGAGCACCTTGGCGCCGTGCGCGATGGCACCTCCGAGATGACGTTGATTTCACCCGGCTACTACCAGTCTGAACTGCCCGTGACCCGCGGGTTGGAATGGTATTTCCGCATGAACCGCGCCGACGCGCTGCAAAAGGTCTGCCGCGATGTTTACGATCAATTCGACCCGCTGCGCGCTGAATGGGAAGATCGCCACCGCTCCAAAGTGCTCTACTGGACCAACTGGAACTACGCGCCGCTGATCCTGCGCGACCCGATCACCTCGCTTGAAGACATCAAGGGCAAACGCATTCGTGCCTACGGTGTCTCTGCCGATGTGGTCGAAGCGCTTGGCGGTACGGCAGTCGCCATGGCCGCACCCGAGGTGTATCAGGCGCTGGAGCGTGGCATTCTCGACGGGGTTTACGGGTTCGATTTCGTCACTGCGATCGCTTATAAACTGCACGAAATCGCGCCGCAGTTCTACGACATTGGCGACGGTCCCCACGCCCCCGCTGCAACGATCATGAACAAGCGGGTATATGACGGGCTTCCCGACGACGTGCGCAAGATCTCGGACGAGATTGTCGATGACATCTATGGCGGCCAGTTCAGCACGATCTACGAAGACGTGCTTGCCACCTATGTCAAAACCGCTGAAGCCGAAGGCGTCACGCTAAGCACCGTTTCTGACGAACAAAAGGCCATGGCCAAAGATCTGGTCCAACCCGCGCAGGTGAATTCCTGGCTTGAGGATACCGCGAAACCCGCAGGTATCGATGGCGAAGAAATGCAGTCCTTGATCGATGCCGCCATCAAGAAGTACGACGCCGAAGCAACGCTCAAACGCCCTTACGAGATCAGCCAGGCATCGTAATCGTGTAGGGCGATCGCATTTTGCGAAGGATTAAATCATGCAAACGATCAACAGTTTACTGAAAATCGTGTCCGATGCGCTTGGTGCGGTCGCCATGTTATTTCTCGCGTTCCTTGTGTTTGGCACCACGCTTGACGTTTTGGTGCGTGCCCTCACGGGGAGCCCGATCACCGGCGTTTTTGAGTTTACCGAACTGGCGCTGGTGATGGTCGTCTTTCTTGGCGCGGGATGGGCGCAACGGGACGATGCGCATATCCGCGTCACTGTTTTGACAGAGAAACTCTCCCCCGCCGCCCGCGCCCGTGTTGTCGCGCTGGCCTGGGCGGTCGGGGCGCTGGCATTGCTGATGCTGGCCATCCCCGCCACGCATGAGGCGATCTATTCCGTCTCTATCCGGGAATTCCGCTGGGGCTACGTCAAGATCCCAATCTGGTGGACAAAGGCCAGCTTGGCCGCGGGCCTGTGGTTCGCCTTCATCCAGATGGCGATCCAATCCCTTCAACTTTTTCTCTTCGGGGACCCTGCGCAGACAAAGCAGGCGTCTCCCGATCTTCACTGACGTCAGGAAGCCCCGATGGATCCGTCCTTTGCCCCCTATATCGCCGTCGCGCTGATCATCCTGCTGATGGCATTCGGCGCGCCTGTCTTTGCCGCGCTGGCGCTGTCCGGTGCCGTGGGTATCGTCTTGGTCGAAGATTTCGCGTTTCTGATGACGCGGCTCAAGTCGATCTCATACTCCACCACCGCCGTCTATACGCTGACGATCATCCCGCTGTTCATCCTGATGGGCAGTTTCGCGCATCACGCGCAGGTGGGTAAAAAGCTGTTCGACGTCGCCAGCCGCTGGGTCGGGCATCTGCCCGGTGGTTTGGCTATGGCGGCGATCCTGACCAGCGCAGGTTTTGCGGCCACATCGGGGTCAAGCGTCGCCACGGCCGCCACCGTGGGCTCCGTCGCGATCCCCGAAATGAAGAAGGCGGGGTATCAGGGCAGCCTTTCGGCCGGCGCAGTCGCGGCAGGCGGGGTGCTGGGTGTGCTTATCCCGCCAAGCGTTTTACTGATCTTCTATGCCGCGCTGACCGAAACCTCGGCTGGCAAGATGCTGGTCGCGGGGTTCCTGCCGGGGCTGCTGACCGCGATCATGTTCATGGTCGGCATCTATTTCATCGCCCGTCGCGGCGATATGCGCCATGCGGTCACCCCACGCGCCAGCTGGGGCGAGGCCGTGCGCGAAACGGGCAAAGCATGGCAGGTCATGGTGCTGTTTATCGTCGTGATGGGCGGAATCTATCTGGGCCTCGTCACCCCGACAGAAGCGGGTGCCGTTGGTGCCTTTGTCGCCCTGATCATGCTGCTGTTGCACCGCCCCAGCTGGCCGGGGATGCTGGGCCGTATTGTGGCGAGCTTCCGGTCCACCATAGACACCACCGTCATGATCCTCTTCACCATGATCGGCGCCGCCGTCTTCAGCTATTTCCTGACGTTGATCCAGGTGCCCAATCAATTGGCCGAGGCAGTCGTCGGCTCTGGCCTGCCGCCGTATCTCATCGTCGCGATGTTGCTTCTGGTCTTTGTGCCTTTGGGGATGTTCCTCGATGCCTTCTCGATGCTGGTCATCACCATCCCGATCATGTTCCCGACGATCCAATCGCTCGGCTTTGATCCGATCTGGTTCGGCATTCTCGCCGTCAAGATGTGCGAGATCGGCTTGATCACGCCGCCCGTGGGGCTGAACTGCTATGTCATCGCCGGTATTGATCGCGAAACACCCCTGCCCCAGATCTTCCGCGGTGCGCTGTGGTTTGTCCTGCTCGAGGTTATTACGATCATGATCCTCTTTGCCTTCCCGATCATCACAACCATCCTGCCGAACTGGATGGGATCTTAAGGCTTCAACCGGCGCGCCCCCTCTAGCGCGCCGGTTGCCTATCTCACCCCCGCGGTTCGCTGCGTAGACCCTTGTAGATCGTGTAGCACATCACCAGCATCAGGATGCTGAACGGCACGCCGGTGGCCGTAACCCCTGCTTGCAGCGCGGATAGACCGCCGCCGATCAGCAGCACGATGGCGATCAACCCTTCGACCACACACCAGAAGATCCGCTGCGGCACTGGCGCGTCGATCTTGCCGCCGGCGGTGATCGTATCCACCACCAGCGAGCCGGAATCCGAGGACGTCACAAAGAACACGAGCGCCAGCACGATCGCGATGGTCGATGCGGTCTTGGTAAACGGCAGCTCGTTCAACATGCCAAAGAGGCTGAGTTCGGGCGAATAGCTGTCGATGACGTTTGCCTTGACTAGCGAAGTCTCGGGGGAGGTCAGGATCTGGTCGATGGCGATCCCGCCAAAGACGCCCATCCAGACAAAGATGATCAGCGACGGGATCAGCAAGACGCAGACGATGAACTCCCGCACCGTTCGCCCTTTAGAGACGCGCGCGATAAACATGCCAACGAAAGGCGCCCAGGAGACCCACCAGGCCCAGTAAAACGCCGTCCACCCCTCGCGGTAGGCATCATCTGTTCGCCCAAAGGGGTTCGACAGTGGGATCAGCTCTTGCGTATAGGCGATCAGGCCGGTCCAGAAACCGCTCAGCCCGATCAGCGTCGGGCCTGCAAAAAGCACGAAGAGGAAGAACAGGATCGCGACGCCCATATTGACCTCGGACAGCACCTTTACCCCGCCGTCCAGCCCGCGCCAGACCGAGACAAGGGCGACAGCCGTGACCAGAATGATGATGATCACCTGCACATTCGTCGAAATCTCGAGCCCGAAGGCAAAATTAAAGCCCGCATTGGCCTGCTGCGCCCCAAGACCCAGCGATGTGGCCAAGCCGAACAGCGTCGCAAAGACCGCCAGAATGTCGATGATATGGCCGGACCAGCCCCAGACACGTTCGCCCAGAATTGGGTAGAAACAGGACCGGATCGAGAACGGCAGACCCTTGTTATAGGTGAACAGCGCCAAGGCCAGCGCCATGATCGCATAGACCGCCCAACCGTGCAGCCCCCAGTGATAGAAGGTCGCGGCCAGCCCCATCGCGCGGGCAGCCTCTACATTCTCGGCGATGATCGACCCGTCCGCGGCAATGGGCGACGGTACCCCAAGCGGGCCCGACACGTTCATGTGATAGACGGGTTCCAGCACGCCAAAAAACAGCAGCCCGATCCCCATACCGGCGGCAAACAGCATCGCGAACCACGCCGGATAGGAATATTCCGGCACCGCATCCTCGCCCCCCAAACGGACTTTGGACATGGGCAGAAAGATCAGCGCGATGCAGAAGATGACAAAGAAGTTCACGATAATCATGAACATCCAGTCGAGCTTGGTGGTGGCGAAATTACGCACCGCCAGAAAGACCGCGCCCGCTTGATCAGGAAAGATCATCGTGAGCAGCACAAAAACCACCGAAGTAATCCCCGAGATCACGAAGACAGGGTTATGAATGTCAAAGCCGATAGGGCCAAGGCTGCCGTCGATATTGTCCTGACCGACCTCGAAATCAGTCTCTATCTCGCCGTTTTCTGACGTGGGGTCGGTCATGCTCTCTCCATTCCTATGGCGTATTATGTGTCTCTAATGCGCGTAAACTTGCGTGTCTCTAAGGTTGAATTAGATCGCCTTACGGGAATGTCCTGCATAATTTGTGGTAAGGGTAGAACGCCCAAGCCCCTCACAGCCGGAAACGGAGCGCCGAAGATGTGTAACCTCTACGCCAATACATTGGCCCCGACCCTCATGCGGCAACTGTTCAAAGTGCGCGCCGAAAACGACCAGCTGGGCAATGCAGAGCCGCTGACTGCGATCTTTCCCAAGGGCACGGCGCCCATCGTGGCGCTGGATGAGGATGGCAACCGCGTGTTACGCAACACGCATTGGGGGTTCGTGCTGCCGCAAACCTCCAAGAAAACCGGTAAGCCGATCCAGCGCAAGGCGGTGAACAATGCGCGGGATGATAAACTGCGCAGCTCTCCCTTCTGGAAGACCAGCTTTACCGAGCGCCGCTGCCTGATCCCCGCCTCCAGCTTTTGCGAGGCGAAGGGGCGCGATCCGGCGACCTATGTCTGGTTTGGCGTGACCGGCGACACCCCGCGCCCGCCCTTCGCCCTCGCCGGAATTTGGCGCAGCTTTGCGGGCAATTACGGGACGGAGTATCGCGAGCTCACCACATCCTCGATGATCACGACGACCCCGAATGAATTGGTGAAGGACACCCACCCCGACCGGATGCCCGCGATCCTGGCCCCTGACGATTACGAGGCTTGGCTAACCGGACCAGCAGAGAACGCATTCCGCCTTATTAGACCCTACCCAATGGAAAAGATGGTGATCCATCAACAAGGAGAAGACCTGAAATCCGACCGCGGCGGCGGGGTGTAAGGCAACCTACCCCTCTTCGGGGCGCAGGGTGTAGCCCTTGGCCCAGTCTGCAAATGTCTCGTCGAACTGGTCCTGCGGCACATGCTCCAACCCCGGCAGCTCGCGCAGCAGAATGTCGAGGTTGCGCCTATCCTGCGCAGACATCTCCGGATGCGCCCTCAGCTGCGCCAGCTTCTGCGGCAAGCGCCGTTCTTCGCGCACGGTGCTGAAATAGAGCGCATAGGGAATGGCCTTGATCTGCGCCACCAGCGTGGCGAGTTGCGGCAGCAGGATCTGGCTGAACTGCGCTGTCCCCGGTGGATGCACATCCGATAGCGCCAGAATGGCCCGCCCGGTGGAAACCGCTTGGGTCGTGGAGTAGACGAAACTGACCGACAGGGTCAGCACCACCATCCCCGACACGCCGATCAACGTCGCCACCACGCCCCACAGCGCGCCGCTGCTCTCATAAGTGCCGCCGCCCAATGTCGACAGCAGATGCCCGGCGTAAATCGCTTTCTCCAGCAAACCCGCCGGCGCGCCCGAGCTTTGCGAAACCACCGACCCCGCCTGCCCCGACAGGATCAGGGTCCAGCTCAGGCACATCAGGATGATCCACGCCGCCCCGATGCTGACCACCACAAGCGGGCCGCAGACGCGATGCACCCAATTCTGTTTTGGCAAACAACAGATGAGGCAAAACGTCCCCCGCGCCACCCGTGGGGCGAGCGGACCATTCGCCCCGACCCCCAGCGTCGACATGACGACATCCGCTGTCACCACCAGCAATAAACAGATGCCAAGGATCGCTGATATCATCGCCATGCTCCCTCATCTTCAGGCCGGGCGGCCCCATAGGAAATGGCAGCCCGATCCGCATCAGGCTGCCACAAGTTGTTTCAAATTGCGCAGGTTTTACGCCTGCTCACCAAAATCACGCCGCCGCGCGGTCAGGCGTCAGCCCGCCCAGCTTTTCGCTTAGCGCCTCATACTGCTGTGTCAGGAACTGCAGTTGCGCATCCCCCGCTGCATAGGGCTCGATCGCGCGGTCATAGGCGTCCAGCACATCCGCCTCGTACTTGCGCACCTGCGCCTCGACCCCATTAGGCCCCTCGATCCCGGCCGAGGTCCAATCCAGCGCGGAATAGACCCGATCCGGTTCTTCCAGCGCGCTCGTGTCAATGCCCGCGTCCGAGAGGTATTCCTCAACCTGAGCAATATTCTCCTTACGCATAGCGGTGATCTCGCTCACCAGATCCTTACCCGCGCCATCGTCAAGGCCCTCCAGCGCCGTCTCATAGGCCACCTGCGTCCCGCTCAGCACCCGCCAAAGCTCACTCATCGCGTCATTCTTGGTCTGCATACTCACACCTTTAGCTATGATTTATGGGAAGCTTCACCAGCACTGAAGAGACCGGTAAAGCGTTGATATCGTGATCATTATTTCCGAAGAGATAACACGCGCTGCGGGGTTTGGTTCCGGTGAGTTTTAACGGAACTGGGGGATTTTGACGCAGAGGTGGAGACGGCTACTTTAATCTTTGGGCATTCCTGCCAGCTGTGACCGCGAACAAGACCCATCTGGCGAGGGTTCGCCTACTTGGTGTCGCCCCTCAGTTTGGCATTGGCATGATCCGCATCTGCCTGCGCCTTATCGGCAAGAACCCTCAACTCCGAAGCCTCTTTCGTCAATGCTACCAATTGTTTGTTCAAATCCCGTTCACTTTTCCTTGCCTCTTTCGCTTCTTCCTTCGTCTCAGAAAGAGCGCTTTTTAGATCAGCAATACGTTCCGCCGATTGTGATTTCGCTAATTCAGCTGCGGCCTCACCGGCTTTAATTGATTCCTGAAGCTTGGCGATATCCGCATCAGTCTTTTCCTTGGCTTCATCAGCCAGACGAAGCTCATCCTCTAGCTTTGATATCTGTGCTTCCAACAGCATTCGTTCCCCAACGAAGGTACGCTTTGCATGATCTTTAGCTTCGATCCATACTCGCTTCAGAGTATGATCCATGGCCACGTGAACGCTGTTTGGTATGTCTGCCGATTGCTCTTGGAGCAATTTCCATTCTCGGAGTAACGGTGTGATGGTTTCAAGTGACCCACCACCAAGCACTTCCCGAATGTTCCTATTGGTCGGCTCAGTGCCTTGCTCGATCAATTGTTCAGCCGCCTGGAAAACCCGCTGTTGGTCGATTGCCATTTCTTCCTGCCGTAACTGTCTATCATTATAAATTGTAACATATTGTAACGTTATTCACATTACAATATGTTACATATGGATCTATCTAGGCGATCTCCGTCATATCCTTAGGCGAAGCAGCTTTCTCTTTGCAATGACTGAGAAACCGGTTTCTATAGCATGCTTGGTCAGGCCGCGAGTATTGCAGTAGTTAATTTATAGAGCGCATTGCTCCCAAGTCTAGACAAACCAAACACGCCCATAGTCAGCCATGGGGTCTGGAGTGATACACTAGATATAGTTTGCACATATCCGCGAGAATATTTTGCCGCTCAGGCGGACCCGAAATTATTGGGCACTGACGGCTTAATTTGGCTGTTACAGTTTACAACCTTGGGCGAGAATTCGTTCCAACGTCGTTTGGGAAGCTTCGGGAATACTCTCGAACAGGGCTGCTCGCTTCAATACGTACAATCTGTAGGGATCGTACCGACTGTGTTTTCCGCCGCCGGTTTGACCCACCGTAATACCCTAACGTACGCGTGCTTTGCTGTCCTAGCGCCGCAGCCCTCGCCCGTTCATCAAATCGTCCTTCCGTCTTCATCGCGTCCGCGAATGCATGCCTAAAAACATATGGTGTCACGTTATGCTTGAGACGAGGGAACGCGCGACTACCAATTTTCTTGACGCGTTTCCCAAGACTATTGGTCAACAGCCGCTCCTGTTCGGCTATCGATAGCAGCTTTCCAGATAATGAATACGGATCCGCCGCTTGACCAAATACTAAACGGCTTTCAGCGGACCGCGAAATGTGGCGGTGTAGCCAAAGCGCTTCAGGACTGTGACAGCTCAAGGTGATCTGGCGCATCGCCTGCCCCTTCGGTTCTACCGATAGCTCCTTGTTCGTAGCCGTTTTTGCTCCGTGAATTTTAAACGTAAGCCTTTTCGCCGCATCAACATCCGCTATCGAAACCTCAACGCCTAAACGGCATGAAAATTCGACCGGTCGGCAGCCTGTCAAAATCAATGTCGCAATCATTGCCCGCTGCAAATCGCCCGTGTCGTCGTCAGCCAGCACAAGCCGCCAGTAGGTGTCGAGCCAACAATAGGTCGGGTCCGCTTTGCGTTTACGATCCTGATGCTTATTGAGCGCACGCAACGACGCAATTTGGGCGTTGGGCTTTCTTTTGGATTTTACCGATCGATCACTTTTGTTTTTTCTTAGCGCTTGATGTGATGGGTCCGGGGGTTGGGCCACAAGAAAATTTACCGCGCTCCGAAAACTATCATATTCAGTCTTATCAAGCGGGCGTTGCGCGGCCACAAATCTGGCAACCAACGCCCTATCACTGCTTTTGCGAAGCCATTCGTTGAGTTGGAGTGTCGCCTTTGCTGTTGGTTTTTGCGAGATATAGTGTTTCCAGAAACTGGGAGCACCTTCGATTACCGACTGCGCAGCTAGGCGCACCAAGGCAGATCTGTGGGCTTGACGGGTGTTAACGGTCTCCCACCCCCCTGCCCTATCTATCCTAAGGAAGGCCTCATACGGATTGTCGCGCGGACTTTTTTTAGCAAGAGCTGCAGCGCGCACTTCATATTTCTGCCACGTACCGGAAGCAATGAGGTCTTCGGGAGCGTACAAGCGGTTCGCTTCCTGCGCAAATGCGTACGCGATCAAACTGTCGTTCAATAAACGCTCCGAAGGCGTTGGGTTCGAACTTGCTATGGCGGCGGCTGCTTCTTTTAGGCTATTCATAGGAAAGCCAGCCACCATGTCAGCGCTGCCTTTGCGGCAATTTGATCAGTTTCCGCCAGAGCCTTAGCATTTGAGGCCGGCTTCTCCAAAATGCCTTCCGCAATTATATGATTACGGTTCTGCCCATAGTGTTCACCCTTGGTGGTCGGGTGAGGATTGTTACTGCGAAGACCAAAGCTCCAAGTACTAAGCGACGACGCGCGCCCCTTTAAGATCGATAGATTTAGAAAGGTATCTGAACTCATATCAGCATGCCCCGTCCATCCAATGCTCAAGAACACAAACCCAAGTCCGGTCATCAGATTTTCCTAGAAACGGCAAAAGAGTGAGCCGCAGCCTTGCTGGGTTTAGTGCAATCTCCCCTACTAAATACCCCGGGCACGAAGCTGATGATTCTTGGATCAGATCCAGCGTCAGCGGTGAGATTAAGTGGGGTAGCCCATGAACTGCAGCACAACAGCACAAGCGGTTCTCGGATAAGCCACCTGCGATTTTGACTTGAATTTTTCTTCCTATGGCATCCATCAGCAAGTCGCATGCATAGGTCGCTTGTTTTGGATGCCGCTGCAAAACACCCGCGTATGCCGGTCGCCGAAAACCTGCCAAGATTAGTTTTGCCGTTTCAAGCTTTAGCTTTTTAAATGGTGATTTATCGAGATCATTTGCTTGGGTCATATCAGATCCCCCTCTTGGTAGGAGATTGTCACGACCCATTAACACAAAGTAAAAAGCTACCAGTGGCATCGTCCCAAGTGTGTGGCTGGCTCTAACGAGGATAAGACGGGTTTTGTAGATGTCGCACTTACAGAGCAGTGCAGAACAATACCTGGTATGAATAGCCCCTGGTTTCCTAGACACCTTCTTGGTTCACATTGAGCACTCTGTTTTCGTAGTCGACAGGCGACAGCATACCGTTTCTGACATGTTTGCGTTTCGGGTTATAGAACATTTCGATGTAGTCGAAGATGTCCTGCCTGTCCCGCACGCGGGCTTTATATGTTCGACGCCGGACGCGTTCCCGTTTGAGCAGGTTGAAGAAGCTCTCAGCGACCGCATTGTCATGGCAATTCCCGCGCCTGCTCATCGAGTGTTCGATATTGTGGGCCCGAAGAAACGCCGCCCAGTCCCTGCTGGTGTATTGTGATCCTTGATCCGTGTGGATCAGGACGCGTCGCTTAGGTTTGCGTCGCCAGACTGGACCTGTCGCGGTTTGATGCCGCTCCTTTGATAGCATCTACTGCAACAAAGGAGACTAACTATGGGACTGAAACGCACAGATGAATTCCGCGCTGATGCGGTGCGTATCGCGCTAACCAGTGGACTGACGCGCAAACAGGTGGCTGACGATCTGGGCGTCGGCATGTCGACGCTGAACAAATGGATCACTGCACATCGAGACACGGATGTGGTGTCAAAAGAGGATCTTAGCCTTGCCGAAGAGAATGACCGTTTGCGTCGTGAGAACCGCATTCTCAAGGAGGAGCGGGAAGTGTTAAAAAAGGCCACGGTGTTCTTTGCGAGCCAAAAGCCGTGAGGTTTAAGTTCATTGAAGAACACCGAACAACATTTTCCATCAATCTGATGTGCCGGGTTATGGCAGTCAGCCCGCGTGGTTTGCGGGCGCATCGTAGCCGTCCAGCCAGCCGCAGGCAGCGGTCTGATTTGGTTACGCTGGCCCATATCAAAGAACAATCCCGTCTCAGTTTGGGCAGTTATGCACTGCACGGCAGGGTATTGCGCAGCAATGTCCCGAGAGTGGCAGGCCGCGTACGATCGAAGAGCTGAAGGAAATTGGTCTGAATGTAGGGCACCGCCGCGTAGGCAGGCTGATGCGTCAGAACGGCATATCGGTCGTAAGAACTCGTAAATACAAGGCGACAACGGACAGCAATCATAAGTTCAATATCGCGCCAAACCTGCTGGATCGTGACTTTAACGCTGATGCGCCCAACCAAAAGTGGGCAGGCGATATCAGTTATATTTGGACGCGCGAGGGGTGGCTGTACTTGGCTGTGATATTGGACTTGCATTCACGGCGTGTAGTTGGCTGGGCGGTCTCGAACCGGATGAAACGCGACCTTGCGATCAGGGCTTTGAAGATGGCCATCGCGTTCCGTCAGCCGCCCAAGGACTGCATCCATCACACGGATCGTGGGTCGCAATATTGTTCGCACGACTACCAGAAGATCCTGCGCCAGCACGGGTTCAAGGTGTCGATGTCTGGCAAGGGAAATTGCTATGATTGTGAGTATGGTATTGCGGCTTGATGGCCTGACCCATGTTACGATTGACTGCGTGTCATTGCGTTGACGTGTCGACCATCAAGTCGCCCCGGCAACGGGCGAGATGTGACCTTATAGGAGCCTGACGGGTACGCCCCATCACAGTCCTGTCCCCTCGGATCGGTGCCTGGGCATTCTTAGCAAAGAGGGCATCATGAAGACCACACACCCAGTTATTATCGGCATCGACACGCACAAGGCCAGCCACGTCGCTGTGGCGATTGATACGCAAGGCACCCGCTTAGCGACGCTCTCCATTCCAACCAATCCGAAGGGGTATTTAGAATTGGAGCGTTGGTCTCAGTCTCTTGGGAAAGTTCAGGCATTCGGGATTGAAGGCACCGGTTCTTACGGCGCAGGTCTTTCGCGATCGTTGCTCGCCCACGGCCACAATGTCATTGAGGTCACGCGTCCAAATCGGCAACTGCGATACACGCAGGGCAAGACAGATAGTTTGGACGCGGAAGGTGCCGCACGTTCCGTTCTTTCTGGGCAAGCTACGGCACGACCGAAGACACAGACGGGGTCATCAGAAATGATTCGCCATCTGAAGATTGCACGTGATACCGCAGTTAAATCGCGCTCGCAGGCAATGGTCACCCTGAAAACACTGATCATAAATGCACCCGCCGATTTGCGCGACGCACTGAATCATATCCGTGGGAAAATCGCACTAATCCGGCACATCGCCGCCTTTCGACCTGGTGATATCGACAATCCATTGGCCTCTGCTAAAGCCGCCATGCGTGCATTGGCGCGTCGTTGGCTGTGGCTGCACGAAGAGATTATTGCGCACGATAAGGAACTGGAACGGCTTGTCACAGAACGCGCACCAGAGTTAATGGCATCCCACGGCATTGCCACTTTGACGGTCGCACAGATGCTGATCCTCGTTGGCGATGATCCAACACGCATTCGATCAGAGGCTGCCTTCGCTAAGCTTTGCGGGGTTTGTCCCATTCCGGCATCGAGTGGGAAAACACATCGGTTCCGACTGAACCGGGGCGGCAATCGCCAGGCCAATGCTGCCCTCTATCGTGTTGCCATTGTCAGGATGCGACGCCACGAACCGACACTGGCTTATGTCAAGAAACGCACAAAAGACGGGAAGAGCAAGAGCGAGATTATTCGTTGCCCAAAACGCTACATCGTGCGCGAAATTTATAGCCAGCTTTGCGTCCCAAAATCGTCCCAGATCAAGGCTTGACGAATATAGGAGCTTCAATGCGGTCGCTGAGAGCTTCTTCAAAACCATAAAAGCCGAGCTGATATGGCGGCAGTCATGGGAAACGCGCAGGCAAGCTGAGATAGCGATCTTTGAGTACATCAACGGCTTCTACAATCCGCGACGCCGACACTCAGCATTGGGTTGGAAAAGCCCTGTCGCTTTTGAACGCAAGGTGGCCTAAACGAGCACTTGGGGCGGCACGAAAGCGCGACAGGTCCAGTCTGTGACGCAGCTTTTGCGTAGAGCTTCATCCATTTGTAGAGTGAATATGTACTGACGCCCAACCGTTCCGAAACCTTGCGAACGGCATACCCCGGCACTGTTATCTGATGGACTGCATCGCGCTTGAAATCTCCACTGAAATTTGGCTTCCCCATAACGGCCTCCTTGCCTCAAAGTTAGGGAAGAAAGCGTCTACAAATCTAGGGGCTATTCAGTACGTCAGCGATGGAGGAACTTAAATCTGAGGCAACCGAAGGCTATAATCACGCAAGTTTGCGCTACGTGATTACACCACTGCTCACTAAATTCCCGCGGTTTCGAGTTCCATTTACTAAGGCGGAACAATTTAAATGCAACCTATAGGTGCATTATGGAAAGCGCAAAGCACAAGATATTTGATAGCTGAATAAAGTTCAGCAGTGCTGACACCGCATCTGCAGGGCTTTATCAGATAGTTATTTAATTCCCTGTACCTGGTATGATCATCAATCGTTCAGGGCGTGGGAATTGGCCAGTGTCATCTCAAAGTATTGAAGACCGGTTGTCCGTCGAGTTCTCCATCTTCATATTCTTCGAAGATCGCTGTTTCGCTAATCCGCACCTGAATGTTTGGCATAAGGGACCTTAGAGTTTGTGCAACCCCGTTCACGCAACCGGAGCTGTCATCTAGTGTTGCCCAAGCACCAGTTACCGTGATCTCGGAAGTTTCGAGATGCCTACTCAAGAACTGCGCTGCGTCATCTGGTCCATCGAAATATTTATCCATGCAACATGAACGATTTTCCTGCCAGCCATCATAAGCTACCTCGCCCGTGTCGCAGCCATACATACGAACTGCTGAAATCGAATTCGGATACCCCATGCGCTCGGCAGCGAGAATAGCATTGGACAGCCCCTTCTCGATTACGTCGTCAAACCCGCTTTGGATTTCATCCGATAGAAAGCCATCGATCACCGCAAAGTGCCCGTCGTGTGATAGTATTTCCTCTGCAACTGCATTGCGATATTCGCGCGCCTTACGCCCCAATTGGGATTCCGCTGATCCAAACATACTCCCAGGAAGGACAAGAACGAGAGTTTTCGGTAACTCAATATGGGTTGTTTTTGGCGAGATATTGAAGTCGTTGGTCATGGTATTTCCTTGTATGAGAAATTTGAAATTGCATTGTGTTCTTGAATGCTCGGTCAAATTATCTCTGCAGGATTAAACTGAGATTTAAATTTTCGTGATTTGAAAGGGCTCATTCGTCAATGTCGGAGTCGAGGGCTTTTATCGCCCCACCGTCGGACCTTAGAATTAAATAATGTCTTTACCCAGCTAGACCGCGGTCCATCCTATGGGCACGGCAGCAGAACCCACGTTTCACTGGTATATCTCGTTCGCAGCATTTCAAGCGCACTTGGACTACCGAAGTACACCACCAAGAGTTCATGGGGGAAGCTATTAGGTACTCTACCGTTGTTCCTTATCGGGTAGTAGTTCTTATAAGGGGCAGGGACGTCGCATCCAAATTTGGGATGCTCCTTCAACATCTGCAGCGGGCAGTACGCCCCTGTAAAAATTATCTCGTAAGGATACAAAAGCCCAAAGACACTTTGGTGTAAGCTACTTCTTTTCCTATATGTGCAGCACGGTAGAATGGATCATAAGAACTTAGATCTTACGTATGCCTTGATATTCAACAGAACTTAGCCTGGAGAGTGGTGACCGGATCTTCTCTATGATCCATCCCGGTAGCGACCCACGATAGCAATCACCTTCGGTCACCTTAAACTGACATGCCATCTAACGCTGTGAAGTTTCTTGACCGCGGTCAAGAAACTCATATGCGGTCAAGTTGTGTGCATAGCACTTTTTCAAAATAGGCATCGGGGTGCTTAATCGTACCGGCGCGGGCTAACAGGTAGTCGAAGACTAGAAGTAGTTTGCCTGCGCCCGCCTTTTGGATGCCGCGTTTCAATCTGTCTTGTCCCACTCTAAGCAGTTTACCTAGATCATATAGAACGCGGGTAAGGGTTTCCCCTGAGTGAGGAGGGACCGGGAAAAGTCCTGCTACATGGGTGAAGTCTTCCCAAGCCATTTTATCTGGGTCACGGTTCATCTCGGCCTGAGTTTGCGACGTTTGTTCATCTTGTTCCGTTGGTTTAGTAGCAGATTTGTTAATATCTTTTGTTGTAGACTCTATGTGCCGGACATTTTGTCCGTTTGTGGCGGTCAGTTCGCGGGGATCCATTGTATCTGATTGCTGTTCGACAGCTTGTAGACTTTCGTCTGCGCTGGCATTTGCTACGGTGTGCCCCTCACCGTAGCAAGCGTCAGTGGCAGCACCCATGGCACGGAGCTCCGAGATA